>CALWIP010000017.1 GCA_944380775.1 uncultured Clostridia bacterium | reverse complement strand
GCCGCGACGTATACGAAAAGCTAGTGAAAGGCTACACGGAAAAACAGTGGGGAAGGGATTGCAAGGACCTCCCGGCTTTTATCATTAAGCGCCTGCCAGTGCGGTTCACGTTTGACAACAACTATTTTAACGACCGCTACCAGGGGATCCCCATCGGCGGCTATACAAAAATCGTGGAGCAATTATTAGAGGGTAGCGACGTGCTACTCCATACAGATTATTTTGATTTTATAAAGGAGTATCCCCACATTGCCAGGCGAACGTTGTTCACCGGAATGATTGACGAATTTTACGGATATCGGTTCGGTCCTCTCGCATACCGCAGCTTGCGGTTTGAGACGGAAGAGCTGCCCATGGAAAACTACCAGGGCAACGCTGTGGTGAATTACACCGCACGCGAGGTTCCTTATACCCGCATCATTGAACACAAACATTTCGAGTTTGGCACACAGCCCACAACCATCATCACGCGGGAATACCCGGAGGAATGGCGCGACGGCGCGGAGCCGTATTACCCGGTGAACGATGCGGAAAACAACGCGCTTTGTGGAAAATACGCTTCACTTGCAGAAAAAGAAACGGATGTAATCTTCGGCGGCAGACTGGGGCAGTATCGGTATTACGACATGGATAAAACGATTGCCGCAGCGCTGGAGTTGGCGGAACGAGAATCCGAATAAAGGAAAAAGGAGGGCAGCATGGCGGAAAACGTGAAAATCTACATAGCCTGCCATCAACCGTCTCCAGTGCCGCAGCATCCCTTTTTGTTTCCGATACAAGTGGGTTCCGTCCTCACGCAGGAGCGTTTTTCTGGAATGCTGATGGACAACACCGGGGAAAATATTTCGGAAAAAAACCGTTCTTACTGTGAATTGACGGCTTTGTATTGGGCCTGGAAAAACGATACCGCAGATTGGCAGGGGCTGTTCCATTACCGGCGCTACCTGGATTTTCGACGCCTGTATGTCGAGGACGCCAAGGTTCGGCCCTATTGGATTGCGGACCGTCCCACAGAAATTGTTTTGCAAAAAGCCGGGTATGAACCGCCGGAAGAACTCCTGGAACAGCTTCGCCCTTATGAAGCGGTTGTTCCTCTACCGGAGGAAATGGGTAGGACAGCGGCGGAACAGTACGCCTGCGCTCCGCACCACCATGCCCGGGATTTCCACCTGGTGGAGGAACTGTTGCGGCGAGGAGACCCAAGAGACCGGCAGGCTGCGGAAACATATTTCCAGAGCACAAGACTATATTTCGGGACCCTGTTTCTGATGCGGCGTTCTCTCTTGGAACGGTACTGCGCCTGGCTGTTCCCCTTGTTGGAACAGTATGACAGGGAAAAGGAAGTTTCCGGTTATTCACCCCAAGCCCTGCGGGTCGACGGTTACCTGGCGGAGCGATTGCTGGGCGTTTTTTTGACGCGTTTACAAAGAGAAAAAGCCGCTATTGCATATGTGCCGCGGATCCATTTTGCTGGATTGGATGGACGTAGAGCATATTGGAAGAAAAAAACGGAGCTGCTTTTGCTCCCTCCCGGCAGCACCCGCCGTAGCACGGTGCGCCGCATCCTGCGGAAAAACAATTCCAGCGGTCAACGTTCTATTTTGCTTTAGGAGATTTCACTTGGTATGGTAGAAAAACTGAAAAAACACCAATTCCTTTTTGAAGAATTGGTGAAGAGAGATTTCAAAAAGAAATATAAGAGAACAATTCTTGGCATGGGCTGGAGCATTCTCGCGCCTCTTTTGCAGCTGCTTGTTATGCGCGTGGTGTTTACCCAATTCTTCGGCCGCAATATGGATCATTACACCACCTATCTGTTTTGCGGTAACCTGGTTTTTTCGTATTTCAGCGAGTCTACTGGCCAGGGCATGATGTCGCTCATGGGGAACGCGTCCATCTTCACAAAAGTGAATGTGCCCAAGTACCTATTCCTGTTTTCCAAAAATGTTCAAGCGCTCATCAATTTCGGACTGGTTCTCGTCGTGTTCTTCGTATTTTGTGTCTTAGATGGCGTCGCGTTCACGTGGAAGTTTGTGCTGCTGCTCGTACCGATCCTGTCTTTGCTCCTGTTTAATATCGGAGTAGGGCTGATCCTTTCGGCGCTGTTCGTCTTTTTCCGGGATGTGCAATATCTGTGGTCGGTATTCACGCAGCTTCTCATGTACTTGTCCGCTATCTTCTATTCCATTGATACGTTCCCCCAGATGGCGCGGAATCTCTTCCTCCTCAACCCCATTTACCTTCACATCCGTTATTTCCGCAAGATTGTGCTGGAAAATACGGTTCCAAGCGTGTGGTTCCACCTGCTCATGCTGGCGGACGTCCTGATCGTGCTGGGAATCGGTTGCTGGATGTATAAGAAGTACAACACCAAATTCCTGTATTATGTGTAACGGAGGGACGGGCATGGCAGTTTTAGAGCTTCATAATGTCTCCATCCGGTATATCACGGGGGATTTCAAGGACATCGGATTAAAAGAGTATGTCATGAGAAAGCTCAAACGTGATTACCATATTAAGGAGTTTTGGGCAGATAGGGATATAAATTTCACACTGGAAAAAGGGGACATGCTAGGGATCATCGGCGCGAATGGGGCGGGGAAATCTACGCTGCTGAAGGTAATTTCTGGAATTATGGAACCCACGATGGGATCTGTGAAGAGAAGCGGCAGCGTGGCGGCGTTGCTGGAGCTTACGAGCGGGTTCGACGGGGAGCTCACAGTGAAGGAGAACGCCTACCTGCGTGGGGCGATGCTGGGGTATACCCGCAGATTCATGGACGAGACGTTCGACCAGATTATCGAGTTTGCGGAGTTGAAGGAATTCCAGGACCGGCCGTTCAAGCAGCTTTCCTCCGGCATGAAATCCAGGCTGGCGTTTTCGATCGCCAGCCTGGTGAAGCCGGATATTCTAATTTTGGACGAGGTGTTGTCCGTTGGCGACGGCGCGTTCAAGGCGAAGAGCGAAGCGAAAATGCAGGAGATGATGGGCGGCGGCACCACGACAATCCTCGTTTCCCATTCGTTGGAGCAAATCCGCAATTTGAGCAGCAAAATTCTCTGGCTGGATAAAGGCCGCCAAATCGAATTTGGCGGGGATGTAGAAAGGATTTGTGCTCGGTATCAGGAGTTTTTGGATCGGAAAACAAGGTGAAAACACCCATTTAACAAACCAACGCCTGTCTTCTACAAAATTGGATCTCTCTATTCTTTGTCCGTTTTATGGGAGCCCCCCGTACGTCGGGGAGAGTACGTTTGCCGGGAGAAAGCGGGGTATGTTTGAGACTCATTTTTTCACGGATTTGATTAAAAATCCTCGACCGTTTCTTTTGAAAAATGGGGCTCCCTCAGCCCCCTACAAAAGAAATCTGAATGCCTGCATTCGACGTGCCCGCAGTAAGCGTTTTGTTTTGTCCGGGCGCAGAGTGTGAGAGGGGGTTGCAAGGTGCGTTAGAAGTGCCGGTTTGGATCCGGTATTCCTCTGCGTTCCCGCAGATTGTGCCGGTAATAGGCGCGTTGCTGGTGGTAAAGTCAAAGCGCTCGCCCTCCAGACGCTCAAACGTGATGGGACCATTAGAGGAAGAAAGAGACATCTCGCGAATCTGGCATTTTTTTGCCGCAATGCGGCCGTTGCTGGTGCCCGCCGATACGGAGACGGCCCGGAGGTCTGCCATGCGGATGGATGCGTTGGACGAATGAATCTCGAGGGTGTTCCCGGAGAAATGCGAAAGGGCAATCGTTGCGTTGGAGGTCTTGAGAAGACCGGTGGTGGCGCCCAGGTTTTCCAAGAGGATCGAAGCGTTGGTGGTCACGGCTTGAAGCTGTTTGAGCACAGGGAGGTCTTTTCCGCGTATCTGGGCATTGGAAGTTTGCAAAAGAAGCCTGCCGTCAAAAGCCGGTGGAAGAAAAATCGTGAGTTCGTCCTGCGGTGCGCTGAAACTGAAAAGATGCCACCAGCGTTTTTTGATCTCGCTCTGGCGGAAATGCCAAACAGAACCCTCTTGCCAGTTTTCTACCCGCACTCGCTGCGGGTTGTACCGGTAGTGGATTTGAAGCGGCCCTCCCGCGGCGGCGAGTGTAATCCGCACGTTCTTCGCAGAGAGATCGAGCGTTTGAACCGCGCCGGTGGGGGTAAAGACAGCGGTTTCATTGCCGGGCGCAGAGCATGGGTTCTCCTCACGGAAACGCGCCGCCTCTTCTTGCGGGGAACCAAAGCGGGAAAGAATTTCCTCCTCGCTCAATCCCTGTTCGATTCCATCGCAGATAAATTCCTCATAATAATCGGAGATCTGCTGGCGTTCTTCGGGAGAAAGCGGCCCGAGTGCGTCTAGAAATTCCTGTAAAAATTGATGGTAATCCATGAAATGCCCTCCTAACTCATCTGTTTGACAAACGCGTAAACCCGTTCCATTTCCGACCATTCGTCGAGGAATTGCCGGATCTTTTCCTCGCCGGCCTCTGTGAGCTGATAGTACTTCCGCAGCCTCCCGTTGTGTTCTTGACGGTAGGTTGTCAGGCAGCCGCCCGCTTCCAGACGCTTGAGGATAGGGTAGAGGGTTGACTCTGAAACCGGTACGCATACAGAGACGCTGCGGATCAACTCATAGCCGTAGGAAGGCCCTTGCTTGAGCGCGGCAAGGACGCAGACGTCGAGGATTCCTTTTTTTCGTTGGCTGTCCATAATTCCTTCCTTTACGCATCAAAATTCATGACCTATGAATACATAATATAATGCAATGCATAGTATGTCAAGAGGAATGGGGCACGGATTCAAAAAAGAAATCCATTCATGGCGTTTAGCCGGCCTATTGCAGGAGGAGCGATTGCAGGGGCGCGGCCGGAATGCCGGGGAAATCGAAAAGGCGCCGGGCGCGCTCTTGTGAAGAGGTTCCCGGCGCCTTTTGGCCTTTCCAATTCGTTTGGTTTGCCGGTTCGTTATGAGCCGGGCCGTTCCTTGCGTTCCCAGAGGAGGAGGTTGTTTTCAAACCGCGCGTCGACCTGGCCGATGTTCTTGAGCCAGGCGAGGTAGGAACGCACGGTGCTTCCCACCAGGACAAATTGCTCGTAAGTCATCGTCAAGCCGTAGACGGTGAAAAGTTGTTGGAGGATTTGCTCCCAAGTGCGTGGGCGGGCGCACAGTGCGGCAATCCGTTCTGCAACTTCGTGCACTTTGGCAATGTTTTCTTCGGCAAGGGGGGTAATGTCCTCTGCCGCCGCCGCGTGGGCCGGCACGAAAAGCCGGGCTTTCATCGTTTTGACGCGTTCCAACGTATCCAGATAGGCGGCGACGTCGTAGATGAAGCCGATTTGGTATTTTTCCAATGTTTCGTGGCTGGAAAGGCAGTCTGCAAGGTACACGACGTCATCCGGCGTGCGGAAGCCCACCATGTCGAACGAATGGCCCGGGAGGGGGATCATCTCAAAACCCTCCGGCAGGGAAGAAGGCTGCAGCTCTTGCGCGCCGCTTGCCTGCGCCAGGAGGAATTTGTGCCGCAGTTCCGGGAACGGGAATCCTCCATACAAAAAGGACGGCTCCAAAACAGGGCTCCGGGTAAACGCGCATTCCATCCCCGGGGCGAAGATTTCGCATCCGGTCTGCTTTTGCAGGTATTGATTGCCGCCGATATGGTCCGCATGGGAATGCGTGTTGTAAATGGCGTGCAGGCGCCAGCCGTTGGCGTCGAGGATCTGCCGCACTTTGCGCCCGGCGTCTTTGTCACTCCCGCTGTCGATCAGGCAGACCGCGTCCCCTTCAAGGCGAACCAGGCCGATCTTGGCGGGGCATTGGAGATAATAGCTTTTTTCGGTAATCGGGATTAATTCATACATCGGCTTTGCCTCCTATCGAAGGAAGAAAACGCCTCCTGATGCGGCTGGGTATATCCCCATCAGGAGGCGTTTGCAGTGTGTTTTACCGGAATCCAGCCCGGGCCTATTGTTGAATAAAGCAGGTCCAGGCCGTCACAGGGCCTGCGGCAGACCGTCCGGTTCGGAAGGCCGGTTGTGAATGCGGTAGCAGAGCGTCATCATGCTGTCGTTCAAATGGACGTTTTCGACGATTGCATCCGGGTGGCGGTTGGAAAAATCATAGTGGCTGAAATTCCAAAAGCTCTTTACGCCGAGGGCGTAGAGATGGTCCGAAAGCTCGGAGACCGCTTCCTTCGGCGTGCACAGCACGGCCATCACCGGACGTTGTTCCCGGCAGAATTTGTCCAGCATCGCCACGTCCTCAACGCGGATGCCGTTGATCGTCGTGCCGATTTTGAACGGCGAGCTGTCGAAGATACCGATCAACCGGAAACCGTGCGTTTCAAACGACATGTGGGAAGCGATGGCCTGCCCGAGGTTTCCAGCGCCGACCAAAATTGCCTTGTAACCGGAAGAGATGCCGAGAATGCTGCCGATCTCGCTGCAAAGCTGCGAGACCAGGTAGCCGTAGCCTTGTTGGCCGAACCCGCCGAAACAATTCAGGTCCTGCCGGATTTGGGAGGCGGTCAGCCCCATTTTGACGGACAGTTCTTTGGAGGAGATCCGCGTTACGCCTGCCGCGTTTAATTGGTTCAGAAAACGGTAGTAGCGCGGCAGCCTGCGGATCACAGACATGGAAATGGTATCGCGTTTCGCCATGAACGTTGGTCTCTCCTAAACAGGCGTAGAGGGGGAATCCTCTTCGCGGGGGTGAAATGCGGGCCGCGCGGCCCAAAAGGGGAAGGGATTAGGCCAGCAGCTTTTCCAAGCGCACGCCAATTTCCCGCAAGAAGGTCTCGGTGTCCACCGACGTCTTGTTCTCCAGCGTGGAAAGGCTGTACAGGTCCCCGGTCATCACGCCGTCCTCAATGGTCTGGATGGAAGCCTGCTCCAGTTTGCCGGCGAAATCGACCAGCGCGCTGTTGCCGTCGAGCTCGCCGCGTTTGCGCAGCGCGCCGCTCCAGGCGAAGAGCGTAGCCATCGAGTTCGTGGAGGTTTTTTCGCCCTTGAGGTGGCGGTAATAGTGGCGCTGCACGGTACCGTGCGCCGCCTCATACTCGTACACGCCCTCCGGTGAAACAAGGACGGACGTCATCATTGCCAGGCTGCCAAACGCCGTGGCCACCATGTCAGACATGACGTCGCCGTCGTAGTTCTTGCAGGCCCAGATGTAGCCGCCCTCCGAGCGGACCACGCGGGCGACCGCGTCGTCGATGAGCGTATAGAAATAAGTAATGCCGGCGCTCTCGAATTTTTCGCGGTATTCCGCGTCGAAAATTTCCTGGAAAATATCCTTGAAACGGTGGTCGTAAATTTTGGAAATGGTATCCTTTGTCGCGAACCAGAGGTCTTGTTTGGTGTCCAACGCATAGTTAAAGCAGGAGCGCGCGAAGCTCGCAATGCTGGAATCCAAATTGTGCAGGCCCTGGATGATGCCGCCGCCCGCAAACTCGTGGATGGTCTGGCGCTCAACGCTGCCGTCGGCGCGCGTGACGACCAATTCTGCCTTCGAGCCCGCGTCTACGCGCATCTCCACGTTTTTATAGACATCGCCATACGCGTGGCGGGCGATGGTAATCGGCTTTTTCCAGTTCGGCAGGAACGGCGTGATGCCCTTGACCAGGATCGGCGAGCGGAACACCGTGCCGTCGAGGATCGCGCGGATGGTCCCGTTCGGGGATTTCCACATCTCCTTGAGGTGGTATTCTTCCACGCGTGCTGCGTTCGGGGTAATCGTCGCGCATTTCACGGCGACGCCGTATTTTTTCGTGGCCTCCGCCGCGTCGTAGGTCACCTGGTCGTTGGTCTCGTCGCGGTGCTCCAGGCCGAGGTCATAATATTCGGTCTTCAGGTCGACATACGGGGTGAGCAGGATGTCCTTGATCATCTTCCAGATGACGCGGGTCATCTCGTCGCCGTCCATCTCCACCAGCGGGACCGTCATGGGGATTTTTTGCATAGGAATTCCTCCTTTTGACGTGCAGGCGCTCAACGTCCCTGCTCGCGCGTGTAATTCAGCAGGCCTCCGGCCAGCACCATCTCGCGCTGCCGGTCTGTCAGCACCGGCTCGAGTTCAATCTCCGTGCCTTTGGTGCGGTTTTTGAGGATCACTTTTCCGTGCGTGCGGATCGCTTCGCGGATGCCGGGCAGCTCCAATTCATCCATCTGGTCGATGCTTTCGTAATCCGCCTCATTGCGGAAGACCAGCGGCAGGATGCCCGCATTGGCGAGGTTCGCGCAGTGGATGCGCGCAAAGGATTTCACAATGACTGCTTTCACGCCGAGGTACAGCGGCACCAGCGCGGCGTGCTCGCGGGAGGAACCCTGCCCGTAGTTCTGCCCGCCGATGACGAAGGCGCGGCCTTCCTGCTGGCAGCGTTCCGGGAAGGTAGGGTCGCACACCGAGAAGCAGAATTTTGAGAGATAGGGGATATTCGAACGGTACGGCAGGATCTTGGCGCCCGCCGGCATGATATGGTCTGTGGTGATGTTGTCGCCCACCTTCAGCACGGCCTTTGCGGAAAGGGTTTCCTCCAGCGGCCCGGTTGTGGGGAAGGGCTTGATATTCGGCCCGCGCAGGATTTCCACGCCGGCGGCCTCGCTCTCCGGGGCGGGCGGCAGGATCATGTTGTCGTTGATGAGGAAATGGTCCGGCAGGCGGATCTCCGGCATTTCGCCGAGCACCTTGCGCGGGTTGCTGAAGACGCCGGTGAGCGCGGACGCGGCGGCCGTTTCCGGGCTGACGAGATAGACCTGCGCGTCGGCGGTGCCGGAGCGCCCCTCAAAATTGCGGTTGAACGTGCGCAGCGAGACGCCGCCGGAATTCGGCGACTGTCCCATGCCGATGCACGGGCCGCAGGCGCATTCCAGGATGCGCGCGCCCGCGCCGATGAGGTCTGCCAGCGCGCCGTTCTGCGCGAGCATGTTGTACACCTGCTTGGAGCCGGGCGCAATGGAGAGGCTCACGGTGGGGTGTACCGTCTTCCCCTTGAGGATGGCGGCGACGCGCATCAGGTCGAGGTAAGAGGAGTTGGTGCACGAGCCGATACAGACCTGGTCCACCTTGATTTCGCCGATCTCTTCGACGGACTTCACGGCGTCAGGGCTGTGCGGACAGGCGGCCAGCGGCGTGAGCGCCGCAAGGTCGAGGTCGAGCACCTCGTCGTAGACGGCATCTTCGTCGGGGAGCAGCTCCGTCCAGTCCTGTTCGCGTCCCTGCGCGCGCAGGAATTCGCGCGTCACGCCGTCGGAGGGGAAAATTGAGGTCGTCGCGCCGAGTTCCGTCCCCATGTTGGTGATGGTCGCGCGCTCCGGCACCGTCAAATAGGGCAGCGCGTCGCCGCCGTATTCAATGATCTTGCCGACCCCGCCTTTCACGGAGAGGCGGCGCAGCACCTCGAGGATAATGTCTTTTGCCGAGACCCATGCCGGCAGGCGGCCGTGCAGGTTGATGCGCACCATTTTCGGCATGGTGATGTAGTACGGGCCGCCGCCCATCGCTACGGCGACGTCCATCCCGCCGGCACCCATGGCCAGCATGCCGATGCCGCCGCCCGACGGGGTGTGGCTGTCGGAACCGATGAGCGTTTTGCCGGGAATGCCGAACCGCTCCAGGTGTACCTGGTGGCAGATGCCGTTGCCCGGGCGGGAGAAATAGATGCCGTATTTTTTTGCCACCGACTGGATGTAGCGGTGGTCGTCGGCGTTTTCAAAACCGCTTTGCAGCGTGTTATGGTCGATGTACGCAACCGAACGCTCCGTTTTTACACGCGGGACGTTCATCGCTTCCAGCTCCAGATACGCCATTGTTCCGGTCGCGTCCTGAGTCAGGGTCTGGTCGATCCGCAGGCCGATGTCACAGCCCACCGTCATTTCGCCGCTGAGCAGGTGCGCCTGGATGATCTTCTGCGCTAAAGTAAGTCCCATCTGATTGCTATACTCCTTTCCAACGCGTCAAATTTTCTTCGTTTCTTATTATGAAGGATAATTGGAAGATTGTCAATGTTTTCACGGTATGGCGCGCAGGGGGTTTTTGGAGGCTTGCACCGCGCGCCGGAGCAGCTTGCACGAGAATTTCGCTCCGGAAGGGCCGGATTTCTGTTTTTGCGCCCTATGCACCGGCGGGGAAAAGTGATATAATAAAAAAGATTGCGAAGAAGAAAAGCGCTTTTCCGCGGGCTCGCGCGATTTGCGCCGGCCCGCCCGGGTTCCCTGGGAACGGAAGGACATTACAGTTTGAAGAGGGATACTTGCATGGATATTCGGACAGATTTGAGAAACGTGGCCATCATTGCGCATGTCGACCACGGCAAAACGACGCTGGTGGACCAGCTGCTGCGGCAAAGCGGCACGTTCCGCGCCAACGAGGCGGTTGCGGAGCGCGTGATGGACTCCAACGACCTGGAGCGGGAGCGCGGGATCACGATCCTCTCCAAAAATACGGCGGTCCATTATCAGGGGACGAAGATCAATATTGTCGACACGCCCGGCCACGCCGATTTCGGCGGCGAGGTGGAGCGCATTTTAATGATGGTGGACGGAGTCCTCCTGCTTGTGGACGCATTTGAGGGCTGCATGCCCCAGACGCGCTTTGTGCTGAAAAAGGCGCTGAGCCTGGGGAAAAAACCGGTTGTCGTCGTCAACAAAGTGGACCGCCCCGGCGCGCGCCCGCTGGAAGTGGTGGACGAGGTGCTCGACCTCTTCATTGAACTCGGCGCAGACGAGGACCAGCTCGACTTCCCGGTGGTGTACGCTTCTGCCAGGGACGGCTACGCGGGCGCCGCCCCGGACCATATGGGCCAGGATATGCGCCCGCTGTTCGACGCCATCTTAAAATATGTCCCCGCGCCGCATGGCGACTTGAACGGTCCAACCCAGGTGCTGTTTTCCAACATCGACTACGACGACTACGTCGGCCGCATCGGCGTCGGACGCGTGGAGCGCGGTTCGGTGCGGGACGGCGAACAGGTCGTGCTCTGCTGCCTGGACGGCAGCCGCCGCAATGTGCGCGTCGCCAAGCTCTATCAATTTGAAGGGCTCAAGCGCGCCGAGGTCGAGTCCGCCTCCCTTGGCGATTTGATCGCCGTGTCCGGCATCCCGGACCTGAACATCGGCGAGACGATCTGCGCGCCAGAGTGCGTGGAGCCGCTGCCGTTTGTCAAAATTGACGAGCCGACCGTCTCGATGATGTTCCTTGTGAACAACAGCCCGTTTGCCGGGCGGGAGGGAAAGTTTGTCACCTCCCGCAACCTGCGCGACCGCTTGTTCAAAGAAGTGGAGACCAACGTCGCCATGCGCGTGGAAGAGACCGATTCCACCGACACGTTCAAGGTTTCCGGCCGCGGCGAGCTGCACCTCTCCATTTTGATTGAGACGATGCGCCGCCAGGGCTATGAATTCCAGGTTTCGCGCCCGACCGTCATTTATAAGGAAATCAACGGCAAGCGCTGCGAGCCGATAGAGCTTTTGATGATTGAGGTGCCGGACCAATACGTCGGCGCGGTCATGGAAAAGCTGGGTTCCCGCCGCGCGGAGATTGTCAACATGGGGACGCGCGACAACGGCGTGACACACCTGGAGTTCCGCATCCCGGCGCGCGGCCTGATGGGTTACCGCTCCGAGTTCTTGACGGATACAAACGGCAACGGCATCATGAATAACGTGTTCGACAGCTACGAACCCTACAAAGGGGAAATCCAGCAGCGCCAGCAAGGCTCGCTCATTGCGCACGAGACCGGCGAGGCCGTCACTTACGGACTTTATGCGGCGCAGGAGCGCGGACGGCTGTTCATAGGCCCCGGCACTGAGGTCTACGAAGGGATGATTGTCGGCGCGAGCCCGAAGGCGGAAGATATCACCGTCAACGTGTGCAAGAAAAAGCACATCACCAACACCCGCGCCGCCGGCTCGGATGACGCGCTGAAGCTGACGCCGCCGACCGTCCTCAGCCTGGAGCAGTCCCTGGAATTCATTGCCGACGACGAATTGGTCGAGGTGACGCCGAAGAGCATCCGTATGCGCAAAATGATCCTGAACAAGGAGCAGCGGATGAAGAAAGCGAGCAAAAATAAATGAGAGAGGGGCCGCATGCCGGCATGGATCTGGTCATCCTGGATCTGGAATGGAACGGCGCGTACAGCCGCCGTTTGAAGGGACATATCAATGAGATCATCGAGTTCGGCGCGGTCAAGCTTTCGGGGGAGGACCTTTCCGTGGCGGGCACGTTCCGTGCGTTTGTGCGCCCGCAGGTGGGAAAAAAGCTCAGCGACATCATCAGCAGCCTGACAAATATCACCGACGCGGACCTGGAAGAGGGCATCAGCTACACGCAAGCGGTGAGCCGCTTCCGCAAATGGATGGGCCGCGCGGTGCTGATGACCTGGGGAACCTCGGACATCCTGACGCTCATTGAAAACTGCCGGTATTTCTGCGGCAGCGAACGCATCCCGTTTTTGCAGGAATATGCGGATTTGCAGCGCTACTGCGAGAGCGTCCTTCCGCACGAGGAGGGCAAGCAGCTCGGCCTGGCCCCCGCGGCGGAGTTGTTGGGGATTGACCCAAAGGGGATGGAGCACCACCGCGCGCTGGACGACAGCCTGCTCGCGGCGGAGTGCCTGCGGCGCGTCTATCCCCGGGCAGACCTGCGCCCCTTTTTGCAGGACGGCACAAAACAGGAGTTTTACGACCGCATCCAGTTCCGCACGGTGGTCATCTGCGACCTGGAACATCCGCTCATCCAACGCGCAGACCTGTCTTTTTCTTGCGAACAATGCGGGAAGCGCGCTCATCGCGACGAGCCGTGGCAGCTCAAGAACAAGAGTTTCCGCGCGCGGTTCACCTGCGGCGGGTGCGGGCGGCGCTTTGTGGGGCGGGTGCAGTTCAAACTAAAATACGACGGCCTGGTCGTCAAAAAGGCGGTGCTCCCGTGGGAGGAGCCGAAACCGGAACCGGAGGAAAAGGGGGATCAAGTTCTATGACGGGAGCGATGGAATACCGGGAAAAAGACGGCGTTGGCTGGCTTTGCTTCCCAGAATGGGAACGCGAACAGCCGTGGGTGCGCCACGCGTTTTCCACGCGGCGCGGCGGCGTGAGCGAAGGCCCGTTTTCCGCAATGAATTTGGGCTTTGGCCGCGGCGACGGGGAAGAGAACGTGAGGGAAAATTACCGCCGCTTCTGCCGCGCGGCCGGTTTCCCGGAGGAGGGACTCGTCGCCTCGGCGCAGGATCATCACACTGTGGTGCGGCGGGTGGACCGCGCCGATGCAGGCGCGGGCATCTGGAGGCCGAAGGCATGGCAGGGCGTAGACGGCCTTTGCACCGGCGAACCGGGCGTCACACTCGTCACCTATTACGCCGACTGCGTCCCGCTGTATTTCCTGGACCCCGTGCACCGGGCGGTTGGCTTGGCCCATGCGGGCTGGCGCGGTACGGTCGCGGGGATGGGGGCGGTGATGGCCGCGCGCATGGCGGAGGAGTTTTCCTCCCGGCCGGAAGAATTGTACGCCGCCATCGGACCGTCAATCGGCCCGTGCTGCTACGAGGTCGACCGCCCTGTGGCGGAACAATTCCTTGCAAAACGGGAGTGGGACCCGGAGGCCTTTGTCACCGCGCGTGCAGACGGCAAATTCCTGTTGGACCTTTGGGAGTGCAACCGGCGCGTGTTGCTCTCCGCCGGCCTTTTACCGGAACATATTTCCGTCGGGAAGGTCTGCACGCGGTGCCACAGCGATTTATTGTTTTCCCACCGGGCGATGGGCGCGGCCCGCGGGAGCCTCACTGCGATGCTCTGCATCCGGGAAGAAGGCGCGCTATGACAGAGCGCTGCATGCTCTGCCCCCGCCGCTGCGGGGCGCGGCGAACCGAACGGGAGGGCGCCGGCGTGTGCGGCATGGGAACGCTGCCGGTGGTCGCGCGCGCGGCGCTGCATTTTTGGGAAGAACCGTGCATCAGCGGGACGCGCGGGTCCGGCGCGGTGTTCTTTACCGGCTGCCCGCTGCACTGCCTCTTTTGCCAGAACGAGGAGATCAGCACGCGCAACGCGGTGGGGAAGGCGCTTTCCCCCCAGGAGCTTGCCGGGGTTTTCCGCCGCTTGGTGGAGCAGGGGGCGGAGACCGTCAATTTGGTTACGGCGACGCATTTTGTCCCTGCGGTTGCACAGGCGCTGCGCCTTTGGCGGCCGCCGGTGCCAGTGGTGTACAACTGCGGCGGCTATGAATCGGTGGAAACGCTCCGCCTGCTGGAGGGCTTGGTCGACGTCTACCTGCCGGACATGAAATATGCTTCCCCTGAACTGGCGGCGCGCTGTTCCGGCGCGCCGGATTATGTGGAGGTCTCCCGCGCAGCCGTGCGCGAGATGCTCCGGCAAACGGGCGGGCCGGTTTATGCGGAGGATGGGATCCTGCGGCGCGGGACGATGATCCGGCACCTGATCCTGCCTGGATATACGCGCGACTCCATCGCCGTGCTGGACTGGATTGCGCAGCACCTGGACGGTAAAGCGCTGGTGAGCCTGATGGCGCAGTACATTCCCTGCGGGCGCGCGGTGGGAGACCCGGAATTCGGGCGGCGCATCACCGCGCGGGAGGCGCGCAAGGTGCAAGAGCACTTGTTTTCCCTTGGCCTGGACGGTTTTGTCCAGGACCGCTCCGCCGCCACGGCGGCGTATCTCCCCAGCTTCCGGCTGGAGGGCCTCTGAGGGCCCTCCAGCTTTATACAAAAATGGCGCTCCGGCAGACAGCCCGGAGCGCCATTTTCCGGTGTGTGGCCCTCACCAGATGTGTTTGTCATTCAGAAAGCTGCTCCGGTAACCGAACCTATCATCCGTCTTTCTCGAAGAGAAGGTCGATTTTTCATGGGATAGGGCGCTTCTGGCCACATAAAACCGCAGGCTCCCGGTCTCAATTCAGAAAATGAGATTCTGTTTTATTCCGTAACGCTTCCTTTGATCTTTATGGGAGACCGTCCGGAAAGAATTTATTTACAAACCAGACCAGAAATTGACATCCCAGGGGTCTATAATATAGTATGAAAAAGATTCAAAGAAAGAAAATCCAATCGCCGTCCCGGCTCGGGGCGGCGGATTTGGCTGAAAAACGGAGGGAACAAGATGATCGAGATCCTGCGCCGGGAGTTGACGTTTGATTCCTGCTCCAAAGGGGAGCGGATTTTTACCCGCGTCGACGAGCCGGTCGACCGCACGCAGGTGCGCGCGGTGCTGCAAATTGCGCACGGCATGGCGGAGCACAGCCTTTGTTACCAGGCGTTCTCCGAGTATATGGCGCGCCACGGCTACGCCGTTGCGGCAAACGACCACCTGGGCCACGGGCGCTCCGTCTCTACAGGCGGCGCATATGGGTATTTTGGGGAAGGCGGCTGCCGGAACCTGGTGGACGACATGGAGAAACTCACGCAGCTCATGCGGCAGGACTACCCGGACCTGCCTTATTTTGTGCTGGGGCACAGCATGGGTTCTTTTCTCACGCGCAGCTACCTGGCGCATTACGGGGCCGGCGTGACCGCGGCGGCGCTGCTCGGCACGGGATGCGGGCCCGCGCCGCTCGTGCTTTCGGCGCAGCTCCGCCTGGCGGACCACATCGTGCGGAAAAAAGGGCCGCTGGCGCACGACGCGCTGTTTGCGGAATGTTCCACGGAACGGTTCAACAAGGCGTTCGCGCCGAATCGCACGGAGAACGACTGGCTCTCCCGCGACGCGAAAGAGGTGGACCGCTACACGGCGGACCCGCTCTGCGGGTTTCCGCTGACGGTGTCGGGCTACCGTGACATCCTGCGCCTGCAGCGGGAGATCGAGCAGCCCGCGTGCTATGCGGCGATCCCCCGTATCCCGATTTTGTTGCTCTCCGGCGACCGGGACCCGGTCGGGAACTTCGGCAAAGGCGTCCGGCGCGTGGCGGGGGAACTCGAACGCGCGGGACGGCCGGTCATGCTGAAGCTCTATCCGGGCGCGCGCCACGCGCTGCTCAGCGAGACCAACCGAGACGAAGTGATGCAGGAAATCCGGCGCTTTTTCGACGGCGTCCTAGACCGGATGGAAGGGGCTGGCGGCGATGAATAAAAACGGATGGAAAGGGGCGGCAGTTGCTGCGCTGGCGCTCCTGACGGCCGCCATTGCGTTCGACGCCCGCCGGTTCGGACAGGCGTCCCTCCCGGAGGAAGGATAGGCGCCGGAGGACGAGGCGCTGGCGGAAGAACTCCTTGGCATGTAAGCGAAAGCGGCCCGGGATCCCTTTGTACAGGGGATCCCGGGCTTTTGCGCTTTTCACCAGATAAAAAGAAGGATGAGAAAAAATACTGGAATTTCCGCGGATTTTCCCGTATAATAAAGGAAAAGGCGGCGGTCTAAAAAGGGGGGCGGCAGGATGAAAATCGGTTTTGTTTCTTCTTCCGGCGGGCATTGGGAAGAATTGCTTTGTCTGAAAGAACTTGCGGCGGAGCATGATTCGTTCTATGTCACGGAAAAGGGGGAGCAGTCGGATCACTGCGGCATCCGCGCACTGTACACGGTCCCGCAGATCAACCGGCAGGAACGCGGCTTCCTGTTCCATTTCCTCCGCCTGTTTTTTACGGCGTGGCGCATCCTGAAAATGGAAAAACCGGACGTCCTCATCACGACCGGCGCGCTCGCTTCTTACCCGTTCTGTTTGCTCGGCCACTGGCGCGGCGCGAAAATCGTCTACATCGAGTCTTTCGCACGGATCCACAACGCCTCTTTGACGGGGCGGCTGGTTTACCGCTTTGCAGATTTGTTCCTCGTCCAGTGGAAGCCAATGCTGGAGGTCTACCCGAAAGCGGAATATATAGGATGTATCTTTTGAGAGGGTATCATGATATTTTTAGCGGTTGGGACGCAGAATTTCCCATTTGACAGGCTGCTGCGGGCCGTCGACGCACTGGCCGGGGCGGGATCCTTGGCAGAAGAGGTCTTTGCACAGACCGGATACTGCCAATACCGCCCGGCGCATTTTCCATTTCAGGATTTTTTGAGCAAAGACGCGTTTGAAGAACAGATCCGGCGGTGCAGCCTGCTCCTCACGCACGGAGGCGTTTCCACCATCGTGACGGCCCTGCGGGAGGAAAAGCCGGTCGTTGTCGTGCCGCGGCGAAAGCAGTACGGCGAGCATGTGGACGACCACCAGGTGCAGATTGCGGAATCCTTTGCGCAGAGCAACTTGGTCCTCGCGTGCCTGCGCACCGAAGACCTGGGGGCCGCGATCCGCGAAGCGAAGACGCACCGGTTCGACCGGTATGTCTCCAGCCGGGGGAACGCGGTCGCGCGGGTCCGCGCCTATTTGGCAAGCCTTTCGGCAAAGGGGGATGCGCGATGAGCGGCAAAACCACGAGAAAAAGGATCCTGATGTGCGGCCCCGCGATGAGCGTGAAGGGCGGGATGACGTCTGTCATCCAAAATTACCGCCGGACCCCATGGGGCGAGTTTGAGATTGTTTACCTGCCGACATATGTGGAAAAAAAGAAGTGGCAGGTCTCCCTGTATTTTTTCGCCGCCTACTGGAAGGCGCTGGCGCTCTATTTCTCCAAGCGCTGCTGCGCCGTGTACCTGCACACAGCGGAGAAAGGCAGCTTTTTCCGCAAGGCGATTTTGGCGCTGACTTTTCATGCATTCGGTGCGAAGATTGTTTTTCACCATCACGCGGCGGAATTCGAGCCGTTTTACGAACGCCTGCCAGATGCGGGGAAACAGTTTGTCCGTCGGGCTCTCGAAATGGCGGATCAAAACTTCGTGCTCAGCGGCAGCTTTGCGCGCTGGCTGCGGGAAAAAGCGCCCGGCGCGCGCGTGACGGTGCTGTATAACGCGGTTCCGGTCTTCCCGGAAAACCCCTACTGCGCGGATGCTACCCGCATCCTGTTCCTGGGGCGCTTGGGCGAGAGAAAGGGGACCTACGACCTGCTGCAGGCAATCGAGCGGCTCGACGCCACCCTCCCGCAGGAAATTTCCTTTCTGCTCTGCGGCGACGGCGAAACCGCGCGGGTCAACGAATGGATAGAGCGGGCGGGTCTCCAGCGGCGCGTTGCGCACGTTGGCTGGATCGGCCGGGAAGAAAAGGAAAAGCTGCTCCCGCAGGTGATGCTCCATGTGCTCCCGTCGTATCACGAGGGCCTGCCAATGAGCATTTTGGAGACGATGGCCCGCGGGATCCCGAATATCAGCACGCGCATTGCGGCAATCCCGGAGGTGATCCGCGACGGCGAAAACGGCTTCCTCATCAAGCCGGGGGATATTTCCACGCTTGCAGGCCATATCCAAACCCTGTGCGCGGACCGCGCGCTCCGTAAAAAAATGAGCGAAGCCGCCTGGCGGGAGATCAGCGAAAACTTTTCGCTGGCGCGGCACATGGAAACGCTTCTCGAAAATCTGCGGATGCTTTTTGCACAAGGGAACCGCTGAACTGCGCCTGGGCAGAAACCAATTTTCCCTCACGGCATAGAATAGCGCAAGGGGGAATGCGTTTTATGCCGAAAATCTATTTGAGCCCATCGCTCCAACCGTTTAATTTATACGCCGGGGGCGGGAATGAACAGGAGTGGATGCACCGCATCGCCGACGAGATGGAACCGTATTTGCGCACAAACGGGATTGTTTATACCCGCAGCCGCCCCGGCATGACGCTGGGGCAGGCGATTCGCGCGTCCAATGAGGCGTATTATGACCTGCATCTCGCGCTGCACAGCAACGCCGCGCCCGAGACGCTGGTAGGCCGCCTGCGCGGGACGGACGCTTATTATTACGCGTACAGCACGCGCGGGAAAAGCGCTGCGGAAACGCTGGCGGGGAACTTTAAGAAAATTTCGCCGGACCCGTCCCGTGTGCGCGCGCGCCCGACCACCACGCTGGTGGAATTGACCAAGACGAACGCGCCCGCTGTGCTGATGGAGCTGGAATATCACGACAACCCGGACGGCGCGGAATGGATCCGCACGCACACCGGAGAGATCGCGCGCAACCTGGTGGAGGGCCTGACGCTGTATTTCGACATCCCGTTTTTACCGGAGCCGCAACCGGTACGCAGCGGGACGGTGAAGACCAAGGGCGGCAATTTGAACCTGCGCGCGAAGCCAAGCCTGGATGCCGCCGTCATCGCCAGTATGCCAAACGGCGCGGCGGTCGAAGTGCGCGGCGCCTGGAACAACTGGTATGTCACCGCTTGGCGCGGCTCGGTGGGGTATGCCAGCCGTGACTATATCATGGTGGGTTAGGTTTGGCGGCAGCAAAAAGCAATCGGAATCCATAAAGAAAACAATGAAAAAGAGGAGATTTCTGCTATTTTGGGGCGGAAACTCCTTTTTTCTTTACAAAAAACGGGAAAATAAAGCGTTTGAGTTGTTGAGGGCAAGGGGAAACTCACCCGCTATGTAAAAGACGCCGCACTCGATGTGAACGCCGGCTTTTATCACTCGGAGGACGATTTTTGTATGATGAGACAGAATGGGCTCAGATACCGTTTCTCATGTCCTTTTTCCCCTCCGCTTTCCTTGTTACAATAATTCAAAGGGTATTTTCTTCCACTGATTTACGCAGCAACCTTGAAGTCCCATGAAAAGGAACCCGCCATCCCGCCTGGGGTGGCGGGTTCCTCGCCCTACTGCGTGCCGGGAGATGACGGTTACACTCATGTAGGGGAGATTGATTGTTTGGAAAAATACTGCTCTCGGGTAATTAATAGTTCAATATTATCGTTTTCTTTGTTGTGTTCTTTAAAACCAGCTGCAAGATGTGTTCGAACAGCAGCTGTCCGATTCACTTCAAAACTATTATGGATAGCATCGACATTCAAGTTCACAAAGGCATACTTCAGAAGTAATTTCAACGCCTCGACCGCGTAACCTTGCCCTCGAAATTTAGCATCTAAAACGATTCCCATTTCATGCCACGGTGCAGTATCACTTTTATGGATATTAACCTCACCAATAAACTTGCCATCATGCGACCGTGTTATATAGGCATAAAATCGTTCTGGTTCTTGACCAATGAACCAGTCATACCAGTTTTTCCATTGTTCTTCGGGAAAATCAATACAGCCGCTGTCTTTGTGATATCCTCTAAATTCCAAATCATATCCTTTATTATAGTCCATGGTAGCAGCATCATTTAGTAATTGTTGTCGATACCATAAATCACGGTACTGAGGAACATGCAATTTTAATTGACTATCTAACACAAAACAACCCTCCAAATACCATATGTAATAATATTTCTGTAAATTGTATCATTATTTAGTATGAAAGTCAATTGTTATGCAGAACAAAGCTACCAATTTTGTAGAGATGCAATACATGTTGGACAGGAGGGGAAGAAAAAGCGGATAAAAAAGTAGAAGGACTGAGCCTTCATAGGGTATAGTGTAACCGTAAGACTAACCAAGGCCATGGAACCGAAAGGAACGTTTGACATACTATAAGAATCTAAAGAAGTACCCAGTAGTATCGGAAGTATCCAAGAGTTTAAAGCAGCAAGGTAGAGAAAAGGAGCAAATGGAGAGTGTGCAGAGGGGCAATCAACAACAGCGGTTGGAAGAATGGGTACGGCGTGTGGAAGCATGCCGGAACAGCGGTTTGACGGTAGGCCAATGGTGCGAGGAAAATGGGATCGCAGTATCCACCTATTTTTCCTGGCAGAGGAAGGTGTTTCAGGCCGCGAAAGAGGTCCGGCAGGCAATCTTCGCAGAAGCGCCGGTCCTGGAGAATTTCCACCCCATCGGACATGTTGTAGCGTCTGTAGAAGTCAGCGGAGTGCGGATGCAGATCTACGGGGCGCAGACAAGAAAAGACAAAGAAATATTTTCCAAAAATTCTCTTGTCAATTTCACAAAAATAGGATAAACTAAAACAAAAGGAGTCCGGCGCTATGTGAAATGGGCCCTATTTCTGCTGTTCTGAACCGGCCTCGCCTGTTGGGCCAGGACTCCCGCGTAGGCCGTAGAGGGGTGCTTCGGGTGGAAAGCGATGTGGCCTGCGGCGAAACGTAGACGTTGGAACTACGCGGCCCCACGGACGAAAACCTGGCCGGCACGCGGATGGAGTTGAATTATCCAGCTGACGCGCTTTCCTTGATAAAAATCCGGCATGTATAAGCTTTAAAATATGTCCTCGTGAATGAAACTGGGGACCTGGAGGAATGTACAATGAGAGACGTACATGTACACTTTTTACATGGAAATCCGATAGGCTATAATATTGATTTTTTTGAGGGGTTCATTAAAGCCGCACAAGCAGCAGGGCTTGATGAGATCTACCTGCTTGAGCATACCCATCAATTTATTGAGTTTGAGAGAGTATACAAACCAATAAAGTCATATAATGATTTTCAAAATGAATGGATAACAAAAAGAATGAATGGGTCAATAGACGAATACATTGGCTTTATTAGAAAAGTAAAAGATATCGAATATCCCGTAAAAGTGAAGTTCGGCCTTGAGGTCTGCTATATTCCTGAAACTGCCGACATTCTGAGAAATATTCTTGAAAAATATGATTTTGATTTTCTTACCGGCTCTGTACATTGGATTGATGGTTGGGGATTTGACCACAGGGGACAAAAAGAAATTTGGGAAAGCAAGAACATAGAAGAAGTATATAGAAGATATTATAATATTATGTTCCAGTTGTGTGAGAGCGGTTTGTTTAACGGCCTTGCCCATCCTGATTCAATCAAATGTTTTGGATATAAACCGGGCATTGATTTAACTGGATATTATAATAAATTAGCTGTGTTGTTAAATCAGTACGGGATGTATGCCGAAAATAGCGGGGGATTACATTTAAATTACAGTCCAGATATTGAACTTGGTTTGAATTCTCAATTACTATCTATTTTGAGGAAAAATAATGTGCAGATCGAAGCTGCTTCTGATGCACACAAACAAAGCGATGTCGGCGCAAATATCGTGGAACTTGAAAATATGCTAAAAAATGAGTAAAATAAGCAAATAGAATATCTTATAGCTTGCCAAAATCAAGATTCAGTAGGAAGGTTCCGTTTTGTGCATTTATAAATTTATACCCTGCAAGATTTTTATGTCTTGCAGGGTGTTTTCTGATGCTCTTATTTCTGCAAGACCGCAAGGCAGGTTGCCTGCGGGGATGATTTTCTGTGCCGCGATGATCTGTCCCTGGCTTGTGCCGGTTGCGTGCGGGAGTGGGCGCTTACGTTTGTTCAGCTTTTACAAGATGCTTTTTTCAAAGCAAATCCCCCTGGTGCAGCGTTTCTGTGCTCCTGCGCCAGGGGGATGTTGTTTGGAAAGGGCTTTTGCAGGTTACGCAGGGAAATACCGGCCGAGCACGCGCTCGACAAAATGGGTCAGCACCGAGAAGAGGCAGACCGCAAACGCGGCCATCGGCAGCAGTGCGGCGGCCATCGACGCTGTGAGCGGCACAAGGGAGAAAAAGGGGTGGAACGCCAGCATTGCGACAAGAAATCCGGTTGCCATCGTGTAAAATAGGATGCGGCGCGGCCAACGGAACGGCGAACACACCCGGAACAGGTTCATTAGGCCCGTGAACCCGGTGAGCACCACGGCCAGCGTGGAAAGCTGGCTGGCGTCCCACGCCAGGAAAAGCGATACCGGCACGAGCAGCATCACATTTGCCGCCATGGTCAACATACCTGGAAGGGATTTTTTCAAAATATTGACGAGGAATTTCCCTCGGATGCGGTCCCGGTTAGGCTCCAGCGCCAATACAAAGGACGGGATGCCGATGGTGAACATGTTAATGAGCGTAAATTGGATGGGCTGGAACGGGTACCCAACCGGAACGAAAAGGAAAAATACGGCAATGATCGCGGAGAAAAACGCCTTGACAAGGAAAAGGGACGCAGAGCGCTGCAAGTTGTTGATGGCGCGGCGTCCTTCCTGGACGACGCGCGGCATGGAGGCAAAGTTGGAATCCAGCAGGACGAGCTGCGAGACGGTGCGCGCCGCGTCGCTGCCGGAGGCCATCGCGACGCTGCAATCGGCTTCCTTGAGCGCCATGACGTCGTTGACGCCGTCGCCGGTCATTGCGACGGTATGGCCCTGCTCCTTCAGCGCGCGGATCAATTCCAGCTTCTGCTGCGGCGTGACGCGGCCGAATACCGTGTAGCGCGAAGCGGCGGCGCGCAGTTCCTCCTCTGTTTGCAGGGTGGAGGCGTCGACATATTGTTCTGCGTTTGCGAGGCCCGCTTTCTGCGCGATGTAGGAGACCGTGGCGGCGTTGTCGCCGGAGATGACTTTCAGCTCTACGCCCTGCGAAGCGAAATAGCGGAGCGTTTCGGGGGCTTCCGGCCGGATGGTGTCGCTGAGCAAGAGGAACGCCAGCGGCCGTAGCCCTTGTGGGAGCTGCCGTTCCGGGAACGGCCCGGGCGCGTGCGCAAGCAAAAGAACCCGCTGCCCGCGGGAGGCGAAGTCCGCGGCCTGCGCGAGGACCTCCGGATAAGCGCCTTCCAGGAGGAATTCCGGCGCGCCGGTTAAGTAACAGCCGCGGCCTGTGAACTCCGCGCCGCTCCATTTGCGCGCGGAGGAAAACGGCTCCCGCCGCACGCATTCCCAGCCGGGGTCGCCGGGGTAGGCTTCCCGCAGCGCGCGGAACGTCGGGTTGTCGTCGGCGAGCGCAGAGGTCAGGGCTTCCAACGCCGCCTGGCAATCTGCGCAGGGGTCCAGCGGAAGCAATTCCTCCACCTGCATCGAGCCCTCCGTAATGGTCCCGGTCTTGTCCAGGCAGAGGACGTCCACGCGGGCGAGCGTTTCAATGCAGTAGAGTTCCTGCACCAGCGTCTTGTGGGCGGAGAGCCGCAGCACGCTCACCGCGAGCACCACGCTGGTGAGCAGCACCAAGCCCTCCGGGATCATGCCGACCAGCGCGGCGACGGTGCTCACCACGGCCTGGCCGAACGGCATGTTGGAGGCGAACATCTGCTTGTAGAACAAAAGGCCGCCAATGGGCACGAGCAAGACGCCGATGACCTGGATGATGCGGTTGAGCACGCGCATGATTTCCGAATTGGGCTTTTTCAAATATTTGGCGCTGCTGGAAATGCGCGAAGCGTAGCTCTCGGCGCCGACGCGCTCCGCCTGTGCGCGGCACGAGCCGCTGACCACAAAACTACCGGAGAGCAGCGGGTCTCCTACCGTTTTCACCACGGGGTCCGATTCCCCGGTCACCAGGGACTCGTTGACCTCGCACGAGCCTTCGCGTACCACGCAGTCTGCGCAGATCTGCCCGCCTGCGCGCAGCAGTAGGATGTCGTCCAGCACAACCCCGCCCGTCGGGATGGAAGCGGCTTTCCCGCCGCGCACCACCTCCGCCCGCGGCGCAGCCACAAGGGAGAGCTTGTCGATGGTCTTCTTTGCGCGGATTTCCTGCACGGTGCCGATCAGCGTGTTAAAAAAGATGACGCCGAGGAAGAGCAGGTTCTTGTAGGAGCCGACCAGGACGATGAGCGAGGCGAGGGCGAGGTTGAGCAGGTTAAACGGCGTAAGGATATTGCCCAGGACAATGCTTTTGACACTCTTGGTTTTAATCTCGCCTTCCCCGTTGGTCAGGCCTTGGCTGACCCGCGCTTCTACCTGCGCCGCGCTGAGCCCCTCCGCCGGGCTGGGGAAAAACCGCTCCGCCCCGGCGTGCCCGTTGGGCGCGGGCGGGGCTTCCTTCTGTTTCATGGGCAAACACTCCTTCACAATAAGTTTACATAAAATTATATTTTTCGTTATAAAATCATTGCATAATAGGCGGAAGCGTGAAAATGAGAAGTGAAAATTGATGCAAAATATAGAATTTCTTGTAGGAATTACTAAATTTCATTTCGAGCGTTTTTGCAAATTGCATTATCCTAGTGGAGAAGGTGATCGAATTGTTCTCGGTCAAGGACCGTTTAACCTGCGGGGAAGCGCAGCGCAAGCAGATCCTCGCGCTGGCGCTTACCGCGTGCGCGTTCCTCCCGTTCTTTTTCGGGGTGGCCGCGCTTGCAGCGACGGCGCTTTGGGTGCTGTTTCACGCGGAAAGGCGGCGAGAGGCGCTGCGGGAGCGTTCTTCCCGCTATCTCCTGACAGTTGTGATTGTAACATGTTTTATAGGGGCTGTCCACCACAACCTCATAGGGATCTTGTACTCTTTGTTGATGGCGGCGCTGCTCTTGTCTGCGCTGTACCTGCGCAGCGGAATGACGCTCCCGCTGTTTGAGCGGATGATGGATGCCGCCTGCGCTTGCGGCGCGGCGTCTGCGGCGGTGGGCGTGCTGCAAAAGCTGTACTGGCTGCCGCAGGACGCGTCTTACCGGCCGGTTTCCCTCTTCACCAACGCGAACTACTTTGCCGCCATGATGGAATTTTTGCTGCTTATTGCGATGTACCGCCTGTTTTCCCGCCCGCAGCGCAAGGGCTTGCCGGTGTTGGCGCTGCTTTCGGCGCTGGCGGGCCTTTACTGTGCGGCGAGCCTTTCAGCCGTGTTTGCGGCGGGCGTGGCGGCCGCGGTGATGCTTCTGGTTAAGCAGCGCTTGCGCCTGCTCGCGGGGTTGAGCGCCGCGGCGGTGGCGGCGGTGCTGCTGGTTCTCGCGTTCCCGGCGCTGTTCCCGCGCACGTTGGCGGCGGGCGAATCGTGGGAAGCCCGGTTTTCCATTTGGCATACGGCGGTCAAGGGGATCCTTGCGCACCCGCTGTTCGGGGAGGGGGCCGCGGCCTACCGGCAGGTCTACCCGCGCTATTTTGGGTACGAAACCTACCACGCGCACAACCTCCTGCTCGACATGCTCCTCAATTTCGGGTTCATTGGCACGGCGGCGCTGGGCGCATACTTTTTCGTCCAGCTGCGGGTGCTGCTGCTGCGCTTCCGCAGCAGGATGTGCGAGGACAGCAACGTTTTGCTGCTGGCGGCGCTGGTCGCCGTGCTGGTGCACGGCCTCACCGACGTCACAATTTTCTGGGTGCAGACGGGTTGGCTCTTCGCCCTGCTGTTCACTTCCACCGGCGTGCACGCCGCGCTGTTGCGCCCTGCCCGGCGCCCGGCGGCGGCAGGATACCGCGGGCGAAACCCTGTTTTTGCCCAGCGTGCGGTTGACATTTCCGGCCGGAAAGGCTAAACTGGAAACGGAAAAATGACAGCCGCGTCCAGCGCGGAAATGTTTTGGAAAAGGCCCTCCGGCGCGCGGGTTGCGCCGCAGGGCCAAAGCAAGGGAGGGCGACAGATGAAGTATTTAATCGGTTCCGATATCGGGACTTCGGGGACGAAGACCGTGCTCTTTGACGCGGACGGGAAGGTGGTCGCATCCGCCACGGTGGAATATCCGCTGTACCAGCCGCAGAACGGCTGGGCGGAGCAGGACCCCGCCGACTGGTGGGACGCGGTGGCGCGCACCATCCGGGCGGTTTTGGAGCAGAGCGGCGTCAACGCGGCCGACGTCAAAGGCGTGGGCCTTTCCGGGCAGATGCACGGCCTCGTCATGCTGGACGGGGAAGGCAAGGTGCTGCGCCGTTCCATTATTTGGTGCGACCAGCGGACGGCCGCGGAATGCGCGGAGATTACCGAGCGCGTGGGCGCGCAGCGGCTGATTGAGATCACGGCGAACCCGGCGCTCACCGGATTTACCGCGTCGAAGATCCTCTGGGTGCGCAACCATGAGCCGGAGCTCTACGCCCGCTGCCGGCACATCCTACTGCCGAAGGACTATATTCGTTACGAGCTGACGGGCGAATTTGCTACAGAGGTTTCCGACGCCTCCGGAATGCAGCTTTTGGATATCCCCGGCCGCTGCTGGTCTGCCGAAGTGCTGGAGAAGCTGGAGATCGACCCGGAACTGCTCGCCAAGGTTTACGAGTCCCCGGAAGTGACCGGCGTGGTAACCGAACGCGCGGCCGCGCTCACCGGCCTGGCGCCCGGTACGCCGGTGGTTGGCGGCGCGGGGGATAACGCCGCAGCGGCGGTGGGGACCGGCGTCGTCGAGGACGGGCGCGCGTTTACCACCATCGGGACGTCCGGCGTGGTGTTCGCGCACACTTCCCAGCTGGCCATTGACCCGAAGGGCCGCGTGCACACGTTCTGCTGTGCGGTGCCGGGGAGCTGGCATGTAATGGGCGTCACGCAGGGCGCGGGCCTTTCGCTCAAATGGTTCCGCGACCAGTTCTGTGCGGCGGAAATGCAGGCCGCCGGCGGGATGGGCGTGGACCCCTATGTGCTGATGGACAAGCAGGCGGAACGCGTGCCGATCGGCTGCCATAAACTGCTCTATTTGCCATACCTAATGGGCGAGCGTACCCCGCATTTGGACCCGGATTGCCGCGGCGTATTCTTCGGGCTCTCGGCCATCCACACGCGGCAGGATCTGCTGCGCGCCGTGATGGAGGGCGTCACCTTCTCGCAGCGGGACAGCGTGGAGGTCTTGCGGGAGATGGGCGTTTCCATCCGGGAGATGCTGGCCTGCGGCGGCGGCGGTTCCAGCCCGCTGTGGCGGCAGATGCTCGCCGACGTGTACGGCTGCGCCGTCTCGACTGTCGCCTCTAAGGAAGGCCCGGCGCTCGGCGTCGCGCTTCTCGCGGGCGTCGGCGCGGGGGTCTATCCAAGCGTCGAGGAAGCCTGCCGCAGGGTCATCCGCACGAACCCGCCGCAGGAACCGGTGGCGGAACATACGGCGGAATATGAGAAGTATTACGAGGTCTACCGCGCGCTGTATCCGAGCTTGAAAGAAAATTATAAGCAGCTCGCCGCCATCTAAGAAAAGAAAACGGACCGAAAGAAAAGGGCCGGGGAAACACGGGCATTCCCGTATTCCCCCGGCCTTTTGCCGTTTTTGAGGAGGTTACCGCAGGACGCGCGCCATGCGTTCGAGGCAGTCGCGCAGGACGCCGCGCGGGCACGCGAGATTGATGCGTTCAAACCCGGCGCCCTCCGGTCCGAAGAGGTCGCCTTCGTCGAGGACGAGCCCGGCTTCCCGAACCATCTTGTTGCGGAGAGCCGCCGCGTCGCTGCAATAAGCGCGCAGGTCTACCCAAAGCAGGTAGGTCCCCTGCCCGTCGCAGACCGTTGCCTGCGGCAGGCGTTCGGCGAAGAATTCGCGCGCATAGGCGAAATTCCCGTCAAGGTAGCGCAGCGCCTGGTCCAGCCAGTCTTCGCTCTCGTTGTAGGCGGCGGTCATTGCGGCAATCGAGAGCGGGCCCGTCGAAGCAACCGGGAAGCGGTCTCCCGTCTCATGCCGCCAAAGCTCGCGGTACACGGGGTTCGGGATGACTAGGTTCGAAAGCTGCATCCCCGCTAAATTGAACGTCTTGCTCGGCGCCGTGCAGGCAATGATGCGGTGGCTGTAGTCGGGGCAGACCTGCAAAATCGGATGATGCTGCACGCCTTCGCGCAGCAGATCGCAGTGGATTTCGTCGCAGATGATCCATTTGTCGTAGGTTTTGCAGATGTCCACCGTGCGGCGCAGTTCCTCCTCTGTCCACACGCGTCCCACGGGGTTGTGCGGGCTGCAAAGGATCATGCCCTTGACGCTGGGCAGCGCCATTTTTTCCTCCAGCCCCTGGAAATCGATGGTATAATGCCCGTTTTCATAGAGCAGCGGGTTGTTGACCACGCGGCGGCCGGTATTTTCCACCGTGGCGGTGAACGGGTGGTACACCGGGCGCTGGATCAGCACGCCGTCGCCGGGCTGGGCGAGGATGTCCACCAAAAAGGAAAGCGCCGGGACGACGCCGGGGCTGTAACACAGCGTGTCCGGGTCGATCTCCCATCCGTGGCGGCGCCGGAACCAGCCGGTCACCGCGTCCTTGTAATCTTTCGTGTTGTGCGTGGTGTAGCCAAGGATCTGCCGGTCCACCCGGCGGCGGATCGCGTCCAAAATCGGGTCCGCGCACGGGAAGTCCATGTCGGCAATCCACAGCGGGAGGGAACCCGCAGGCGCGTCGGCCGGCAGCTGGTCCCATTTGATGCTGTAAGTCCCCGCGCGGTCGACGGTTTGGTCAAAGTCGTATGTTTTCATGGTAAGTCGCTCCCCTTTCTGATTTCTGCCCGCCCCGTTGGCTGGCAAGTCCCATGATACCGGAAAAAACGGGGAAAAGCAACGGTTCCCAATAAAATTTTCTCGGGGAGGGGGGGAACGGGCGCGAAAAGAAGCGGGAGGCGGGGCCGGCGGCTTTTTTATCTAGTTTTTACACAGAATCAACAAAAAGCGATGCTTTTTTATTGACAGAGGCGGAGCCATCGAGTATAATAAATTTGGATTCCGGCGGCGGGTCTCCGGCGGCGGGATTCGAAATTGAGGAAAAGGGGTATTTCGAATGGATAACATGAATCAAGTTCCTCCCACTGCTCCGAATCCTGTGGGCGGTCCGCAGGACACGGCGAACAAGCTGGCGATTGCGTCCCTGGTGTGCGGCATTTTGGGTATCGTCGGTTCGTTCATCCCGATCGTCCAGTATTTTACCACGGTTCTGTCGATCCTCGGCATTGTGTTCGGCGTCAAAGCCCGTAAACAGGCTTCTGCGGATAAACGCGGCATGGCGACGGCCGGCCTTGTGCTGGGCATCGTCGCGCTGGCGCTGGGCGTGCTCGGCATCATCTGCATCGTTTGCTCGCTTGGCGTCCTTGCGGCTGCTGGCGCAGGCGCCTATTGAGCGGGTTTCACAGGTTAGCGTCATGAACAGCGGCCCATGCGGACAAAGTGTGCGCATGGGCCGTTTTCTATGGAGAAAGGGAAGGGCATGTTTCCTCAAGTGACGATTTTTGGCCGCACTTTCGGCGCCTATGCGCTGCTGGCGGTGGCGGGCCTGCTGGCGGCCGGGTTCGCCGCGTGCCGGAATGCGCGCCGCCGCGGCTACGACGACAATGAGATGATCGCCGTGCTGCTTGCTGCGGCGGTAGGCGCGTTCCTGGGCGGGCACCTGTTGTACGGAATTACCAACTGGCCGTTGGCGTTCACGCTGTTCTCCCAACCGGCGTCCGGTTTTGGCGAGGCGGTCCAGCGCATTGCCGTGGTGTTCGGCGGCGCGGTCTTTTACGGCGGTTTGCTCGGCGGCATTTTGGCGGGCTGCCTCTGCATCCGCAAAAAGAAGCTGGACCTCGCGGAATATGCCGGCCTGGCGGCCCCGGCCGTGCCGCTGTTCCACTTTTTTGGGCGGATCGGCTGTTTTTTGGGTGGCTGCTGCTACGGTGTGGAGTGCAGCTTCGGTTTTACCTACCAAAACTCCCTGGTACCGGAGGCAAACGGTGTGAGCCGGTTCCCGGTGCAGCTGGCGGAGGCCGCGTTCAATCTGGCGCTGTTTTTCCTGCTCAGCGCGCTGTTGCAGCGCGGCTGGACGCGCCGCCTGTTCCCGTTGTATCTCGCCCTCTACGCGGCGGGCCGCTTTTTGCTGGAATTCCTGCGCGGCGACGCTATCCGCGGTTTTGCGGGGCCGCTTTCCACTTCGCAGTGGATCAGCTTGGGCATCTTGGCGGTATGCGGCGTTTTGCTGCTGCGCTCCCGCAGGAGGCCGCGCGCAACGGCCGCGTCCCGTCCGGCGTAAAAAAGTTTTAACAAATCCCCGCCCGGGTTCCCGGCTTTTTCCGCCGCCGGCGCGGGGATTTCCCTTTGTTTTCTGTTCGAAATACGCAGAAGCAGGGGGGAACCCCTCTTATTTTTAGCGGATCATCCAAAACGGAACGCGCCGCCCGCCATGCAGACCGGCGCGGGTTGGCCCTTGCATTTTACATGGATTTTGCTATACTTTAACAGAAGGCGGGAAAAGCGCCTTGCGCGCCGCCTTTGGTGAGAGAAACGGCAAGGAAGGAAACAATCCGGGAGGGGATTTTGTTGAAGCGAAGCTATGAAATGGATATGTGCAGCGGCCCGCTGCTCGGGAAGATCCTGCTGTTTGCATTCCCGCTGATGCTATCCGGAATTTTGCAGCTGCTGTTCAACGCGGCGGACATCATTGTTGTGGGCCAGTTCACCGGCAGCCAGGCGATGGCGGCGGTGGGCGCGACCAGTTCACTCATCAATTTGATCGTGAACCTGTTCATCGGCCTCTCTATCGGCACCAATGTCCTTGTTGCACGGTATTACGGCGCGGGGGACCGGCGGGATGTGAGCGAGTCGGTGCACACGTCGATTTTGGTCGCAGGGGTGTGCGGCGTGGGGATGGTTTTCCTCGGCATCCTTTTGGCGGAGCCGCTGTTGATCCTCACCGGCGCGCCGGAAGACGTGATCGACCAGTCGGTGCTCTACATGCGTATTTATTTTGTCGGGATGCCCGCGTTTATGCTTTATAATTTCGGCGCGGCCGTTTTGCGCGCCATTGGGGACACGCGCCGCCCGCTGTACTTCCTCTTGATTGCGGGCGTCATCAACGTCATTTTCAATTTGATCTTTGTCATCGTCTTCCACATGGGGGTGGCCGGCGTCGCCATCGCTACGGTGATGTCGCAGTGCGTCTCGGCGGCGCTGATTCTCTACAGCCTCTGCCACACGCCGGGCGCGTGCCATTTGCGCTTCCGTCTGCTGCGCTTCCATCCCGATAAATTCCTCGCCATGCTGCGGATCGGCCTGCCCGCCGGTTTACAGGGCGTCATCTTTAACATTTCCAACGTGCTCATCCAGTCCACGGTCAACTCGTTCGGTTCCCTGACAGTAGCGGGCAACACCGCCGCCAGCAATATCGAGGGCTTTGTTTACACCTCAATGAACTCAGTGTACCAGACCTCGCTGAGCTTCACCAGCCAGAACATGGGCGCGCGGCAGTACAAACGCGTGGGGCAGATCCTGCGGCGCTGCCTGTTGGTCGTCACCGTGATCGGCGTCGTAATGGGGGACGGCGCGTTCCTCATTGGCAGGCAGCTTCTGGGCATCTACACCTCAGACCCGGAGGTGGTCTCGCTGGGGATGGAGCGCCTGAGCGTGATCTGCTCGACCTATTTCCTCTGCGGCGTGATGGACACATTTGTCGGTTCGCTGCGCGGCATGGGTTATTCCATCATGCCGATGCTCGTTTCGCTCACCGGCGCATGCCTGATGCGCATCATTTGGATTTTCACGATTTTCCAGATGGAACCGACGCTGTTTATGCTGTACATCTCGTACCCGATTTCCTGGGCGCTTACGGCCGCCGCGCATTTTGTGTGTTACCTTGCGGTGCGCAAACGCGCGTTCCGCGCGCAGGAGGCGCGGGCGGCGCAGCGGTCTGCCGGGTGACGGCTGGGGACGTTCCTCGCCAATAGAAAACCAAAGAAGCCGGGGCCTCGCACCATGCGGGACCCCGGCTTTGTGATTTTACGAAAAATTCTCATAAAGGATTTTGTGGTTCCAGCGCCGCGCGGAGCGCCGCAACTTCCGCGGCGGGGTCCGGGCAGCGCATCAGGCTGCTCATCAGGCACGCGCCGGCCGCGCCGGCCTCCCGCACGGCGGCGAGGTTCTGCGCGGAAATGCCGCCGATGGCGTACACCGGCAGCGAGACGGCGGCGCAGGTCTCCCGCAAGAACGAGAGCCCGCGCGCGGGGACGCCGCGTTTGCAGTCGGTTAAAAAGACATGCCCGGCGGTGAGATAGCTTGCCCCCAGGGATTCCGCCTCGCGGGCCTCTTCCGGCGAATGGACCGAGACCCCGAGCAGCGGCGCCGCCCGCCGGAGCGCCGGGTTTTCGCGCAGCAGCGGCAGCGGCAGGTGGAGCCGCGGCACGCCGAGCTCTGCACAGAGGGCCGGGAAGCTGTGGAGGATCAGCGCGCTGCCGCATGCCGCCAGCATCTTGTGTGCGAGCGCGCGGTACGCCTCCTGTGAGAGGTCTTTTTCCCGCAGGATGACCCGGGAAATCCCGGCGCGGCAAAGGGACGCCGCGCGCTGTGGAAGCGGTTCCGCACACTGGGCGCGCGCCGTGACGCAGATGAGGTCAAACGTAGACATAGTCGTTCATCACGGGCTGCAGCCCGCGCTCCCGCAGCGCGGCGGCGACTTCCTGCACGGAGCGGCCGTCGGCAATCTCAAATTGGTCGTCGCCCTGTTCTTCGCCGCCGTGGCCGCCCACGCCCGTAGAGACCCCGGCCGAGAGCTTGGTTGCGGCAATTCCAGCGGCGTGGTCGCGGAACCCGGCACGTTCGCGCGTGGAGACGGTCAGGCCTGCAAACGGCAGGAACAGCCGGTACGCGCAGAGGATTTGCAAAAGCTGGCGCTCGTGCACGTCCTTCGGGTTGATCTTGTCGTTGTTGATAATCGGGCGCAGACGCGGGCAGGAGAACGAGATCTCCGCATGCGGGTATTTGCGCTGCAAAAGGTACGCGTGCATCCCGGTGGCAAAAGCGTCGCTGCGGAAGTCGTCCAGGCCCAGCAACGCCGCGAACGCCACGCCGCGCATCCCGCCCAGCAGGGCGCGCTCCTGCGTTTCCAGCCGGTAGGGGAAAATCCGCTTGTGCCCGGCAAGGTGCAGCTGTTCGTAGCGTTCCAGATGGTAGGTTTCCTGGAAAACCGTCACATAATCGACGCCGCATTCGTGCAGGTAAGCGTATTCGCTGGAGTTCATCGGGTAGACCTCAATGCCGATGGTCTTAAAATAGTTCCGGGCAATGCGGCAGGCTTCGCCGATATATTCGACGTTGCTCATGGAGCGGCTTTCCCCGGTCAGGATGAGGATTTCCTCCAGCCCGGTTTTGGCGATGGCCTCCATTTCCCGTTCAATGCCGGCGGGGTCCAGCTTCGCGCGTCGGATGTGGTTATGGCAGTTAAATCCGCAGTAAATGCAGTAATTTTCGCAGTAATTCGCGAGGTAGATCGGTGTGAACAGCGAGATGTTGTCGCCGAAATAGCGGCGCTTTTCCGCGCGCGCCTTCTGTGCCATTTCTTCCAAAAACGGCGCGGCGGCGGGGGAGAGCAGCGCGGCGAAATCCTCGGGCGAGCGGCGTTCCGCGTCCAGCGCGGCGCGTACGTCTCGGGCGGTGTAGGCGTCCGCGCGGTAGCGGTCCCGTGCGGCGGTGACCTGTTCCCGCACGGTGGGGTCAATCTGTTCCATGCCGGGCAGGTAGACCGTTGGGTCGATTTTGTTTTTCACTTCGACGACGGTGACGCCCTCCATGGGCTGAGTGTTCTGTTCCATCCTGCGCCCCCCTCAGTCCTGCAAAAATCCGGTGAGCGGCGAAGAAGCCGCCGCGCCGTGTTCCAGCACGCGGCCCAGGCCGGAGCGGTAGGCCAGCCGGCCCGCCTCCACCGCGTGGCGGAACGCCTCTGCCATCTGCGGGACATCGCCCGCCGTGGCAATCGCCGTGTTGGCCATCACGGCGGCGGCGCCCATTTCCATCGCCTCGCACGCCTGCGACGGGCGGCCGATCCCGGCGTCGACAATCACCGGCAGCTCGATCTCGTCGATCAAAATACGCAGGAATTCGCGGGTTGCGAGGCCCTTGTTCGAGCCAATCGGCGCACCGAGCGGCATCACGCAGGCGGCCCCGGCGTTGACCAGGTCCCGCGCCACATTGAGGTCCGGGTACATGTAGGGCATCACGACAAAGCCTTCTTTCGCAAGGATCTCCGTCGCGCGGATGGTCTCGAAATTATCCGGCAAAAGATATTTGCTGTCGCGCATAATTTCAATTTTGACAAAGTCCCCACAGCCGCATTCCCGCGCAAGCCGGGCGATGCGCACCGCTTCCTCTGCGTTGCGCGCACCGGAGGTGTTCGGCAGCAGCGTCACGCCCGCGGGGATATGGTCCAAGATGCTGTCTGTTTCGGAATTGGCGCGGCGAAGCGCCAGCGTGACAATCTGCGCCCCGGCATGTTCTACCGCGGCGCGGATGAGGTCAAGGGAGTATTTCCCCGAGCCGAGGATGAAACGGGAGGTAAAGGTGTGCCCTCCCAGGCTCCAAGTATCCTGTGTCATGTGTAAAAGCTTCCTTCCTGTTCGTTTTTTTGCTTCTGTTGGGATATCATAAAGATATCCTGTTTACGGTTCCGTCTCGCCGAGCAAAAGGCGCAAGGCCATCATCGCCTGATGCGCCGCGCACAGGGCGACCCGCGGGCATAAAAGGCCCGCGCCTTCCTCAATGCCGGAGACGCCGTCGCCGCAAACATAAAAGCGGGCCATCGGCCGCTCGGTGCGGATCTCGTTCGCGGAGCCCACGCCCGCCATTCCGGAACCGCCGACCAACGGGACGCCGGGAAGGCCGGTCAAAACGGCCTCGGCAAGCATGGCTTTTTGGTCCGCCCGGTCGAACGCTTCGCATACCACCGCGCATCCATCGAAGAGGCGGCAGGCGTTTTCCTCTGTGACGCGCCCGGTGTGGAGCGTACAGCGCAGCGCCGGGTTGATTTCCCGAATCTGTTCCGCGAGCGCTTCCGTTTTCCATTCGCCGACATGGCGCAGGAAATAATGCTGCCGGTGCAGATTGCTCACGTCGACCCGGTCGAAATCGGCGAGGACGAGTTGCCCGACGCCAAGCCGCGCGAGGAAAACGGCGATGTGAGAGCCGAGGCCGCCTAACCCGGCGATGCCAACGCGTGCGGCCGAGAGCTTTTTTTGCACGGCGGCCCCGTGGCGCGCGGCGAGCGCGGCGTCCAGCGCTTCTTGCGTCACCATCAGCCGCCCCCCACGAAACGGACGATTTCGAGCCGGTCCCCGTCGTGCAGCGCGGTGGCGGAAAAATCGCCGCGCCGGACGATTTCGCCGTTCTTTTCCACAGCGACGCGGTCCGCGCGCCAGCCCTGGCGGTCCAGCAGCTCTTGGACGGTCGCCGCGGCGGGGAGCAGTTCCCCGTTCACCTGTATCATCGTGATGCCTCCTTTCCGGCCCGCCCATCGGGGCAGAACCGGGTTTTGATTCTGCAAACGAGCGAAGGGGCAACAAAAAAGGCGCCACAAAGAAGCTACACCCGCGGTGGTGTACCCCTTTGTGACGCCAATCAGCCTCACTCTGCCTGTTAGCATAGCACTGCGAGGGCTTTTTGTCAAGCGCCGCCGGGGAAAAGGGAAGCGACGAAAACGAGTTCAAAAAAATAAGATAAAAAACAAGGGATCTTTTCCTAAAAAATAGAAATAATTGCTAAAAGGCATCATAAAGCAAACAAAGATTGCTAAAATGAAGGGAATCCACGGGTCCCCGCCTGAGAGGGCGGCGTGCGGTGGAATTCTGCACGGCCAGGCGTTGCCGGCCGTGCAAGCCCGGACAGAAGGGAGGAAATCTGGTTGGGCATTGTGGAACAAGTCAAAGAAGCGGAGCAGCGCGCCCTGCGGCAAAAGGAACAGGCCAAAGAGCAGGCGCGCCGGTTGGGCGAGGAAACCGCCGCCCGCGCGGAAAAAGAGGCGGAAGCGTTGCTCGCCGGTGCGAGAGCCGAGGCGGAGCGGACGCAGGCGCAAGCGGAGGAAGCCGCTGCTGCGGAAGCTTTGGCCATCCGGAAGGCGGCCGGAGAGCAGGCCGCGCAGCTGCGCCGCTCGGCGGAAGGCCGCATGGATGCGGCGGCGGAGACGGCGCTTTCGTTCCTGCGGGAACCGCCCGGTGAGGTGAGCGTATGATTGTCCCGATGAAAAAAGTGTCGCTGGCCTGCATGAAAGAGGACCGCGCGGCGGTCTTAAAGGCGCTGCAAAAAGCCGGGGTGCTGATGCTTACCCGCGTGGAGGACGGCGTCCCGTCCGGCGGGGAGGCTTCCGCGAACTTGCGGCGCATGGACGTGCTATTGCGGCGGCTCAAGCCGTACCGGAAAAAGCGTTCCCTTCTGGAAGGCCTGCCGGAAGTGGAGGAAGCCGCCTTCGACCAAGCCGGGGAAGAAGGGATTCCCTATGCCGGCCGCGCCGAAGAATTGCTTGCGCAGCGGGACGCGCTGGAAAAAGAGCTGGCCGGCAAGCGCGCGGAAGCGGACGCCCTGCGGCCGTGGCAGGCGCTTTCTGCGCCGCTGGAGGATTTTGCGGAAGGCCCTTACGCGGTGAATGCGGCAGGGAGCGTCCCTGCAAGACTGGCTCCGCTCGCGGAAGAAACGCTGCGGCGCTGCGGCGCCGCTTGGGAAACGGTGGGGGAGGACCCGCGCCGTACGCGGTTTGCGGTCTCCTGCCTCAAAGAAGCGGCGGAAGAGCTCTTCTCCGCGCTCAAAGATTTGGAATGGGAAGAAGCCGCTTTCCCGAAGGAACAGGGCACGGCGGCCGCCGTGCTTGCACGGCTGGAGCTGGAAACGGCGGCGCTCTCGGCGCAGCTTTCCCAAACGGAGGAGGCGCTCCGTGCGCTGGCGGAGGAAGCGGAAACGGAATTTTCCCTTTTGTACGAGCAGTACCGCGCCGCCAACGAGCGCGAGGAAACGCCCCTCGGCGAGACGTTGGAAACGGTGTATTTGGAGGGCTGGGCGCGCGCGGACCGCACAGACCGCCTGGAAGCCGCTGTTTGCAAGGCGTCGGGCGGCGTGTACAGCCTGGCGCTGCGCGATCCCGCAAAGGGGGAAACGCCGCCTACGGCGACAAAGAACAACCGCATCGTCAGCCAATTTGAGAACATCACCGACATGTTTTCTTCGCCGGATTACCGCGAACCGGACCCGAACCCGGTCATGGCCCCTTGGTATTGGCTGATCTTTGGCCTGATGATGGGCGACGCCGGATACGGCCTGATGATGGCCGTCCTGATCCTGCTGGGAAAGAAATTGCTGCGGCCGTCCGGGACGGTGGCGCAGTTGATGAACGTGATGCTTTATTCGTCCGTGACGACGATGCTCTGCGGCGTGGTGTTCGGCAGCTATTTTGGCGAAACGTGGAACCCGCTCTGGTTTTCCCCGATGGACGACCCCGTCGCCATGCTGATTTTTACCTTGGTGATCGGCGTGTTCCACATTTTTACCGGCATGATCTGTAAGATGGTGCAAAACGTGAAGCAGGGGCGCGTGTGGGATGCGGTCTTTGACCAGGCAGCTTGGATGGTCTTGATCCTCGGCCTAGGGATGCTGTTCCTGCCGGCGTTGCAGGCGGTGGGCGCCGCCTTGGCTACAGCGGGCGCGCTCGTCGTTTTGTTCACGGCGGGGCGGGAGAAAAAGGGGTTCCTCGGCAAGGCGGCCGGGGGATTGGTTGGCCTCTACGGCATCACCAGCTACCTGAGCGACATCCTGTCCTATTCCCGCATCCTGGCGCTGAGCCTCGCGACCGGCGTTGTCGGCATGGTCATGAATATGCTCGCTGGGATGATCCAGGGAAATCCCATCGGCTGGATTTTCTCGCTCGCCATCTATGTAGTGGGGCATGTGTTTAATTTGGCGCTGGGTCTGCTCTCGGCCTATGTGCACGATTGCAGGCTGCAATATATCGAGTTTTACGGCAAGTTTTTCGAAGGAGGCGGCGTGCCGTTCCGGCCTTTCGCCATCCGCACCAATCAAATCAGGATCCGAAAATAAAAAGCGGGCGGCCGCAAAGCGGCAAGCGTCCCGAGGAAACGGAGGAAATGGTTCATGTCTGGAATTTCAATTGCGATTATGGGCGCCGCGGTCTGCGCGGCATTGGCCGGCTGCGGCTCGGCGCTGGGCGTCATGGCGGCGGGCAAGGCCGCGGCGGGCGTCACGTCGGAAAAACCGGAGCTGTTTGGGCGCATGCTGGTGCTCCAGGCGCTGCCGGGTACGCAGGGCATTTACGGGTTTTTGACCGCAGTGCTGATCATGGTTCGCATCGGCGTGCTGGGCGGCTCGCCGGCAGAGCTGACGGAGGCGCAGGGCTGGGCGATGTTCTGGGCGGCGCTGCCGATGGCGGTCGTCGGCCTGATTTCCGGCATCGCGCAGGGCCTTACGGCGGCTTCCGCCATCCATATGACCGGCCGCCAGCCCGACGCGTCCGGCAAGGGCATCACAATGACCGCGCTGGTGGAAACTTACGCCATCCTGGCGTTGCTCACGTCGATTCTGCTGGTCTACGGCATTGCGCTGTGACCCGCTGCGGAAGGAGGAACCTGCATGAGCGCGGATGCCGTCATCCGGAAAATTGAAGAAAAAGCGTCGCGCGAGGCGGCGGAACTGTTGCGCGCCGGCGAAACGGCGGCGCAGCAGGGGCGCGACCGCATGATGTGGGACGCACAACAGCAGGCGGCGGCCCTGCGGGCGGAGGCGGAGCGGAAGGCCGGAGATACGCGGCGCAGTTCCCGCCAGAAGGCGGAGCTGGAGGCGCGCGTGCGCCTGCTGGAAGAAAAACGGGCGCTGCTGCGGGAGGCAAAGGCGCTCGCCTGTGAAAAACTCCGCGCACTGCCGGAAAAGGAGTGGGCAGAGCTGATGACCGCCGTGGTGCTGCGCTCCGGCGCGGCGGGCGAAATGGACGTGGTGGCGCCTGCGGCGGACGCGCAGCGGTACCAAAACACGCGCTATTGCCGTGAAAACGGCCTGCCCGGCAGCGGAGGCCTGCTCGAATATTGGAGCGCCCTCCTCACAGAGCAAAACGGCGCACCCTGCGTGCTGTTGCTTTCGGAAGAAGCCGCGCCGTTCAGCGGCGGGATGCGGCTCTGCGGCGAGACGTTCGACATCGACCTTTCCGACGGCGCGCTGCTGGATACGGTTTTTGCAGAGCAGGAACAGGCGTTGGCCGCCTGCCTGTTTGAGAACGGCGGGGATCCGGTATGACGGGCGCGGAATTCGGGAAAAAATCTTACGCATTCGCCATCGGCTGCGTCAAAGCTACCTCGCACCCGGTGCTAGGGGACGAGCAGCTTCGTCGGCTTAGGGAGGCCGGCGGGCCCGCCGCGCTGAAGCTGTTGGACGAATACAATTACGGTATGGAAGCATCCGGCCGCCCTGCGGAAGAACGCGTCGCGGCGGAGATGCGCCGCACGTCCGCTTTTTTGCGGGAGATTGCGCCGGACCTTTCCCTGTTGGGGCCGCTGTTCTTTGAAGAGGACGCGCGCAACTTGAAATGGCTGCTCAAAGCGAAGCTGGCAGGGCGGGACGCGGAAGGCCGGACTCCGGCGGAGGGCCGGTACGACCCGGATTTGCTTCGCCTCTGCGTAGCGGCGGAAGATTTTTCCCTGCTGGGAGACGCGCTCGCGCAGGATCTCGACGGGATTTTTGAGGAAACGGATCCGATGGTCTTGAGTTGCCGCGTGGACGCCGCGGTATATGCCGGCGCCCTGCGCGCGGCAAAAAAAGGCGGGAAGCTGCTGGAACGGCTGCTGCGGGAGTATGGCGCGGGGATCAACCGGCTGACGGCGCTGCGGATGCGCGCCCTGCCCGGCGCGGCCGCGGGGGAAGTCCTTTTTTTGCCGGTGGATTGGGCGGAGTTCCGAGAGAAGGACGCGGAGCGCACGCCGGAGGAGATCCGCGCGGACGTAGAAGACCGGCTGGACACGGCCTTGGCAGAACTGCGCGGCGGGGAACGTTTCGCTCCGCTCGCCGAATATTATTTCTCCAAAAAACGGGAAGCAAAAAAGCTGCGGCTTTTGTTCGCGCAAAAGCAGTGGAATGAAACTGCGCAAAAGGAGGGAGCGCCGCGTGGGCAAGCATGAAATCGCAGCCGTCGGGGACGCGGCGTCCGTGCTGGTGTTCCGGGCGGCGGGAGTAGAGACGGTCTTCGCAGAAAATCCGGCGGAGGCGGAGCGCGCGGTGCGGGCGCTGGCGGCGGAGGGCTGCCGGGTGATCTTTGTCACAGAGCGGCTCTTGGAGCAGCTCCCGGACTTGGCGGCGCATTACCGCCGCACGGCCTACCCGGCGGTGATCCCCATCCCCGGGAGGGACGGCCCCACGGGGTACGGCGCCGGAAAAATTGCAGAGAATATGGAAAAAGCGATTGGCACGAGCCTTTTGCAGTGATCCCTGCCTGCGGGAGCCTTTGGGGCCAAAGCAGGGGGCAAGCGAAGAAAGACCTTGAGAGAAGAAAGGGACAAAAGCATGGGACAAAGAGAAGAAGCGGCGGGCGTGATCGATAAGGTCGCCGGGCCCTTGATTGTCGCAACCGGGATGCGCGACGTGCAGATGCACGACGTGGTGCGGGTCAGCGAAAAAAAGCTGATCGGCGAGGTCATTGAACTGCGCGGGGACCGCGCTTCCATCCAGGTCTACGAGGACACTGCGGGCGTCGGTCCCGGCGAGCCGGTGTATGTCACGGGCGAGCCGCTGACGGCGGAGCTGGCCCCTGGTTTGATCGGCGGCATCTACGACGGCATCGAGCGCCCGTTGGAGACCATCCGCGCGGTGGCAGGCGACCGGATCCCGCGCGGCATCGACGTGCCGAAGCTGGACCGTTCCCGCCGCTGGCGGTTTGTGCCTTGCGTCCGGGAGGGCGACACGGTGCAGGCGGGGGATGTGCTCGGTACCGTAGAGGAAACGCCGGCTGTCACGCAGAAGATCTTGACGCCGCCGGGCGTTTCCGGCGTGGTGCGCTGGGCGCTGGACGGCGAGGCGACCATCACCGAACCCGTTGCGCGCATTGCGGACGCCTCCGGCCGGGAGACGGAGGTCGCCATGCTGCAAAAATGGCCGGTGCGCGTCAAGCGCCCCTACGCGGGCAAACGCATGCCTACCGAACCGATGGTGACCGGCCAGCGCGTCATCGACACGCTGTTCCCGATCGCCAAGGGCGGCGTGGCGGCGGTACCCGGCCCGTTCGGCTCTGGCAAGACCGTCGTGCAGCACCAAATTGCAAAATGGTCCGACGCCGACATCATCGTTTATATCGGCTGCGGCGAACGCGGCAACGAGATGACGGACGTGCTCAAGGAATTCCCCGCGCTGACGGACCCGCGCACGGGACTTTCCCTCATGGAGCGCACGGTGCTCATCGCCAATACGTCCGATATGCCGGTTGCCGCGCGCGAAGCGTCTATTTACACCGGCATCACCATCGCGGAATATTTCCGCGATATGGGTTACCAGGTGGCCATCATCGCCGATTCCACTTCCCGCTGGGCGGAGGCTTTGCGCGAGATGTCCGGCCGCCTGGAGGAAATGCCCGGCGAAGAAGGCTACCCCGCCTACCTTTCCACGCGCCTGGCTGAATTTTATGAGCGCGCGGGCTGGGTGCGCTGCCTCGGCTCGGAAGAGCGTTACGGCGCGGTGACGGCCATCGGCGCGGTTTCGCCGCCCGGCGGCGACACGAGCGAGCCGGTCTCGCAGGCGACGCTGCGCATCGTCAAGGTGTTCTGGGGGTTGAGCTCAGACCTCGCCTACCGCCGCCATTTCCCCGCCATTGACTGGCTGCGGAGCTATTCGCTCTACGACGGGACGATCCACGCGTATTTCAACCGGCATGTCAATCCCGCCTGGTCTGCGCAGGTGGCCGAGGTCAAGGCGATCCTCCAGGAGGAATCGGAGTTAAATGAGATTGTCCGCTTAGTCGGATTCGACGCCTTGTCGGAAAAGGACCGCCTCACGCTAGAGTGCGCGCGCTCCATCCGGGAAGATTTTTTACAGCAGGATTCGTTCCGTGAAGTGGACCGCTACACCTCGGTCAATAAACAGGCGGAGATGCTGTCGGCGATTCTCGCGTGGTACCACGGCGGCTTGCGCGCGCTCGAGCGCGGCGCGCCGTACCGCGCGCTGGCCACGTCCGCCGCGCTGGGCCTGATCTCGGCGATGAAATACCGCCCGGAGGAAGAGTGGCCGCAGCATGCCGCGGCGCTGCGGAAAACGATGGAAGAAGAATTTGCCGCAATGGCGCAGGGAGGCGACGGAAATTGAGGAAGGAATATAAGACCATCCGGGAGGTCGTCGGCCCGCTGATGTTGGTCGAATGCGTGGAAGACGTCAAATATGAAGAGATGGTCGAGATCCTCCAGGCAGACGGTAGCGTCCGCTACGGGCGCGTGTTGGAAGCCGAGGGAAAAAAAGCCCTCGTCCAGCTCTTTGAGAGCGCGCAGGGCCTGCGCATTTCCAATTCCCGCGCGCGCTTTTTAGGCCACGGCCTGGAACTGGCGGTGAGCCCCGATATGATCGGCCGCGTTTTCGACGGCATGGGCGAACCGATTGACGGCGGCCCCGCCGTCATCGCGGAAAAACGCATGAACATCAACGGTACGCCGATGAACCCGGCGGCGCGCGATTACCCTGCCGAATTTATCCAAACGGGCATTTCCGCCATCGACGGCCTCAATACGCTCGTGCGCGGGCAGAAACTGCCGATTTTCTCCGGCTCCGGCCTGCCGCACAAGGAGCTTGCGGCGCAAATCGCGCGGCAGGCGAAGGTGCGCGGCGCCCAGGAGGAATTCGCCGTGGTGTTCGCGGCGATGGGCATCACGTTTGAAGAAGCAGAATTTTTCATTGAGGATTTCCGCCGCACCGGCGCCATCAAGCACGCCACGCTGTTTTTGAACCTGGCGGATGACCCCGCCGTCGAGCGCATCTCCACGCCGCGCATGGCGATTACCTGCGCGGAATACCTGGCGTATGAGCTCGGCATGCACGTTCTCGTCATCCTGACGGATATCACGAATTATGCGGAGGCGCTGCGCGAGGTCTCGGCCGCGCGCAAGGAAGTCCCGGGCCGGCGCGGCTACCCGGGGTATCTTTACACGGACCTTGCGTCCCTGTACGAGCGCGCCGGGCGGATCAACGGCAAAAAAGGGTCGATCACGCAGATCCCGATCCTCACCATGCCGGAGGACGACAAAACGCACCCGATCCCGGACTTGACCGGTTATATCACGGAAGGGCAGATTATCCTTTCACGCGACCTGTATTTGAAGGGCATTGCGCCGCCGGTCGACGTGCTGCCGTCGCTGAGCCGCCTGAAAAACAAAGGCATCGGCGAAGGCAAAACGCGCGAGGACCACGCCGACACAATGAACCAGATTTTCTCCGCCTACGCCCGCGGCAAGGAAGCGAAGGAATTGGCCGTGGTCTTGGGCGAATCGGCGCTCTCAGACCTCGACAAGATCTACGCCCGTTTTGCCGACGCCTTCGAAAAGGAATATGTCTCGCAGGGCTATGAAACGGACCGCAGCATTGAAGAGACGCTGGAAATCGGCTGGAAACTGCTGGCGATGCTGCCGCGGCAGGAGCTCAAGCGCATCCATCCGGAGTATCTGGCGCGCTACCTGCCCACAGGGGAAGGAGGCGCGGGATGGCACGGGTAAACCCGACCCGGATGGAACTCACCCGGATGAAAAAACGCCTTTCTACCGCCGCCCGCGGGCACAAGCTGCTCAAGGACAAGCAGGACGAGATGGCGCGCCGGTTTTTATACTACATCCGGCGGAACCGCGCGCTGCGCCAGGAGGTAGAAGCATTGCTCTCCGGAGCGATGAGCGCGGCGGCGCTTGCCGGCGCGGAAATGGGGGAGGACGCGCTGGCGGAGGCGCTCTTTTTGCCGGCAGCCGCCGTTCCGGCGCAATTTTCCACGGAAAATCTCATGAACCTGGAGGTCCCGTCCATCACCCTGGAGGGCCGCCAGGCGGGCGCGGGCTTGCCCTACGGCCCGGCGTTTTCCTCGGAACATCTCGACCGTGCGGTGCTCGGCATGGAAACGTTGATGCCGAAACTCCTGGAGCTGGCGCAGTGCGAGAAGATCTGCGACATGCTTGCCGACGAGATGGAGCGCACCCGCCGCCGTGTGAATGCGCTGGAATATGTGATGATCCCGGATCTGAAAAAGACGATCAAATCCATCACCATGAAGCTGGAGGACAACGAACGCGGGAACCTAACCCGTTTGATGAAGGTTAAGGATATGATGGTCCAAGCCGCCCGCGCGGAGATAGGAGGATAAAGCAAAGCATCCAACGTCTCCCGCAGGGAGGCGCTGGATGCAGATGTGCCGCTGTATAAAAGGAGGTGAAAAATATGATCGATGGGACGATGCTCCTTCTCTCGATTTTCATCGTTGCCGTGGGCGCGGTCTTCTTTTTCTTCCCCCAAAAGGTCTGGGAACTCGGGGAATTCTTCCGCTCAACCAATGCCGAAAGCCCCACAAAGTTTTACCGGGTCACAACAAAAGTTGCGGGAGCTGTTTTTGCGCTGGTGGGCGTTGCGGGCGCCGTGATGTCTTTTATTCTTTGACCGTGTGCGCCGGGCGCCGGTTTTTTTGCAGGAAAGCGTGCTCGCGCGAAACCTCGGCATGCAGCTGAAGGAAGGTCCAACTGCGGTTGGCGGCGGTGACAACGGCCTTGCGGTCGATACGCCCCGCGCCGGATTCCCGCAGTGCGGCGAGCAGCGCGTCCAGGCGTTTTTGCGTCAGGCCGCGCAGGACGAGCATTTCCTCTTCCGGCGCGTCGCCGGTAAACGGCGTGCCGCAGGAGGGGAATCCCGGGACCCCGGCGCAAAACCCTACTGTTTCCGATAGCATGGCGGGGGTTACCGTCACCATTTTGATCCCCAGCGAGGAGACCGCGCGGCGCACGCGGTCTCCTTTTTCTGTTCCTTCGTCGAGCCGGTACAGAAGGACCCGTTCTTCATCCGGACGAACCAGAGCTTTCATGTGCAAAACGCCTCCCTGTGCGGGGCGGCGGCGCCGCTCCCTTTGCCCTCGATTGTACCACCCGCTGTGGGAAAATGCAACCGTCCCTGCGGAGGAACATACAAAAAAGCCGGCGGCACAGGGCGCGCCGCCGGGGTGCGGGGCGGGCGGCAGGGAAAAGCGCTTCTTTCGTTCAGGAGAAAAAGCGTGAAAAAGGAGAAAACGGTAGAGCAGCCCGATGGCCCCGCGCTTTTTAGGGTAAGTTCTCTCTGTGACATCCGTTTGAACAAAACGTGAAAATTTCTGGCGCGTCCCCTGGAAAATAGGGTTACGGCGCGGCGGTCGTCCCGCCTAGGCGGAACAGCGTTTCCGCGCATTGGCGCAGCTCCTGCGCCGAGGAAAACCCCTCCGGCCTGCGGGCCAGGGCCAGGCGGGCGTCCAGCGGCAGCGAGAGATAATAGGCCCGCGCCGCGGGGTCCTGCAAGAGAATTTCCCGTTCCATACGGTCCCCCCTTCCTTTTTAAACCTCAAGATCAGTATGGACGGTTTTCCCGCGGATCATGCGCAGGAAAAGCGAAACGGTCTTGCATGCGGCGCGGGAACCCATTATAATAGGAACCATTGAGGAGGCGAGACGCATGAGCGAAAGTTCATTATTACAGGCGATTGAAGCGATGGTGGACCGGAAATTAGAGGTCATCCGTCAGGATATTTCCCGCATCAAGCAGGACGCCGGCGCGGTCAAGCAGGAATCTTCCGCCATTCACCGGGAAGAGGTGGAGATGGCCGGCGTGCTCACCGAGCTCAAGCAAGCCCTTTCCGAGACGCGCCAGGGCATCCAGGCGCTCAAGCAGGAATTGGCCGTCCAGAAAAAGGAGCAGGGGGAAATTTCCCAAAAGCTCCAGCAGATGGAGCAAAGCCACACGGAAACCCGGCAGGACCTTGCCGCGCTGAAACAGGCGCTGTCGGAAGGCCGCCAGGAGATTGCGGCGGTCGGCCGCGGCGTGTTTGGCGTCAAGCAGGACGCCGGGGCGCTGGCGCAGGCGGTGGCGGAGCAGAAACAGGATATCACAATGATCCGCCAGGACACGGCGGCGCTGCTGCAAGGGCAGGAACAGCTCAAGCAGGCGCAGGCCGCGGCCAAGCAGGAATTCCAGCTCTTAAAGCAAGGGCAGGTCACGCTCAAGCAGGAGCTGTCGCAGGCGGAGCAGTCGCTCACGGGCTGCCTGCACGATTTATCGCAGATCAAACAAGAATCCGCGAAGCAGCGCGCGGCGCTGGAAGCGCTGGCACAGGAGGAGGAAAAGACCGGGAAGGCCCTTGCCGCCATGGAGGAATCCCGCGTCAAACCGCTGTACGAGTCGCAGAAGGCCGTGGCCCAGCGGCTGCAAAAGCTGGATGAGCTTCAGCAGACCACTGAGAAAATCGCCTCTGTGGTGGATGTGCTGCGCGCGTTCAAAATCAACCCGCAATATCAAAAATAAGGGCCGCGGCAGGCGTTTGCCGGCGGTTCGCAGGAACCGCGCGGATCTTACATCGTTCCCCTGGTACCATAGAGGGGAAAAGGAGGCGTTTCCATTGCAATTGAGCGAATTACTGAAGGAGATCCCGCACCGGATGGACGGCGCGGGGGATCCGGAAATCACCGACGTGGTCTACGATTCCCGCAAGGCGGCGCCAGGCTGTCTGTTTGTCTGCCTGCGGGGCGCTTCATCGGACGGCCACCGCTTTGCGCCCCAGGCGGTGGCGGCGGGGGCGGCCGCCGTTTTGGCGGAGGAGCCGCTGGACCTCCCGGTACCGGTTGTCCTCGTGGAGGATAGCCGCCGCGCGTTGGCGTTTGCCTCGGCGGCGTATTTTGGCTACCCGGCGCGGCAGCTCAAGGTGGTTGGCATCACGGGCACCAAAGGGAAGACCACCACTTCTTATATGATCCGCGCCATTTTGGAGGCGGCGGGAATTCAAACCGGTTTGATCGGCACCATCGGCGCCGTCATCGGCGGCGCGGTCATCCCCACGGAAAACACGACGCCGGAATCCTACGAGGTGCAGAAATTTTTGCGCCGCATGGTGGATGAAGGCTGCCGCTGCGCGGTGCTCGAGGCGTCTTCCATCGGCCTGAAGGACCACCGGGTCTCCGGGTTTGTGTTTGACATCGGCCTGTTCACCAATTTTTCGCCGGACCACATCGGTGGGAACGAGCATGCTTCTCTGGAGGAATACCTGCATTGCAAGCAGATGTTGTTCCGGCAGTGCCGGTTGGGCGTGGTCAACCTCGACGACCCCGCCTGTGGGAAGATGCTCGAAGGCCATACCTGCGAGGTGGAGACCTACGGCTTTTCCGAACAGGCGCAGCTCCGCGCTGCGGACGAACGGCTGGTCTCGCGGCCGGGGTATCTCGGCGTGTCGTTCCAGCTGCAGGGCGCGCTAGAGTTTCCCGTTACGGTGGATATCCCCGGCCGGTTCAGCGTGTACAACGCGCTGGCCGCCGTTGCGGTGTGCCGCCATTTCGGCGTAAGCGCCGAAGCGGTGCAGGCGGGCTTGCGCGCCGTGAAGGTAAAAGGCCGTGTGGAACCCGTCCCCGTCCCCGGGGATTACACGCTGCTCATCGACTATGCGCACAATGCCGTGAGCATGGAGAATATTCTCGGCACGCTGCGTGAATATGAACCGAAACGGCTGGTGTGTTTATTCGGCGCAGGCGGCAACCGGGCGAAATCCCGCCGTTACGAGATGGGCGAGGTCTGCGGCCGCATGGCGGATCTTTCCGTCATCACAGCGGACAATTCCCGTTTTGAAGACGTCAACGACATCATCCGCGATATTTTGACGGGGATGGAAAAGACCGGCGGGAAGTATACCGTCATTCCGGACCGGAAAGAAGCGATGCGCTACTGCATCGAGCATGCGGAGCCTGGCGACGTCGTGGTCTTTGCAGGGAAAGGCCACGAGGATTATCAGGAGATCAAAGGGGTTAAATATCATTTTGACGAGCGCGAGGTCATTGCAGAGATCCTCAAGGAATTGGGCCTTGCGCAGCCCGGGCAAGGGGGCGCGTCATGGAACTGACTGTTCGGCAGATAGCAGAGGCGGCGGGCGGCCGCCTTCTCTGCGGGGATGCGGCGGCACGGGTTACGTCGGTGTGCCTGGACAGCCGCCAACTCAAGCCGGGCTGCCTGTTTGTGCCGGTGGTGGGCGAGCGCGTCGACGCGCACCGATTTCTCGGCCAGGCGGAAGAGGCCGGGGCCGCCGCCGCCTTCACGCAGGAGCACGACAGCGCTTCCGGCCGCATGGCCTGGATCCGCGTGCAGGACACGCGCCGCGCGCTGCAGGATCTGGCGGCGTGGCACCGGTCCCGTTTTTCCATCCCGGTGGTGGGCGTAACGGGCAGCGTGGGGAAGACCACCACGAAAGAGATGGTCGCGCTCGCGCTTTCGGCGTCGTTTTCTGTTCTCAAGACGGAGGGTAACCGCAACAGCCAGCTGGGCCTTCCGCTGACGCTGCTCGGCCTTTCACCCGCAGACGGCGCCGCTGTGATCGAAATGGGGATGAGCGAATTCGGCGAAATGGCGCGCCTGGCGGCTGTCGCCCGGCCAGACTATGCGGTGGTGACGAATATCGGCGTTTCCCATCTTGAAAATTTGAAGACCCAGGAGAATATCCGCAGCGAAAAGCTGCATATTACGGATGCGTTCCGCGAGGGTTCCGTTCTGTTCCTCAACGGCGACGACCCGCTCTTGGCGGCGCTGCGTGGGAAAACAGCCTGCCGGACCGTGTTCTATGGCACACAGCCTTGGTGCGGCGTGCGCGCGGAAGCGCTGCAAACCTCAAAGGACGGCAGCCGCTTCACCGCAGAGGTGTGCGGGCGGCGGTGGCCAGTGGAAATCCCTGCGCCGGGGCGGCACAACGTGCTAAACGCGCTGGCGGCTTTGGCTGTGGCATTTGAGCTCTGCGGCGGGGATTGCAGCGGCGCGGTGCGCGCGCTTGCGCAATACCGCCCGCCCGCTATGCGGCAGCAGATCCACACGGTGGGCGGCGTGACGGTGATCGACGACTCCTACAACGCAAGCCCGGATTCCATGCGCAGTAGCCTCGACGTTTTGGCCAGCCTGCGCGGAAGCGGCCGCTGTATCGCCGTACTGGCGGATATGCTGGAACTCGGGGATTATTCCGCGCAGGCTCACGAGCAGGTCGGCGCCTACGCAGCGCAGGCGGGCGCCGATCTGCTGGCGGCCGTGGGGGCTGCGGCCGAAGGTTACTGCCGGGGCGCCGCCGGGAAATCCGGCCTACAAGCGCGCCATTTCCTACAAAAAGCGGACGCTACGGCGTTTTTACAGCGTGAGATCCAGCCCGGGGACGTGGTGTTGGTCAAGGGTTCGCGCGGCATGAAGATGGAAGAGATTGTCCGCGCGCTGCTGGAGGACGCTCTGCAAAAGGATTGACAAGCAGCGCCGGAATGTGTAGAATAAAAGAACATACGTTTGAACATGCGCTGGGCCGTGGGCATTCTCCCGCGGCTTTTCGCGCAGGACGGAAAACAAAACGGCGGGAGGGAATGCGGATGGAGCAACAGAACGAGGCGGGAATGTTCCGCCTTAAATCCGGCTACCAGCCGACCGGTGACCAGCCGCAGGCGATTGCAAAGCTGGTGGAGGGCCTGAGGCGCGGCGACCGGGAACAGACGCTGCTGGGCGTGACGGGCTCTGGCAAGACGTTTACCATGGCGAACGTCATCGCGCAGGTGAACCGCCCCACGCTGGTGCTGGCGAATAACAAGACGCTGGCCGCCCAGCTTTGCAGCGAATTCCGCGAATTTTTCCCGGAGAACGCGGTGGAATATTTCGTCTCCTATTATGATTACTACCAGCCGGAAGCTTATGTGCCGACGACGGACACCTATATCGAAAAGGATTCCGCCATCAACGATGAGATCGACAAGCTGCGCCACTCGGCGACTTCCGCGCTCTCTGAACGCCGGGACGTCATCATCGTGGCGAGCGTTTCCTGCATTTACAGCTTGGGCGACCCGATCGATTACCGCACGATGGTGATCTCGCTGCGGCCCGGGATGCAGAAGAGCCGGGATGAGCTGCTCAAAAAGCTGGTGGAAATCCAATATGAACGCAACGATGTCAATTTGGTGCGCAACAAGTTCCGTGCGCGCGGCGACGTGGTGGAGATCTTCCCGGCGGAATCAAACGACAAGGTCATCCGCGTCGAATTTTTTGGCGACGAAATCGACCGCATCAGCGAGATCAACGCGCTCACCGGCGAGTGGAAGGCGGACCTCAAACACGCCGCCATCTATCCCGCCTCACATTATATTGTTCCAAAGGAAAAGATGAAGCGGGCCGTCCAGGACCTGGAAGAAGAAATGTGGCAGCGCGTGAAATATTTTGAGTCGGAGGGCAAGCTCATCGAGGCCCAGCGGATCCGCGAGCGGACGTTGTACGACATCGAGATGCTCCAGGAGATCGGCTTCTGCAAGGGGATTGAGAACTACTCCCGTGTGCTCTCGGGGCGCGCGCCGGGCAGCGCGCCGTTCACGCTGCTCGACTACTTCCCGAAGGATTTCCTACTGTTTGTGGACGAGTCCCACGTCACGCTGCCGCAGGTGCGCAGCATGTACGCGGGGGACCGCGCGCGCAAGCAGTCGCTGGTGGATTACGGCTTCCGGCTGCCGTCGTCGTTTGACAACCGGCCGCTGGATTTCGACGAATTCTACCGCCATATCAACCAGGCGGTCTTTGTCAGCGCGACGCCGGGCGATTTCGAGCGGGAGCATTCCGCGCTGGTGGTGGAACAGGTCATCCGCCCCACGGGCCTGGTGGACCCGGAAGTGATCGTCAAGCCGACGGACGGGCAGATCGACGACCTGATTTCCGAGATCAACCTGCGCACGGCGAAGGGGCAGCGCGTCCTGGTAACGACGCTGACCAAAAAAATGGCGGAAGATCTCACGGCATATCTCGAGGGCGTTGGCATCCGCGTGCGCTACATGCACCACGACATCGACACCGTCGAACGGATGGAGATTATCCGGGACCTGCGCCTCGGCGAATTCGACGTGCTTGTCGGCATCAACCTGCTGCGCGAGGGGTTGGATATCCCGGAGGTCTCGCTGGTCACCATCCTCGACGCGGACAAGGAAGGGTTCCTGCGCTCGGAACGCTCGTTGATCCAGACCATCGGCCGCGCGGCGCGCAACGCGGAAGGGCAAGTTATTTTGTACGGCGACACGGTCACGCCGTCGATGGAAAACGCCCTGCGCGAAACGCAGCGCCGCCGCGAGATCCAGATGAAATACAACGAAGAGCACGGCATCGTGCCGCAGACCATCATCAAAAAGGTCTCCGACGTGCTGGAAATCTCCACGCACAAGGAGGACGAAGCGCCGGGCAAAAAGAAAAAGCGCCTAACGGCGCAGGAGCGCAAGCAGATGGTCGAACAGCTTACCCGCGAGATGAAGGCGGCGGCGAAGCTGCTGGAATTCGAACATGCCGCTTACCTGCGCGACAAAATCCGGGCGCTGACGGGCGAGAAAAAGAAATAAACGGGTCCCTGCGGGGGCTGCGAATGGCTTGGGAAAAGGAGACGCAAAAGACATGGCGCAATGGATCTCTGTGCGGGGCGCCCGCGAACACAATCTCAAAAATATTGACATCGACATCCCCCGGGAAAAGCTGGTCGTGCTCACCGGGCTCTCTGGGTCCGGGAAGTCCTCCCTTGCGTTTGACACCATTTACGCCGAGGGGCAGCGCCGCTACGTAGAGTCGCTTTCCTCCTATGCGCGGCAATTCCTCGGGCAGATGGAAAAACCGGATGTGGACCGCATTGACGGCCTTTCCCCGGCCATTTCCATAGACCAGAAGACCACCTCGCAGAACCCGCGCTCCACCGTGGGGACGGTGACGGAGATCTATGATTATTTGCGCCTGCTTTACGCACGCATCGGGATCCCGCATTGCCCGGTGTGCGGCCGGGAAATCCGCCAGCAGACGGTGGACCAGATTGTGGACCAGGTACTGGCGCTGCCGGAGCGCACGCGCATCCAGATCCTCGCGCCGGTTGTCCGCGCGCGGAAGGGCGAGCATGTCAAGGAATTCGAGGCCGCGCGCAAAAGCGGATTTGTCCGCGTGCGTGCCGACGGGCAGATCTATGACCTTTCGGAAGAGATCCGCCTGGAGAAGAATAAGAAGCACTCGATTGAGATCGTTGTCGACCGGTTGGTCGTCGCGCCGTCGATCCGCTCCCGCCTGGCGGATTCCATCGAAACGGCGTCCTCGCTCTCGGGCGGACTGATCCTGGTCAACCGGGTGGACACGGGGGAGGACGTGCTGTTCTCGCAAAATTACGCGTGCCCGGAGCACGGCGTCAGCGTAGAGGAATTGACGCCGCGCATGTTTTCATTCAACAATCCCTATGGCGCATGCCCCAAATGCACGGGCCTCGGCGTGTTTATGAAAATCGACCCGGAAAAAATCCTCCCGAATAAGCGGCTTTCCATCCACCAGGGCGGCCTCAAGGCCAGCGGCTGGGCGATGGAGGGCAGCACGATTGCGGCCATGTATCTGGAGGCGCTTGCAAAGCACTACCATTTTTCGCTGGATACGCCGGTGGGGGAACTTCCGCCGGAAATTCTCGATATCCTGCTTTATGGTACCAATGGGGAAAAAATCGAGATTGAGCGGCGGAGCGAATACGGCAGCGGGAAATATCTGACCACGTTTGAGGGCATCATCAACAACCTGGAACGCCGCTTCCGCGACACGCAGAGCAGCTGGATCAAAGAAGAAATCGAGTCGTATATGAGCGCGATCCCGTGCGACGCGTGCCACGGCAAACGACTTTCGCCGCTGAGCCTGGCGGTAACGGTCGGGGGGATCAACATCAGTGAATTCTGCGATAAATCGGTGACCGAAGCGCTCGAATTCATCAGCCATCTGGAGCTTTCCGAGCGGGACCGGATGATCGCCCGCAGTATCCTGAAAGAGGTGCGGGAGCGCCTTGGCTTTTTGAAGAGCGTCGGCCTCGAATACCTCACGCTTTCTCGCGCGTCCGGCACGCTCTCCGGCGGCGAAAGCCAGCGCATCCGCCTTGCCACGCAGATTGGTTCTTCGCTGATGGGCGTACTCTATATTTTGGACGAGCCGAGCATCGGCCTGCACCAGCGCGACAACGACAAGCTGCTCGCGACCCTCAAGCGGCTGCGCGACCTCGGGAACACCGTCCTGGTGGTGGAGCACGACGAAGAGACCATGATGGCTGCGGACCACATCGTGGATATCGGCCCCGGCGCGGGCATCCACGGCGGCGAAGTGGTCTACAACGGCCCGGTTTCGGGCATCCTTTCCTGCGAGGCGTCCATCACGGGCCAGTATCTGAGCGGCAAACGCCGGGTCGAGATCCCGGCGGAGCGCCGCAAGGGAAACGGGCGCAAGCTCACTGTCGTCGGCGCGGCGCAGAACAACCTGAAGAAGATCACCGTCGATTTCCCGCTGGGGGAGTTCATCTGCGTAACCGGTGTTTCCGGTTCGGGAAAATCCTCTCTCGTGAACGAGATCCTCTACAAGCGCCTGGCGGCGGAATTGAACGGCGCGCGGACGCGCGCGGGCGCGCATCAGACGATTCGCGGCATCGAGTTCCTCGACAAAGTCATTGAGATCAACCAGGCGCCCATCGGCCGGACGCCGCGCTCCAACCCGGCAACCTACACCGGCGTTTTCACGGATATCCGGGATCTCTACGCCTCCACACAGGACGCAAAGCTGCGCGGTTTTTCCGCCGGGCGTTTCTCGTTCAACGTGAAGGGCGGGCGCTGCGAGGCCTGCCAGGGCGACGGCATTATCAAAATTGAGATGCATTTTCTGCCGGACATCTATGTTCCGTGCGAGGTGTGCAAAGGGCGGCGCTACAACCACGAAACGCTGGAGATTAAGTACAAGGGCAAGAACATCTACGATGTGTTGGAGATGACGGTTGAGGAAGGCCTGGAGTTTTTCTCCAGCATCCCGCGCATCGCGCGGAAATTGCAGACCCTGCAAGACGTGGGGCTCAATTATATCAAGATCGGCCAGCCGGCCACGACGCTTTCCGGCGGCGAGGCGCAGCGCGTCAAACTGGCGGCGGAACTTTCCAAGCGGCCCACCGGGCGCACGATCTATATTTTGGACGAGCCGACGACCGGTTTGCACATCGCGGATGTGCACAAGCTCATCCAGGTGTTGCAAAAACTGGTGGACGGCGGCAATACGGTGGTGGTCATCGAGCACAACCTTGACCTCATCAAGACGGCGGACCACATCATCGACCTCGGCCCGGAAGGCGGCAACAACGGCGGGACAGTCCTTGCACAGGGCGCCCCGGAAGAGGTAGCCGAAGTGGAGGCTTCCTACACCGGACAATATCTGAAAAAAGTACTGGCACGGCGGTGAACAGACGGCGCGGGACGTCCGGGAAGGGCGGCGCGCCGTTTTTTTGCCCTAAAATGCGCGGGAATATTTCGAAAGCCTCTGTTTCTTTGTCCGGTTTTTTGTTATAATTAAAAAATAAAAATCGAGAAGCAAGAAGGAGTGGAGGAAATGTTCCGGCTGGCAAGGTTTTTGTCTGCCTACAAAAAGCAGGTCGTGCTCGGGCCGATTTTCAAATTGACAGAGGCGGTGCTGGAGTTGATTGTCCCGGTTGTCACCGCGTCAATCTTGGACAACGGCGTGCGGCGTGGCGATTTGGACTATGTGTGGCGGATGGGCGGCGTTTTGCTGCTGCTCGGCGCGGTGGGCCTCTGCTGCGCGCTGGTGTGCCAGAAGTGTGCGGCGATCGCTTCGCAGGGGGTAGGCACGGCGCTGCGCAACGAGATGTTCCACAAGATCCATTCGTTTTCCCATGCGGAGGTCGACCGGTTTGGCACGCCGTCGTTGATCACGCGGATGACCAACGACGTCAACCAGCTGCAGTACGCGGTCGCAATGTTGATCCGCCTGGTGGTGCGCGCGCCGTTTTTAGCGGTTGGCGCGGTAGTCGCCGTGTTCCTCATCGACTGGCAGGTCGGCCTGATCTTTTTGTTTTCCACGCCGCTCATCGGCCTGGTGCTGTACTGGGTGATGAGCCGCTCGGTGCCGTTTTTTCGCGTGATGCAAAAAAAGCTGGACCGCATCTCGCTCGTCTCGCGCGAAGGCCTTTCCGGCGTGCGGGTGATCCGCGCGTTTTCCAAGCAGGAGGAAGAACAAGCGCGCTTTGACGAGGCGGCGGAGGACCAGACGGCGACCGCCATCCAGGTAGGCAAGCTTTCGGCGCTGCTCAACCCGCTGACCTATCTCATTGTCAATTCTGCCATCATCGCCATCGTCTGGTTTGGCGGCTTCCGCGTGGAGACCGGCGCGCTCACGCAGGGCGAGGTGGTCGCCTGCGTCAATTATATGACGCAAACGCTCCTTGCGCTGATTGTCGTGGCGAACTTGGTGGTCACGTTTACCAAGGCGGCGGCTTCGGCCGGCCGCGTCAACGAGGTGCTTGAGACGGTTCCGTCGGTACAGGAGGCGGAAGGCGCCGCGAAAAAAACGATCCCGCCCGTGCCGGGCGCGCCGCGCATCGAATTCCGTGGGGTGTCGTTTTCCTATGACGGCAGCGAAAAATATGCCCTCAAGGATTTAAACGCCGTCATCCGCTCCGGGGAAACGGTGGGCATCATCGGCGGCACCGGTTCGGGAAAATCGACGCTGGTGGGCCTGATCCCGCGCTTTTACGACGCAACGCGCGGAGAAGTGCTGGTGGACGGCGTCCCTGTGCAGGATTACTCGTTTGAACAGCTGCGCGGGAAGATCGGCATGGTCCCGCAGGAAGCGGTGCTGTTTTCCGGTACGATTGAGAGCAACCTGCGCTGGCGTAAGCCAGACGCCACGCGGGAGGAGCTGGAAAAAGCGCTGGAGACCGCGCAGGCAAAAGACGTCGTCGCGAAAAAGGCGAATGGCCTGCAGTCCGGCGTCAACCAGGGCGGCAAAAACTTCTCTGGCGGCCAGCGCCAGCGCCTGACCATTGCCCGCGCCTTGGTCGGCGGGCCAGAGATCTTAATCCTCGACGACAGCGCGAGCGCGCTCGATTTTGCCACCGACGCAGCCCTGCGCCGCGCGCTGCGAACAGAAATGCGGGACCGCACGGTGCTGATGGTTTCCCAGCGGGCGAGTACAATCCGCCATGCTGACCAGATCATCGTGCTGGACGACGGCGAGGTCGCAGGCATTGGGACCCATGAGGAATTGCTGGAAAATTGCGAGGTCTACCGCGAGATCTGCCTTTCCCAGCTGAGCCGGGAGGAGGTGCGGAAATGAGGCGTTCTGTTTTAAAGCGGCTTCTGCACTACACGCGGCCTTACGCCGGGTTCCTGCTGGGTTCCTTTTTGTGCGCGGTTGTGCAAATCTCCCTAAGCCTTTACGGGCCCGTGCTGGTTGGCCAAGCCATCGACTGTGCGCTCGGCCAGGGCAGCGTCGACCACGCCGCGATGATCCCCACGCTGGCGTTGCTGGCTGGGACCATCGCCGTGAGCGCGGCGTTCCAATGGCTGATGGCCTACTGCAATAATAAGGTGACGTATTCTACCGCGCGGGACCTGCGCGTGATGACGTACCGCAAGCTCAACCGCATGCCGCTGAAATATATCGACGGCCATGCGCACGGGGATCTCATCAGCCGCATCGTCAACGATGTGGACCAGGTTGCCGACGGCCTTTTGCAGGGAATCACGCAGCTTTTCACGGGTGTGGTCACCATTGTGGGGACGCTGCTGTTCATGCTGTATATCAGCCCGGTCATCGCGCTGGTGGTCGTACTGGTGACGCCGCTCTCCCTTTTTGTGGCGTCTTTTATCGCAAAAATGTCGCACCGCATGTTTGTAGAGCAGCAGGCGGCGCAGGGCGAATTGAGCGGATTTGTCGAAGAAATGGTGAGCGGGCAGAAGATTGTTAAGACCTTCCACTATGAGAACCGTGCGGAAGAGCAATTCCGCGCGATCAATGCACGGCTCTACCGCTGCGGCGAAAAGGCGCAGTTTTATTCTTCCCTCTCAAACCCGTCCACGCGCTTTGTCAACGGGATCGTTTCCACCGCGGTTGTAGTCATCGGTTCGCTCTGCGCCATCACCGGCGTCCCGGCCCCGCTCACCGTGGGCAATATTTCTTCGTTCCTACAATATGCGAATCAATACACGAAGCCGTTCAACGAAATTACGGCTGTCATCACGCAGATCCAAACGGCGTTCGCGTCGGCGCAGCGCCTGTTCCAAGTACTGGACGAGCAGGAAGAGCAGCCGGACGCGCCGGACGCGCAAGTGCTGCGGGACTGCCGCGGCGATGTTTCCGTGCAGGGCTTGTATTTTTCCTACCAGCCAGACACGCGTTTGATTGAAGACTGGAACTTAGAGGCGAAAAGCGGCCAGCGCATTGCCATTGTGGGGCCGACAGGCTGCGGAAAGACCACGGTCATCAACCTCCTGATGCGCTTTTACGACGCGGACCGCGGCCGCATTGCCGTGGACGGCGCTGACATCCGCGGCGTGACGCGCAGCAGCCTGCGCAGCCAGTACGGCATGGTTTTGCAGGACACCTGGCTCTTCAACGGCACGGTGCGGGAAAATATCGCCTACGGCCGGCCCGGCGCGACGGAAGAACAAGTCCTCGCCGCGGCGAAGGCGGCGCACGCGCATTCCTTCATTATGCGCCTGCCGGACGGCTATGACACGATGATCGCCGAGGACGGCGGGAACCTCTCCCAGGGCCAGCGGCAGCTTTTGTGCATTGCCCGCGTGATGCTGGTGGACCCGCCGATGTTGATTTTGGACGAGGCGACGAGCAGTATCGATACGCGCACGGAAATCCGCATCCAGCGCGCGTTTGCAAAGATGATGGAGGGGCGCACCAGCTTTATTGTGGCGCACCGCCTTTCCACCATCAAGGGTGCGGACCGCATTTTGGTGATGGACCAGGGGCACATCATCGAGCAGGGCAGGCATGAGGAACTGCTCGCCAAGGGCGGGTTTTACGCTAACTTGTACAACAGCCAGTTTGCCGCTGAAGAACAGGCGGAAACAGGGGCGTGACGCGGCCGGCAGGACGGCAAGAGCGGCGGCTAGGAAGGAAATCTTCCGGCCGCCGCTTTTCTATGCAAAAAAATTTATTTAAAAGGTCTTGAAAATACCCATCCGGGGTATTATAATAAGATTCAGAAAATACCCCATATGGGTATTTAAGAATTGAGGTGAATCGCATGAAGGAAGGCTGCGAAAGCTGCCAGAACGCGGCGCAGGGCTGCCAATGCCCGCATTACAAATCGACTCCGCGGGGGAAAGACGAGCTTCGCCAGCTGCAAAACCGCCTCAAGCGGATGACGGGGCAGCTCAACGGCATTTCCCGCATGCTGGAGGGAAACCGCTACTGCGGCGACATCCTCGTGCAGGTGGCTGCGGTGCAGAGCGCGCTGCAGGCTTTTGGATATCTGGTGCTGCAAAGCCATTTGGAGACCTGCGTGGTGGAGGAGGTCCAGAAAGGGAACCTCCAGATTATGGAGGAAGCGGTGGAATTGATCAAAAAAATAAAATGATATTCGAGCCCAAATGCATCAGACAGAGAAGGGATGAAGCATGAAAACCGAGAAATATCAAGTGACCGGCATGACCTGCGCGGCTTGCCAGGCGAATGTGACGCGCTGCGTAGAAAAGCTTGACGGCGTTTGCGGCGTCAACGTGAATCTGCTCTCAAACCAGATGACGGTCTCTTATGACGAAACGAAATTGGACGAGGCGGCGATTACCGGCGCGGTGGAAAAAATCGGATACGGCGCGTCGCCGCTGGAACGTGCGGCCGCCCAGCAAAAGGACGGCGGGTTCCGCAGCGAATGGACCCGGCGGCAGCAGCAGGCGCAGGATTCCCAGCGCAGCATGAAGCGCCGGCTTTTGTGGTCCATCGTACTTTTGGTCCCGCTGATGTACGTCGCGATGGGGCCGATGATTTCGCTGCCGGCGCCAGGGTTTTTGATTGGCACGGAGAACGCGTTGATTTCAGCGCTGGTGCAGCTGCTCCTGACGGTCCCGGTGCTGTTTTTGAACCGCGTGTTCTATGCAAAGGGATTCCGGTCCTTGCTGCACCGCGCGCCGAATATGGATTCCCTGGTCGCCATCGGCTCGGGCGCATCGCTCGTGTACGGCTTGTTCGCAATGTTCCGCATGGCCTACGGCTTTGGCCACGGCGATCTGGAATTGGTGCACGAATACGCGCACGCGCTGTATTTTGAATCTGCGGCGATGATTTTGACGCTGGTGACGGTCGGGAAGTATCTCGAGGCGAAATCCAAGGCGAAGACCTCCGATGCGCTCGGAAAATTGGTCGACCTGGCGCCGAAATCCGCCACCGTCCTCCGCGGCGGGGAAGAGCAGGTCATCCCGGCGGAGCAGGTGACAGCGGGGGATGTGTTGGTTATCCGCCCCGGCGAGGGAATCCCGGTGGACGGCGTTGTCACCGAAGGCCACGGTTATGTGGACCAGGCGGCTATCACCGGCGAGAGTATCCCGGTGGAGAAAAACCCCGGGGATCCGGTGATTTCGGCGACCATCAACAAAAATGGGACCTTCCGTTTCCGCGCCTCCAAGGTCGGCGAGGATACAACCCTGGCGCAGATCATCCGCTTAGTGGATGAGGCAGGCAATTCCAAGGCGCCCATTGCGCGCCTGGCCGATAAAGTGAGCGGGATTTTTGTCCCCGCCGTCATCGGCATCTCGGTTTTGACGGCCGTTATTTGGCTGGCCGCGGGGCAGGATTTTGAATTCGCGCTCTCTAACGCCATCGCCGTGCTGGTCATCTCCTGTCCTTGTGCGCTGGGCCTGGCGACGCCGGTCGCCATCATGGTCGGCACGGGAAAAGCGGCGGAGATGGGAATTTTAATCAAATCGGCGGAAAGCCTGGAAAACCTTCACAATATCGATACGGTAGTATTGGATAAAACGGGAACCATCACCTCTGGACATCCCTCTGTGACAGATGTCGCCGTGCTGGACCCTCAACTGAGCGAGCGGCAGTTCCTCGCGGAAGCGGCTGCGGTGGAACACGGCAGCGAGCATCCGCTGGCGCAGGCGGTAGTGGAAAAGGCCCGGCAAGCCGGGGTCGCCTATCCGGAAGCGTCGTCGTTCGCGATGCAGGCTGGCCGCGGCGTCCGCGCCACTGTTGAGGGGAGAGAATACCTGGCGGGCAACCTCGCGTTTTTGGAAGAAAACAGCCTGCTCAGCGGGGACAGCCGCAGCGCAGCGGCGCGCCGGGAGGCGGAGCGCTTGGCGGGCGAAGGGAAGACCCCGCTGCTCTTTGCCCGGGACGGGCAGCTCGCCGGCATCATCGCAGTGGCGGACACCATTCGGGAATCCAGCCGCGCAGCGATCCGACGCTTTGCGGAAATGGGCCTCCATGTGGTCATGCTGACCGGAGACAATCGTGTGACCGCGGAAGCCATCCGGCGGGAATTGGGCATTGAGACAGCCATTTCCGACGTGCTGCCCACGGAAAAAGAGGCGCAGATCCGCGCCCTGCAGGAGCAAGGGCACAAGGTTGCAATGGTCGGCGACGGCATCAACGATGCGCCCGCGCTGACCCGTGCGGATATCGGCATCGCGATTGGCGCGGGGACCGACATCGCCATCGAATCCGCGGATGTGGTGCTGATGAAAAATTCCCTCGGAGACGTCGCCAACGCAATCGACCTGAGCCGCGCTGTAGTACGGAACATCCACATGAACCTGTTCTGGGCGTTTTTTTACAATATCCTCGGCATCCCGGTCGCGGCGGGCGCACTGTTCCCGGCGTTCCAAATCCGCCTGAGCCCGATGATCGGTTCTGCCGCCATGAGCCTGAGCTCCGTCTGTGTCGTCACGAACGCCCTGCGCCTCCGGTTTTTCAAGAAAAAGGAGGAACCGGCCGAAGCGGATCGCCCGGCTGCATGGCAGCCGGATCCCATAGAGCAAACAAAAGAAAATCCACAGGAAGAGAAAGGAACGGTTTTGATGAAGAAGGTATTGAAGGTCGACGGGATGATGTGCGCGCACTGCCAGATGCATGTGCAGAAGGCGCTTGCCGCGGTGGACGGCGTGCAGGAAGCCGTCGTGGACCTGGAGAAAAAGGAAGCGGCTGTCACCCTTGCGAAGGATGTGCCGGACCAGACGCTGATGGATGCGGTAGCGGAGGCCGGCTACACGCCGGTATCCTGCGCGGTGCAGGCCTAAAAAACCGGGAAAGGCCCGGGGCGGAGGAGAGACCTCCTGCCCCGGGCCTTTTGGCTGGACGGTGGAGTTGGCGGGATGGTTTACAGGTCGTCGGCATCCTGTTCCGGGCGTTCGCCGGAAGCGGGCGTGCCGGTGTAGCTGCCCAGCACATCCGAGGGTATTGGCCCCCGGCTCTGTTCCCGCAAGGGGGTTTCCATCGCTTTTGCTTTGGCCCGTGCGGATTTTTTCTGTTTCCCCATGTGATTCACCCCGCAAGAAGCATTCCCCTTGCGGCGCGTTTTATTCAGGCTTGGGCCAAAGGCAGAAGGTCAGGTCCCGAATGACTTCAGAGGCGAGAATCAACCCGGCGACAGAGGGGACAAACGCGACGCTCCCCGGCGTTTGCCGCTTGCCGGGCAGAGGCGGCTGGGGGGCTTCCTCTCGTGGGCAGGGCGGTTCTTTGGAATAAACGACCTTCAAGTGCTTAATCTGCCTCTTTTTCAGCTGCGCACGCATGGCGCGGCAAAGCGGGCATACCGATGTCTCATAAATATCTGCGACCTCAAACTGCGTCGGGTCCAATTTATTTCCCGCCCCCATGCTGCTGATGAGGGGGATTCCTTTTTTTTGGCATTCTTCCGCCAGCGCCAGTTTCCCGGAGACCGTGTCAATGGCGTCTACCACGTAGTCGCACCCGCCGACAAAGCTCTCCCCGCCCGGGAGGTAAAACGTGCGGTGCGTCTCCACCTGCGCATTGGGGTTAATTTGCAAAATGCGCTCGCGCATCACGTCGACCTTTGCGCGGCCAATGGTGTCGTGCGTGGCGATCAGCTGCCGGTTCAGGTTTGTAATGGTGATGACGTCGTTGTCCACCAGCACAAACGAACCGACGCCGGTGCGGGCCAACGCTTCCACTGCGTAGCCGCCAACCCCGCCAATGCCGAACACGGCGATGCGGCAGTCCTTGAGCCGGTCCATGCTTTTGGACCCCAGCAAGACCCGGGACCGGGAGAATTCGTCCTCCATCGTTCCTACCCCTCTCTGTCCGCCGGAATCCGGCGGTTTTATCTCCGCAAAACGGCAAACACCGTTTGAAACAGGATTCGCACATCATTCCAGACGGTGATATGCGCAAGATACTGTAAATTGAGCGCCATCTTCGGCGGCAGGATCTCTTCCACATAGATCTGCTCCGGGTTCCCGCCGCGGCTGAGAATTTGGTCCTCATCTTTAAACGCGATGCTGGACGGCGCGGTGATCCCCGGGCGCACAAGCAGCGTCGCCAGATATTCCGGCGTGTAGTGCGCAACATACTTCCGCACCTCGGGCCGCGGCCCCACCAGGCTCATCTGGCCGGCGAGCACGTTGAGCAGCTGGGAAAATTCATCCAGCCGGCATTTGCGGATCCATTTCCCCACGCGCGTGATGCGCGGGTCGTCCCCCGTAGTGAGCGGCGGGCCAATTTTGTCCGCGCCGACAACCATTGTGCGGAATTTGAAAATGCGGAAGTCTTTGTTGTACCGGCCCACGCGGGTCTGCCGGTAAAACACCGGCCCGCGCGAATCCAGCTTGACTGCGAGCGCGAGCAACAGTAAGAACGGGGAAAGAACCAGAAGGATCACCGCTGAAACCGCAACGTCGAATACGCGTTTGCAGGCGAGATGCGCTTTTCCGGCTTGCAGCGCGGAAAGATACCGCTCCACCTCCGGATATTTCATGCTCTGTGGCAATTCTTCAAAGCGCACACAATCCCCGCCTATCCCACAAGTTTCTCAAGGCTTCCGCAAAAAGCCTTAGAATTAAACTTTACGCTTTCCGGCCTTTTTTGTCAAGGGAAGACCGCAAAATAAGTGCGGATTTTCCCTTTACATCCCGGCTCCACCAGTGTTATACTGATGAGGACAAGCTTACAAAAGGGGAGAACGGGATGGTTTATGTAGGGATTGACTTGGGAGGGACCAATCTCAAAGCCGGCGTAGTAGACGGCAGCGGGAAAGTCATCAGCAAAGTGAGCTTTCCCACACGCGTGCCCTGCCCGGCGGAGGAACTCAACGCCCAGCTGGCGCAGGCAGCGCTGGCAGCGTTGGAGCAGGCCGGGGTCTCGCTGCGCGAGGTCCCTTGGGTCGGCGCGGGCTGCCCCGGCGCAGTGAACCGCGAAACCGGCGTGGTGGAGTTTTCGGGGAACCTTTCCCTTAAGGATTATCCTTTCCAGGCCCTTTTGGAAGATACCCTGCAAAAGCCGGTCATCCTGGAAAACGACGCGAACGCGGCCGCTTACGGCGAATTTCAAGCCGGCGCGCTCCGCGGCGCGAAAAACGCCGTGGCGGTGACGCTCGGCACCGGAATTGGCGGCGGCCTCCTGCTGGACGGGCGAATTTACGCCGGCTACAACCATTTGGCCGGGGAATTGGGACACATGGTCATTGAGACCGGCGGCCGCCCTTGTACCTGCGGCGAACGCGGTTGCTGGGAAACCTACGCCTCGGCGACCGGCCTGGTGCGCCTGACGCGCGAAGCGCTGGCGCATGCGGACCGGAGTGGCGCCCTCTGGGAAATGACCGGCGGGGACGCCGCGCGGGTTGGTGGCAAAACCGCGTTCCAGGCGATGCGCGCCGGGGATGAAACAGCAAAGCAAGTGGTGGAGCAGTATATTTCTTATCTGGGCTGCGGCATTGTCAATATTGTCAACCTACTGCAGCCGGAAATCCTTTGCGTGGGCGGCGGCGTGTGTAACGAGGGCGACGCGCTGATGATCCCACTGCGGGAATATGTTGCACGCCACCGGTTCCACCCCACCGCCAACCGGCAGACCCAGATTGTGCGCGCCGCGTTGGGCAACGATGCAGGGCTGATCGGCGCCGCCCTCTTGGGAAGGGACCGCGCATAATCGCCTTAGGAGACCGGAATAAAAAACGAAACGCAAGATCGGAGGTTTTTTTCATGAGCACGGAACAAAAACGGTTCGGCGTGATGCCGGACGGGACGGAAATCACGATGGTCACGCTGGAGAATCAGGCCGGCATGCGCCTTGACGCAATCACCTATGGCTGCCGCGCCGTCAATTTACTGGTGCCCGGCCGGGACGGGAAAATGGGAGATGTCATGATGGGTTTCGGCTCCCTGGAGGAATATCTCGCCACCACACAGTACCAGGGCGCAACGGTCGGGCGCTACGCGAACCGCATTGGCGGCGCTTCGTTCCCGCTGGACGGCGTTTCCTACCGCTTGCCCGCGAACGAGGGGAAAAACCAGCTCCACGGCGGGAACGGATTTGCTGGGCGCGTATGGAAGCTGGCTGAGCTCCAGGACGGGGAATCGCCCCGCGCGGTCTTTTCCTATCACAGCGCCGATGGGGAAGAAGGGTTCCCCGGCGCGCTGGACGTAACCGTCACCTATACGGTTACAAAGGACAATGTGTGGGAGATCTCCTACGAAGCGGTGTGCGACAAAAAAACGGTAGTCAATCTGACGAACCATTCGTTCTTTAATCTGTGCGGTTATCCGTGTGGAAATGTTTTGGCGCACGAATTGACGGTTCACGCTTCCCGCTACACCCCGACGGATGCGGAATTGATCCCCACTGGGGAGGTGTTGCCGGTGGCGGGGACGCCGCTTGATTTCACCGCCGGGAAGGCCATTGGCCGCGACATCCACGGAACCGGCGCGCGCGTAGAGAAGATCGGCGGATACGACCACAATTTTGTGCTGGATCACGCGCCCGGCGTGCTCTCCCTTGCGGCAGAAGTGTACGAACCCGCCTCCGGCCGCACAATGGAGGTTTGGACAGACCTGCCCGGCGTGCAGCTTTACACGGCGAACAATGGCGATCCGGCGCTGCCGGGCAAGGGTGGCTGCAAGCTGGAGCCGTATTATGCGCTTTGCTTGGAAACCCAGTTTTTCCCGGATTCTCCGAATAAACCGGATTTCCCCAGCACTGTGCTCGCTCCGGGCCAAACCTTCCGTAGCGTGACGCGGTATTGCTTCGGCGTCAAATAAGAAACGGACGGCTTTTCGCGCCAGACCAATCCAGGACCGGCAAACCCAGAGCGGCTTACCGGTCCTGTTTGCTTTCCTTCATTCTAGAGGGGCCCATCATTTCTTTGGACATGCGCCATTGTGAAGAGCTACGGCGCTGTTGAAACACCGTTTTTGGCGTTGGGTGAGTGCGCAGCCGAGACCCAGTATTCTCCGATGAGGCGTGCGGAGCTGTCCCAACTATCGATGATTTTATAGGATTCCTTTCCCTCTTCATCTTGTATGGGGACGATCGCTGCAGCATGTAATCTGCCGACACGTGCGAAGATCCGTTCGCCATGACGATAGGTTTTGCTCATCTCTTCGCAGAAGGCGTTTCCATCTAGCTTGCGCCCGTTCCGAACCAGAGGAGGATGATGAAGGAACCCATGTTTTTCCAGGACACGGGGATACACCTCCCTGGCATTGACAGTAACTTCCCGCATCGCGGCGAGGGTGTCAAGGGCGTCTTCCCAGGTTATCTCCATCGCCCCAGCGATTGCCCGGATCACACAATCCCGTATGTAGTTATTGCATGGGTTCGGCTGAAATGGCTTAAAGTGCGCGGTTTCGGGGATACTCCTCCGCTTGGGGTTCTGTGTTTTCCGATGGACTGCCTTGCGCGGATAGGGGCTTCTATCCACTCCATCGCTCCAGCGAATCCAAACATGATCGACCCAACATGAATCAAGATTATCCGGACAAGAGTGGGAAGAAACAGGGATATATTTTCCGTCATCCATGCAGACTGCGGCCATATATCCGCCAGAGTAATGATAGTCCCATAACTGAAGGAATACGATCGCCGGAACGGAAGAGACGCCGATTTTGGAAAGCGCCTCGCTCACATGGATCTTTTCGACGGCGGTGCTCTGCATGGCAAATCCGAAATCCTGCAGTGTTTCACGAATAACGTTAAAATCGTCCGGCATCAATCCACGCTTTTTGGCATTTGAAATTTGTCTATGGAACGCGGTCTGCCAATTCGTAATGCCCGAATCTGCAAGGCATTGAATGGTCAATGCCGCACAGGATTTCCATGTTGCGCTGACCCTATCATCAGTGTGTTTCACGGAGCATTCTCCTTCCTTGCAATCCAATAGATTTATGATCTCATTGTAGCTTGTTGATGTGATCTATTCATCTTGAAATCAGAAAAAGAAGTTAAAACAGGAGAAGCATTTCATTCAAAAATGTGTTCGCGTTGCCAAAGGATGAAAGGAGTTTCACAATGATATTTGATGATAAGCAAATCATCTTGAAAGATGGTAGAACAGCTATTTTGAGAAGTCCCCGTGTTGAGGATGCGGAACAGTTGCTAAATTACATCAAGACATCATGCGGGGAAACTGAATATCTCGCACGTTATCCTGAAGAATGGAACACCACTGTTGAGCAAGAGGAAGCATGGGTCAATCGTCTGCGCTCCTCGCCCGATACCTTGGGAATCACCTGCTATGTTGACGGTGAGGTTGCAGGCAACTGTGAGATCAGCTTTAGAGGTGGCATGAAAACCTCGCACAGAGCAACCATCGCTATTGCGATCCTCAAAGACTACTGGAATCTCGGAATCGGTTCTGCAATGTTTAAGGAGCTTGTTTCTGCAGCACAAAATCGGGGAACTGAGATCATGGAGCTGGAGTTCATCGAGGGTAACGATCGTGCCCGGCATTTGTACGAAAAATTTGGTTTCCGTGTAGTTGCTGAAAAGCCCAATGCGTTCAAACTCAAAAATGGCACTTATCGGAACGAGTTCTATATGCAGAAGTATTTACGAGAGATATAAGAGAACGAAGAGGGGAACCTGCTTAAGTTATGACTTTTTGTAAAATGATCCTATTTTGAGAGAACCCCTTGACAAATTCCGTCTAGCCTTGACGCGGTCATCTACTATACGGACGGGACAAATGAACCCTATCTGGTGGAATTCAATCCGGATACCACTTCAGAACAGTATGGGGTAATAGATGGAATAATAAAGTTTAAGGCGGGACGCTGGCAGATTCGATGCCGCTGCACTGGCGCGTGAAGCTCTCAAAAGCGGACACATGTCCGCTTTTTTGCAAAAAAAAATCCATCTCCCGAAAGGCCGGGAAACGGTAAAATGGCGTTTGCAGAAGGTCGCTAGGGCACAACAATGCCGCAGCATCAAGAACTTACACAACATCCCGAGCCCGGTTACAAAGCAAAAACGCTGATAAAGACACAGATTGCATCCTTATCAGCGTTCTTATTTGGGTTTGCGCTACAAAATAGATACCCTGCCATAAACGCGAGTGAACAGGTAAAATAAAACTGAACCCGGAACGCGAAGCGCGTCCGGGTTCAGCCTGGTGCGAGGGAGGGGACTTGAACCCCTATGAGCGTAATGCTCACTAGAACCTGAATCTAGCGCGTCTGCCAATTCCGCCACTCTCGCATATTTTCTTTTCTTTTTTGCGGTCTTTCGCGACTGCTTGATTATTATATCACGCAGGGTAGGGGTTGTCAACTGTTTTTTAAAAATTTTTTTCTTCCCTTGTGAAACCAAATCCGATATAATGAAATTACCCTTGCGGGCAACCGCAAAATGCACAGGAAACGAGGCGGATACAGGATGGTGATCGGTGTTACAGAGGGAGGGGATCCCGGAATTGATTTTTCGTGGGTGCAGCGGACCAGCCGGGTCGACGGCGTGGTGTTAATCACGAAAGAATTAACGGACCGGTTTCTCGACGAGGTGCTCGCCTGCCCGGCGCCGGTGTTGCTTCACGTCACCTGCACGGGTTTCGGCGGCACGGTCCTGGAGCCGTTTGTCCCGGATTTCCGCGCGCAGCTCCGTCAGCTGCAAGTCCTGCTGGACCGCGGTTTCCCTGCGGAGCGGGCCGTCCTGCGCATCGACCCGCTCATCCCTACGGAAAAAGGACTGGAGCGCGCGCAGCGGGTGGTAGATGCGGCCTGCGGAATGGTGTCGCGCTTTCGCATCAGCGTGCTGGATCAATACCCGCATGTCCGGCAGCGGTTTCGGGAAAAAGGAATCCCGTTGCCCTATGGGGAGCGCTTTTCTGCGTTACCGGAGCAGTTTCGGCTCGTGGACCAATGGCTGCTGGCACAGCGGGGGAAGGGACGGTTTGAAGCCTGCGCAGAGTCCAAATTGGTCAACGCGGCGCAACAGGGCTGCGTTTCGGCGATGGACTTGGAGCTCCTGGGCCTTTCGCTGAACCGGGAATATGGCGTTGGATTTCAGCGCCGCGGCTGCCTTTGCCTTAGTTGTAAGCGCGAGCTTTTGCCGCGCAAAAGCCCTTGCGCGCATGGCTGCTTGTACTGTTTTTGGAAGGATGCGCCTTCCGGGCCGCTTTTCTCCCCTATGGAAAATCCAAACTGAAAATGGACGCCGCTGCCCAGGAGGGACAGCGGCGCACAGGTCATCGCTTTTGAGGCTGTTTTTTAGGACGGACAGGCTGCGGGGCGTGGTAGAGCTCCGCGTAGGACGCAGCCTCCTCGTCGGAGAGCGGCGGCGTGGGGGTTAGACCGGTGTATTCGGTGGAGGATACAGGGAATCCGATTTCATCGAATCCATCGTCCCAGAGGCTGTCGTCCGCATAGGGAAGATTCCGATTGGGCATTGATTGAGGCCCCTTTCATGCAAATTTCGGCAGGTCCACGAGGGACCTCTTTTAGTATGCCGCCGCCGGTGGGGGATATGCGCTTACGCAGGGTTGAGCAGATAGATGCCCCAGTTCAAATATCCGGCGAACGTGAGCCATAACAGATAAGGGATCTGTAGCAGCGCCGCTTTTCGATCCAGCGCAGAGAAGGCGAAGATCATCAGCAGCACGAGGCCCCAGAGGAGGACAAGGAGGACAAACGCGAGAAGGAGCTCCTTTTGACAAAAAAACACCAGCGGCCAAAGGAAATTAACCGCAAGCTGGAGAGCATAAAGCGCGAACACGGCGCGCTTAGGCCGCCGTGGGACGCGCGCAGCGATGTAACAGGAGACCCCCATCAGCAGATAAAGGACGGTCCAGACAATGGGGAAGACCACGCCGGGCGGGGAAAATGGCGGACGCTCCATTTCTGCGTAAGCGGCGGTGCTGTCTCGGATTAAAAAGCCGGAGATCCCGCCGGCGGCGAGCGGTACGGCAAGGCAAAATAGCAGTAGCTTCCCCTTGATGACCCCAAAGCGCATTACAAGCCCCCCTCTTTCATTCTGAAGTCAGAATATGCGGCACAGATGGGATTTATACAGGCCGAGGGGTACGTCTGTTTTTTTGCAGGTTCTTTCACGGGATCCTCTTTTTTTCTCTGAGAAACGTGCTATAATAGCAGGGAAGCGCGGAAACCGCGCGGATTTAGGAGGGACGAGATATGCCGGTGGAGCTATCCGTTTTGATTCCTGTGAAAAATATGGAAAACGAGCTGCCGGGCTTGTTGCGCTTTTTTCTCTCGCAGTGCGCCGCCCGGGAGACCGAGTTTTTTATCCTGGATATGGGTTCGCAGGACGCCACCGTGTGGGAAGGCGTCCAGCTTTTGAAGGAATACCGCCTGCATGGCTGCGTCATCCAAAATGGGGAGGGCGCTGTCCCGGCTGCGCTCAACACGGGGTTGCAGCGCGCCAGCGGAGAGTTTCTCTGCTTTGGATTTGCCCGGCGTTTATACCGCGGCTGTTGGGAAGCGTGCTGTGACGCGGCGGAAAAGACCGGCGCGGACTTGGTTTTTGGCTGCGCGGCGGAGACCGCCGTCAAACAGGCGGAACGGCGCATGATCCAGAGCAGCGTGGTCAAAAAGCCGTCCGCAGGCGATTTTTTGAAGGAGCGGTTAAAAGGGACGCTGCCGCTTGACCTGCCGTCTCTTTTGGTGCGGCGCTCTTTTTTGCAGGCGCGGCGGCTGCGTTTTTGGGAAGAAGGCGCTTACGGTTACCAGGAGGACTTTTTACTGCGCTGCTTGGCGGCGTCGCCCCGTGTGACGCAGGCGCCGGTCCTGCTCGTGCGGGAAGAGGATCTCGAGTGGAAACAGGGGAAAACGCGGCCCGCCGGGGAAAAAATTTTCCAGCTTGCAGAAGCGCCGTTGCGCCTTCTTGGCTGGATGAACGGGAAATTTTCCGACGCAGAAGTGCAGCGCTGCCTGCTGGATGAAGCGCTGCCGCGCGCTCTATTGGATTGCGCAGGCGTTTTGCAGAGGGAAGGGCTTTCCGTGCCGCAGGTCAAACGCATGATGCGGGAAAAGCGGCTTTATCCCTACCTGGCAAAGGCAAAGCCGCAAGATCCCGCGTTGCGCAAGCAGGTCTTCGCGTTTTGCCGGATGCCCTGGCTCTACCGCCCGTCTGCCACGCGGGACCGGTAAGAATGAGAGGAAATTCTGAAGAAAAAGAGGGAAAATGGCCCGGGGAAAGAAGCTGCCGGTTGCGCGTTCCTCAACGGCCGCCCTGCCAGAAAAGGAGGCAAAACAATTGGAGACCCTGCTGCATATTTGCTGTGCTCCTTGCTCCATCCGCTGCATTGAAACGCTGCGCAGCGAAGGGATTGAACCGGTTGGGTTTTGGTATAATCCGAACATCCATCCGATGGCGGAATATAAAATGCGGAAAAACACGCTCGTAGAATATGCGAAAAGCATCGGCTTGCGGCTTGAAATCCGGAACGAATACGGCCTGCGGGAATTTATCCGCGGGGTCTACCCTGATTTTGACGGCCGCTGTGGGTACTGCTACCGCGTGCGTATGGAGGCGGCGGCCGCCTTTGCGGCGGAGCACGGGTTTTCCAGCTTCTCCACTACGCTGCTCATCAGCCCCTACCAGCAGCACGAACGGCTGCGAGAGGCTGGCGAACGCGCCGCGGCGCAATACGGCGTTTCTTTTTTGTACCGCGATTTCCGCCCTTATTTCCGCGAAGGGCAGGACCGGGCCAAAGAACTGGGGCTCTACCGGCAAAAATATTGCGGTTGCATCTTCAGCGAAGAAGACCGCTACGCCAAACGGAAAAAGCCGAAGCCTGCACCGTAACGGAGCATACGCCGTCCTTTTGCGAAAATGGGGCTTCCTTTGCGATTTTTGTTGACGTTTCCACCGAAAGGACGTACAATAGGATTGAAAGTGGAAAAACGTACTTTGAAAGCCGGTTTTGCTGGCGCGTGGGCAAGGAGGGGCTGCCAGATGATGCAAGAGACGGACAAGGGCACAGCCTGCGGGGAGATTGAGGCGCTGCGGGAAGAGCTGCGCCGGATGCAGGAACGCCTGGACCGCCAGGACAGGAAGATCCGGAGGATGGAAGAGGCAAAACGGAGCGCGCAAGAATCCCAGGAGGAATTGTTGGCGAAACTCGCCGCGCTGAACGAGGCAATTACTTCTATGCGAACGGATGCGACGGCGGTGCGCGCCGCGGTGTTTCGCTTGTTGGACCAGCTGGAAGAAGCGGTCCCGCCGGGGCCGATCGCCCGGTGCGGCAATTTGATTTATGTGAAGTTCCCAAAATAACGAAAGAACAGCGCCCTTGCCGCAGCCGGCAAGGGCGCTGTTTTGGGTCTATCCGCGAGGGGATCCGGTCATTCTTGCTCGATCCCGCAGGCGTGGCAATCCTCCTCCAATTCGCCAACAATTGGCGTGGGGTCAATGCCTTGGCGGGCATAATAGTCGGAGATGGCCGCCTTGATCGCCTGTTCTGCCAGGACAGAGCAGTGGACTTTGACGGGCGGCAGGCCGTCGAGCGCTTCCATCACAGCCTTGTTTGTCAGCTGGAGCGCGTCTTCGACCGTTTTGCCCTTGACCATTTCCGTCGCCATCGAGCTTGTCGCGATGGCTGCGCCGCAGCCGAAGGTCTTAAAGCTCACGTCCTGAATGACGCCGTCCTCCACTTTGAGATACATTTTCATAATGTCGCCGCACTTCGGGTTGCCCACCTGGCCGACGCCGTTTGCGTCGGGGAGCTCCCCTACATTGCGCGGGTTTGCAAAATGATCCATTACTTTTTCGCTGTACGCCATCTTGCGTGACTCCTTTCGATTGGTTCCTATTATTTAGGAAATGCTTTTTCCGTTTACAATATCCTCCCAAAGCGGCGACATCGCGCGCAGGCGTGCGACGATGGGAGGGAGTTTTTCCAAAAGAAAATCGACGTCTTCTTCCGTATTCTGGCCGCTCAAAGAGATCCGCAGAGAGCCGTGTGCTACGGCATGCGGCAGGCCGATGGCTAGCAGAACATGGCTGGGGTCGAGCGAACCGGAGGTGCAGGCCGAGCCAGAGGAAGCGGCGATGCCGCTCGCGTCCAACATCAGCAGCAGGGATTCCCCTTCGATGCCTTCAAAGCAGAAATTCGCGTTGCCGGGCAGACGCCGGGCGCGGTCCCCATTCAGACGGGAACGTTCAATTTTCAGCACGCCGTCGATCAACCGGTCGCGCATTGCCGTTAGCCGCGCGGCGCGCGCCGCCATATCGCCGCATGCCTCCTGAATGGCAGCGCCCAAGCCAACAATCCCTGCTACATTTTCCGTCCCAGCGCGCCGCCCGCGTTCCTGCGCTCCACCGTCGATGAGGTTCGCCAGCGGGATGCCGCGCCGCAGGTAAAGGGCGCCCACGCCTTTCGGGCCGTGGAACTTGTGTGCAGAAAGGGAGAGCATGTCGATGTTCTGCGCTTTGACGTCAATAGTAAGATTACCGACTGCCTGCACTGCGTCGGTGTGGAAGAGCACGCCGTGCCGCTTGCAGACCGCGCCAATCTCTGCAATGGGCTGGATGGTGCCAATCTCGTTGTTCGCATACATCACACTCACGAGCGCGGTATCTTCACGCAGGGCTTGCTCCAATTCTTCAGGGAGCACGACGCCGTTTTCATGCACGTCCAAATACGTGACGGAGAACCCTTCCTTTTCCAACGCGGCCATCGCGTGGAGCACGGCATGGTGCTCAAATTTGGTTGTGATCAGGTGCTTTTTTCCTTTTTTCGCCAGAAGGTGGGCCGTCCCTTTGACCGCCCAGTTGTCGCTTTCGCTGCCGCCAGAAGTGAAATAGATCTCATTCGGCTGGGCTCCAAGGCACTGTGCAACCGCAGCGCGCGATTGTTCCACGGCCTCTTTGGCCTCCTGCCCCAGAGCGTAGAGGCTCGAAGGGTTCCCATAGGCCTCGCGCAAATAAGGCAGCATCGCCTCCAGCACGCGAGGGGAGAGCGGCGTGGTTGCGGCGTTGTCTGCATATACCAATCGTTTCATTTTCTTCACCCTTTGATTTTGTCGTCCGCTCCACCGGATGCGGCGGAACCTCTGCCTCATAATATACACCATTTTAGTATACTTTTCAAGAGGGTATGGAAAATTTTCATCCCTGCGGCAGGTAACTAAAAGCGGGCGCGCTCCGCCGCGGCGACTGCCAGCCGGTCGCAGCGCTCGTTTTCCGGGTGTCCGGCATGGCCTTTAATCCACACGACGGTCACGCGGTGGCGGTCCAAAAGAGGGAGAAGCTGTTCCCAGAGGTCTACATTGAGCGCAGGCTCCCGTGGGTTGCGCATCCAGTGGTTGCGCTCCCATTTGCGCGCCCAACCTTTTTCAATTGCGTTGCAAACGTACTGGGAATCGCTGTGGAGGGTTACCTCGCACGGCTCCTTGAGCAGGCGCAGCGCCTCGATGACGGCGCAGAGCTCCATGCGGTTGTTGGTTGTAGAGGGGTCTCCGCCGGAGATCTCCTTTTGGTGCGCCTGGTAGCGCAGGATTGCGCCCCAACCGCCGGGGCCGGGGTTCCCGGAGCACGCCCCGTCCGTAAAGATATCGACATGTTTCATCCTTCAGCAAACCTTTCTGAGGGCAATTCCCTCTGCGTTGCGGTCTTCCTGCGGGTATTATAACAAATCAAAGGGTAGATGGCAACGGCTCGAATAGCCACGGGCGGAAGGGATATCCTAAAAAAGAAAGGCCCGGCTTCCAGGGCGGCCGTTCGACTTGACACATTCTGGGAATCACGGTACAATAAGAGCAAACGTCAGTCTTTCTAACTCCCGGCGGGGCCGGAAGGCGCACCACCAGGCGGGGGTTTTGAGAATACGCACGGCGCCGTAGGCGCAGGCGGAGTAATGATTCAGCATGACCGTTTTCGCGTGGACGCGATTAGGATAGAGACCAGAAGCGAACCAAACCGAAAAAACAGAGAGGAACGCCCGCGCAGGCCGTTTATGGCGCGGGCTTTAGGACGGTTATGCCGGAGAAGAAAATGGAGGTTGTTTTGTGACGCAAAAAAACGAAAAAGCAGAAAAGCCGTCAAAGGACGAAAAGGGAAAGAAAAAGGCGGCGCCGAAGAAGGCCGCCCTGTACCAGAAGATTGAGCTGCCCAGGCGCACGCGCAAGGCGGCGGAGGAAAAAACGGAGCAGGAAGCCAAAAAGGCGGCGGCCAAAACGGCGAAAAGCCGTACGGCCGGCAAAAAGCCGCGCGGGCGCCAGGAAGAGAAGACCGCCGTGCTGCAATACCAGACCCCGGTGCCCAAGGAGATGTTGGTGAGCCGTCAGGCGGTCAAGCGGGAGACCCGCGGGCGCGGGCGGCAGGAGAAGCCGTCTTTCCGGCTGTATTTCCTTGGCGGCCTCAATGAGATTGGCAAAAACCTGACTGTCGTCGAGTGCGAAGGGGACATGGTCGTTGTGGACTGCGGCATGGCGTTCCCGGACGGCGATATGCTCGGCGTCGACCTGGTGCTGCCTGATTTCAGTTTTTTGGAGAAGAACGCGGCGCGCATCCGCGGCGTGGTGCTCACGCACGGCCATGAGGACCACATCGGCGCGGTGCCGTATCTGGAGAAAAAGATGAACGTGCCGCTCTATGGCACGTCGCTCACGCTGGGGTTGGTAGAGGCCAAGTTCAAAGAGCACGGCCTCACCGGCAAGGTGCGCATGAACGTCGTGCGCCCGGGCCAAACCATCCGGCTGGGCTGCATGGCAGTGGAATTTATCCATGTGAACCACTCGGTTCCGGACGCGGTTGCGCTGGCGATCCATTCCCCTGCCGGTACGCTCGTGCACACGGGCGACTTCAAGATCGACTGTACGCCGATCTGGGGCGAGATGATCGACCTCGGACGCTTTGCAGAGCTTGGGCAGGAGGGCGTTTTGGCGCTCCTTGCAGATTCCACAAACGCGGAACGGCCCGGCTACACCATGACGGAGCGCAACATCGACCGCACGTTTGACAACCTGTTCAACCGCGCGGGGAAAAAGCGGATCATCATCGCGACGTTCGCCTCGAACATTAGCCGCGTGCAGCAGATCATCGACTGCGCTGTGCGCTATGGGCGCAAAGTGGCGCTTTCCGGCCGCAGCATGCTCAACGTGATGGGCATCGCGGTAGAATTGGGTTACCTTCATGTGCCGGACGGCGTGTTGATCGATATCGATATGATTCACCGCTACACCGACGACCAAATCGTGCTGGTGACCACAGGCAGCCAGGGCGAACCGATGTCTGCGCTTTCGCGCATGGCATTTGCGGATCACCGCAAAGTGGAGGTTGGCCCGAACGACTTCATTATTATTTCCGCCAGGCCGATCCCCGGCAACGAGAAAACGGTCGGCAACGTGGTTGACGAGCTTCTCAAGCGCGGCTGCGAAGTCATTTATGAATCGATGTACGAAGTGCACGTTTCCGGTCATGCCTGCCAAGAGGAACTGAAGATCCTGCAGGGGATTGTGAAGCCAAAATATTTTATCCCGGTGCACGGCGAGCAAAAGCATCTGCAAAAGCATGCGGCGCTTTCCCGCTCGATGGGAATGGACCCGAGCCGTATTTATATCGGGAACATCGGGGATGTGCTGGAGATCAACGAGGCGTACATGAAGCCGCTGCCGCCCGTCCCGGCCGGCCGCGTGCTGGTGGACGGTCTTGGCGTGGGAGATGTGGGCAGCATTGTTCTGCGGGACCGCAAACACCTCGCAGAAGACGGCCTGATTGTGGTGGTATGTACGCTCCGCTCGGAGGACCGCCATGTGGTGGCCGGCCCGGACCTGGTCTCCCGAGGGTTTGTCTATGTCAGGGAATCTGAGCCGCTTCTTGAAGAGGCGAAGGACCTGGTGTACGAGGTGATCGAACGCAACGCGGACCAAGGCGTGCGCGACTGGGGAACCCTAAAAACGCGCGTCAAAGACGAGCTGTCGCGCTTGTTGTATGACCGCACGCGCCGCAGCCCGATGATCCTCCCGATCATCATGGAAGTGTAAGGGCGGCCTTTGGGGTGCGCTCTGAAAAGGAGGATGCTTTGTGAAACGAAAAGTATGGGTTGCTTCCCCGGTATTCTATCTCCTTGTGGCGGTCATGCTGGTAACGGCGGCGTTTAGCTGGTTTTACAACAGCTTTGTGTTCTATGTGGAGATGATCCTCTGCGCTTTGGGCATCCTGGCGATTACCCTGGCGGTGTCGTCGTTCCGCGCGCACGTGCGCACGGCGGTGAGCGCCGCGCAAAAAGTGCTCACCGGTGCGGAATACCGCTCTTTGCAGGATTTCTCCATGCCCACGGCGGTTGTCGGCGATTCCGGCGACATTGTCTGGGTAAACGACGCGTTTTCCCAGGGCATTGGCGGCGGGCAGGAGATGTATGGAGAAAACATCTGCAAGCTGCTCGCCCCTAAGACGCTGGAAGAGGTGTACGAGGGCGGCGGCAGCAACGTCAGCATCGGGGAGAAGAAATTCACCGTGTTCGCCGTAGCCACGGAGGGCGGGGGCATCCTGTACTTTGTGGACGATACATATTATAAGGAAGTCGAAAGACGGTACAACGAGAGCCGCCCCATTGTGGCGCTCGTGACATTTGATAACCGAGAAGAGCTCGCGCGCAACACCAGCGCAAACGAGGATGCGCGCATCGCCTCTGAGGTTGAGAACGTGCTGCGCGATTGGTCGCAGACCATGGGCGGCTTCCTGAAACGCATGAGCGGCAGCCGTTTTTTGATTATGACAGACGAGCTGCATGTGCGGGAAGCCGCTGAAAAGCGCTTTGAAATTCTTGACAAGGTGCGCGAGATCAAAACGGGCGAACACGGCAGCGCAACGGTCTCCATCGGCGTGGGGCGCGGCGCGCCGTCTTTAGCGGTGAGCGAGCTTTGGGCGCGCCAGGCGCTGGATATGGCGTTGGGCCGCGGCGGCGACCAGGTCGCCATCAAGCAGAAAGACGACCAGTACGAATTTTTCGGCGGCCTCTCGAAAGGTGTGGAGAAACGCGACAAGGTGCGCACCCGCGTCATTGCGGCCACGCTCTCGGACCACATTAAGGCGAGTGAACAAGTCCTCATCATGGGGCACAAATTTTCTGACCTCGACTGCGTCGGCTCGGCGGTCGGCATGTGGAGCGCGGTGAGCAAAGGCCTGAAAAAACCGGCATATATTGTCATCAACCGGCGGCAGAGCCTGGCCTCCGCGCTGGTGGACAGCATTGCACAGGCAAATGAGGAGCCGGTGTTCCTTGACCCGGAAGAAGCGTTGCCACTGGCGGGGGAAAAGACGCTGCTCATTGTTGTGGACACGCATTCCCAGGATTTTGTAGAGAGCAACGAGCTGCTTGAGCTCTCGCCGCGAGTGGTTGTCATCGACCATCACCGGATGATGGTCAAGCGCATTGGCAACGCGCTGGTGTTTTACCATGAGCCGTACGCCAGCTCCGCCTCAGAAATGGTCACAGAGCTTGTACAGTACTTCGGGGAAAATACGCTCAGCCGCCTGGAAGCGGAGGCGCTGCTTTCCGGCATTATGTTGGACACCAAGAATTTTGTTCTGAAAACGGGTGTGCGCACCTTTGAGGCGGCCGCTTACCTGCGCCGCCGCGGCGCAGACACCGTGGAGGTCAAACGGCTGTTCTCAAATTCGATCGACACCTATAAAGCGAAATATCAGTTGGTTTCCTCTGCGGAAATTTATAATAATTGCGCGATTGCCACAGCCGACGCCGGCGTCCCCGACGTGCGCATTGCGGCGGCGCAGGCGGCGGACGAGCTGCTTTCCATCCAGGGGGTCACGGCGTCGTTCGTCATGTTCCCAACGGGGGATTCCATCAATATCTCCGCGCGGAGCCTCGGCGACGTGAACGTCCAGATCCTTATGGAGGAATTGGGCGGCGGCGGCCATTTGACCATGGCGGGCGCCCAGCTTGCCCATGTGACCATCCAACAGGCGCGGGCTGCGCTTATCAAAGTGCTCAACAATAAACTGCCCCAAGCAAGCAAACTGCCGTCTGCAGGCAATGCCGCGCCGAAATAAGGCGCGGGGCGGTTTCTAGAAAATAAAAAATACGGAGGGATATCCGATGAAAGTGATTTTATTGACAGACGTCAAAGGGAGCGGGAAAAAAGGCGAGCTTGTGAATGTTTCCGACGGGTACGCGCGCAATTTCCTCTTCCCGCGCAAACTGGCGAAAGAAGCGAACGCCCAGGCGATGAACGAGCTGAAGAACGCGGAGGAAGCAAAAGCGCACCGCCGCGCGGTGGAACTTGCCGCCGCGCAAGAAGCCGCCGGAAAGCTGGAGGGCAAGACCGTCCGCCTGAGCGCGAAGGCGGGGCAGGGCGGCAAGCTGTTCGGATCCATCACCGCAAAGGAGATTGCAGAAGAGATCAAAAAACAGCTGCAAGTGGAAGTGGACAAGCGGAAAATTGAGCTGGAAGGCGACATCAAAGCGTTTGGCACTTACACCTGTGAGGTGAAGCTGTACACAGGCGTGAGCGCGAAGGTCTACGCCGTCGTGGGAGAGGCTTGAGCGGCGTTTTCACAGAAAGCAAGGGGGTCACATGGAAGCAATCGGGATCACATCTGGATATGACGGCATGAACCTGCCGTTCAGCCCGGAGGCGGAGCAGTCGGTGCTTGGCGCCGTCTTGCTTGACCCCTCCTGCCTGGACCGTATTGCAGAGATCCTGCCCCGGCCCGAATTTTTCCACCAGGTCAGCCATGTGGCCATTTACACGGCGATGCTGGAGCTTTTCACCGCCGGCCAGCCGGTAGACTTTGTCACCGTGCTGGAAAAACTCAAAGAGTCCCAATCTTTTGAAGAAGGGAACGGGAAGACCTACCTGCTGCAACTTGCGCAGATGGTCCCTTCCATCTCAAATGTCGAAACCTACGCGCGCATTGTGCGCGATAAATATGACATCCGGATGCTGATCCTCACCGCGCGGGAGATTCTGGAGGACGCAGGCGATGGAACGGCCGACGCCGCCACGCTGCTGGACTCGGCGGAGCAGCGCATATTTGACATTCGCCGCGGCAAGAATATGCAGGGGCTCCAGCGCATCAACGAGGTCATTCTGGAGACGTTTGACCGGCTTGACCGGCTTAACTCCGAGGATCGCGACTTGTACAAAGGCGTCCCAACTGGGATCCGCGAGCTGGATGACACCATTACGGGTCTCAACCGCTCCGACCTGATCCTGTTGGCGGCGCGTCCCGGCATGGGTAAAACCAGCTTTGCGCTGAATATTGCCCGGCATGCGGCCGTCACCGCCGGCAAACGGGTCGCCTTTTTCTCTTTGGAGATGACAAAGGAGCAGCTGGTTTCCCGCTTGCTCTCCACCGAGGCGTTGGTGGGCGGGACGAAACTGCGCACCGGCCAGCTCAATGAGCGCGAATGGGCCAGCCTGATTGAGGCGGGGGACGTGCTCTCGAAAACACAAATGTATTTTGACGACAGTTCCGGCATTACCGTGCCGGAGATGAAAGCCAAGCTGCGCCGCCTGCGCGGCGTCGACCTTGTCATCATCGACTACTTGCAATTGATGTCTGGCTCTAAAAAGACCGAGGGCAACCGCGTGCAGGAAATTTCCGAAATTACCCGGAACCTGAAGGTCATGGCCAAGGAGCTTGACGTACCGGTACTCACGCTTTCACAGCTTTCGCGCGAGAGCGAAAAACGCACCACGCACCGCCCGGTTCTTTCGGACCTGCGCGACTCCGGCTCCATCGAGCAGGATGCCGATATCGTCCTGTTTCTCTACCGCGAGGACTATTACGCCAACACGGCGGGCGCTGCACCGTCAGAGGACGTGGACCGCAACAGCGGGGAATGCATCGTGGCAAAAAACCGCCATGGGGAATCCAAAACGGTGCCGCTGCACTGGCAAGGCGAATTTATGCGCTTTACCTCGCAGGAGGTGTTCCGGCATGAGTGACGCTGTAGAGCGGAAAGTTGGCCGCACGCTGGAAGAGTTTCACATGCTGCCGCCGCCTGGCGGCCGCGTGATTGTGGGCCTCTCCGGCGGGGCGGATTCCATCTGCCTGGCCCATTTCCTGTGGTCCCACGGGGTACCGTTGCTGGCGGCGCACCTCAACCACGGCCTGCGCGGCGGGCGTGCGGCGGCAGACGAAGAATTTGTCAGGGACTGGTGTGCATCCCGCGGCGTTCCGCTGCGGGTGCGGCGCGAGAATATCGCCGCGCGGGCGGCGGAGAGCGGGCGCGGCCTGGAAGAATGCGGGCGCGATGCCCGCTATGCTTTTTTTCAGTCCCTTGCGGGACCGGAAGACCGCATTGCAACGGCGCACACGCGCTCTGACCTTGCAGAAACAGTACTGCTCCGGCTGGCGCGCGGCGCAGGCGCGCGCGGCCTCTCCGGCATTCCCCCAGTGCGAGGGAATATCATCCGCCCGCTCTACGAGGTCTCCCGGGAAGAGGTCGAAGGCTACTGCGCGGCGCATGGCCTGGCTTATGTGACGGATGAAAGCAATTTTTCCCGGGAATACGCGCGCAACCGCATCCGGCTGGACGCCGTACCGGCCTTGCGCTCCGTTAATCCGGCCTGGGAAGAAGCGGTCCTGCGCGCGGCACGCAGCCTGGCGGAGGATGAAGCGTATCTTTCTGCCTGCGCCGCCCGGGAATTGGAGCGGGCGCGGCGCGGCCCCGCCTACGACGCGGGAGTTCTGGCCTCCCTGGCGCCGGCGCTGCGCAGCCGTGCGCTGGCTTTGGCGCTGCGGCGCGCCACGGGCCTGGAAACGGACGCACTCCACCTGCGGCAGGCGGCGGCGCTGTTTCCCGGCGGCGGAGCGGTCACGGTCCCAGGCGGGGCGCAGCTGCGCGTGGAGCGCGGCTTGCTGACCGTTGTGCCGCGCGGCGGGTTTCCTGCGCTGGAGCCCGTTCCCGCCGGGCGCTTTCCCGCGCGGGTCAACGGGGGCCGCACGGCAGAGATCCGGGTCCTTCCGATGGAAGAAGCGCAAAATCCGCAGAAAATTCATAATTTGTTATTTCAAAATTTGCTGGACTATGATACAATACTCTTTGACATTTCTTGGAGAACCCGGCGGGAGGGAGACCGCTTCCGCCCAGCGGGGCAGAATGTCACACGCAGCCTGAAAAACCTGTTCCAGGAGGCCGGGATCCCCCCGGCGCTGCGGGGCTGCGTGCTGTTGCTGGAGGGGAAAGGCGGCATTGTCTGGATGGAAGGTTTCGGCGCGGCGGAGGAATACCGCGTGCGGCCGTCCACCAAACGGGTCGCTGTGATCGAGATAAAGGAGAACGAACATGCGGAATGATGTAAAGGAAATTCTACTCAGCGAAGAGCAGTTGGCGGAGATCGTCCACAAAATCGGCGCGCAAATCAGCGAAGATTACCGCGGGAAGAACCTGCTGCTGGTCAGCGTGCTCAAGGGCTCCGTGGTCTTTATGGCGGATTTGATGCGCGCCATCGATATCCCGTGCCGGGTGGACTTCATGTCAGTGTCGAGTTACGGCTCCGGCGTCAAGACCTCCGGCGTGGTCAAGATTGTCAAGGATCTCGACATCCCGCTGGCGGGCTACGATGTCCTGGTGGTTGAGGATATCCTTGACAGCGGGATGACCCTCAGCTACATACTGGAGCTGCTGCGTTCGCGCGGGCCCCGGAGCATCCGTCTCTGCGCCCTGCTTGACAAGCCGGAGCGCCGCAAAGTGCCGGTGCAGGCGGATTATGTAGGCGCGACGGTGCCGGATGAATTCCTCATCGGCTACGGCCTGGATTACGACGAGAAATACCGTAATCTGCCGTTTGTCGGCATCTTAAAGCCGGAGGTTTACGGCGGCTGAGAGATTCCCCTCCCGCAGGGCGGCCTGTCCGGCGGCCGGCGGGAACGCATGGCGAAGGAGTGAAACAACTGTTGGATAATAAGAGAACGCTGCGCAATTTATTGCTTTACCTTGGCATTCCCATCCTGCTGGTCATCATTTTGGCAAGCATGTCGATGGGCATGATGCGCCCGCAGGAGACCTACACATTCTCCGAGATTGTCGGCTATTTCCGCGACCAGAAGGTGACGTCTTATGTGATGAACCTGGGCAGCGGCGATATGCAGATTACCATCACCGGGGACAACGGGCAGGAGCAGGTCATCCGCTACACAACGCCGGACGTCTCGCTGATGTACAATGAGATCGCCCCCTATGTGCGCGAATATGACGAGAGCCACCCCGGGGAAGAGATGGTCCGCGACTATGAGCCGCCGGCCAACACCTCCCTGCTGCTGAGCTTCTTGCCGACCATCCTGCTGCTCGTCGTAATGGGCGTGTTCTGGTGGTTCATGATGCGCCGCCTCAACGCCAGCATGGGCGGCGACCCGACCAAGCAGATGAGTTTCGGCAAGGCGAAAATCAAGCAGATGGCGGACGAAAAACGCAAGACCACCTTTGCCGATGTGGCGGGCGCCGACGAGGAAAAGGAAGAACTGCGCGAAATCGTCGAATTTCTGAAGAACCCGAAGAAATACAACGACCTCGGCGCGCGCATCCCGAAAGGCGTTTTGCTCGTCGGCCCTCCCGGCACCGGCAAGACCCTACTGGCCCGCGCGGTCGCCGGCGAGGCGGGCGTCCCGTTCTTCTCCATTTCCGGCTCTGACTTTGTCGAGATGTTTGTCGGTGTCGGCGCTTCCCGCGTGCGCGACCTGTTTGACCAGGCAAAGAAAAACTCACCGTGCATCATCTTCATCGATGAGATCGACGCGGTGGGCCGCCAGCGCGGCGCAGGCTTAGGCGGCGGCCACGACGAACGCGAGCAGACGCTAAACCAGCTGCTGGTAGAGATGGACGGCTTTGGGGCGAATGAAGGCGTCATCATGATCGCCGCGACGAACCGCCCGGATATCTTGGATCCGGCGCTGATGCGTCCCGGCCGCTTTGACCGTCAGGTCATGGTCGGTTACCCGGACGTCAAGGGCCGGGAGGAAATCCTCAAAGTGCATGCGCGCGGCAAACCGATGGCTCCGAATGTTAAGCTCAAAACCATCGCGCAGTCCACGGCCGGCTTTACCGGCGCGGACCTGGAAAACCTGCTCAACGAAGCGGCGCTTTTGTCGGCGCGGAAAAATAAAAAGGCCATCACGATGGAGGAGATTGAGGAAGCGACCATTAAAGTGGTGGTCGGCACTGAGAAAAAGAGCCATGTGATGACGGAAAAGGAAAAGACCCTCACGGCCTACCACGAGGGCGGCCACGCAGTAGCAACCTACTACTGCCCCACGCAGGACCCGGTGCACCAAATCTCGATCATCCCGCGCGGCATGGCGGGCGGTTACACCATGTCGATCCCCACAGAGGACCGCTCGTATAAATGCCGCAAGGAAATGCTGGAAGATATTGTGGTCATGCTTGGCGGCCGCGTGGCGGAAGCGCTCGTGCTCGACGATATTTCCACCGGCGCTTCAAACGATATTGAACGCGCGACTAAGATGGCCCGCGCGATGGTTACAAAGTACGGCATGAGCGATACGCTCGGCCCGATTATGTACGGCACGGATAATTCTGAGCCGTTCCTCGGGCGCGATATGGGCCATATCCGCGATTATTCGGAGACCACGGCTTCTGCGATCGACACGGAGATCAAGACGATCATTTCAAACGCGTACCAGAAGACCGAAAACATCCTGCGGGAGCACATGGAAAAGCTGCATGAAGTGGCGCGTTACCTGTACCTGCATGAAAAAATGTCGGGCGACGAATTCCGCGAAATGATGGAGAAAAAGCCCGCGCCGGCGGTGGCAGAAACGTCTGCCGCGGACGCAGTGGACAGTGAAGAAACCGGAGCGCAAGAATAAACGCAGAATTTTTGGGGAAATGTTTCGCTGCATTTCCCCTTTTTGCGGCCTTTATCATAAATCCGGCCCCGGCATTCCGGCTAGGGCCGCGGTGGAGGGAATCTATGCCAAAAAAAGGGACCTATGGGAACGACAGCATCTCCGCGCTGAAGGGGGCGGACCGGGTGCGCAAGCGCCCGGCAGTTATTTTCGGCTCCGATGGAATTGAGGGGTGCGAGCATTCCATTTTTGAGATTTTGTCCAATGCCATCGACGAGGCGCGCGCCGGCTACGGGCGGGAAATCACCATCACGCGCTTTGAGGACCACTCCATTGAATGCGTCGACCACGGGCGCGGCTGCCCGGTAGATTATAACCAGAGGGAGGGGCGCTTCAACTGGGAATTGGTGTTCTGTGAGATGTATGCGGGCGGAAAATACAACAACGAAGACGGCGGCAGCTATGAGTATTCCCTTGGCCTAAACGGCCTGGGCCTCTGCGCGACGCAATATGCTTCAGAATATATGGATGTGGAGATCCATAGCGGCGGCTTCCGCTACACGTTGCATTTTGAGCACGGCGAAAACGTGGGCGGCCTGCATAAGGAGCCCTACGCAAAAAAGGATACGGGGACACGCATCCGCTGGAAGCCGGACCTCGCGGTATTTACCGACATCGACGTGCCGCTGGAGTATTACTGCGATACGCTCAAGCGCCAGGCCGTCGTTAACGCGGGCGTCATGTTCCACCTGAGAAGCCAGAACGGCCCGTCGTTTGAAACGCAAGATTTCTGCTACGAGCAAGGCATCGTCGACTATGTCAGGGAACTTGCCGGGGAGGAGACGCTCACGCCCGTGCAGTTTTGGCAGGCGGAAAAAATGGCGCGGGACCGTGCGGACAAGCCGGAATATAAAACAAAAATCAACGTGGCGTTCGCCTTTTCGAACCAGATCCACCAGATTGAATATTATCACAATTCCAGCTGGCTCGAGCACGGCGGCGCGCCGGAAAAAGCCGTGCGCAGCGCGTTTGTCTCGCAGATTGACGCGTATCTTAAGCAGACCGGCAAATATAACAAAAACGAGAGCCGCATCTCCTACGCCGATGTGGAGGACTGCCTCGTACTCGTCATTTCCTCGTTTTCCAACCAGACCTCTTACGAGAACCAAACCAAGAAAGCGATTACCAACAAAGGCATTCAGGAGGCGATGACGGAAATGCTCCGCCATCAGCTCGAGATTTATTTCATCGAAAACCCGTTGGATGCCGACAAGATTGCAGCGCAGGCGCTCATCAATAAGCGCAGCCGCGAGGATGCGGAAAAGACCCGGCTGAACCTGAAAAAAAAGCTCACCTCTAATATGGATGTGACAAGCCGCGTAGCCAAGTTTGTAGACTGCCGCAGCCGCGACGCGGCGGTGCGAGAGGTCTATATTGTGGAGGGCGATTCCGCGCTTGGCGCGTGCAAACAAGCGCGGAACCCGGATTTTCAGGCCATCATGCCAATCCGCGGGAAGATCCTCAACTGCCTGAAGGCAGATTACGACAAGATTTTCAAAAGCGACGTCATCACAGACCTGGTCAAGGTGCTGGGCTGCGGCGTGGAGGTCAAAAGCAAGGCCAACAAGGATCTTTCTTCTTTTGACCTCTCGCTCCTGCGCTGGAATAAGATCATCCTCTGCACGGACGCCGACGTGGACGGTTTCCAAATCCGTGTTCTGCTGCTCACCATGCTGTACCGCCTCACGCCCACGCTGATCCAGCAGGGGCGGGTCTATATTGCCGAATCCCCGCTTTTCGAGATTACAACCAAAGACGAAACCTATTTTGCCTACACGGAAAAGGAAAAGGACGCAATTTTGCAAAAACTGCGCGGAAAAAAATATACGGTCCAGCGTTCGAAGGGGCTGGGCGAAAACGAGCCGGATATGATGAACCTGACGACCATGAATCCGGAGACCCGGCGGCTCATCAAAGTCATGCCGGAGGATGCCGAGCGGACGTTCGCCATGTTCGACCTGCTGCAAGGCGATAATCTGAACGGCCGCAAGGAATACATCGCCCAGAACGGCCATCTCTATTTGGACGCGGCCGACGTGAGCTGAGGCGGAAAGGGAGTGCAGGATGCCGAGAAAGAAGAAAAATGAAACTGCGGCCGAGCCGAAAATGCGCGGCGTCATCGAGGGGGCAGGCGAAATCCTGGAGCAGCCCATTACCGACACGCTGCTGGAAAATTATATGCCCTATGCGATGAGCGTCATCCTCTCCCGCGCGATCCCGGAGATCGACGGGTTTAAGCCGTCGCACCGCAAGTTGCTTTACACCATGTACAAAATGGGGCTGTTGGGCGGGGCGCGAACCAAAAGCGCCAACATCGTCGGGCAGACGATGAAGCTCAACCCGCACGGCGAGGCCGCCATTTATGACACGATGGTCCGCCTGAGCCGCGGTTATGAAGCGCTGCTCCATCCCTATGTGGATTCGAAGGGGAATTTTGGCAAGTTTTATTCGCGCGACATGGCCTGGGCGGCTTCCCGGTACACCGAGGCGCGGTTGGACCCCATCTGCCAGGAGCTGTTCCGCGACATCGACAAGGACACTGTCGACTTTACCGACAACTACGACAATACGATTAAGGAACCGCTCCTGCTGCCTGCGACGTTTCCGTCGGTCTTGGTCAACGCCAATACGGGCATCGCGGTCGGCATGGCGAGTTCCATCTGCCCGTTCAACCTCGCAGAAGTCTGCCAAACCACCATCGCGCTGATCCGCGACCCGGAGCACCCGGTGGAAGATACGCTCCTGGCCCCGGATTTCCCCGGCGGCGGCCAGGTGATCTATGACCGCCGGCAGATCGAGCAGGTATACCGCACCGGACGCGGCGGGATCCGTGTGCGCTCGCGCTACCAATACGATAAAGCCGCCAATTGCATCGACATTACGCAAATCCCGCCGACCGCCACGGTGGAAACAATTGTAGAAAAAGTGGTGGACCTCGTCAAGCAAGGCAAGCTGCGGGAGGTTTCCGACATCCGGGACGAAACGGGGCTTGCAGGCCTTAAGATTACCATAGACCTCAAACGGGGAACGGACCCCGAAAAACTTATGCAGAAATTGTTCCGCATGACGCCGCTGGAAGATACGTTCTCCTGCAATTTCAATGTGCTGATCAACGGTGTGCCGCGGGTCATGAGCGTGCGCGGCCTCCTTTTGGAATGGGTCTCGTTCCGCACAGATTGCGTACGGCGGCGCACGCGCTACGACCTCGCGCGCCGCGAGGAAAAGCTTCACTTGCTCGAGGGCCTGCAGGCTATCTTGCTCGACATCGACAAAGCTGTCGCCATCGTGCGCGGCACGGAGGAGGAATCTGAGGTGGTGCCAAACCTCATGATTGGCTTTGGCATTGATGAAACCCAGGCGGAATATGTCGCGGAGATTAAGCTGCGGCACCTCAACCGGGAATATATCCTCAAGCGCACCGAAGAGATCAGCGCGCTGCGCGGGGAGATTGAAAACCTGCGCGCAATCTTGGACAGCAAGGCGAAGATCCAGAAGATCATCGTCTCCGAATTGCAGAATGTGGCCGAGCGCTATGGACGCCCGCGCCGCACGATGCTGCTCTATGCGGAGGATCTCCTGCCAGAGGAGGACACAGAAGAGCTGCCGGATTATCCGGTGCACCTGTTTTTCAGCCGGGAAGGGTATTTTAAGAAGATCACGCCGCAGTCTCTGCGCATGAGCGGCGAGCAGAAATGGAAGGAGGGCGACGCCCTCGCCCAGCAGATTGACGCAACCAACGCGACAGACCTGCTTTTCTTTACAGACCGTTGCAAGGTCTACAAGGCAAAAGCGGCCGATTTCGCAGACACCAAAGCCAGCGTACTCGGCGAATTCATTCCCGCTAAGCTGGGTATGGACGAGGGAGAGAACGCTGTGTACCTTGCCGCAACCAAGGATTACGACGGCTGGATGCTGTTCTTCTTTGAAAATGGCAAGGTGGCGAAAGTAGAGCTTTCATCCTACGCGACAAAAACCAACCGCCGCAAGCTTGTCAACGCCTACAGTGACCGCGCGGCCCTCTGCGGCGCGTGCCAGATTACGGAAGACGGGGAATTCCTGCTCACTTCTTCCGCCGGACGGATGCTGCTGGTCCACTCCGGGGCCATTCCGGCGAAGGCGGCCAAAAACACGCAGGGCGTCGCGGTGATGACGCTCAAGCGCGGCCAGCGCCTGCTCGGCGCGCAGCCGTATGAGGAGGGGAGCTTGCCAAACCCAAACCGCTACCGGAAAAATATCCCCGCGCTGGGGGCGATGCCCACCGCGCAGGAGATTTCCGGCGAGCAAATGAAACTCTAAAGACCACGCCGCCCCGCGGGGCGTATTCCCTGCGGGGCGGCTGGGCGGGTCCAACGGAATGGCAAACGCACGATTCCTTCCGTTGGCCCGGGAATAGTATGTACCAAAATCCCGCGGATATCCGCGCGGGTTTTCCCATTTTTCCTGCGGAAAGGCTTGCAAAAGCCCGGTAAACCTGCTATAATGATAAAAGATTTTGGCTTTGCCGGGATCAAAGCGGGCTTTCGGGTCGTGTTTCCGTGGGCTCAATATCGTTGGAGGTGCGGCTATGAATGCCTTGCAAGTGATTTTTGGGATCGTCCTGTTGCTGTTTTCGGTAGCGATTATCATTATCGTGCTGCTGCAAGAGGGCCATCAGCAGAACCTGGGCGCAATTACCGGCGGCGCAGACACCTTTCTTTCCAGAAATAAAGCGCGTTCGGTTGATGCGTTTTTAGCTCGCTGGACGAAGGTGATCGCGATTGGATTTTTCGTTCTGGTGATTCTGATCAATGTCGTAATGTTTTTCACCAGCCAAGCCTGAGCCTGGTGATGGTATGAAGCCCCGCTTTGCTGAAAAGCGGGGCTTTTTGTCTTTCCGGCAGAAAACGGCCGGAAAACAGGAGGGACTATGAGCGTAAAATTACAGGACAGGATTCTAAAAGTGCTGGAAAAAGCAGGCAAAGCGGTGCCGTCGCGGGAGCTTTTCCGGAAGTCTGGAGCGGCAAGCCGGGGCGCGTACCACCAAGCGCTGGCGGCGCTGCGGCAGGATGGGCGCGTCGTGGCGGACGGCCGCACTGTGCGGCTGGGGGAATCCGCCGCTGCCCGGGAAGTGCTGCCGGAGGTGGAGGCGGTGATGCTTTCGCTTTCCCGCGGGTTTGCTTTTGCGCGCAATGCGGAGAGCGGCGAGGATTACTATATCCATATCAGCCATGTGGGGGAGGCCATGCCCGGCGACCGCGTACTGCTGCGGCGCGTGCGGACCTCTGCACGCGGGCTGAGCGCGGAGGTTGCGCGGATTTTAGAACCCGCCGCCCGTCAAACCACCGGTACCGTCCTACGGCAGGAGGGGGATTGGCTGCTGCGGCCCGACGCGGCCATCCGGTATGACCTCCCGCTTGCGGCGCAGGCCGGTTCCCGCCTGAAAGAAGGCTCAAAGGTCCTCGCTTCGTTGGAACGCGGGCCGGACGGCATCCTGCGCGCGCAGGTGAAAAAATCTTACGGCAGCGCCGGCTGCGCCCGTGTTTGCGCAGACGCCATTCTGGACCAGAACGGCGTCCCGCACGTGTTTCCGCAAAAGGTGCTGCGCGAAGCGCGCGCCGCGGCCACGCTGGCGCCGGAAAAGCCCTCCCGCAGCGGCCGGCTGGACTTGCGGAAGACCACCATCTTTACCATTGACGGGGCCGACGCCAAGGATCTCGACGACGCAATCTCTGTGAGCCGCACGCGAAAGGGATACCGGCTCGGCGTACACATTGCCGACGTCTCGTATTATGTTAAAGAAGGCGGCGCGGTGGACGAAGAAGCGCGCCTTCGAGGAACTTCCGTCTATTTTGCGGACCGTGTGGTGCCCATGCTGCCGAAGGAGCTTTCTAACGGTGTGTGCTCGCTCAACGCGGGTGAGGATAAATTGGCGTTTTCTGCATTGATGGAATTGGACCGCAACGGAGAGCTGCTCTCGTGGCAATTCCGCAAAACGCTGATCCGATCAAAGGTACGCGGCGTCTACCAGGAAGTCAATGAGATCTTCTCCGGAAAAGCAGGGAAGGAATTACGAAAAAAATATGCGCCGGTCATCCGCAGTCTAAACGTGGCGCGCGAGTTGGCCCAGGTGCTGCGGCAGCGCGCCCGCGCCCGCGGCGTGATGGATTTGGAGAGTAGCGAGCCGCAGTTCACGTTGGATGAAAAGGGCGTCTGCGTCGGCATGCAGCCGCGCGTCCAGGGCGAAGCGGAACAGATGATTGAAGAGTTGATGGTGACGGCAAACTGCGCCGCGGCAAAATTGGCGAGGGAAAAGGGGCTCCCGTTTGTCTACCGGGTCCACCAAAAGCCAGACCCGGAGCGCGTGCGCAACTTGGCCCGCCTAGCCGGCCTTTTCGGCCTGGACGCACGGGGCCTGCACACCGGCGAGCCGCAGCCGGCAGATTTTTCGGCGCTGCTCCGGCAGACCGAGGGTCTTCCGGTGCGCAAGCTGGTGTCGATGCAGGTGCTGCGCACAATGGAAAAAGCGCGTTATTCCCCCGAACCACAAGGCCATTTCGGCTTGGCGCTGGCGGATTATTGCCATTTCACCTCGCCAATCCGCCGGTATCCCGACACGGCGGTGCACCGCATCCTCTCCGGTTTCGTTTCGGGCATGAGCCCGGAGGAACTCGTGCGGCGCTATGAGGCGTTTGCCGCGCAGGCAGCGGCGGAATCCTCCCGTTGCGAGGTGCGCGCCATGACGGCAGAGCGCAGCGCGGAAGATTGTTACACGGCGGAATTCCTCTCCCGTCACATTGGCGAGTGCTTTGACGGGACGGTTTGCGGCGTGACGGCGCGCGGCGTATTCGTGGAATTAGAAAGCAGCGCGGAAGGGTTTGTCCCGGTAGAGAGCTTTTCCGGCGCGGATTTCCATTTTGACGGGGAAATTGCGCAGGTCGACGCGGTTTCCGGCCGCCGTTTGACCATTGGCGACGCGCTCCGCATCCGGGTTGCGGCCGCCGACATCGCCACTGGGCGGATCGATTTTGTCCCGGCGGAAGAGGAACCCGCGGCGCCGGCGGAATAAATTGGAATAAAATCCGGCATAATTGCCCAACCTAGCAGCATAAGCTATGACAGAAAGGCGGAGCTGCTATGGAACATGTGCTGAAGTGGATGACCCGCGCAGGGCGGGAGACCGCCCGGGAGGAACAAGAGAAGGAAAGCGGCCGCGCGCTGCTGGAAGAGCTGGAGGAAGTCAAACGGCAGCTGGCATGCAACGGCAGATGGTTCGAAATGGAATGCCGCGGGGAGCTGATCGACGCGTGCATCTACCAGCGGGAAGAGCTGCAAGCGCGCTACCGGCACCTTTTGCTTGCGGCGCGGCGGCGCGGCCTCACAGCAGGCCCTTTCAAATAAAACCGGAATTTGGAAAGGGGAATTGTGTGTGCAAATTGGGACGGTCGCGGCGGCGTGCGGCGTTTTTGCAGCACTGGTGGCGGTGCAGGCCATCTCGCGGGCAAAGCACCCTGTGCGGCGCGCCCTCGGCGGCATGCTGCTGGGCGTCGCCGTGTTGGCAGCGGTCAACCTGGCTTCGTCGTTCACGGGCGTGCGCGTGCCGTTGAGCCCGTTGGCCATCGGCGTTTCGGCGGCGGCAGGCGTCCCTGGCGTCACTCTGCTGCTGTTTTTGAATCTCCTGCTGGCATAACAGGGAAAATGCGAAGAATCCCCCGGAACCCCGGGGGATTTTTGCACGCACTCCATTTGTTAAATTTTGACAAATTCTGTAAAATCAACCCGAAACATGCTATAATAGACGCAGAAAGACCGCAGTGCGGCAGCGCGCCGTAAGGCGAGGATCGAAAAAGGAGAGTGGATATGGAAAAGGGAGTCGTGTGGTACCGGTCGAAATATGGGGCAACAAAACGTTATGCACATTGGCTGGCAGAAGCGGCCGGTTTCACATGCGGGGACGTGAAAAAATATAAACGCGGAGAAGAACAGCCATATCAAACGGTGGTGTTCTGCGGCGGCATTTACGCCGGGGGCTTGCCTGGCGTCTCCCACTGGCAGAAGATGAATCTCCAAGGCAAACGCACCGCGGTTCTCTGCGTCGGCGCATCGCCCTACGACGAAGCCCTTTTTGCTGAAATAAAGCAGCGGGTGCGCCGGGGCGCGCTGGAACAAGCCGCTTGCTTTTATGCCCGCGGCGCATGGGACGAAAGCGCGATGTCCCTCGTGGACCGGACACTGTGCCGTGCGCTAATCCGTTCTTTGCAGGGGAAAGACCCAAAAGAATTTGCGCCGTGGGAGGCTGCGCTGGTGGGCGCGGCCGGCAAGCGCTGCGACTGGACAGACCGCGCCGCACTGGAGCCGTTGCTCGCCTGGCTGCGCGCTGGGGAGGTGGGAACATGACCGGCGTCTGCCTCGAGGTCTGTGTGGACAGCGTGGAGTCCGCCGTGCACGCGGTGCAAAACGGCGCGGACCGCCTGCTGGTCTGCGCGGCGCTGCCGCTTGGCGGCGTGACGCCCGGCATCCAGCTGTTCCGCGCGGTGTGGCAGCGGGCCGGCGTTCCAACCGGCGCGCTCATCCGCCCGCGGACCGGTGATTTCTGCTACACGCAGGAGGAATTCCACATCATGAAACAGGAGGCAGCCCTATTCCGTGACGCGGGCGCTTCCTTCTTCTCCTTCGGAATTTTGAACGCCGAAGGATCTCTCGACGTACCTCGGATGGATGAGATGATGCTCTGCCTCAACGGCGCGCGTACCGTTTTGAACCGCGCGTTCGATTTTTGCCGCAAACCACAGGAGACCGCCCGCCAGGTAAAAATGCTGGGCATGCACGGCCTGACGACCTCCGGGCAGGAGAAAAACTGCTTCGAGGGGCGGCAGCTGCTCGCGCAGCTTGTGTTGCAGGAACCGGAACTCGAGATCATCGCCGCCGGGGATTGCGCGCCCCGCCAGCTCCGAGTGGCCGCGCAGGTAGCGGGAACGGGATCGTTTCAGCTCACTGCGCTGAAAAAAACCGGCGTCCCCCTGCGGTACCGGGGAAAAGCGGGGGCGCTGGGAATGCCGGAATGGAGAGAATGGTCGTTTTACCGCGCGGACGGCGCGTATATCGCCGCAGCAAAACGCGCGCTCTGCGGGCTGGAGCTGTAGCCGCTGCAAACGCGGTGGCTGTCACAGGGCAGGGCTGTCCGGCGCGCCCCACTCCCGGAGCAATTCTTCCAGCGTGGGCTTGTCCTGCCCAGTCAGCATCGCAAGCATGGCGCGGTAGACCACATCCGGCTGGCGATGGAAATTCTGTTTCACCTGTTCGGCCTGTGTCCGGTCCGGGACATAGAGCCGCAGGGACATCAGTTCCATTGCACCGCCGGAAATGTGGCATTCCACTTCATACCCCCATTCCGTGGGGCGGATCTCCACCAGGTTCTCCTGTTCCAGGCGCGTGCGCGTCAGGAACTGTACGGCGGCCTGCCGCGCGCGGCGGCGCACTGAAGAAGGCAGCGCCGTGTCCAGCTGTTTGGCCACCAGGCGCGCCGTGTCGCCCGGCGCGTAGAGTCCATCCTCTGTGCGCAGCAACGTGCCGCGTTCCTCCAGCTCTGCGAGGGCGTCTGTCACTTCAAAATAGTTGGCAAACCCATTTTCCTGGATAATGCTGAGGATTGCGTCCTTGGAAAGCGCCCCTACGCTGCAAAGCATGTAGCACAAAAGGATGCGGATCTCGTCCTTGTTGCGCAGGCCGCCTGGGTGGACGCCCGCGTCAAATGCGTTATATTCCAATCGAAAGCCCTCCTTGTGCAAAATAGGCGCGAGGCAGCCCGCGCTCACACTCTTATCATAGCACAGCAAGGCGCGTCCTGTCCCGCGAGAGCGGGAGAAAAATAAAAATTTAAAAAAGCAGCACCACGGGTCGCCGTACGGTGCTGCTTTATGGGAGTTTGACGGTTTTAGGTCCGGAGGGACGCTTGTTGGCGGCCGCTTCCTCTTTGGCCTGTTCAAGCAATTCCTTCTGCTTTTCCGGCTGTAGCGAGCGAAAATAGGCAATCAGCTGGCGCTCGTCCCTCTTGAGCTCATAAACACAAAGCGAACTTGGCAGAGTGGTTTCCGGCTGGGGGCGTACGCCGGAATCATGGGCAAACGAGACCCTTTCTTTTCCCAGGAGCGCTTCAATCGGCAGGGAAAACACGTTGGCGAGCGTGAGCAGCGCCGTCACATCCGGCGAAGTCTTACCGGATTCATAATACGAATAAGTGGAACGGTCGATGTTCAGCACGTTGGCGAGCTGTTGCTGCGTGTAACCGAAGCTCTCGCGCAGCTGCCGCAGACGGCGTCCTAATACAACAGGGGAAAGAGAAGCGCCGACAAACGTTTCCAGTTTCCTGCCGCGCTCTGGCGCGCCACCATACGCCGCTTGGACTGCGTCTTTTTTTTTCGCCGGCATGCTGCCCCTCCTTCTCCCCTTTGAAAGTGTATACTTCTCTTTTTTCTATTATACGGAGGCAGGTAGGCGTTATCACTTTTTTGTGAAAAAGCTTCACATTCCGAACTGCGCAATTTTTTTGAAAAAGGTCTTGACGTGGAGGGAGGAATCCAGTATAATAATAAAGCTGATTCAAGGCAGCACGCTGGAGTGGCTCAGTCGGTAGAGCAGCTGATTCGTAATCAGCAGGTCGTCGGTTCAAGTCCGATCTCCAGCTCCACAAAAAGCCGTACTCGAAAGGGTACGGCTTTTGTCTTGCCCGAAAAACCAACGCATGGTAAGATTCCGGTGTAGAACCGGTCATGATAAGCGAGGGGGGGATTTGGATGGAAGATGAACGCATCATCCGGCTTTACTGGGACCGCGACGAGCGCGCAATTTCCGCCACCGCGGAAAAATACGGCGGATATTGCGCGGCAATCGCAAACAATATCCTGGGAAACCACGAGGACGCGGAAGAGTGCGTCAACGACACCTACCAACGCGCCTGGAACGCAATGCCTCCGCACTGGCCGGCGATTCTCTCTGCTTTTTTGGGGAAGATTACACGAAACCTTTCCCTCAACCGGAAGAAAAAACGGGGTGCGGAAAAGCGCGGAAACGGCGAAATCCCGCTGGTTTGGGAGGAGCTGGAAGAGGTCGTTTCCGGGGTAGAACGCGCCGAGCAAGCGCTCGACCGGGAAGAACTGGCCGCTGCTATCAACGCGTTTTTAGCGGAACTCCCCGTGGAAAAACGGCGGATCTTCCTTTTGCGCTATTGGTATTGGGAAAAGATTCCGGAGATTGCCTCCCGGGTTGGGAAAACAGAAAACCATGTTTCCGTCATCCTGAGCCGTCTGCGCGCCAAGTTGCGGATGGAATTGGAGAAAGGGGGATTTTGCCTGTGACCGGAGAGGAATTTTGCCGCCTGCTCAGCGAGGTCGACGAACAGTATGTCGTAGAGGCATGGGAACCGCAAAAGCGGGCGCGGCCCTGGGTGCGCTGGTGCGCCGCGGCAGCCTGCGCCGTTTTAGTCGCGGCAGCATCCCTGACCGTGCCGCCGCTTTGGCAGACCGGCGGCGGGACCACCGCTGAAACCGCCGAACCGGAAAGCGGCGCCGTGCAAAGCGCGGAGGCGGCGGGCGTGGCGGAAGGAGCGGTGGATGAAGGGGGCGCTCTGGCAGAAGGGGGCGCTTCGACGGAAGAGCAGATCTCCCTGTTGGCGGATGAAAAAACCGTACGGGAAATCCAAGCGGCGCTTGATCCTGGCGAAGCGGCAAGTTGGTCTGAAAGGCCGGAAGCGTCGTTCGATTTTTCACTGGTCCTGCCGTTGTATGTCTTGGACGCGCTGCCAGGGGAAACTGGCACGGACTGCTGGTGGAGCGGCCTTTACCTGCTCCCGGTAGTAAGCGGCGGGGAAACCTGCGGGACGGCGGCCGTCACGCAGCAGGAAGGGAAATGGGTTGTTTCCTCGTACACGGACGGTTTTGACCTGCCGCGGCAACTGGCGCCGTACCGGGACCGTGCGCTCTGCGCGGTGCAATTCCAGAACCTCGCATACGGACTGCTGCTGCAAACGGAAGATGGGGTGCAAACCGTTCTTCTTTCCTAAAAGACCGGCAAGAGCGCCGGGGTCTTAGGGCCCCGGCGCTCCGTGCGTTTGAGATGGTTCATGCTTTGGAGCAATCCTGCGCTCACAGCCGGAATGCGACCTTGAGGTCGCCGTATTTTCCAGAGGCGCGGTCAAACGCCGCCTGCCAATCCTCCAGCGGGAACATGCTGGTGACGACGCCGTCCGTTTTGAGGTTCCCGTTTTGCATATTTTCTATCACAAACGGGTACGCATAGGGGCTCAGGTGCGCGCCGAGAATATCGAGTTCCTTGCGGTCCCCGATGATGGACCAATCCACCGTTGTTTCCTGACCGAATACGCTGAATTCCACAAAACGGCCCAGCTTGCGGATTACCGTCAGTCCCTGCGCCACGCTGGACGGATGGCCGGTCGCCTCGATATAGACGTCGCAGCCATAGCCGTCGGTGAGCGCTTTGATCTCCCGGTCTACATCGCACTGCGACGGGTTGAAGACCAAATCCGCGCCGAATTCCTTCGCTTTTTGCAGGCGGTTTTCCTGAAGGTCTAACGCGATGAGGAGTTTGGGGTTTTTGCGGCGCGCGTAGGTGACCATGCCGAGTCCGAGCGTCCCTGCGCCGGAGATGACGACAACATCTTCGTTCGTAATGCTGCCGCGGTCTACGGCGTGCTTCGAGCAGCCGTAGGGCTCTACCAAAAGCGCCTGTTCCACGGTCATTTCCTCCGGCACACGGCTGATGACGCAATTCTTAGGGTAGCGGACATATTCCGCCATACCGCCGTTGTTGTAAGATTGAAAGCCGAGCATGTCGTGCGGCTGGCACATCCAGTAGTGGCCGTCGCGGCAGAAGCGGCATTTCCCGCACGGGACAATCTGGTCTGCAATAATACGGTCCCCAAGCCGGTATCCTTCCACTTCTTCGCCCATCGCGACAATCCTGCCAAAAAATTCATGCCCCGGGATGAACGGCGGTTTAACCCAGGCGGGCTGGGCGCCATCACCCCAAAACATCGCCGCGCCATGGCTGCATTTGAGGTCTCCTGCGCAGATGCCGCAGGCTTCCGTTCGGATGATGATGTCGGACGGTCCGCATTCCGGCGTGGGATAAGCCGGTTCAAACCGGTAATCGTCCTTGCCGTAGGCGACGAGCGCTTTCATGGTTTTGGGATAGCTTCCGATGATGGGCATGGTTTATCCTTCCTTTCGTAAAAGAAAATATCGGGATCTCACAGGGAATGCGCTGGGATTCCAGGGTTCAGACCTCAAATAGGTCCCAAACCGTGTCGAGCGCACGGCTCACGGCACGGTATGTCTCATATTTCTTTTGGTAAATCCTGCATGCCTCCGGCCGGGGCGTCACCCGTCCGGAGAGGTGGACCATATGGGCGGCTGCTTCCCGGTAATCGCGGTAGACGCCTGCGGCGACGGCGGCGGCCATCCCACAACCGAGCGCGCCGAGCTCCTTGACGTCGACGGTCTCAATCGGGAAGCCAAGCACATCCGCAAACAGCTGCACCCACACAGGGGAATTGACCGCGCCGCCTGCCATGCGGATCGCTTCCGGCGGCTTGCGGGAGGAGAGGAGCCGTTCAATGTGCGTTTTATGAGAGAATGCGACGCCCTCGTACACGGCGCGCAACAAGTGTCCCTCGTTGTGGTAGGTGGTCAGGCCGGCGAACGCGCCTTTGCCGAGCGGGTGTGCGTTGGACCCATATAAAAATGGGAGGAAATAGACGTTGCAGTCCTCAGGCCGGATAGCGGCGACCTTTTCATTCGCCACGTCGTAGATGGTTTTCCCCGCAGGAACAGGCCCTTTCATGCAGGTGCTGAGGAACCATTCCAAATTGCCGGAGGAAGTCGCGCTGCTCTCTTCAACCAAATAATAGCCTGGGATGGCGAAAAGAGAATTCATCGCAATGCTGCCGTCCATGACAGGAGTAGGGGAAATGTATTCGTTGATGCTCCAGGTCCCCGCGATGGTGCAAAGCTCCTCAGGGGAGGTCAGGCCCAGCGCAATACCGCAGGCGTCCACATCAAACATCCCGCCCGCGATGGGCAGACCGGCGGGCAGGCCGGTCTGCGCTGCGGCTTCCGGCGTCAAATGGCCGCACACCTCGGAAGAATAGCGCAGCGGCGGCAGCATCTCAAATACTTCGCCGATGCCGAGCGCCTCCAGCAAACCGCGGTCAAAACGCGCGTTTTTGACGTCCATCAGGCCGGAACCAGAAATGTCCGTCGCTTCGCTGTACGCTTCGCCAGTCAGGCGGAAACGGATGTAATCCTTGACGGAAAAGGCATATTGAATCTTGTCGTACACCGTGCGGCGGTGGTCCTTCATCCAGGCGAGAAGAGCGGCCTGCTGGCAGGCCATGAATTCCTGACACAGCTGGGGGTGAAGCTGCCGGTGGATGCCGGATTCGACCCATTTTTTGGGGTATTTCCAGGCGCGCCCATCTGTGGAAATGATGCCGTTGCAGGCGGGTTTCCCGTCCTTGCCCCAGGCGTAAAGGCCCTTCCCATGCCCGCAGGCGGCAAGCCCGGCGACATCGCGGCCGTTGATGCCCGCATGCTCCACCGCGCGCCGGACACAGGAGCAGTTTGCCTGCCAAAGCTCCTCCATGTCGCGCTCCGTGTAGCCGGGCTTGGGCGTGATGGCCTGCGTTTTCATCCCGGCGGCGCCCATCTGCCGCCCCTGTAAGTCAAAAACAGCGGCCTTGGTCGTAGTACCGCCGTTGTCCAGGCCGATGACATAGCTTGCCATAGCATGCTCCTTCCTTTTCCAGAATCAAAATTCGGGCAAATCCCTGCAAAAAATGCCTATGGGAGCAGCTGCTGCCCGGTCCGTGACCCTATTATAGAGAAGAGTTCCATAAAAATCAAGAAAAAGTCTGGGAAAAATCAGACTTTTTGCAAAAGTCCTCCCCAGTTGACAAACAAGGGGGAAGAGGGTACGATAACAAGAAAGGGGGGAGAAACTATGGAGAAAGAAACAGCGCGCGTACTGGCGCTGCTGGCTTCGCCCGTGGCGGGCGGGAGGACTGCGCGGCTCTTGGACGCTTTTTTATCGCAGCTGCCGCGCGCGGCGGAACGCATCGATGTGTACCGCGCAAGCTTTCGGCCCTGCACGGCCTGCGGCGTGTGCAAAACACGGGAAGGGTGCGCGTTTCCCGACCTAGACCGCTTTGACCGGCTTTTACGCGCCTCACAGCTGCTGGTGGTCGCTTCGCCGGTTTACAACCTTTCTTTCCCCGCGCCGATGAAGGCGGTGCTCGACCGCTTCCAGCGGTATTATGAGGCGCGGTTTTCGCTGGGGCTGCGCCCGCCGGTGGAAACGCACCGCGAAGCCGTGCTTTTGACGGTCTCCGGCACCGAGGACCCGGACGGCCCCGCGCTGATGGCACGCCAGCTGCGCATGGCGTTCAGCGTGATGAACACTACGCTTGCGGAAACCGTGGCTTGGACCGGCACAGACGGCTCCGGCGCCTCGCCGGAACGGGAAAAAGAAGCGCTTTGCCGGGCGGAAAAGTCTGCGCTTGCTATTGCGCGAAAAATATGGTAAAATAAAAAATACGGAATTTTTTTAGATGGAGGCTACCAATACCATGTCAGGCCATTCGAAATGGAATAATATCAAGCGGAAGAAAGAAAAGACCGACAGCGCCAAAGCGAAGATCTTTACGAAGATCGGCCGCGAACTGGCCGTAGCCGTCAAAGAGGGCGGCGGCCCGGACCCGGCGTCCAACTCGAAACTCAAGGACTGCATCGCCAAGGCAAAGGCCAATAACGTGCCGAACGACAACATCGAGCGCATCATCAAGCGCGCGGCGGGCGACGGCGACGCGGAAAAATACGAAAGCATCGTCTATGAAGGCTACGGCCCCTGCGGCATCGCCGTGATTGTGGAGACGTTGACGGACAACCGCAACCGCACCGCGGGCGACGTGCGCCATTATTTTGATAAATTCGGCGGGAACCTCGGCACAAGCGGCTGTGTCTCCTTCCTGTTTTCAGAGAAGGGCGTCATCGTCATTGAGCGCGAGGGCCGCGAAGAGGACCAGGTAATGGAGGACTGCCTCGAGGCCGGCGCGGCAGATTTCCAGGCGGACGAGGACGTTTTTGAGGTGTACACCGAGCCGGATGATTTCAGCGCAGTGTGTGATGATCTGGAAAAGAAGGGCTATGAATTCGTCTCCGCCGAGGTAGAAATGGTCCCGAGCACCTACACGGCCATTACAGACCCGGACGCCGCGGTGAAAATGCAGAAGCTGCTCGACGCGCTCGAGGACAACGACGACGTCCAAAACGTCTGGCATAACTGGGAAAACGCCGACGAAGAATAAGATGGGCGCACGCCCACGCGGGGAAACCGGACGACCAAGCAGGGAGGCCGGGTTCCCTTTTTCCGGTCCCGGGAGGGCCGGACGGAAAAAAGGGGGAAAGCAATGGCTGAGAGAGAACGCCTTTGCATGAACTGCATGGAGGAAACGCCGGAAGAGGGCGCCTGCCCGCACTGCGGCTTTCACCCGAGCGAGCCGCAGATGCGCCAAGCCCTGCCGTACCGCACCGTGCTACAGGGGCGCTATCTGGTGGGGCGCGCCAGGTCCTGCAACGGGGAAGGCATCGCTTATGTGGGCTATGACACGGTCCAGCGGGAGAAGATCTCCCTGCGGGAATTTTTCCCGCAGACGCTGTGCGGCCGCGCCGAACAGGACGGAAAGAGCGTGCAGGTCATCGGCGGCAGCGAGACCGTCTTTGACGAATATCTCACATCGTTCTTAAGCAATGCGCGGGCGGTCGCGCATTTGCGGGATCTTTCCGCCATCGAGCAGATCTACGATATTTTTGAAGAAAACGGCACGGCCTATGCCGTTGCCGAAAAAGACGAGAGCATCACGCTGCGGTATTTTGTCGAGCGCAGCGGCGGTTCCTTGGACTGGAACCTCGCGCGGCAACTATTTATGCCGGAGCTCAATGCGCTCAGCCAAATGTCTGCGAACGGCGTGCGGCACTTCGGCATCTCGCCGGATACGCTGGTCATCCGCAAGGACGGGAAAATGAAACTGGAGGGCTTTGGCATTTCTGCGGTCCGCCGCATGGACACGGACCTCCAGCCGGACCTTGTAGCAGGCTGCGCTGCGCTGGAGCAGTACACAATGGACGCGCCGGTAGGCGAACCGACGGACGTGTACGGCTTTGCGGCGACGCTGTTTTTTGCCCTGACGGGCTCTCTGCCGCAGAGCGCGCTCAAGCGCCGCAGCGATTCCCGCCTGATGATTCCAACGAGCATCCTGCGCACGCTGCCGCCGCATGTTGCGACGGCGTTGGCAAATGCTTTGCAGGTGCAGCCGGAGCGCCGCACGCAGACCTTTGAGCAGCTGAGGGACGAGCTTTCTGCAGCGCCGACGGTGACGGCTAAGATTGAAGCCTCCCAGCCAATCCGCGAGATTCCGGCGCCTCCGCCGCGCAAAGAACGCCAACGCCGCGGCGTACCGGGCGTGGTGTGGCTGCTCGGATCCTGCGTCATTGCGCTCGCCGTGTTCAGTTTTATTGGGTTCACCTGGATGTCCTCCGGCGTGCAGACGCAAGATCCCGCTTCTTCCACCGTGCAGGCCATTGTGCCGGAGGGCGCTCCGCTGCCGGAGAGCAGCGCGCCGTCGGAGAGCGCGGCGGGCGTCGCGATGATCGACGTGCCGAATTTGGTAGGCAGCGAATACGAGAGCCTGCTGGAGAGCGCTTCCTCGGCCAATTTGGCCTATGAGATTCTTCTCTCAGAAAAGCAATTCGACGACACGGTCCCAGAAGGGCAGATTATTAGCCAATCGCCGCAGGCGGGCAGCAAAATCGCGCCCGGCGGGACGATCACCATCGTGGTGAGTTTGGGCGCCTCCTCGCGTGAGCTGCCGGACATCACGAACCTGACGCTGGCACAGGCGTCGGAACGCGTGACAGCCGAAGGTTTCCTCCCGGTGAAGGAGGATGTGTATGACCCGCTAATCGAATCCGGCCGGATGGTCGGCTACCGCAACGCGGAAAGCGGGGATACACTCCCTTATGGTTCTCAAATTGTCATCCTGATGAGCATCGGTCCAGACCCTCATGCGGGGCAGTAAAAAACAAAAGATCTTCTATGCCGTCCGTTCCGGAATAATCCGGGCGGGCGGCTTTTTTGCGTCAAAAAAAGGACGTCACCGAGCGGCGGTTCTAAGCGGGGCGGGCTGTCCATATTTATGGGGTAGAAACGGAAACGGAGGAAGTTGCATGAAACGAGAAGCGTTTGGGGAAGTGGCGGCTGCGGTAGGCGGCAAGCTGGGACAAAGCCTAGCGCGCGTCCCGGAACGAGCGCAAAGCCAGGTGCAGGAGATCCGCGTGCGCGCAGGGCGGCCAGTGCTGCTTTGCGGAGGGGCGGGTACGCAGTTCCTGAGGGAAGACGGCGCATTAGAGGCGCGGCCTGGGCCCGGTTCCCTCTGCCTTGAGCGGCGGGAAGTGGAGGAATGCTTCCGCCGCATCTGCGGGGATTCCGTCTACAGCCATCAAAACGAGATCCGCAACGGATACCTCACGCTGCGCGGCGGGCACCGGGCGGGAATCTGCGGCACGGCGGTACTGGAAAACGGAAGGATCGAAACCCTGAGGGAAGTCTCTTCCCTGAACCTCCGCATCGCGCGGGAAGTCAAGGGCTGCGCGTCCGGGCTGCTGGCCCGCTTAGGCGCCGGGATCCAGGAGGGCCTGCTGCTGGCAGGCCCGCCGTCCAGCGGAAAAACCACGCTGCTGCGCGACCTCGCGCGCCAGCTCTCTTTGCCGGAATACGGCTGCCGCCGGGTCGCGCTCGTCGATGAACGCGGGGAATTGGCCGCCTGCTGCCTGGGGACGCCGCAGAACGATGTCGGATTTTGCGACGTGTTGGACGGTTACCCGAAGGGGGAAGGGATCTTACAGGCAGTGCGCGCGCTTTCACCGGATTATATCGTTTGTGACGAGATTGGCGGGGAAGGGGACTGCGCGGCCGTGCAGGCGGGACTGCACGCAGGTGCAGCGGCCATCGCCAGCATTCATGCCTCGGGAGCAGGATCCCTGATGAGCCGCAGGCAAGCGCGGGAGCTTTTGCAGACCGGCGCGTTTGGCTGGGTGGCGCTGCTCGGGGGACGGGAAACGCCCTGCCGCCTGGAGCGGCTGGAAAGGGCAGGTGATTTACTGGATGAAATTGCTCGGCATTCTAGCGGTGTGCGCAGCCTGTGTGCTGGCGGGGGTTGCGGAATCGCATAAACTGCGGGTCCGGGTTGAGCGCCTGGAAAAATTCCTTTGCTTTTTGACAGAGGCGGAAACGGAAATCCGGTATTCGGCGGCGCCGGTTGACCAGATCGTCGCGCGCCACAGCCAGGGGCTCCGATTTTTGCGGCGGTGCGCGGCGCTTTGCCGTGAGGGGGACGCGTTCCCCTCCGCGTGGGACAAAAGCTTGGAGGAAGAACAGGGCGGGCTTCACGCGGGGGACGTCGCGCTGCTGCGCGGGTTCGGCGCCGGCTTTGGTACGACGGACCGGCAGGGACAGATGGCGCACTGCGGCTTGTACCGCGGCCTGGCGGAAGCCCGCCTGGAACAGGCGGAGCGCGAACGCGAGGCAAAGGCAAAGCTCTGCCTTTCGCTAGGCGTGGCTGCCGGCCTGGCGGCGGCCCTGCTGCTGTGGTAACGGTGGCGGAAAACGCCGCAAGAAAAGAACGGGGAGAGAACGCGCATGGATGTCGAGTTGATTTTCCGCATAGCGGCCATTGGGATTATTGTGGCGGTGCTCAACCAGCTGCTCATCCGCTCTGGAAGGGAGGAACAGGCGATGATGACTACGCTGGCCGGTTTAATTGTCGTTTTGATGATGATTATCCGTGAAATCGACGCGCTGTTCCAGGCAATCGAGACGATCTTCGGCCTGTGATGGATGCGGTGGCAGTTGCCGGGGCGGCGGTGCTGGTGGCGGCGGTCGCCGCGATGCTCCGGAGATATCATCAGGAATACGCCATGGCCGTCACGCTGGCTGCAGGGATCTTCCTCCTTTTGCAAATCCTGCGGGCCATTTCCCCGGTTGCGGTACGCATCCAGGCGCTGCTCTCTGCTTCCGGCCTGGACAGCCAGGCGGGCGGAACGCTGTTGAAATCGCTGGGGATCTGCTTTTTAGCGCAGTTTTCCGCCGACGCCTGCCGCGACGCCGGGGAGGGGGCGATGGCTTCCAAGGTGGAGCTGGCAGGGAAAGCCGCAGTTGCCGTCCTGGCGCTGCCGTTGTTGGAATCGGTTGCGGAAACAGCCCTCCGGTTGATAGGAGGATCAACATGAAAAAGAAGGTATTCTGCGTCCTGGTGCTGGCGTTGCTCGCGTTTTGGTTTGCGCCTTCCGCGTCCGCCAGCACGGCGCAGGAGGATCTGTACCGGGAACAGGCAGAGGAGAGCGGGGCGGGGGAACTGGCCGGCGAACTGCCGCCGGAAACGCAGGCGCTTTTGGAAGAATTGGGCATTTCCCCTCTGGATTGGGAAAGCATTCAAAACGTTTCAGCGCAGCGTGTTTGGGAGGCGCTGGCTTCTGCCGCAGGGGACCAGGCAGACGGCCCTTTGAAAGCTGCTGCTGCGGTCATTTCCGCCTTGCTGCTCTGCGCGCTGCTCGGCGGCCTGCGGCTCTCATTTGGAGAACGGCCGCTCGGTCGGATGGCAGGTCTTGCCGGGACCCTGGCAGTGTGCGGCTCCGTCGTCCCTCCGGTCCTCTCGTGCATCGACTTCGCGGCGTCCGTTATTCAGGCCGCGTCCCGTTTTTTGCTCGCGTGCACCCCTGTTTTGGCAGGCATTCTGGCAGCGGGCGGACAAATCGCTTCGGCGGGGGCATATAACCTTTGGATGGTCGCGGCGGGGAACGCGGTGTCCGTGCTGGCGTCTGGCGCGCTGATCCCGCTGCTGCGCATCTTCCTCGCCTTTTCGCTGGTCTCCGCCGTTTCGCCGGGGCTTGAACTCACCGGACTCTGCGATTGGATGGCTAAGGCTGCAAAATGGCTGCTCAGCCTCGGGATGACGGTGTTCACCGGCGTGCTCGCCATGCAGACCGCACTTTCCTCCGCCGCAGACGGCGCGGGAGCGAAGACCGTCAAATTCGTGGTCGGAAGCGTGGTGCCGGTGGTGGGCAGCGCCTTGGGAGACGCCGTCGGCGCGGTGCAGAGCAGCGTCAAGCTGCTGCGTTCCGGCGTGGGGGCCTTTGGCTTGCTCGCGGGCCTGTTCGTCTTCCTACCGGCTGTAGCAGGTTGCCTGCTGTGGATGCTTAGCCTTTCCTTTTGCGCTGCCGTTGGGGACGTGCTGGGCGTTCCGGCGGTTTCCGGCCTGCTGCGCGCCGTGGGGAAAGCCGCCGGTTTGACGCTGGCCGTTCTGCTCAGCAGTATGGCCGCCTTGCTGATCTCCCTGGTAATGCTGCTGGCGCTGGGAGGGGGCGGTGCGTCATGAACACGGTTGAACAATGGGCGGCAACAATCTGTCTGGCCGTTTTGGCGGCGGCTTTGGTGGAATATTTGACGCCGGGCAAGCAAATGCAGCCCGTTTTGCGCTTTGTCCTTGGTATTTTCCTGCTGTACGCAATGGTCTCCCCGCTGCGCGAAGGCCTTCCTGCCTGGGATTTTTCTTCACAAAGCATTTGGACGGAGAGCCGCCTTCCCGCCACGGTGGAACGCCAGGTTCGCGAGGCGGTGGAGCAAAACCTCACCGCTTCTATCGCGGAAGCGCTGTACGCCTCCGGGATCCGGGTGAAAAATGTGGCGGTGGAGATGGATATTGCGGAGGATGGAGGCATAGAAATAAATCAGATCACCGTGTATCTACCTTCGGAGGAGATGGCGCGGGGGGCGGAAATTGAGGCGGAACTTGAAAAAACGCTCGGATTGGAAACGGAGGTGGAGCCCTATGGCGGAGGAGGGCCCTGAGCGCGGCCTCTTGGGCGGCCTGCTCGGCCGTTTAGCGGAAAACGGGAAGGCGCGCCGGGCGCTGCTCGCCCTCGGCGCGGCGGGGATCGCGCTGCTGTTCCTGTCCGGCCTTTTTTCCGAAGGGGACAACGCAAAGGAGGAGGCGAACCCAGCGCAGGCAGCGCTCACCGCGCCGGAATACGCAGAGCGGCTGGAACAACGCCTTTCCTCCTTGGTGAACGGCATCACCGGGGAAACGGACGCCCAGGTGCTTGTCACCCTGGAGCAGGGGACACAATACATTTACGCGACGGAACAACGCTCCAGCAGCGAAAAAACGGAGGATCCCGCGGGGGCGGGGCGCAACCAGGAAAACAACAGCCTGGAGACGTCGTACCTTTTGGTGCGCGACGCCGACGGCGCACAGCGCGCGCTGGCAGTTACAGAACGGCAGCCGGTTGTGCAGGGCGTCGTGGTGCTCTGCCGCAGCGCGGGGAAGCCCGAACTGGAACAACATATTGTGGATGCCGTCACGACGGCGCTACAGATCTCTTCCGCACGGGTGTGCGTCATTCCAAAAAACGAATCCGGGGTTGCGGGAACCGGCTCCGGAAGATGACGGGAGGATTCGCTCTATGAATTTAGGGAAAAGGCAGCTCGTTCTGGCAACCTTGGTCGTTGCGCTCGGCGCGGCGGTGTATTTGAACTGGCAATTTTCCGACGACCGCTTGCTGGTGACAGATACGCTCAGCTCGGAAAAAGAACTGGGGACCGCGCAGCTGGTGAGCGGTTCGCTGACACAGCCGGAGGAGGGCGCGGAAACGTCCGCTGCGGCGGAACCGGAGCAGGCGGCCGTAGCGGCTAACGCGGAGGTCAGCGCTTATTTCACAGAGGCGCGGCTTTCCCGGCAGAAGGCGCGCGACAGCGCGGTGGAACTGCTGGAAGAGGTGCTGGAGAGCGTAGAAAGCGACGAGGAAGCCCGAAAGGAAGCGCTGGAAAAAGCCGCAGCGCTGGCGGAAAACGTCGTGCAGGAGAGCAATATTGAAAATCTCATCAAGGCGAAAGGATTTTCCGACTGCGTGGTCTTCCTGGAAAATGGGGAATGCAGCGTCGTCGTCCAGACCGACGGCCTTTTGCCGAACGAGGCGATTGCAATCAAAGATATTATCGGCGGACAATCGGGCGTCGCATATGATAAGATCAAGATTGTAGAAGCAAAATAGAACCGCGCGCCTTTCCCCTGGATTTCTTCAGAACAAAAAGGCCTGTGCGTGCTTTGGAAAAAGCAGGCGCAGGCCTTTGCACATCCGTGGATTTGTGTTACAATAAGGAAAACCATGATTGCGCGGCGGCACGGAGAACGCCGCACATCCGGTCAAGAGGGCGGGCCCTGCCTGCTGGGGGAGGAAATCTATGAACCGAAGAGAAGAACGGGAACAGGCGTTTATTTTATTATTTGAACACGGGATCAACCGTGATCCTATCGACCGCATCATCGACAACGCCGGGATGGCGCGCGACCTGATGCTTTCTGATTTTGCGGAGCAGGCGGCTCTGGGCGCGGAATCTCACGAGGAAGTGCTCGACCGCCAGATCGAGAGCCACACGCGCGGCTGGCGGAAGGAGCGCCTCTCCAAGGTGGCGCTGGCGCTTTTGCGCCTTGCGCTGTATGAGATGCTCTTCTGCCCGGAGATTCCTGTGGGCGTTTCGATCAACGAAGCGGTGGAGCTGGCTAAAAAATACGGCGCGGCGGAGGACCCGGCGTTTGTTAACGGGGTGCTCGGCGCAGTTGCCAAGGAGCAGGCGCAGGGAACCGGCGCTGCGGGGCAGGATCATGACGCATCAGTTCCTTGGTATCGCCACCAGCAATTACACCACCTCCGCTGCAATGTACTGCGGCGGAACGGTGCGGCAGCAGAAAAAATTGCTCCCCGTCAAGGAAGGGGAGATCGGCCTGCGCCAGAGCGACGCGCTGTTTCATCATGTGCATCAGCTCCCTGAGGTGCTCTGCCCGCTGTTGGAAGGGGCCGGCGGCGTGAACGCCGTCGGCGTTTCGGTGCGCCCGCGCGACCAAGAAGGCTCTTACATGCCATGTTTTTCCGCCGGGGAGACCGCCGCGCGGCTCCTCGCCGCCGCATACGGCGCGCCGCTGCATCCTTTCTCCCACCAGGCGGGCCATCTTGCGGCCGCGCTGTTTTCCGCCGGCCGGTTGGACCTGCTGGAGCGCCGGTTCCTCGCGTTCCACGTTTCCGGCGGCACAACGGAAGCCGTGCTCGTTTCGCCCGGCGCAGACGGCGCGCTGCAAACGGAACTGGCCGCCCGCTCGCTCGACCTCAAAGGCGGTCAAGCCGTCGACCGCGTGGGCCGTATGCTGGGCCTGCCGTTTCCGGCAGGGCCGGCGCTCGAACGCCTGGCGCTGGAAAGCGGGAAGACATTCCGGGTCAAGCCGTCCATGCGCGGCTGCGACTGTTCGCTCTCCGGGATTGAAAACCAATGCCGCCGCCTTTTGCAAGACGGCGCCCCTCGGGAAGACGTTGCGCGCTACTGCTTGGACGCCCTACTCGCTGCGCTGGACGCCATGTGCGCGGCTCTGCTGCGGGACCAGGGAGACCTTCCCGTTTTATTTGCGGGCGGCGTGATGTCCAATTCGCTGTTGCGCAGGGTGCTGGAAAACCGCTATGGCGCCTGCTTTGCCGAACCAGCTTTTTCGTCTGACAATGCCGCGGGCGTAGCGGTACTGGCTGCCCGCGCGGAGGGGGTCCTATGAACGATCCCGTCATTTTAACCGTCACACAGCTCAATGCTTATGTGCGTTCCCTGCTGGAAGGGGACGCTCGTCTGGCGTCTGTTTTCCTCGGCGGGGAAATTTCGAATTTTACCGACCATTACCGCTCCGGACACCTTTATTTTTCGCTCAAAGATGCGAAAAGTGCCGTCAAAGCCGTTATGTTTTCCAGCTATGCGCGCCGGCTGCGCTTCCGCCCGGCCGACGGCATGAAGGTGATTGTCCGCGGGCGCGTCTCGCTGTATGAGGCGGGCGGGCAATATCAATTTTACGCCGAGGATATGCAGCCGGACGGCCTCGGCGCGCTGAACCTCGCATATGAACAATTAAAATCCCGCTTGGCCGCCGAGGGCCTTTTCGACGCGTCGCGTAAGCGCCCGCTGCCGCGCTTTCCGCGGCGCATCGGCCTGGCGACCTCGCCAACGGGCGCGGCGGTGCACGACGTCTGCCGCATTTTGGCGCGGCGTTTCCCGCTGGCGGAGGTGGTCTTCTGCCCGGTGCAGGTGCAGGGCGAGGGCGCTGCCAGGCAGATTGCGGAGGCGGTTCGCCGCTTTCAGTCCATTCCCGGCGTCGACGTGCTCATCGTCGGGCGGGGCGGCGGCTCCCTGGAGGATCTTTGGGCGTTCAATGAGGAGATTGTGGCCCGTGCGGTCGCTGCGTCGCGCATCCCGGTAATCTCTGCCGTCGGGCATGAGACCGATTTTACCATCTGCGATTTTGCCGCCGACGTGCGGGCGGCGACGCCCTCCGCTGCGGCGGAATTGGCGGTTCCCGACGCCGCAGAATGGGAAGCCGCGTTATGCGGCGCGCAGGAGAGGTTGCGGCAAGCTGCCGTCCAAGCGGTCCGCGAGGCGGGCGCCCGCCTGGAATCGCTGCGGCGCAGCCCGGCGTTTGCCAGGCCGATGGAACTCGCCTCGCTGCGGCGGATGCAGGCGGACGCGCTTTCCGACCGGTTGCGGCAGGCGATGGAAAAGCGCAGGGACGGCTGCTCGGCGCTCCTGCGGGAGCGCGCGGCACGGCTAGAAACGCTCAGCCCGCTGCGGGTATTGGCACGCGGCTATGCGTCGGTTTCCGGCCCGGCGGGGCGCCCGTTGACATCGGTGCGCGGCGTGCATCCGGGGGAAAGGCTGACGGTGCGCCTGCGAGACGGCACGTTGGACTGTGAAGTTATGGAGATATGGCAGGAGGAAGACCGATGAGGATCAATAAAACGACCACGTTTGAGCAGGCGATGGACCAGCTGGCAGAAACCGTCGCACGGTTGGAGAGCGGGGAAGAGCCGCTCGAAACCTCCCTGAAGCTCTACGAGGAAGGGTCCGCGCTGGCGGCGTTCTGCTACGCAAAACTGCAAAACGCGGAACAGCGCATTCGCGCCATCACGGATTTAGAACCGAAAAAAGGTGAAAAACATCCGGAATCGGAGGATGACGAAGCATGAGCAAATTCCCGTTGGCGGCGGACGCCGCCCTGATTGAAGAAGCGCTGGGGCGCTGCCTGCACGAGCCGGGCGCCCGGCAGGCGGAGCTGTACCGCGCGATGCGTTACAGCCTTTTGGACGGTGGGAAGCGGCTGCGGCCCGCTTTATTATTGGAATTCTGCCGGTTGAGCGGCGGTACGGCGGAGCAGGCGCTCCCCTTCGCGTGCGCAATTGAGATGGTGCATACCTATTCGCTGATCCACGACGACTTGCCCTGCATGGACGACGCTGCCACCCGCCGGGGGCGGGCGTCCAACCACAAGGTGTTTGGCGAAGCAATGGCCTTGCTCGCGGGGGACGGCCTGCTCACGGAGGCGTTCCGCGTGATGCTTTCCCCAGAGGCAGTCCAGGCAGCCGGGACAGCGCGCGCGGCGGAAGCGGCCCTCTTGCTTGCCGAAGCCTGCGGACCGGCGGGCATGGTGGCAGGCCAAGCCGTAGATATCCGCGCCGAAGGAAGGCCGCTGCCGCTTTCGGAGCTAGAACAGATGGACGCCTGGAAGACCGGCGCGCTGATCCAAGCCGCCGCCGCGATGGGCTGCGCCGTGGGCGGCGCTTCGCCGGAACTGCGGGAGACTGCGAAGGAATATGCCGCGGCGCTCGGCCTGGCGTTTCAAATTGAAGATGATCTTCTCGACGCCATCGGGACAGAGGAAGCGGTTGGCAAACCGCTGCATAGCGACGCCGAACAGGAAAAATGCACCTATGTAACGCTCCTCGGCCAGGACAAAGCGCGGGAGGAGGTCTTGCGGCTCACAGAGAGGGCGGTGCGCGCGCTGGAACCCTACGGCGATGCGGCGCGTCCGCTGATGGAATTGGCGCGCTATCTTGCCGGGCGCAACACATAAGGAGATTTGCAGGATTTCCGTCAAAATCTTGCGCCCACCCTTGCCATGATACAATAAAGATGGTATAATACCACCAAGATGGCCGCAGCGCGGGCGGCGAACCCCTGCGGTACCTCCCGGCCGGGCGGCCGGAGGCCGCAGCGCGCGACGTGCGCACCGCAGGTGTGGTATAATACCCGCAGAAAGGTTACAACGCGCGATGCGCCCGCCGCAGGCGTGGGATCATACCTGCAGGAAGGCCGCAGCGCGGGCGGAAAACCCAGGCTGCGTGAAAAACGCGCCGCAGAAAAAGCGTATGACATGGCTTTGCCTGCCATGCTTGATTTATCGCGAGAAAGAAGGATTTTTATCATGCAGGAGATCAGAATCGAACGGACCCAGCATCCCAGGCCGAAGCCGGTGGATGAAAGCAAATTGGGGTTTGGCAACATCTTCAGCGATCACATGTTCCTGATGAATTACGACGAAGGCCAGGGTTGGCACGATCCGCGCATCGTCCCCTACGGGCCGATTGAGCTGGAACCTTCCGCCATGTGCCTGCACTACGGGCAGTCGGTGTTTGAAGGAATGAAGGCTTACCGCACAAAGGACAACCGGATCCTTTTGTTCCGGCCGGAAAAGAATATGGCGCGCCTCAACGTCTCCAACGACCGCCTCTGCATTCCGCTGATCGATGAGGAATTTGCGAAAGAAGCCATTGCCAAATTGGTGGATGTGGACCGCGACTGGGTGCCGCATGCGGAAGGCGCGTCCCTGTACATCCGCCCGTTTATCATCGGCATCGACCCGCATGTCGGCGTGCATCCGGCGCATCACCTGCTGTTTGTCGTCATCTGCTCGCCGTCCGGCGCGTATTACCCGGAAGGCCTTGACCCGGTGAGGATTTACGTCGAAAAGAATTATGTCCGCGCCGTGCGCGGCGGCATGGGCTTCACTAAGACCGCCGGCAACTATGCCGCGTCGCTCAAGGCGCAGGACGAGGCGGAAAAGCAGCACTACACGCAGGTGCTCTGGCTCGACGGCGTGGAGCGTAAATACATTGAAGAAGTCGGCACCATGAATGTTTTCTTCAAGATCGGCGACGAAGTCGTTACGCCGGAATTGCAGGGCTCCATCCTCTCCGGCATCACGCGGATGTCCGCCATTGAACTGATGCGCAGCTGGGGCATGAACGTCTCCGAGCGCCGCATTTCCATTCAGGAAGTAGCCGACGCTTCGAAGGAAGGCCGCCTGGAAGAAGCGTTTGGCACCGGCACCGCCGCCGTGATCTCGCCGATTGGCGAACTCAAATGGGGCGACGACATCATGAAGATCAATGATGGGAAGATCGGCCCGCTCTCCCAGAAGCTCTATGACACGCTCACCGGCATCCAGTGGGGCAACCTTCCGGATCCGATGGGTTGGACCTACGAAGTAAAATAACTGCCCATTGCGAGGGGGCCTTGCGCAGGCCCCCTCCTTTTTTGGGCCGCCGGTTACAAAAGAATGACAAAAGATAACAAATGATGCAATATTTTGCCGCAACCGGTTGTTTTGCTTACGGGGCCTTTTGGGGGCGCAAAAGAGTTACGATTATGAACTTTTTGTAAAGCGGCTTGACAGGCGGGAATGATTCCGCTAAGGTTAGAGAAAAGGCCCGCACACATTCCGCACGGAACCGCCGGGCGGAACAATTTTGAGAGAAACCACTTGTTTTGCATGATCCAGGGAGGTAACAGGATGAAGAAATTCCAGAAAAGGCTGATTGCGGTAGGATTGACGCTGGCAATGGCGGTACCTGCGAGCAGCCCGGCGTTTGCAAGCTCGATCATTGTCCCGTGGAACCCGAGCGCTTCCCAGACCACTCCGGCGAACCCCGCCGCTCCGGCGGGAGACCTCACGGGCGGCGCAGCGGGCGGCACGGCGGGCGTGACGCTGCCGCTCTCCACATCCACCCAGTGGAAAGTTGCGCAGCCGTACTTAAACCTGAGCGTCGGCCAGACCGCCTCTGTGTCCTTGCTGGATGCGAACGGCCAGCCGGTGCAGACCGTCGCGCAGGATACGACGGCAAAGCCGCTCTTCTCCGCCTCGTTCTTCTTTGTCAACGGCCAAAAGGTCGAGGTCTCCTCTTCTTCCTCCAGCCAGGCGGGGCAGTCTTCCGGCGCCGCCTTAACCTGGACCAGCAGCAATGAGGCCGTCGCTACCGTGTCAAACGGCGTTGTCACGGCGAAAGGCCTCGGCCGTGCGGTCATCACGGGGACGGCGGCGGACGGCACGACGGTTTCCTGCATGGCGCACGTAGCGCTCAAGGGCATTGATGTGTCCAGCTTCCAGAAGCAGATCGATTGGGCGCAGGTGAAGGCAGCCGGCATCGATTACGCGATGATCCGCACCGGGTACGGCTCCGACGACTGGGTCAAACAAAAAGACGCTTATTTCGAGCAAAATTACGCGGGTGCGCGCGCAAACGGGATCAAGGTTGGCGCGTATCATTACAGCTACGCTACGACTCCGGAAGAAGCCCGCGAAGAAGCGCAGATGGCGCTGCACATTTTGAACGGCCGGCCGCTGGATTACCCGCTGGCGTTTGACATTGAGGACAAATGCCATGCCGGTCTCAGCGCCGCGCAGATTGCCGCTATTGTCAACGCGTTTTGCAGCACGGTGGAGGCGGCCGGCTACGATACCGCCGTTTACAGCTACAGCAATTTTGTCAAATCCAAATTGACAGACCCGTCCCTCGGGGATTACGACCTGTGGATTGCGCACTGGGGAACGCAGAACCCATCCTATACCGGCGCGTTCACTATGTGGCAGTACGGCTCGGTGAATCTTTCCGGGGCGGTGAGCGGCAACAGCAACGTAGACGCGAATTATTGCTATTACGATTACGGAAACAGCCTGAGCGAGACCGCCGGAAGCACTATTGTGACGGCATCCGCCCATTCTGCGGAATAAACGCGGTGGGGGAACTCGTATTTGTGGCGCCACCCGGCGCCGGCGGGGTCCAGCTCAAATATTACCTGCGCAGGGAGCGCGGCATGTCGGCGCGCCTGTTGGCCAAACTCAAGCGGGAACCGCTGGGGCTTTGTGTCAACGGCGCGCCTGCGCGCGCCACCGACCGTTTGCGCCCAGGGGACCGCATTTCGCTGCGTTTGCCGGAGGATCGAAAGCAGGCGGAACCGCGCCCGTTGGCGCTCCCCATCGTCTACGAAGATGAAGTCCTGCTGCTGGTAGAGAAACCCTGCGGCATGCCTGCGCACCCTTCCCCTGGGCACGACCACGACACGCTGATGAACGCCGTAGCGTGGCATTTTTCTCAAACGGGCGGACCGGGCGCGGTGCGCGCTGTATACCGCCTGGATAAAGATACGACCGGACTGGTCGCCGTGGCAAAAAACGCCTATGCGGCGGCGGCGCTGGCCGGGCAGATTGAAAAAGAATATCTCGCGGTGTGCGAAGGCTATTTGTATGGAGAGGGAACGGTTGACGCGCCCATCGCTTTGAAAGAAGGGCACGGCATCCAGCGTGCGGTCTCACCGGCCGGCGTCCCTGCGGTGACGCACTGGCGCGCGCTGGCCCGGCGGGACGGCTATACGCTGCTCCTCCTGCGGCTGGAAACCGGCCGGACCCACCAAATCCGCGTCCATATGGCGTCGATTGGGCATCCGTTAGCCGGGGACGACATGTACGGCGGCTCGCTGCGCCGCGTGACGCGTCAGGCTCTCCACTGCCGGAAGGTCTCTTTTTGCCACCCGGTCACCGGCGCGAAAATGACGTTCTGTAGTCCTTTGCCAGAAGACCTATGGGGGTTTGGGTTTCCGGTTTGAGGAAAGATCCGGCGAATTAGACAAAGTACGGAAAGGAAACGGGGAGCTGCATTGGGAAATACACGAAAATTTCCCGAAAAAAACCATCCGCTTGCCTTTCGTATATTTATGCGGTATAATAGCGTTGCTGCCCAAACCAAACGGCGCGCTGCGCCTGCTGGGCGGATCACGAAATTAAAAAGGGGTAAGACACATGAAAAAGATTTCTAGGCTGGCGGCCCTGCTGCTGGCAGGTATGATGGCGGTCTCTATGACTGCGTGCTCCGGCGAGCCGGCGCAGGAGGAATCCTCCGCGGCGCCCGCATCCGACGCGGGCTCTTCCACGGCGGAAGAGGTTTCCGAAGAGGGCGGCGACGCGGCCTCCGGTTACCTTGAGCAGATTCAGGAGCGCGGCTACATCACCATGTCCACCAACGCGGAATTCCCGCCGTTTGAGTACATGGAGGGGACCGAATACCGCGGCATCGACGTGGATATCTCCCAAAAGATCGCCGACAAGCTCGGCGTGGAACTCCGCATCAACAACACATCCTTTGACTCTCTGCCGCTGGAACTGGAGACCGACAAATGCGATTTCGTCGCGGCCGGTATGACGATTGACCCGGAAAAGGACATCGATTTCACGAATCCGTACTTTAACGCCTCGCAGGTCATCATTGTCCAGACGGGCAGCGACATCACCTCCGGGGAAGATCTCGACGGCAAGCGCATCGGCGTGCAGCTGGGCACCACGGGCGACACCTACTGCACTGAGAATTACCCGAACGCGCAGATTTCCCGCATGAGCAAGGCGATGGACGCCGTGGCGGACCTGGCCCGCGGCAACCTGGACGCGGTGGTTGTGGACGATTACCCGGCCAAGATGCTGGCGGCGCAGAACCCGGACGCGGTGGTCGTGCTGGAAGAGGCGCTGACGGTGGAAGAGTACGGCCTGGCCGTGAAGAAGGGCAACCAGGAAATGCTGGACCTGCTCAATGAGACGCTGGCCGAGCTGGAGGAAAGCGGCGAGCTGGACGAGATCTTTGCCGCATACCTTTCGGAAGAGGAATAAGCACAGTTTCCTGCCCCAAGGGGCGGGATCTGCCGGAAACGGCATGAAAGCATCAGGGAACCCCACGGGGTTCCCTTACGCTTTCCCGGTGGAAATCGGGGAGGGAATCTGAAAACGGGAGGGACGGCGCTACAGTATGGAAAATTTTTTTCAAGAGGCGTGGAGCCAGATCTACGCCACATTTGTTGAGCAAGACCGGTACCAGTACATCCTGCGGGGCATCGGCATTACATTGCAGATCGCCTTTTTTGCGGTCATCCTCGGCGTGATCCTCGGCGTATTGATCGCCTTGGGCAAGGTGTTCTCAGACCACAACAAAAAGTTGCGCTGGCTGGAGGTCATCTGCAATATTTACACCACGGTCATCCGTGGGACGCCGATGGTTGTGCAACTCTTCATCATGTATTACATTATCATCAACATCCAGGGGTTCCCGAAGGTGTGGACCAGCGTCATTGCTTTCGGCCTGAATTCTGCCGCTTATGTGGCGGAAATCGTTCGCAGCGGCATCCAGTCTGTTGACAAAGGCCAGATGGAGGCGGGCCGTTCCCTTGGTCTGAACCGCACGCAGACCATGGTGAAGATCATTTTCCCGCAGGCGTTGAAAAATATTCTTCCCGCGCTTGGCAATGAATTCATTGTGCTGCTGAAGGAGACCTCGGTCGCCGGGTTCATCGGCGTGGAAGACCTCACCAAGGCTGGCGACATCCTGCGCAGCCAGACCTGGCAGGCGTATGTGCCGCTGTTCTCCGTCGCCATCATCTATCTCCTCATGGTCATGGGCTTGACCGCGCTGCTCTCCCGGCTGGAAAGGAGGCTGCGCAAGAGTGATTACCGTTAAAGGCCTGCAAAAAACGTTCCAAACGGTCAATGGGGATCTCCCTGTCCTGAAAGGGATCGACCAGCACATTGAAAAGGGTGAAAAGGTGGTCATCGTCGGGCCGTCTGGCTCCGGTAAGAGCACTTTCCTGCGCTGCCTGAACCTGCTGGAAGTCCCAACGGGTGGGAAAATCTGGTTTGAAAATACAGAGATTACAGACCCGAAATGCGACATTGACCGCCTGCGCCAAAAAATGGGCATGGTGTTCCAGCATTTTAACCTGTTCCCGCATTTGACCGTCCTGCAAAATATTACGCTCGCGCCTGTGACGCTGAAGCTGAAAACAGAGGAAGAGGCTAAGGCCAAGGCGATGCAGCTTCTGGAACGGGTCGGCCTTGCAGACAAAGCGGGCGCCTATCCATCGCAGGTTTCCGGCGGGCAAAAACAGCGCATTGCCATTGTGCGCGCGCTGGCGATGGAGCCGGACGTCATGCTTTTCGACGAGCCGACTTCGGCGCTGGACCCGGAAATGGTCGGCGAAGTGCTCCAGGTAATGAAGCAGCTGGCAGAAGAGGGCATGACGATGATCGTGGTGACGCACGAAATGGGGTTTGCCCGCGAAGTGGCCACGCGCGTGTTGTTCATGGACGATGGCCGCGTGCTGGAAGAGGCGCCGCCGCAGGAGTTTTTCGCTCATCCCCAAAACCCCCGCCTTCAGGATTTCCTTTCGAAAGTCCTGTAAGAGAGTGTGATAGAACTGCGCCGGGCGCTCCTTCTGGAAAAGAGGAGTTGCGTCCGGCGCTTTTTTTCAGTATAATAACGAGGGAACGGGAAACGCCGGGATCAAAACAGGCGAGACCGATAGGGAGGTGAGCGGATGCCCGCCGCAATTACACATTATTTACATGCAGAACGGGTCATGGCCGTGCTGGAGGACGCGACCCCGCACCGCCGGTATGACAGGGACGCTTTTTTGTGGGGCGCGCAGGGGGCGGACGTGTTTGCGTGCCACCGCCTTTTGCCGTGGCAAAAAGGGGAATCTCTGGCGGAATGTGGGACAAAGCTGCACGAGAAAGACCCGGAAGAGCTCTCGCGCGCGCTGCACGGTTATTGGAAAAGCGCCCCGCACAAAAAGATCCCTGCGTCGTATGCCGCAGGCTTCCTGTGCCACGACACGATGGACCGCATTTGCCACCCGTATGTCGCTTTCCTGGAAGACGTGCTGGCGCCGCAGCGCCCGGGGGTTGCCCGGGGGACGCTCCACAACGAAGCGGAGTCGGCGCTCGACGTTATCATGATGCGACGGGAAAAAGGAGAATTGGCCTGCGATTTTGACCTGCGTGACGCCCTGCCGAAAAACCGGGACGTGCAGGAGGGGATCGTCCAGCTTTATGCGGCGGTGATCCCTGCGCTTCTGGGCGTCGCGGTGCGGGAGGACCAGCTGGAGCAAGTGCTTCAGGATGCCCGGCGCTGTTTTGGGCTGATGAACAACCGCAGCGGCCTGAAGAAAAAGCTGCTGCAAGCGGTGGAAAAACGCCAACCGGGCGGCCCTGTGTTCTCCGCCTACCTGCGCGACTGGATGGAGGACGGGGAAACCGACTTTGCCAACCTTGCCCATGCGGAGTGGAACGACGGGGAACGGGAACGCCAAGAGGATTTCTTTGCGCTGTTTGACACGGCGGTGGAGCAGGCCGCCGCGCGCGTCGCCAGTTTTTTTCGCGGGGAAGACCGCCGCTCCGCCAAGGCGTAATGCCGCTTAAGAAAAGAGGGAATGTTCATGGAGAAAATCGCAAGCTTTTGCGTAGACCACAACGTGCTGGCGCCCGGAATCTATTTGTCGCGTGTCGACGGGGATGTCGTGACGTACGACATCCGTATGCGGTTCCCGAACCGTCCGCCGTTCCTGGAAAATGCCGCGCTGCATACGGTCGAGCATCTTTTCGCGACGTTTGCGCGCAACGCGCCGGAAAAGGACCACGTCATTTATTTTGGCCCGATGGGCTGCCGCACCGGCTTTTATTTCCTGACGCGCGGCCTTACCCACGCGCAGGCCATTGCGCTGATCCGCCGGGTGTTTGAAGCCATCGCCGGTTTTTCCGGGGAGATCCCGGGTTGTACGGCGAAAGAATGCGGCAATTACCTCGACCACGACCTTGCCGGCGCGGTGGAGGAGGCCCGCCGCTTTTTACCGGTGATCGCGCAGTGGACGGAAGAACAGCTCGCCTACCCGCAGGCAGATGTGGCAAATCTGTAAACTTTCCGGCAAAAAGCAAAAAAAGGTTGCAAAGCTGTAACTTTTGTACTATGATAAGTACAGATGTTACAGCTTTGTCATTTTTACGGGGACGAGCTCCGGCTGCGCCCCAGGCGAAAGGACGGATCGGGAATGCAATTTCCCCTTTCATATCAACAGATTGCCGCAGCGGGCACGCGTTTTTTAGATTTCCTCTATTACACCGGGATCCAGACGGCGCGTGTGCTCAAGCGCATCCAACGGCGGGCGGCTGCGTTTTGGTCCCCGGTGGCGGCGTTCCTCCACTGCGGCTACGAACACGTCTTGGGCCGCCGCCTGCGCCACGCAAAAAGGGAATTCGTTCACTTCTTTGGCTCCGCCGCAGCTTCGGCGCGGCGGCTGCGCCGGGAGCGCAGAGAAGGTGTGGCGCACACCCCGGCGGATTACCTCCGCACCGCGCGCAATGGCGCTTCGCGCCACAAAAAGCTGCTGCTGACCGCAGTGAATGTGGCGGTCCCGGCCGTGTGCCTCTGTGCTTTGGCCGGTACGGTCCTCTACTGGGGCGGGACGAACTACGGCCTGGAGCTTTCCTACGGTGGGGAATATCTGGGCACCGTTGCAGATGAAGGCGTATTTGAGCGCGCCGCCGAGATGATGAGCGGCCGTTTGGCCAAAGAAACGACAGAGGAAACAGACCTTTCGATGACGCCTTCGTTTACCCTGACACGCACGGGGACAGGCGGCCTAACCGCCTCGACGGCGCTTTGCGACCTGATGATTGAGCGTTCTGGCGAAATCATTGAAGAGGCGAGCGGCCTCTATGTGGACGGCGAGCTGCTGGGAGCGGTGCGCAGCAGCGCAGACCTGAGTTATATCCTGCAAAGCCTGCTCAACGACGCGGCTGGCGGCGACAAAGATGCCGAGGTCTCGTTTGTCAAGGACGTGCAGACGGTGAAGGGGCTTTTTCCCACGAGCAGCGTGGTCAGCTCGGAGGAGATGAGCGAACTTCTCACCGGGAAAGTTGAAGAAGAGGTGGAATACACTGTGCAGGCTGGCGACACCGCGACCGCCATTGCCACGCGCTATAACCTTTCGCTTGCGGAGCTCAACGAGCTGAACGACGACCAAGCGGGGGACTACCTGACGGCTGGCATGACGCTCAAAGTGAGCGCCGCCCGCAGCTTGTTGGACGTGCAGGTGACCAAGGAGGAAACCTACGAGGAAGAAATCCCGTACCAGACGGTCACGATCAAGGATGATTCCCAGTACACGGATTACACCTCGGTGAAAACAGCAGGCCAGAACGGTGTGCAACAAGTGGTGGACAAGGTCACTTATGTCAACGGCGTTGAAGTCGGCCGCACCAATGTTTCCACCCAAGTTGTCACACCGGCGGTGGACCGCGAGGTCATTACCGGGACAAAGGAACGCCCCAAGCTCAGCGGCGTCGGCACGGGCTCAATGATCTGGCCGGTCCCGTCCATCCATCACATCACCAGCTACTACGAGTGGCGCTGGGGGACCATGCACAACGGGCTCGACATTTCCGGCGGTAATTCCTACGGGAAGACCATCGTCGCGGCAGACAGCGGCACGGTGTCTTACGTCAAATATTTGAACACCGGTTACGGTTACCATCTGCTCATTAACCACGGCAACGGCATTTCGACGATGTACGCCCACGCGAGCGAGATCCTGGTGCAGCCGGGAGAAAAAGTCGAAAAAGGGCAGCCAATCGCCCTGATTGGCAGCACAGGGAACAGCACCGGCGCGCATTGCCACTTTGAGGTCCGTGTCAACGGCTCTCCTGTCAATCCACTGAATTATGTAAGCAACTAATCCGGCCGCGGCACGCGGCTGCAAAAACGCTTGTGCGTCTTTCCGCGCAAGCGTTTTTTGCTGTTAGAAATGGAATGAACGGAAAGACCGCCTCCTTGTGAGTCCATTTTTGCAAATCTGTACAAGAAACCCCGGGAGCCTTTTGTTAGATATTGACTTTTTCTTTCCCGTGTATTATCATCATGAAGGTGCAAAATAAATTTGCCGGTTTTCTGGATTGCAAGGTCTGTCCGACTTTCAAAATAAAGCGGGGCGCCGGAAAGGCGTCCTTTCCCCGCAGGGGAAACCAAACGACAGGGGGCGGCGGGCATGCCGCGCCCGATGATCTTTTGGATGGGAGCGTGCCGTGTTGGATAAATTCATCATCACCGGGGAAACCCGGCTTCAAGGGGAAGTCAATATCAGCGGGGCAAAGAACGCTGCGCTGGCGATCATCCCTGCGGCAATCCTCGCAGAGGACGTCTGCCGTATTGAAAATATACCGAATATCACCGATGTGACGGCGATCACACGGATTCTTTCTGATTTAGGGGCCAGGATCCGCGTGGTGGATCAATCCACCATCGAGGTCGACCCGCGCAAAATCCACTCGCATGTGGCGTCGTACGAACTGGCCCGCCATATCCGCGCCTCTTATTACCTGCTCGGCGCGCTGCTCGGCCGTTTTTCCCACGCGGTGGTGACGATGCCCGGCGGCTGCGACTTCGGCGTTCGCCCCATCGACCAGCACTTGAAGGGATTCGCCGCGCTCGGTGCGGAATATTCGCTGGAGGGGGGCATGGTGGACGTCCATGCCGCAGAACTCAAAGGCGACCAGATCTATCTGGATGTGGTCTCGGTCGGTGCGACGGTGAACATCATGCTGGCGGCAGTGCGCGCCAAAGGCGTTACCGTCATTGAAAACGCCGCCCGTGAGCCACATATTGTAGACCTGGCCAATTTCCTCAACACCATGGGCGCCGATGTGCGCGGCGCCGGCACCGATGTGATCAAGATCTATGGCGTTGAGCGCCTGCACGGCGCAACGTATTCGATCATTCCGGACCAGATTGAGGCGGGGACCTATATGGTCGCGGCAGCCGCCACTGCCGGGAATGTTCTCATCAAAAACGTCATTCCCAAGCACTTGGAATCCATTTCCGCAAAACTGGAGGAAATGGGCGTGGAGATCGAAGAATATGACGATTCCATCCGCGTGCGGCGCACGGGGCCGCTTCATAAATGCAACATCAAAACCATGCCGCACCCGGGGTTTCCGACGGATATGCAACCGCAGATTGCGGTGTTGCTTTCCATCGCCCAGGGAACCAGCATCATCAACGAAGGCGTGTGGGATAACCGGTTCCGCTATGTTGAGGAACTGCGCCGCATGGGCGCCCAGATCTCAGTGGATGGGAAGATCGCCGTGGTGGAGGGCGTGGACCATTTGAATGCCGCGCCGGTGAAAGTGACGGACCTGCGGGCCGGCGCTGCCATGATGATTGCGGCGCTTTGTGCGCACGGGACGTCTCAGGTAGAAGATATCCAGTATATCGAACGCGGCTATGAGGATATCGAAGGCAAGTTACGCGCGCTTGGCGCGGAGATCCGGCGGGTCTCCGTTTTTGACCCGGCGCCGGTCGCGCGCGTGGTGTAAACAAAAGAGAGGGACCTGGAGGGGGAAAGGCCAAAGGCCATTCCCTTTCTTTTTGCGGAAAGGATGGGTTCATGGCGAGAGTATGTCCGCTTTTCAGCGGGAGCAGCGGAAACAGTTATTATGTCGGGAACAGTGAAGAGGGCGTGTTGATTGACGCAGGGCGCAGCGCAAAACAGATCACGGAGATGCTGGACGCCTGCGGCATTCCGCTCCGGGCGGTGCGGGCGGTGTTTATCACCCACGAGCACACAGACCATGTGAGCGGCCTGCGCGTTTTTGCCGGCAAAAACCGACTCTGTACTTACGCTTCCCCCGGTACGCTGCACGCGCTGCGCACGGCGGGCATCCTGACCCCCAAGCACCAGGCCGTAGCGCTCAGCACAGAGGGTGTGGAATGCGCCGGTATGACGGTGCGGCCGTTCCACATCCCGCATGACTGCGCGGAGGGCTACGGTTTCACCGTCGCCACCAGCGACGGTAGGAAGATTGCGTTTTGCACAGACCTCGGTTCGGTAACGGAGGAAGTCAGCGCAGCGCTTCAAGGCTGCGACCTGGTGGTTCTGGAGTCCAACCACGATGTGCGCATGCTGCAAAACGGGCCGTATCCTTACGCGCTCAAGCGGCGCATCCTCTCACAGAGCGGGCACCTCTCTAACGAGGCGTGCAGCTCGCTGCTGCCGCAGCTTGCCGCGCGCGGCACAGGGCGCTTTTTGCTAGCGCACCTCAGCAAAGAGAACAACACCCCGGAACTCGCCTACCAGACGTCCCTTTGCTCGCTCCAAATGGCGGGGATGAACGCCGGACGCGACTTTGAACTGGCCGTCGCCCCGCGGGAAAACCGGGAACACCGCACCATCTTGTTTTAACTGCGCCGGGAGGAGAGACCGTTGCTTTCTGTCACGATTGCCTGTGTAGGGAAATGTAAAGAGGCCTATTGGGTGGACGCCTGCCGCGAATATGCCAAACGCCTGGGCGCCTTCTGCAAATTCCGGGTGGTAGAAGTCCCGGAAAGCCGCCTTCCGGACGCGCCGTCGCAGGCGCAGATTGAAGCGGCGCTGCGGGAAGAGGCCGGAAAGCTCCGCGCCGCCGCTGCCGGCGTCCTGCTGCCGCTCTGTGTGGAAGGAAAAGAGCTTTCCTCCCCGGAACTGGCGGAGCTGCTCTCTTCCTATGCGCTGCGCGGGCAGAGCGCCGTCACGTTCCTCATTGGCAGCTCCTACGGCCTGGACGAGAAGCTCAAGGCGGAGGGGGCGCTGCGGCTCTCCCTTTCCCGGCTCACACTGCCTCACCAGCTGGCCCGCGTCGTTCTATGCGAACAGGTCTACCGCGCGTTCCAGATTTCATCCCACGGGAAGTACCACAAATGAGCGCGGGGGAAAGAATGCGCTTTCCGGCAGACGGCTTTTTGTGCATCTTCCTAAATCCGGGGAACGGCCGGAAAAAAGATTGACAGGCTTGGCCGAATCGAATACAATAAAGTTGTTCTATAATGAAAACGGCGCGACAAGGAGGTTTCTGGAAGGGATCGGCCTTGTTCTTTTTATGTGGAAGGCCCCCCGGCCTCCAGCGCGCCCGCGTTTTACGCCCCTCGCGCGCTGCCAGTGCGCCTGAGGCAAAAACCTGCGGAATTCCTTTTTGACGGGGGAGAGAGAATCTGATATAATAAGGCAGGTCCAAACTTTTGCTTTCCTGCGTTTCGGGCGCGGGGAAGCGCGGAGGAACGGCGCGGCAGGCCGTTTCTCTATGGGGAGAGGGAAACCGGCTGCGGCCGGCTTGCCGCTCGCGCCGGGACTCCCGCTTTCCACCGTACGGGCGGCGGGGGCAGAGATAAAATTTGTACGGAGAAATGGCGGTAAACTATGAAAGCATTGTTGATGCTTGAAAACGGGATGACCTTTGAAGGCGAGGGCTTCGGCGACGAGCACGACGTCCTGTGCGAAGTGGTGTTCAACAGCGCTATGTGCGGTTACACCGAGCTGCTCACGGACCCGTCCTACGCGGGACAGGGCGTCGTGATGACCTATCCGCTTATGGGCAACTATGGCATCTGCTATGAGGACGCCGAGTCGGTCAAACCGTGGCTCAGCGCGTTTTTGGTGCATTCGGTGTCTACGCTTGCCAGCAATTTCCGCTGCGACATCGACCTCCAAAGTTACCTTAAAAACAATCATATTGCTGGGATGCAGGGCCTCGACACACGCGCGTTGACCCGCTGCCTGCGCGAAAGCGGCACAATGCGCGGGATGATCGCCTACGGGGACCATCCCGATACCGCCGCAATGAAAGAACAGATCTCCGGTTTTGCGCTGCGCTCTCACGTGGAAGAAGTGAGCGGTCACGGGGACAGCGTTTACGGCGACGGGCCGGTGAAAATTGCGCTGTGCGACTATGGCGTGAAGCAAAATATCATCCGCTGCCTGGTAAAGCGCGGCTGCACGGTGCGGCGTTTCCCGTGCAGCGCCACGTTTGAGGAGATGATGGAATGGAAGCCGGACGGCTTCATGCTCTCAAACGGCCCGGGCGACCCGAAAGACTGCGGCCCGCAGATTGCGGAGTTAAAGAAGATCTACGCCCATGGCGTCCCGACGTTTGCCATCTGCCTGGGGCACCAGCTCATGGCGCTGGCCCACGGCGCGGATACCTATAAGCTCAAATACGGCCACCGCGGCATTAACCACCCGGTAAAGGACCTCTCCACCGGGCGGGTATACATCACTTCGCAGAACCACGGCTATGTAGTCGACGCGAAGACGGTAGACCCGAAGGTGGCGGATGTAAGCTTTGTGAGCATGAACGACCAGAGCGTCGAGGGCCTCACCTACCGCAACGGAAAGGTCTTCTCGGTGCAGTTCCACCCGGAGGCTTCCGGCGGGCCGCTTGACACCGGATTTTTATTCGACCAGTTTTTGCGGGTGATTGGAGGAGGCCAGCTATGAGCAAGCGCGAAGAGATCAAAAAGGTCGTCATCATCGGTTCCGGGCCCATCGTCATTGGGCAGGCGGCAGAATTTGACTACGCCGGAACCCAGGCCTGCCGCGCCCTGCGCGAGGAAGGCGTTGAGGTCATCCTCATCAATTCGAACCCCGCCACCATCATGACGGATAAAGACATTGCGGATAAGGTTTACATTGAGCCGCTGACAATCGACACCATCAAAAAAGTCATCCGTAAGGAGCGCCCAGACAGCATCCTGCCGACCCTTGGCGGGCAAAATGCCCTGAACCTGGCGGTTGAGCTAGAAGAAAGCGGCTTTTTGCGCGAGCACCATGTGGAAATGATCGGCACAAACGCTGACACCATCCGCATGGCGGAGGACCGCGAACTCTTCAAAGAGGCGATGGAGCGCATCCACCAGCCGTGTGCGGAAAGCGCCATTGCGGAGTCGGTGGAGGAAAGCTGCGCCATAGCGAAAAAGATCGGTTACCCGGTTGTGGTGCGCCCTGCCTACACGCTCGGCGGCAGCGGCGGCGGCATTGCTTATTCCGAGGAACAGCTCATCGCCATTGCGACCACCGGCCTGCACCGCAGCCGTGTCAACCAAGTGCTCATTGAGCGCTGCATCTCCGGTTGGAAAGAAATTGAATACGAGGTGATGCGCGACCATAACGGCAACTGCATCACTGTGTGTAACATGGAAAACTTCGACCCGGTCGGCGTGCATACGGGCGATTCCATTGTCGTCGCGCCATGCCAAACCCTGGCAGACAAGGAAACGCAGATGCTGCGCAGCGCGGCGCTCGACATCATCACGGAACTGAAAGTAGAGGGCGGCTGCAACGTCCAGTTTGCGCTCAACCCCGACAGCTTTGAGTACTGCGTCATCGAGGTCAACCCGCGCGTGAGCCGCTCTTCCGCGCTGGCCTCCAAGGCGACCGGTTACCCCATTGCAAAAGTCGCTTCGAAAATCGCGCTGGGCTACACGCTCGACGAGATCCCGAACGCCATCACACAGAAGACGTTCGCCTGCTTTGAGCCGACGCTCGACTACTGCGTTGTGAAGATTCCGAAATGGCCGTTTGACAAATTCGTGCACGCGAAGCGCAGCCTTGGCACGCAAATGAAGGCAACCGGCGAAGTCATGGCGATCAGCACGAGCTTTGAAGGCGCGCTGATGAAGGCGATCCGTTCGCTGGAACAGGCAACCTATGACCTGTTTGACGACGAGCTGGACGGCCTCTCCGATTTTGACGTCGCTGAGCGCATCCACGCGGTGGATGACCGCCGGATCTTCGCCGTTGCGGAGGCGATCCGCCGGGGGTTCGACCGCAACAAGATCCATCATGTGACGAAGATCGACCGCTGGTTCCTCGATAAGCTCGCCTCGATCATTTCGATGGAAAAGCGCCTGGCGGACGAGCCGCTCACAGAGGAACTGCTCCGCGCAGCAAAAAACTTTGAATTCCCGGACCGCACCATTGCCAAGATCACCGGTAAAACAGAGGAGGCGGTGCGCGCCCTGGAAGACGAGTGGAACATCCACCCGGTGTATAAAATGGTCGACACCTGCGCCGCAGAATTCGACGCTGCTACGCCGTATTATTATTCTTGCTATGGCACGGAAAACGAATCGGTTCCCGAAAGCGGCCGCAAGAAGATCCTTGTCATCGGCTCCGGTCCCATCCGCATCGGCCAGGGCATTGAGTTTGACTTCTGCTCCGTCCACAGCGTTTGGGCTCTGCGCGACGAGGGGTGCGAAACCATCATCGTCAATAATAACCCCGAAACGGTCAGCACCGATTTCGACATTGCAGACAAGCTTTATTTTGAGCCTCTCACCCCGGAAGACGTGCGCCACATTGTCGAACTGGAGCATCCCGACGGCGCAGTGGTGCAGTTCGGCGGCCAGACGGCCATTAAGCTGGCCGGCGCCATTGAAAAGATGGGCGTGCCGATCCTCGGGACTTCGTTTGACAGCATTGACGAAGCGGAGGACCGCGAGCGCTTCGACGCCATCCTTAACGAGCTCGGCATCCCGCGCGCGGCGGGGCGCATGGTGTTCACCTGCGACGAGGCAATCCGCGCCGCAAACGAACTTGGTTACCCGGTGCTGGTGCGTCCCTCGTACGTTTTGGGCGGCCAGGGCATGAACATCGCCTACAACGACGACGATATCCGGGACCAGATCGGCATCATCAATATGGTGGCCCAGGAACATCCGATCCTGGTTGATAAATACCTTATGGGGACCGAAGTGGAGGTCGACGCGGTGTGCGACGGCATCGACAGCGTCATCCCCGGCATTATGAAGCACATCGAGCGCGCCGGCGTTCACTCGGGCGACAGTATCTCGGTCTACCCGGCGGTCGGCGTCGACCCCAAAATGCAGGAAATGGTGGTGGATTACACCCGCAAGCTGGCCAAGGCGCTGCGCGTCAAAGGCTTGCTCAACATCCAATTCATCATTAAGGACGAACAGGTCTACGTCATCGAAGCGAACCCGCGCTCGTCCCGCACCATCCCGTATATCACCAAGGTGACGGGGATTCCGATTGTCCCGCTGGCGGTTGGCACGTTCTTTGGCAAAACGCTGCCGGAAATGGGGTTCCCTTACGGCCTGCAGCCAGAGCAGGATCTCATCGCCATCAAGATGCCGGTCTTCTCGTTTGAAAAGCTCTACGGCGCCGACGTCAATCTCGGCCCGGAGATGAAATCCACCGGCGAGGTGCTCGGCATTGCGAAAACCTACGACGAAGCGCTCATCAAGGCGTTCTCGGGGGCTGGCATGCACCTGCTCACCGACGGAAACGCCATCATTACCGTAAAAGACAGCGACAAAGCGGAAGTTCTACCGATTGCGAAAGGACTGCAGGAAATTGGCTGGCAGATCTTTGCCACCGCCGGCACAGCCGAATACCTGCGCCGCAACGGCGTACCCGCGACACTGCTGTATAAGATCGGAGACGGTAAGCCGGATATCCTAGACAAAATCCTCTCCGGTGAAATCGACCTGGTCATTAACACGCCGTCCAAAATGGTGCAGAACCACCGCGATGGATTCCTCATCCGCCGCAACACGGTAGAGGCGGGCATCCCGTGCCTGACTTCGCTGGACACGGCGAACGCGTTCCTCAACTGCGTGCGCCATGTAAGCGAAACCAATCTTTCCGTCTTTGATATTACGACCGTCTCCACCTCGGTGGATTTCGTTTGACTCCCGCGTGTGCGAGTAATTTTAGGAGGTTTTTGAAAATGGAAAAAGGGCAGCTGCTGTACGAAGGAAAAGCGAAAAAAGTTTACGCCACGAACGACCCGGACGCCTGCATCGTCAGCTACAAGGACGACGCGACTGCGTTTAACGGCCAGAAAAAGGGCACCATTGTCGGCAAGGGCGTTGTAAACAACCGCATGTCGAACTACCTGTTCCGCCTTTTGGAAAAAGAAGGCGTCCCGACCCACTTTGTCGAGGAACTGGACGAGCGCGACACCCTGGTGAAGAAGGTGGAGATTGTCCCGCTGGAGGTCATCGTGCGCAACAAGGCCGCCGGCAGCCTGGCCAAGCGCCTGGGCCTGGAGGAAGGCACGCCGATGCGGGTTCCGGTGCTGGAGTTCTGCTACAAGAACGACGCGCTCGGCGACCCGATGGTCAACGAGACGCACATCCTCGCCGCAGGATTTGCGACGAAGGAAGAGATCGATGAGATCTCGCGCATGGCGCTGAAGGTCAACGAAGTGCTGTGCAAGTTCTTCCTGCACGTCAATGTTGAATTGATCGACTTTAAGCTCGAATTCGGCCGTTTCCACGGGAAAATTCTGCTCGCGGACGAAATTTCGCCCGACACCTGCCGTTTCTGGGATGTCAACACGCACGAGAAGCTGGACAAGGACCGTTTCCGCCGCGACCTCGGCGGCGTAGAAGAGGCTTACGCCGAGATGATGAAGCGCATCGGCCTTTAACTGGTAGAACCGCGCCCGCCCAGGGAACAGCCTGGGCGGGTTCCCCCTGTTTGATGACGCCGTCAAAACGGAAAGGATGACAACTTGATGAAGGATACCTATGAGTCGCCGCTTTCGTCCCGCTACGCGAGCAAGGAAATGAAATTCCTGTTTTCGCCGGATATGAAATTCCGCACCTGGCGGCGGTTGTGGATCGCGCTCGCTGAGGCTGAAAAGGAGCTGGGGCTCCCGGTCACGCAGGAGCAGATCGACGAGATGAAGCAGCACCAGGACGAGATCAATTACGAGGTGGCGCAGGCCCGCGAAAAAGAGGTGCGCCACGACGTGATGGCGCATGTGTATGCGTTTGGCGTGCAATGCCCGAAGGCGGCGCCGATCATCCATCTGGGCGCAACCTCTTGCTATGTGGGCGACAACACAGACGTGATTGTCATGACGGAAGCGCTTCGCCTGGTGCGTGATAAATTGGTGCGCGTGCTGCGCGTGCTCTCCGGCTTTGCAGAGGAGTACCGCAGCCTGCCGACCCTGGCGTTCACGCATTTCCAACCTGCGCAGCCGACCACCGTAGGCAAACGCGCCACCCTGTGGATGCAAGACCTGCTGATGGACCTGGAGGACGTGGAGTATCAACTGGGCAAGGCGAAGCTGCTTGGCTCCAAGGGGACAACCGGCACGCAAGCCAGCTTCCTCGAGCTGTTCGACGGGGACCACGAGAAGGTCAAGGCGCTCGACCGCAAGATTGCGGAAAAAATGGGGTATGAAGCCTGTTTCCCGGTGTCCGGCCAGACGTATTCCCGCAAGCTGGACAGCCAGGTGCTGGCGGTGCTCAGCGGCATTGCGCAGAGCGCTGCGAAATTCTCGAACGATATCCGCCTTTTGCAGCACCTCAAAGAGGTGGAGGAGCCGTTTGAAAAACATCAGATCGGTTCTTCGGCCATGGCATACAAGCGCAACCCGATGCGCTCTGAGCGCATTGCGTCCCTTGCGCGCTATGTCATCGCCGACAGCCTCAACCCGGCCATGACGGCCGCCACACAGTGGTTTGAGCGCACACTCGACGATTCCGCCAACAAGCGCGTCAGCGTGCCGGAGGCGTTCCTTGCGGTAGACGGCATTTTGGAGCTTTACGCCAATGTGGCGGACGGTCTCGTCGTCTATCCGAAGGTGATCGAGCAGCATTTGCGCCGGGAACTGCCGTTTATGGCGACAGAGAATATCCTGATGGACGCCGTAAAGCGCGGCGGGGACCGGCAGCAGCTCCATGAACGCATCCGCGTGCATTCGATGGCCGCGTCCCGTGTGGTCAAGGAAGAGGGCGGCGAAAACGACCTGCTCAGCCGCATTGCGGCGGACCCCGCTTTTGGCGTCACGCAGGAAGAACTCGGGCAGCTGCTCGAGCCCTCGAAATTTGTCGGGCGCGCGCCGCAGCAGGTGGAGGAGTTCCTCTGCGGCACGGTGCGGCCGGTTTTGGACCGTTACCAGGGCGTTGGCTGCGAAAAAGCGGAAATAAATGTGTGATTTTTTGTGAAATCCCGTTTCATTTCCCGGCAGAATATGGTATGATTAAAAAGCTGTTGTTGCCTAAATATGGCCGCGGGGCAACGTGTTTTACCGCTGGGCGGCAGGCAGGAAAGGGATAGCATGGTCAAAGCAATTGTCGGCGCCAACTGGGGCGACGAAGGAAAAGGGAAGATTACAGATGTGATGGCGGCGCAGTCCGATATTGTCATCCGCTTTCAGGGCGGGAGCAACGCCGGGCATACCATCATCAACAATTATGGGAAATTTGCCCTGCATCAGCTGCCCTCCGGCGTGTTTTACCGCCACATCACCAATATTATTGGAAATGGCGTGGCGCTCAGCGTGGAAAATTTCATCAAAGAGATCAAATCCCTCGAAGAGCGCGGCGTTCCTGCGCCAAATGTGATGGTCTCAAACCGCGCGCAAATTGTCATGCCCTATCATGTGGAGCTTGACTCAATGGAAGAAGCGCGGCTTTCTTCGAAATCATTTGGCTCGACCAAATCCGGCATTGCGCCGTTTTACTCGGATAAATATGCGAAGATTGGGTTCCAGATCAACGACCTTTACGACGATGAAGCGAGCCTGCGCGACCGCATTGCCCATGTGCTGGACCTGAAAAACGTCCTTTATGAGCACTTGTACCACCGCGAGCCGCTCTCTGTGGATGCGGTGTACGAAAAGCTGATGGAATATAAGGCGCTCATCACGCCCTATGTTGCGGACACGTTCTCATACCTGCACCAGGCGGTGAAAGAAGGAAAGACCATCCTGCTGGAAGGCCAGCTTGGCACGCTGAAGGATCCGGATTTCGGCATTTACCCGATGGTGACCTCCAGCTCTACGCTTGCCGGCTACGGCGCGGTGGGCGCAGGGATTCCGCCGTATGAGATCCGGCAGATTGTCGCGGTGGTCAAGGCGTATTCGAGCGCGGTAGGCGCCGGGGAATTCGTCAGCGAGATCTTCGGGCCGGAGGCCGACGAGCTGCGCCGGCGCGGCGGAGACGGCGGGGAATACGGCGCGACGACGGGCCGCCCGCGCCGCATGGGCTGGATGGACCTGGTCGCCTCCCGCTACGGCGTGCAGGTGCAGGGCGCGACGCATGTGGCGCTCACCGTGATGGACGTTCTCGGCTATCTCGACGAGATTCCGGTGTGCGTCGCTTATGAGCTGGACGGCAAGCGGATCGACTCCTTCCCGCCGACGGCGCAGCTCAAGCGCTGCAAACCGGTGTGGGAAACGTTGCCCGGCTGGAAATGCGATATCCGCGGGATTAAGCGCTATGAGGACCTGCCGGAAAACGCGCGCCGGTACGTGGAGTTTGTAGAAGAACGCCTGGGCGTGCCGGTGTGGATTGTTTCAAACGGCCCGGCGCGCGAGGATATCATTTACCGGGACTGCGAATAATACAAATAGACCGGGATGGAAAAGCGCCAACAAAAACAAGGTGTTGTTGGCGCTTTTTTGCTTCCCGCCGCAGCAAGAGACGAGCACAGAAGGGAAAGGAAGGCGTTGCGCAATGTGCGGTATCGTCGGATACATTGGGGGAGACCAAGCCGCCCCCATTTTGCTAGAAGGGCTGGAAAAGCTGGAATACCGCGGCTATGATTCCGCCGGGGTCGCCGTCTACGACCAAGGGAGGGTGCAGATTGCCAAGGCAAAGGGCCGCTTGCAGGTGCTCAAAGAGATGATCCACGGCGGGGATGATATCCGCGGCACGCTCGGCATCGGGCACACACGCTGGGCCACTCACGGCGAGCCGAGCGACGTCAACGCCCACCCGCAGGCGAGCGTTTCGGGAAAATTTGCCGTGGTGCACAACGGCATCATCGAAAATTATCTCTCACTCAAGGAATACCTCATGCGCAAAGGCGTGGCGTTCCTCTCCGAAACAGACACGGAGGTTGTCGCGCAGCTGCTGGAATATTACTACCACGGCGATATTCTGGACGCGGTAGTCAAGGTGCTCTCAAAAGTGGAGGGCTCCTATGGCCTTGGCATTATCTGCGAGGATGACCCGGATACGCTCTATGCAGTGCGCAAGGACAGCCCGTTGGTGGTTGGCCTGGGGGAAGGCGAGAATTTCATCGCCTCTGACGTTCCCGCTATTTTGAAACGGACGCGGGAGATCTGCCGCCTGCGCGACAATGAAATTGCGGTGATCCGCCGCTGCGGCGTCACGGTCTACAATACCGAAAAAGAAGTGATCCCGAAAACGCCGGAGCACATCAGCTGGGATATCTCCGCTGCAGAAAAAGGCGGATACGAGCATTTTATGGCGAAGGAAATTATGGAGCAGCCGAAGGCGGTACGCGACACCATCTCGCCGCGCATTCGCGGCGGGCGCGTCGTGCTTGACCAAATCACGCTTACACCGGAGCAAATCCGCGCGTTCCAACGCATTTTCATCGTCGCCTGCGGCTCTGCGTACCATGTGGGCGTAGTGGCAAAATATATCTTAGAGGACCTGACCCGCGTGCCGGTGGAGGTGGACGTGGCGTCCGAATTCCGCTACCGCCGCCCGATCATCGACGAAAAAGTCCTGGTTCTCGTCATCAGCCAGTCGGGCGAAACTGCAGACACGCTGGCTGCCCTGCGCGAGGCAAAGCGCTGCGGCGCGCGCGTGCTTTCCATTGTCAACGTGGTCGGCAGTTCCATCGCGAACGAATCCGACGACGTCCTCTACACCTGGGCCGGGCCGGAAATTGCCGTTGCGACGACAAAGGCCTACAGTACGCAGCTGGCGGTGGTATACCTGCTGGCGATTTACCTTGCGGATGCGTTGGGACGCCTGACGCCGGAACAGTATGCGGACTACCTGCGCGAACTGGAAGCGCTGCCGGAGAAGATTGAGAAAATCCTTGAAAATAAGAAGGATATTCAATATTATGCGTCGCAAAATTTCAATGCAAAGGATATTTTCTTTATCGGACGCAATTTGGATTACGCGATGTCGATGGAGGGTTCGCTCAAGCTCAAGGAGATTTCTTACATTCATTCCGATGCGTATGCGGCGGGCGAGCTGAAGCACGGGACGATCTCGTTGGTTGAGAACGGAACCCTTGTGGTAGCGCTTGCCACGCAGGACCGTTTGTTTGACAAGATGATGAGCAATGTGAAAGAGGTCAAGGCGCGCGGCGCGCAGGTGCTCGGCGTCGCAGTGGAGGACAACCGGAAAATCGAGGGCCAGGTGGATTTCGTTTTCTATATTCCTCGCGCCTGCGACATCATGTTGCCCTCGCTTGCAGTGATCCCGCTGCAGCTTTTTGCGTATTATGTCGCTTCGATGAAGGGATGCGATATCGACAAGCCGCGTAATCTGGCAAAATCTGTTACCGTGGAATAAAGAGGGGGACGTCGATTGAAAATCGCGAATGAAAAAGTGTTAGTGCTGGATTTCGGCGGACAGTACTGCCAGCTGATTGCCCGCCGCGTGCGGGACTGCAAGGTCTACTGCGAGATCAAGCCCAGCCATACGCCGGTTGAGCAAATCCGCGCGGAAGGCTACAAGGGGATCATCTTTACCGGCGGGCCGAACAGCGTGTATGAAGAAAGTTCCCCCAAATGCCCAGCGGAGGTCCTGGAGCTGGGCATACCGGTGCTTGGCATCTGCTACGGCGCGCAGCTGATGGCCTATCTTTTGGGCGGTAAAGTAAGCGCTTCCCAAGTCAAAGAATACGGCAAAACGGAGACCAGCTTCCAGCCGGGAACGCTCTTTTCCGGCCTGCCGCCGCGCAGCGTGACCTGGATGAGCCACACGGACTACATCTCCACCGTCCCGGAGGGGTTCTCTGTAACAGCGCAGAGTGAAGCCTGCCCAGTTGCGGCGATGGAGCACGACGAGAAAAAATGGTACGCAGTGCAGTTCCACCCGGAGGTGGAACACACAGAATACGGCCAGCAAATCCTGGAGCATTTCCTCTACCGTGCCTGCGGATGTAAAGGGGATTGGGAGATGTCCTCCTTTGCACAGGAGGCTGTGCGGCAGATCCGTGAAACCGTGGGGGATAAAAAGGTATTCTGCGCGCTCTCTGGCGGGGTGGACTCCTCCGTCGCCGCAGTTCTGGTGCACAAAGCGGTGGGCAAAAACCTCACTTGCGTCTTTGTCGACCACGGTTTGCTGCGCAAAAATGAGGGTGACGAGGTCGAGCGGATTTTCCGCGAACAGTTCGACATGAACTTGATCCGCGTTAACGCCCAGGACCGATTCCTCGCCAAGCTGGCTGGCGTCAGCGAGCCGGAGCAAAAAAGGAAAGCAATTGGCGAAGAATTCATCCGCGTGTTTGAAGAGGAAGCTAAAAAATTAGGCAAAATCGATTACCTTTGCCAGGGGACGATCTACCCCGACGTGGTGGAGAGCGGGACGGGAGACGCTGCCGTCATCAAGAGCCATCACAACGTAGGCGGCCTGCCAAAGGACATCGGATTTCGTGGCCTGATCGAGCCGCTGCGCGATCTCTTTAAGGATGAGGTCCGCCGGGTCGGCCTGGAGCTGGGGATCCCGGCGCCGCTGGTGTGGCGCCAGCCGTTCCCCGGCCCCGGCCTCGCAATCCGCGTGCTCGGCGAAGTTACGCGCGAAAAACTGGATGTGCTCCGCGAGGCGGATGCCATTTTCCGCGAGGAGATCGCCGCAGCCGGCCTGGACCGCACGGTCAGCCAATATTTTGCGGTGCTCACCGGGATTCGCAGCGTCGGCGTGATGGGCGATGGCCGCACTTACGAAAATACGGTCGCCCTGCGTGCAGTAACGACGAGCGATTTTATGACGGCAGATTGGGCACGCATCCCGTATGATGTGCTGGAAAAAACATCGAACCGTATCGTCAATGAGGTAGCGGGCGTCAACCATGTCTTGTATGACATCACGTCGAAACCCCCCGCGACGATTGAATACGAATAAATCCATAGGGAAACGCGCTGTGTTTCCAGCGCATCCGGAAAACGAGGAGGAATCACGATGCAGACAAACAAACGTCCTGAGACGATGGAGCGGATTACAACAGCCGCCCTGGCGGAACAATTTATCAACGAACAGGTGGAAGCCATCCGCGCGCAAGTGGGGGACAAGAAGGTTCTTTTGGCGCTCAGCGGAGGGGTAGATTCTTCCGTTGTTGCAGCCCTGCTGATCCGTGCGATTGGGAAACAGCTGGTGTGCGTCCATGTGAACCACGGCCTGTTGCGCAAAGGCGAGCCAGAACAAGTGGTGGAGGTTTTCCGCGGTCAGATGGATGCGAACCTGGTCTATGTCGACGCGGTGGACCGTTTCCTGGACAAATTGGCAGGCGTGGAAGAGCCGGAAAAGAAGCGCAAGATTATCGGTGCGGAGTTCATCCGGGTCTTTGAAGAAGAAGCCCGCAAGCAGGATGATATCCATTTCCTTGCGCAGGGAACCATCTACCCGGATATTCTGGAGAGCGGCCCGGTCAAAGCGCATCACAATGTGGGCGGCCTGCCGGAGGATCTGCAGTTTGAGTTGGTTGAACCGTTGAAATTCTTGTTTAAGGACGAAGTGCGCGTCGTCGGCAAGGCGCTCGGCCTGCCTGACAACATGGTGTACCGTCAGCCGTTCCCGGGGCCCGGCCTGGGGGTACGCTGCCTCGGCGCCATCACACGGGACCGTCTGGAAGCAGTGCGGGAGAGCGACGCCATTCTGCGCGAAGAATTCGCAAAGAACGGCCTTGAAGGCAAAGTGTGGCAATACTTTACCATTGTACCGGATTTCAAATCCGTCGGGGTCAAAGACGGCAAGCGTTCCTTTGAATGGCCGGTGATCCTGCGCGCGGTCAACACAGTCGACGCAATGACCGCCACGGTGGAAGACGTACCGTTCTCCCTGTTGCAGCACATCACAAACCGCATCACGCAGGAGGTCAAAGGCGTAAACCGCGTCTGCTTCGACCTGACGCCGAAGCCTACCGGGACTATTGAATGGGAATAAGCAAAAAGTGGATATGAGGGTCCGCAAACCCTTGAAAATACTGACTTTTTGATTTTCAGTTTCCCCATTTGATAGCAGATTGATAGCACTCGTCAAATCCCGATTTATTGAGTTTGAAACAAAAAATCGGGTGGCTTGCGAGTAGCCTAAAAATCCTCATCTTTTTATTCATAGGAAAAGGTCTATCTGATTTTTGCTGATCAGGTAGACCTATTTTATTTTGCTCTCATGTATCTGGATTTTTTGATTTTGTGCAACAAACGGCCTTTCCCGTGGCCTACAAGGGAGAGGGTCAGATCAGGCCCTCCAGCTTGGCTGGTGGTTTGCGCGTTTACTATAGACGCTGTTTGGGCCTAGATAGGGTGCGGATTTCTATAGACAGCCTTCACCGTTTGTGTGTACCTTTTTGGATTCTCTCCTAGAAATGGGGCCCAATTTCAGCGGTGTTCCATAGCAATCGACGAAACCTGAAATTTTTTGGTGCAACGGGATAAAAGGATTGACAAACGAATGGTGTTAGTTGCATAATAACTAATGCTGTTAGTTTTGAGAGGAGATAAACGTATGGGAGCCAAAGGATTAACGAAAGAGATCATTGTAGCAGAAGCGGTAGCCTACATAGAGAGCACCGGACAGCCGGTTGTTTCTCTGCACGAATTGGCCCGGAGGTTAGGGATCAAACCCCCATCTTTATATAATCACATTCAAAACACAAAAGAATTGCAGTATGAAATTTTTCAATATGCCATGGATACATTCGTGGCCAATCAAAAAGCTGCAACGGAAAACAAAAGAAAAGATGAGGCCGTAAAGGCCTTTGCTGAAGCATATCATTCCTTTGCTACCGAGCACAAGGGCCTATACCGGCTGATCATGTCGATTCCATCAGAGGAAGATGACCGGGCAAAAGAACTGGCTATCCCCCTATTGGATACAGTGGTTGAGATTCTTTCGGATTATGGTTTGACGGAGGAAACCATTGCCCACTGGCAGCGTGTTTTTCGTGCGATACTCCATGGATTTATTTCCGAAGAGGATTTGGGTTACTTTTATTACTACAAGTCCATCGATTTGAAGAAAAGCCGAGATATTGCCGTGCAATGTTTTCTCGACGGCTTGCACGCGGAAATCGGCGCTGCCGTGCGGTGAAAGAAAAAGATTTTATTTATAAGAAACTTAATTTTCAAGGCTTTAGGAGAACCAGCCATGACAAAGAATCATGAACTTTTTACAACCATGCCCGTAGGTCAAGCGGTCGCGAAGCTGGCTATCCCCACGGTGGTCAGCCAAATCATCGTCATTCTTTACAGTATGGCGGATACGTTTTTTATTGGTCAAATCGGCGATCCGAATCAGATTGCCGCCCTTTCCATCACCTTTCCGATCTATACTCTTTTGACGGCCGTAGCCAACCTTTTTGGTATCGGCGCCAATAGTGTGATTGCCAGAAGTCTGGGGCAGAATGATGAAGCAACGGCCCAGAAAGCGTCTGCATTCTCTTTCTGGGGTAGTATCGCCGTAACCGGAGTTTTATCGGTTCTCCTTGCTATTTTTATGAAACCGATTCTGCTTTTCTTCGGTGCGGATGAATATACATTCGGCTTTACTGAGGATTATCTGTTCTGGGTATTTGTCATTGGTGGGATTCCTACAGTTGCCGGACTAGTCTTGGGGCATTTGGTTCGCTCGGTAGGGAAAACAAAGGAAGCCGGCATTGGTCTGACCATTGGCGGGATCATGAATATAATCCTTGATCCGATTTTTATTTTTGTGTTTAAAATGGATGTGGCCGGCGCGGCCGTTGCAACGATGATTTCCAATGCCATTTCCATGGTCTATTTCTTTTTTGTCCTTGCCAAGATCAGAAACACCACCATTCTTACCCTTGCACCCAGGCATTTTTCTTTGGAGAAACAGGTTGCCTGGGGAACCTTGGCTGTTGGATTTCCAGCCGCTATTTCAGTCTTGCTCGTTTCCGTCTCTATTTCGCTTTTGAATGGACTGTTGTTAAGCCATGAAAGCGGGAATATCCTTTCCGCAGCCTATGGTGTCACCTCAAAATGCGGTACAATCGCGTTGCACATCAGTATCGGTATTGCCCAGGGCGTCATGCCTTTGATTGGATATAGCTATGGCGCAAAGGATCATAAGCGTGTCCATGATGTTTGCCGGCTCTCCTTTATAATCCTTTTGATTTTCTCGATTGTGTTCCTGGCAATCGTGCAGCTGATTCCCAACACAATCGTAAGAATGTTTATCGATCATGCGGAGACCATTGCTGTTGGTGGTGTATTTATGCGTTGCTGGTCTTGGTGCGTGATCGGCATGAGCTTGTTTAATATGTATAACTCCATTTTCCAAGCGGTCGGCAAGTGGAAAACCTCTCTTTTGCTGGCGGTACTTCGTTTGGGCGTGATTTTCTCCGTCCTCTGTTTAGTTTTTGACCGACTTTTTGGCGTACAGGGATTGATGTGGGTACAGGCCATTACAGATACGTTGTCTTGTCTGATTGCTATGGGCCTGTACGGCCATTTCAAAAAATCGCTTGCTAAGGAATTTTCCACCCAACCAGAGGCGATTGCGATACCGGCTACCCCCAACCGAATCGTCACCATCAGCCGCGAATTTGGCAGCGGCGGCAGGACCATCGGCAAAGAAGTCGCTGCGAAGCTGGGCATTCCTTGTTACGATAGTGAGCTGATTGAAAAAATTGCTGCAGAAAGCGGCCTAGCCAAAGAGTATATCGAAAAGCACGGAGAATATGCCGCTTCGGATAGTTTATATGGAAACGCAGTAGCTGGTAGGGGGCGTGATGGGCAGTCTGTTTCGGATAAAATGTGGCTTGCGCAGAAAAAGGTCATTACCGATTTGGCAAAAACCGAATCCTGCGTGATCGTAGGTCGTTGTGCTGACTACATCCTACGAGATATTGCTGATTGTCTGACGGTATTTATCCACGCATCGGATGAACAACGTGCAGAGCGCATCGTATCTGTTTATGGTCAACGGGAGGAATCTGCTGTTCAGCGGCTACATGATAAGGACAGAAAGCGGAAGGCGTATTATGAGCTGTACACCGGCGCCCACTGGGGCCAGGCAGATAACTATGAGCTATGTCTGGACAGTGGAAAAATCGGCATGGCTCGATGCGTTCATATGATTGCTGAATTGTATCAAGCGGGATAATCCCGTTTCCTCACGATGGACTAGGTTTCAGCAGGGGAAAGGCTGGAATCACTAGATTGTTTGTGTGTTGAAATCCTCTGCCCGGATGGATTGGCAATCGATAAACCAAGAGGCGTTCGATTTTCATGAAGAGATGCACGCAACCGCATCCTCTATTTCTTTGCTACAGGAT
>CALWIP010000016.1 GCA_944380775.1 uncultured Clostridia bacterium | reverse complement strand
GGCTCGGTCTACCAGGTCCCCTGCGAGTGCGCCGAGCGCTCCCACCTCCACCTCGAGCTCGAACGCAACGGCTCTCTTTTTGACCCTCTTTTTTAAGCCGCGCCTGCGGCGGGCACGCCCCCCGCATGGGGGGTGCAGGCTTAGCCTGCCGCGCTGTCCCCTCCTGCGCTTTTTTGCGACGCCCAGGTGTTTCGGCCTCTGCGGAGGCCGAGTTGGGGCGCTGCCCCAACGCCCCGCCGCCTTTTGAAAAAGGCGGGCGAAAACTTTGATCCCGCTTCGCGGGGTTTCCTAAAGGCAGCACAAAAATTACGCCTGGTATTTAGCAAACAGCTAAATACCAGGCGTTGTTCTTTCCTTCTGCGCGTTTTCTCGCGCAGGACACTCGGGCCGCGCATGTTGCACAACGGCTGTGATGCAGGCGTACACGGCACCGTTACCCCGGAGAGTGAGGCGCGGCGTAACGTGTAAGGCGTACGCGATTCGCCAATTTATTTCTAGTATATTGTCGATTCGCCAACTTGTCAATGCCCGGAAAGGCTGCTTCGTTGACATTTCGCCAACCCCATGCTATCTTATAACAATAGAAGGAAGACGGGCGCGCGACGGCAGGGGGCGCAGGCCCGCGGAGATAGGGGTAAGGGAGATGTCGTTTCAAAAGCAACTGAGGGCCGCGCGGCTCCGGGCCGGGATGACACAGCAGGCGGTTGCCGACGCGCTGAAGATCAGCAAAAGCACCTACTGCGGGTATGAGACCGGGAAGCGCCAGCCGGACGTGGCGAAGATCAAACGGCTGGCGGTGCTGCTGCACACCTCGGGCGACGTCCTGCTGGAAACGGGGTTGGAGGGCCGCCCGTCCTTTGCCGAAGAAGAAGAGCTTGCGCGGCTCTATTTTTCGCTGCATCCCTCCCTGCGGGACTTTGCCCGCAACCAGCTCCGCGCCCTGGCAGACCTCCAGTCCCAGCTGTATTAAACTCCCGCCCTCCGCAGGAGCGGACACCCAGGCCATGTGTGTTCCGCAACCGGTTGGGCCGCGGGCATAAAAAGCACCGTTCCACACCGGGATGAGGCCGGAGGCCGCAATGCGCGGCGTAAAAAAAGGAGGGGGAAGATGGTAGGGTTTTCAGCGGAAAGGATTTTGAAGGGGGAAGCGCCGGAAGGGCCGCTCCCGGCGGACCGGGACCTGCTGCGGCGGGCGCTGCGGGTGGCGTGGCCGTCGACGCTGGAATCGTTTTTGGTGGCGCTGGTCGGGATGATCGATACCATCATGGTGTCGCAGCTCGGCGCGTACGCCATTGCGGCCGTCGGCCTGACCACACAGCCGAAGTTCATCTGCTTGGCGGTGTTCATGTCGCTCAACGTGGCGGTGTCCGCGCTGGTCGCGCGCCGCCGCGGCGAAAACGACCGCGAAGGCGCCAACCGCGTGCTTGCGCAGGCCGTCACGCTCACGCTCGCGTTTACCCTCGTCATCACCGTGCTGGCCGTCGCGTTCGCCGGCCCCATCCTCCGCCTTGCCGGCAGCAACGAGGAAACGCACGGCAGCGCCGTCGCCTATTTCCGCATCATCTCCGGCGGCATGGTCTTCAACGTGCTCACCATGGTCATCAACGCCGCGCAGCGCGGCGCGGGGAACACCAAAATCGCCATGAAAACAAACCTGGTCTCCAACGGCGTCAATATCGTGTTTAATTATTTGCTCATCGGCGGGAACTTCGGCTTCCCGCGGCTCGGCGTCGCGGGCGCCGCCGTCGCGACGGTCATCGGCACCGTCGCCGCGCTCGGCATGGCGGTCTATTCGGTGTCGCATCCCGGCGCGTTTTTACATTTGAAAATTTCCCGCGAGATGTTCCGCTTCCGCAAAAAGACGCTGCGCTCCATCGCCGACATCGGCTCGTCTTCGCTGGCGGAACAGCTCTTTTTGCGCTTCGGCTTTTTAACGTACGCAATGATCGTCGCCCGGCTCGGCACCACGGCCTTCGCCGCGCACCAGGTCGGGATGAATATCATCAGCATCTCGTTCGCGTTCGGCGACGGCCTCTCCGTGGCGGCGGTCGCGCTCGTCGGGCAAAGCCTCGGCGAACGCCGCCGCGACCTCGCGCGCGTGTACCTCTCCCTCTGCCAGCGCCTCGGCCTCGTCTGCTCGCTCGCCGTCGCCGTGGTCTATTCGACCGCCGGACGCGGCATTTTCCGCCTGTTTTCAGACGAAACGGAGATCCTCGCCTACGGCGACCTCATCATGCGCATGGTCGCCGTCATCGTCGTCATGCAGGTGGCGCAGGTCATCTCCAGCGGCTGCCTGCGCGGCGCGGGCGACACCCGCTACGTCGCGCTGGTCTCGCTCATCAGCGTGGCGTGCGTGCGCCCGCTCTCCGGCTACCTGTTCGTCAACCCGCTCGGCCTGGGCCTCTTCGGCGCGTGGCTCGGCCTGGCGTTCGACCAGTTTATGCGCTTGCTGCTCACCACGCTGCGCGTGAGGTCCCGGAAATGGCTGAATATCAAGATTTGACGCCCCAAACGGAAGGCTGGCCCCGCGCCGCCGCGCCGCTGCTGCGCTGGTACCGGGAAAACGCCCGCGCGCTGCCCTGGCGGCAAAACCAGGACCCCTACCGCGTGTGGGTTTCGGAGATCATGCTCCAGCAGACGCGCGTGGAAGCCGTCCTCCCGTATTACGAGCGCTTTTTGCGCGAATTGCCCACCGTGCAGGCCCTCGCCGCCGCGCCGGAGGACCGCCTGCTCAAACTGTGGGAGGGCCTCGGCTACTACAGCCGCGCGCGCAACCTGCAAAAGGCCGCCCGCGAACTCGCGGCGCGCGGCGGCTTCCCCCACACCGCGCGGGAACTGCGGGAACTCCCCGGCATTGGGGACTACACCGCGGGCGCGGTTGCGTCCATCGCCTTCGGCGAGCCGGAACCCGCCGTGGACGGCAACGCGCTGCGCGTGCGCGCCCGCCTCTTCGCGGACCCCGCGCCCATCGACGCGCCGGAAACCAAGCGCCGCGCCGCCGCGGAACTGCGCGCCGTGCTCGAAACGCTGCCGCGCGCGGACGTAGGCGCTTTCAACCAGGCGCTGATGGACCTCGGCGCATCCGTCTGCGTGCCGAACGGCGCGCCGCTCTGCGGGTCCTGCCCGATCGCCGCGCAGTGCGAAGCCCGCCGCCGCGGCGTGGAACGGGACCTGCCGCAAAAGCGCGCGAAAAAACCCCGCCGCGTGGAGGACCGCACCGTGTTCGCCCTTGTGTGGCAGGGCCGCCTCGGCCTGCGCAAGCGCCCGCCCCGCGGCCTGCTCGCCGGCATGTGGGAGCTGCCGTCCGTGGACGGCGCGCTGGACGAGCGCCAGGCCCGCGAAGCGCTGCGCGCCTGGGGCGTAGACGCGCCGCCGCAGCGCCTGCCGGACGCGCGGCACGTGTTTACGCACGTCGAGTGGCGCATGCGCGTCTATCGCGCCGAAGGCCGCGCGGAGGGCTTTTTCTGGGCCACAAAGGAAGAACTCGCCCGCGGCTACGCGCTGCCTTCCGCGTTCCCGAAGATTGATTTTTAAGATACTATTTGGAAATAGTATCTTCCGTTCGCGCGGCCGCGCGGAAGGCTTTTTCTGGGCCACGAAGGAAGAACTCGCCCGCGGCTACGCGCTGCCTTCGGCGTTCCCGAAAGTCAATTTTTAATTCATCATTCAAATTTTTAATTCTTAATTCATAATTTTGTTTTGCCTGCAATCGATTTCTAACGATGGGGGATTTTGGAATGAACGAACGTGCAGAAGCATTTTTCCGGGGACTAGACGGCGCAACCGTCGCGCTCTGCGGCCTTGGCGGCAGCCATTTGCCGCTCATCCGGCTGTTTTCGCGCTACGGCGCGCGCATCCTCGCGTGCGACAAGCGCCCCTGGGACGCCCTGGGCGAAGAAACCCGCGCCGCGCTGCGGGAAACCGGCGCGCAAACCTGCCTGGGCGAAGGGTATTTGGACCGCCTCCGTGAGGCGCAGTGGATTTTCCGCACGCCGGGCATGCCGTACCGCTTGCCGCAGCTGGACGCGGCCCGCGCGCGCGGCGCGGCCGTCACCTCGGAGATGGAGGTCTTCTTCGACCTGTGCCCCTGCCCCATCTACGCCGTGACGGGCAGCGACGGCAAGACCACCACCACCACGCTCCTCGCGGAATTCTGGAAGGCCGCGGGCCGCACCGTGCATCTCGGCGGGAACATCGGCAAGCCGCTGCTGCCGGAGATTTCCTCCGTCGCGCCCGGCGACGTGGCCGTGGTGGAGCTCTCGAGCTTCCAGCTCATCTCGATGCGCCGCGGCCCGCAGGTTGCCGTGGTGACGAACCTGAGCCCGAACCACCTCGACGTCCACAAGGACATGGACGAATATGTCAACGCGAAGCGCAACCTCGTGCTGCACCAGGGCGCGCGGAGCCGCGCCGTGCTCAACGCGGACAACGCGCTCGCCGCCTCGTTCGCGCCGGATGTGCGCGGCCAGCTGCGCTGGTTCAGCCGCCGGGAGCGCAGCGAGTACGGCGCATGGCTGCGGGACGACGGGATGATCCTCGTGGGGGACACGGAATGCTTCCCCGCGTCGGACATCCGCATCCCCGGCCTGCACAACGTCGAAAACGTCCTCGCGGCCGTCTCCGCCGTGTGGGGCGACATCCCGCTGCCGGTCCTTGCGCGCGTCGCGCGGGAATTCCCCGGCGTGCCGCACCGCATGGAGCTTGTCCGCGAGCTCGGCGGCGTGAAATATTACAACGATTCCATCGGCACCAGCCCCACGCGCACCATCCGCGGCACGCTCTCGCTCTACGGCGGGAATTTGCTGCTCATCGCCGGCGGGTACGATAAAAAAATCCCGTTCGACGGGCTCGGCCGCGCCGTGGCCGGAAACGTCCGCGTGCTCATCCTGCTCGGCGCGACGTCGCAGAAGATTGAAGACGCCGTCAAGGCCGCGCCCGCCTACCGCGCCGGTTCGCCGGAGATTGTGCGCGTCTCCTCCATGGAAGAGGCCGTGCAGGCCGCCTATGAACGCGCCCGCCCCGGCGACGTGGTGTCGCTCTCGCCCGCGTGCGCGAGCTTTGACCTCTACCCGAATTTCGCCGCGCGCGGCGACCATTTCCGCGCGCTGGTGCAGGCCCTGCCGGAACCGTAACGGCCGGGCGATGGAAGGAATCTGATGAAATGAGATCCCTTCCATCTTGATTTTGAACCCGTCATAAAAACCCTTTCCCCGGCTGCGCCGGGAACCGGGACATCCGGGGCCGCAGGCGGGGAAAGGGGGGACCCCATAAAAACAGAAGAAATGAAAAAAGGAGCGAAGGAAATGGCGGAATTAGAAGCAATGAAAGAGCTGGTCTTCAGCCTCTGCGCCGCCGAGGGCACGCCCGGCGGCGAAGAGCCGGCGGTGCAGGCCGCGGCCGCGCGGATGGCGCGTTTGGGGCAGCCGGAGCGCGGCGGCCTGGGCAGCGTGTGGCTGCGCCTGGGCAACCCGGAGGCGCCGCGGCGCGTGCTCATCGACGGGCACATCGACCAAATCGGCCTCATCGTCACCTCGGTGGACAAGGACGGGTTTTTGCGCGTGGCTTCCTGCGGCGGCGCGGACAACCGCACGCTGCCCGGCCTGCCGGTGCTGGTGCGCGGGCGCGAAACGCTGGCGGGCGTGGTGTGCTGCACGCCGCCGCACCTGGCCTCCGGCGACGCGGACGCCGTGCCGCGCGCGGAAGACCTGGCCGTGGACGTGGGCCTCTCGAAAGAAGAGGCGGAGCGCCTGGTCTCCCCGGGGGACCGCGTGCTCTTCTGCGCGCAGCCGCAGCAGCTGCTCGGCACGCGCGTGACCGCCCCCGCCCTGGACGACCGCGCCGGCTGCGCGGTGGTGCTGCGGGCGGCGGAACTGGCGGCGGCGCAGGGCGTCGCGCCGGACGTGTGCGCGGTGTTCCTGTGCAGCACGCGCGAAGAGACCGGCGGGCAGGGCGCTTCCACGGCGGCGTACACGGTGGAGCCAACGGAGTCCATTGTGGTGGACGTCAGCTTTGCGCAGCAGCCCGGCGTCCCGGCGGAGAAGAGCGGCAAGCTCGGCGGCGGGCCGATGCTCGGCATGTCGCCCGTGCTGGACCGCGCGATGGGCCGCCGCCTGGCGGAGCTGGCCAAGGCGCGGCAGATCCCGTTCCAGTATGAAGTCATGGGCGGCTCTGTCGGCACGAACGCCGACGGCATCGGCGTCACGCGCGGCGGCGTGGCCTGCGCCATGCTCTCGGTGCCGCAGCGCTACATGCACACGCCGGTGGAAGTGGTGGACCTGCAAGACCTGGAATGGACCGCGCAGTTGATCGCGGCGTATGTTGGGAGGGCTGAATAATGGCGGATTGGGAATTGCTGCGGCGGCTTTGCGAGGCGCGCGGCGTCTCCGGCGCGGAAGACGAGGTGCGCGAGATCCTCAAAAAAGAGGCGGAACCCTACGCCGCCTCGCTGTTTGTGGACCCGCTGGGGAATTTGATTGTGGAGAAAAGGGGCGCAAACCGCCCCGCGGTGAAATTGATGCTCGACGCGCACATGGATGAAGTCGGCATGATCGTCACGCACATCACCGAAGACGGCCTGCTGCGCTTCACGCCGGTGGGCGGCATCGACCGCCGCGTCCTCGGCGGCCGCCAGGTGCTGGTGGACGGGCGCATCCCCGGCGTCATCGGCGTCAAGCCGACGCACCTGCTGGAACCCGGCGAGCGCGACCGCGCGCCGAAGGCGGAGGACCTGGCCATCGACATCGGCGCGAAGGACCGCGCGGAGGCGGAAGCCGCCGTAACGCCGGGCGACCCGGCGACGTTCCTCTCGCCGTTCGCGTTCGGCGAGACGGTGAAGTCCAAAGCCCTGGACGACCGCGCGGGCTGCGCGCTGCTTGTCGAGCTGCTCCGGCAGGAGCTGCCCTACGACATGACCTTCGTCTTCTCCGTGCAGGAGGAGGTCGGCCTGCGCGGGGCGAAAACCGCGGCCTACACGGTGGCCCCGGACGCCGCCATCGTGCTGGAGAGCACCACCGCCGCCGACGTGGCCGGCGTCGGCGCAGAAAAGCAGGTCTGCCGCCTCGGCAAGGGGCCGGTCGTCTCGTTCATGGACCGCCGCACCCTTTACGACCGCGCGTACTGCCAGCTCGCGTTCCGCCTGGCGCGGGAGCTCGGCGTCCCGGCGCAGGCCAAAGAGGCCGTTGCCGGCGGCAACAACGCGGGCGCGGTGCACCAGTCGCGCGGCGGGGTGCGCACGCTGGCGCTCTCGCTGCCGTGCCGCTACCTGCACGCGCCGGCGGGCGTCATCGCCCGCAGCGACTACGAGGCCATGCTGCGCCTGCTGCCGCAGGTGGCGGCGGCCATCGCGGGCGGCCAGGCGTGATCCGGCTGCTCGGCCCGCAGGACGAACCGGCGCTCCGCCCCGCAGGGGGCGGGGCGCTTTCCGCGCCGCGCTGCAAACTGCTGGCGGCGCTGGCCGCCTACGGCTGGGGGACGCCGTTTTTGCACGTGTGGGCGCAGGGCGGCCCCGCCCGCGCGGTGATCGCCCGCCTGGACGGCGAAATCCTCCTGGAGGCCGGCCCGGGCGCGGACGCCGCGGAGGTGGAGGAATTCCTCTCGTTCCTCGGCGGCGGGCCCCTGTTTACGGACCAGGCCTCGGCCCGCGCGCTCGGCTGGGACCCCCGGCGCGCCCCGCGCATCCTCTCGCTGTGCGCGCAGCCCGGCCCCGCCCCCGCCGCCGGATGGGACCCCAGCCCGCGGGACATTTACGCGCTGCTCGACGCCTGCCGGGAAGAGGCGTTCCCCGTGCCGGAATTTGAGGGCTTTTTCCTCGACCTTTCCCACCGCACGCGGCACGGCGCGGCCAAAACGGCGGCGCTGCGCGAAAACGGCGCGCTTACGGCGGCGGCCTGCGCGGTCTACTCGCCCTATGGGTCCGTGGTCCCGTTCGTGGCGGTGCGGCCGGGGTTCCGCCGGGCGGGGCGGGGCGCGCGCGTGCTGCGGGCGCTGCTCTCCCGCGTGCCGGGCCCCGTTTACCTCGTCCCCCGGGACGGCCTGGACGCATTTTACCGGCCGTTCCTGCGGGAACCCTCCCTCTGAAAACCGGAAAGGAGTCCTCTCATGGAAACAAAACCGGGCGCCGCGCTGCGGCGCGCACAGGAAGCCATGATGCAAACGGCCCCGGCGGCGGCGCGCAGCCCGCTGCGGCCGCGCTACCACATCGCCGCGCCGGCCGGATGGATCAACGACCCGAACGGGTTGATCCAAACGGGCGGCGTCTACCATGTTTTTTACCAGCTCCACCCGTATTCGCCCGAGTGGGGGCCGATGCACTGGGGCCACGCGGCGAGCCGAGACCTCGCGCACTGGGAAGATTTCCCCATTGCGCTCGCGCCGGACCAGCCCTATGAGGACGGCTGCTTTTCCGGCTGCGCGGTGGACGCCGGCGGCGTGCTCACGCTGTTTTACACCGCGCACCGGGGCGGCCCGCCCCTGCGGGAGAGCCAGTGCGCGGCGCGCAGCTTCGACGGCGGGCGCACGTTCGTCAAGGACCCGCAAAACCCGCTGATCCCCGCGCCGCCGGAGGGGTTTTCCGCCGATTTCCGCGACCCGAAGGTGTGGCGCGGCGACGGCGGTTGGCACATGATTGTGGGTTCGAGCCACGGCGGCCGCGGATGCGCGCTGCTCTACGATTCCCCGGACCTTTCCCGCTGGGAATACCGCGGGATTTTCGCGGAGAGCGACGGTTCCTCCGGCACGATGTGGGAATGCCCGAATTACTGCGAGGTGGACGGGCGCGGGGTCTTCCTGTTTTCCCCCATCGGGATGCCGGGGCACAAAAACGTCTATCAGACCGGCTCGTTTGACGCGCGCAGCGGGAAATTCACCGGCGGGCCGCTGCGCGAGCTGGACCACGGCGTGGATTTCTACGCGGCGCAGGCGTTCCAAGACGAGCGCGGCCGCGCGCTGCTCGTGGCGTGGATGGACCGCTGGGGCGAGCCGCACCCCACGGCGGCGGACGGCTGGGCCGGCCTTTTGACGCTGCCGCGCGAGCTGCACGTCCAAAACGGGAGGCTCGTCCAGCAGCCCGCGCCGGAGCTCGCGCTGCTGCGCGGCGAAACCCTCGCGTACCGGCGCCTCCCGCTGCGCCCGGACGGGGCTCTTTCCGTGGACTGGCGCGGCCAATGCCTGGAGCTGGAGCTTTCGTTCCGCCGCGAGGAAGCCGGCCGCGGGTTCACCCTCTGGCTGGACACGGCCCCCGGCCGCGGCGTCCCCATCGTTTACGACGCCCGGCGCGACGCCTTCGCCGCGCCGCACGGCGTCTTCCCGCACGGCGCGGACCTCCCGCTCGACTGGGTCCCCCGCGAAAGCCCGGACCCCGCCGTCTCCCTGCGGGTCTTCACCGACGCCTGCTCCGTCGAGGCCTTCGCTTCCCCCCTCGTTTTCACCTCGCGCATCGCGCCGGACGCAACATAGGCCTTCCCAAAAATAACGTGCAAAAAAACGACCCGCAAAGGGGCTGCTCCGGCCTCCTTTGCGGGTTGATTGTTCTTCTCCGGCCCGGCCTTTTGGGCAACCGGCGGCTGCATATCCCTTCCGCCGCGCGCCCGGCTTAAAAGAACGCGATGTAAGCGTATTGGGCGGATTGCTTGTTGAGGTTGTGGAAGGTCCCCCCGGCGGCGGGCGCGGCCTGCGATTGCAAGAGGGTCGCGCGGTTCCCGCTGAGCTGGATGCCCGCGGAGCGGAGCGTCGGGGTCGCCATCCCGGCGTTGGCCATCATGTAGCCGTCCGCGTTCCACTCCGCGAGCGCCTTGCCGGACTGGAACACCAGCAGCGCCTTGGGCGCGGAAGAAAACGTCAGCTGGTAGCTCGCGGCGCCGGTGCCAAAATACAGGCCGGCCGTCACCAGCGCGTCCCAGCGCGCGCGGTCCGCCTCGGTAAAATGCAGCTCCGTGTCCGCAAGATGCTCCCCGATCACCTCGTCTAAAATTTCGTTGTCGCTCACAAAATCGGCGCGCTTCGGCTTGTCCGTGCCAATCCAGCTGTTCAGGCCCAGGTTCGCCGTTTGGTTTGTCGACGGCATGCTATTCCTCCATTCCGGTTTCGTCAATCCCCTGCCAGGCCAGGTCCTTCGCGTCCACCGTGTCAAAATCCTGGTCCCAGGCGTCCATCACGTCCCAGGTGGACGCGCGCATGTCAAATTCAACGGTGAGATGCGCCGGCAGGAACTCCTCCGCCGCCGCGCGCGCCTCGTCCGCCGTGCGGAACTCGTCGAGGGTGTTCAGGCAGTTAAAATAGAGCGCCTGCCCCGGCCGCTCCTGCAAAGACCCCTCCAGGCCGCACGCGCGCAGCGCCCGCTCCACGTCCTCGCGGCGGCAGTCCTCCTGCGTCACCGCAAACCGGCGCGCCAACATCTCCCGGCGCGCCGCCGCGTCCAGGTACTCCCGGCGCGGCCCGCAGAGCTCTTCCCGCAGCGAAAGGCCGTAGCTCTGCGCCGTCGGCAGGAAGATTTCCCGCTTAAGCTCCTCCCACGCCGCGGCCAGCGCGGAGAGCTCGCCCGCATACGCCTGCAATTCCGCCAGGAGCAGCGCGCCGTCCAGGTTATAGATCCCCAGCGGCGCGATTTTTTTCTTCATCGATTGCAGCGGGTTCACGCCGTGATCCCCTCCAATTCCTCGACGGTCACCGTCCCGGCGACCGCCAATTCGGAAATTTCTATCTTCTCGTCCGACGTCACGGTATCTTCAAAAGAATAATTGTCCACCATGCCCGTCGCGAGGAGCTCGCAGCCCAGCCGCGCCGTGTAAAACGGCTCGCCCACCGCCATACGGCGGAAAAAGGCGGCCACCGCCTCCTGCACGGCGGATTTCGCCGCCTCAAACGTGTGCGGCTCCCGCGGCTTGACGTAGACGGAAACCGGGATTTCCACCTCCGTGGCCGCCGCGACGGAGACGTCCACATTGATCTCCCGCAGCGCCTCCAGCTGGTCCTTCACCGCCTGTACCGCGGCCGCCGCGGCCGTTTCCCCGTGCCCGCCGAGGTACACCGCCACCGTGCCCGCGCCGTTCGCCCGCGGCTTTACCGCCGCGGAAGCCACGCCGCTGCAGCGCAGCGCGGCCTGGCGGTAGCTCTCGGCGTTCGTGCCGTTCGAAACGTGCGCGTAGCTCTCCAGCAGGCGGCGGCGCAGCGCTTCGTCGTCTTCCGCGTCCGCGCCGCCCGTAAAGGCCGCCGGGTTCGTCACCGCTTCCACGCCCGCCGGGGCGGACACCAGCACCGTCACCTTGCCCGCGGCGGCGTTGGTCCCCGCGCCGCCCACCGCCGCTTCCGCCGCCGCCGTGGCGGAGAGCGTCCCCGCCGCGAGCACCGCGTCCTCCACCGTTACAAACGACACCCCGCCGCCCTGCGCCGCGCACACCGTCCCCGCGGGGATGGCCAGGTCCGTGTCCAGCGCCTCCGCGCGCGAAAACGCCAGCACCCCGCGCGCGGGCAGCGCCTCTTTGCGGGAAATGCCGCGCTCCATGGCGTGCGCGTCGAGCTGCGCGCCCGACGCCGTAGACGGGAACGCCTCGCGCTTGAGCCACTCCAGGGCGTTCCAGAGCGAGAACACCTCGCCCGCCAGCACCCGCAGCCGGATGCCGATATCGGCCGCCTCGTCCGCCGGGAACCCGGCGGATTCCTCATAGGCCGCCCGCATCCGCTCCAAGATGGTTTCCACCGTCTCCACCCGATCCCTCCTTTGGGAAAAATAGGGAAATCTCCCCTTCGCCAAACGGCGTGCGCAGCTGGAACGCCGCGGCCACGCCTCCCGTTTCCTCCGTCATTTCGCAGGCGAGGGCCTGCACGCCCGTGCCGAGCAGCGCGGCCCGCGCCTCCTCCAGCATCCGCGCGCCGGCGTCCGCGCCGCCCGCCTGCGCCAATTCCTGCAAACGGCTGCCGAATTCCGGCGCATAGCAAAAGCCGCCTTTCGGCACGCGCAGCCGCATCCAAGCGCGCTGCAGCTGCTCCGCCTGGCCGGAAACCAGCTCCGGCAGGCCCAGCGGGCCGGTTTTAACCAGCCCCTGTTCCAGCGCCAGATCCATCCCCTGCGCCCCCTTCCCCGGCTGTTTCCCCCTGCGGCTTGGGGAAGCTCTGCCCGTTGATGACGATTTCGCCGCTGTTTTTCAGCAGGATCTCCGCACCGCCGGCGGAAAACAGCCGCACCTCCCCCGGCGCCACGCCCGCCGCGCGCACCGTGCCAAAACAAAGGCCCGCGCCGGGCAGCACCAGCACCCGCTCCCCCTCCGGCGGCAGCGATTCCACGCCCCAGGGCGCGGCGCACCGCAGCCCCCGCGCTTCACCCGCGCCGCGCACAGAGAGCCGCCCGCCCGGCGCGCCCGCGGCCCGCCCGGTGGAAAACTCCTCCCGCCCGGCGCGCCGCGCCATCCGTCTCGCAATCCACATCAGAACCCCTCCTCGTCTATCCGCACCACCAGCGCGGTCGTCTCCCCGTCCGCGTCCATCCGGTAGGTTTTGGCGGCCACCGCGCCGGCGCACGCCCCGCCCAAAAGCGGCAGGTCCACCCGCGCGCGGTCCCCGGGGGAGGCCTCCAGCCATCCGCGGCAGAGCGCGCGCACTTCCCGCGCCTCGCGTTCCGCCCGGCGCAGCACCGCGGCGCCGTCCCCTTCCCCGGCGAGCACCCGCCGCCGCACCACGCCGAGCCGGGCCGCCAGCGGGCTGGAAAACCGCGCCGCAAAGCCCTCCCCGGCGGGCGCATACAGCTCGCCGAACAGCGCGCAGCGCCGCAGCCCGCGGGAAGCCTCCAGGCACGGCGCGCCGCCGCGCCCCAGCGCAATCTCCCCGCCCGGCGCGCCGCCCGCGTCAAACACCCCTTCCGGCGTCACGCGCGGCGCGGTTTGAAGGAACTCCCGGCAAAACCCGGCGAGCACGTCCCAGTCGCTCACGCCCTTGCCCACGGGGAATTCCCCCTGCACGGCGGCTTCCGGCCCGCGCCAGCCCTTCAGGCCAAACGGCGCGCCGTGCCGCGCGAACAGCACCGGCAGCGACGGGTTCCGGTACGTCTGCGGCAGGGCTTCGCTGTCCATTAAAAGGCCCGCCAGGCCGCGGGCCTCCAACCGCACCACTGCCCCAGAAGAAGACCACTGCGCTTCCTGCTCGTCCACCGTGCCGGTAAACACCGGCTTGCCCGCCCGCGTGCCGCGCACCCGCGCGAGCCACGGCAGCCGCCGGAACGGCAGCGCCAGCGCAAGGCCGTCGGCGGGGGCTTCCTCCTCCTGCACGAGCCGCACGGAGAGCGGCGCGCCCAGCGGGATCCACGTCCCGTCCGGCAGCATCCCTTCCCAATTCACGGCAGGCGCACCTCCTCCCCGGCGGAGAGCCAATTCGGCCAGCAGATCTGCGGGTTTTCCCGCAGCAGCGCCTCAAAACCGCTCCCGGTGCGCGCGGCAATCTCCCAGAGGCTTTCCCCCTCCTGCGCAATCACCGCCCGCGCGCCGCCGGATTCCGCCTCCCCGCCGGATTCCTCGCGGAACACAAAGCGGTAGCGCAGCACGCCCTGTTCCGGCGTGCCGAGCAGCTCCAGCCGCGCGAGCCGCGCCAAAAACGGCTCCAGCCCCGGCAGGCTGAGCGCGCCCACGCCGCCGCGCGCCCATTCGCGCTCCAATTCCCCGTAGGATTCCCACCGGCCCTCGCCGAAAAATTCGCCCTCGCCCGCCGCCACGCGGGCCGTTTCGCCGAGGTCCTGCCAATGCGGCCCGCCGAACGGGGCGGCGGCGTCCCGCAGCGCCCGCTCCCGCTCCAGCGTAACGGTCTCCGGGTCGTTCGGCCAGCGGAAATCGCGGAACCGCATCACGCGGGTTCCTCCTCTTCTTCATACGGCGGATGCGGGTACCGCCGCGCGTCGCGCTCCCAAGCGCGTGAGAGCGCCTCCGCCTCTTCCCAAAGCGGGTTCATCCCTGTTCCTCCTCCCTGCTGCGCGCGGTGCATTCCGCGCGCTCCACCAGGCCGGGCGCTTCGCCGAAGCGGCCCTCCAGCCGCACCCACTCGCACCCGGAAAACGCCGCCGCGCCGCTTTTGCCCCGCAGCGTAACGGTAAACCCGCGCTTGGGCCGCAGCGGCCCGCCGAACAGCGAAAGGCACAGCTGCTCAAACACCAGGCGGTAGCGCGGCGGCTGCGGCACGCCGCCCACCACCCCGGCGCCGAGCGCGCGCACCTCGTGCAGCGGGCGTTCCTCCTCCACAACGACGCTGCGGAAGCCCTCGGCCCGCACGCCGTCTACAAACACCTGTACATCTTCCGGATACAGCCTCATGCGCCGCCCCCTTCCTCCGCATTCTCCTGCCGCGTGTAAAACGCGGCGGTCACCGCGCCCGCAAGGTGGAACGCCCCGGCCTGCGCGTCAAATTCCGGCCGGCCGCAGCGCACCGCGCGCAGGCTGGGCGCCAAGCCGCACTGCGCCAGCGCGGCGCACGTCCTGCGGAACAGCTTTGCGCAGGCCCCGCCGCCCAGCTGCCGCGGGGCGTAGCAGTCCACGGCGAGCTCGGCCTCCACCAGGCGCAGGCCGTCCGCCGCCAAGCTGTTGCCCAGCGCAGGGGATTCCGTCCGGCCGCCCTCCCCGGCGGTGACCGTCTCCCGTTTCAGCGGGAACGGCTGCCGCCCGGGCAGGAACGGCGCGCGCACGTCCACCCCGGCGAGTTCCGCCCGCTGGGCCAGCTGCGCGCGCAGTTCATCCGCCCAATCCTGTTCCATCCGCGCCGCCTCCTTCTAAATTTTCTAAATCCCCCGAATGTTCCGGTAAATCCTCCTGAGAATCCCCGGAGGGATTTCCCTCCGGATCCTCCTGTCCCGTCCCCTCCGGGTCCGGCCCGCCGCTCTGTGCGAGCACGGCCCACTGGTACAGCGCGCTGCGGCCGAGGAAATAGACCTCCGCGCGCAGCACGGAGAACTCCCGGCCCTGCCAGCGCACCGTGCAGGCCTCGTTGACGGGGCGCCGCGCGGAGCCGAGGTAAAAGAAATGGCTGTTGTCGAAATTCCCGGCAGGCAAAAACGCCTCGTCCGGGTACTGCTTGCTCCGGTAGCTCAGCGGCTGCACAAACGCCTTTTCGGCGCTGGTCCCGCTGGCGCGCGTCACCGTGACCTCCGTGCCGTACCGGGCGAGCAGGGTTTCAAACACGCTGCGGCTCATCGGGTCCTCCGGAAAGCGAATCCCCCGCCGTCGAGCTGCCCGGCGGCGGCCCGCGCCAGGCTGTCCCACAGCGCGCGGGCGCGGTCCACGGCGTTGGGGTCCTCCACGCGGAGGTCCCCGGCGGTAAACCCGGTGGGCCCGGCGGCGCTAAGCGCGTACCGGTAGTAGGCGAGCGCGGCGCAGGCGCTGCAAAAGAGGCCGTCCTGCGCCGTGTCCCAGTCCCGGTCCAGCCGCTGGGCAGAGAGTTCCGCCAGCGCGTCGGCGCAAAGCGTCTCCCACGCGGCGGCTTCCTCCTCCGCCAGCCCGGCAACCTGCGCAAAGCGTTCGAGCACGCCTTCGGCTGTCACCGCGCCCATCAGGCGGTACCGCCCTGCGTGGCGGGCGTGTAGCTCACGGCCTTGGCCGCGCCGGCGAAGATCTTCGCAAAGCCCGCGGTCACGCTGATGGCGGCGCGTTCGAGCTGGCGGTCGATGAGCCGGTCGTAATCCGTGACGACGTCGCCGGCCTGCACCATTTCGAGCGCGCAGGAGCGGTCCAGCCCGATAAACCGGTTCCCGGAGAGCTGCGGCGCATGCAGCAATTTTGCGCCGAGCGGCGTAATGGCGCGGCCGGTGCCTTGGAAATTGAGGCCCGCGGGCGCGTCGCGCAGTTCCGCGAGCGAGAGCAGGTCCTTCATCGCGGCGGTCGACGCCAAAATCACATTGAGTTCATACGGCGCAAGGCCGGTCCACAAATCGAGCAGGTCCCCGTAGCCCGGCACGTCCGAGAGCGACGTCACGGCGGCGGCGTTGCTGTTCCCGTCGCCGTCCAGCAGCACGTCCACGGCGTCTTTGAGCTGCGCGCGGGCGATATACGCGCCAATCTGCCGCAGCGTGACGGTGAACAAATCCAATTTCTGGAAACGCAGCGCCTCATACGACGAGACGAGCATCCGGCCGCGCTTGTGCAGGTGGACGAGGTGGTCCTTGGTGTGCACGGAGGTCTGCGGCAGGCTGGCGCCTTCGGCGGCGGGCATCAGCGATTTTTCCTCTTCCGAAGGTTCCGAGACGATGGGCCGGTAGTCCAGCGAATCGATGCGGGTGCGCGTGGCGGTTATTTCGCCGAGCAGATCGGCGTGTTCCACGCCCTGGCGCACGGCGCGGCTGACATATTCGGGGAAGAGCGCGGCGCTGTCGCTGGTCTGGAAGAATTTTTCCACCGGGTCCGACGCCGGGCCGCCGACGCGGATGCCGAACCGTTTGAGCTGGCGCTGGTAGGCGTCGAGGCCGCCGAGCGCGCCGCCTTCATAGTTCCCGGAGGGGTCTAATTCCTCGAGGACCTGTGTGAACGATTTCCCCGGGACGCCGTACATCCCTTTTTCCAACCGGAGCGAATCATAAAAAGCCATATTCCCTCAAACCCCTTTCTCACAACAGGATGCCGCAGACCGGGGCATCCCCGCTCTGGACGTCCAGCACCAAGATTTCCCTGCCGTTGGTCTCGTCGGCCTTGGCGGCCGTGCCGCTCGCGGCCGCCAACTTCTGGTACCCGAGCGCCACCGTGCCCGAGCACGGGATCTCCGCATACCCGTGCAGCAGCACGGCCGCAAAGCCGTCCCGTACATTGACCGCCACGCCGCAGAACTTGTCCCCGGCGGCGCAGGCGTCCGCTTTCCCGGCGGTTGTGGTCTTCACCAGCGTCCCGGCTACCACGCCGGTCCCCGCCTCAAACGTCGCTACCAATTCCCCAATTCCTTGAAACGATACATTCATCCCAAATTTCCTCCTTTTTTACTTCGCGAATTGCGGCGGCCGGAGGCCGCCTCACTTTTGTGTAAAACGGTTCTTGTTGCGCCCGCGAAAACACCTTGTTCTCCAACACACATGGCCCGGGTGTCCGGTGCGAGAAAACAGGGCGCTAACAACACCCCCGCCCTACGGGAGTTTCTCATTTCTCTCGCGCGTCCTGCGCGGGACTTATTCCGGCAACACCCCGCGCGCGCCTGTCCCCCGTATGGGGGGAGCGTGCCCACCGCAGGTGCGCCCGCATCACATCCGTCGCGCAACACACATAGCCCGGGTGTCCGGTGCGAGAAAACAGGGTGCTAACAACAACCCCGCTCCCCCGTTAGCGCCAGATTAAATCAAATAGTCGCGGTCTGGGCGTTCTGTTTTTTCTTCCGGCGCAAGCTGCGGGCGCACGGGAAAAGCGCGCCCGGCGGCCTTGCGGAACGCCTTTTCCAGTTCCAGCAGGTCCTCCAGCGCGGCGGCTGCGGCCACGCGTTCCAGCGCGGCGCGCGGCAGTTCCGGCTGTGCCAGCAGCGCCAGGCGCACCACTTCGCCCTTGAGCCGCGCGCGGTATTCGCGGCCGTACCCGGCGTCGCGTTCCAGGCGTTCCAGCGTCTGGCGCAGGCCTTCCGCCTCCCCGGCGGAGAACGCCGCGCCGCCCGGGGTTTGCAGGCGTTTTTTCAGTTCCTCCGCGTCCCAGGCCTTCACCACGCCCGCCTCGCGTTGGGCGGGTACCGCCACAAACGACCACTCGTACGCGTCCTCCGGGCCGTCGAGCACCACATGGCAGAGCTTCCCGTTGTAGCGCTGCCCTTTCCGGTGGGTGCATTCGCCCTGCGGCTTCCCGCAGACGGAGCACACGCTCCGCGCCACCGCGCAGCCCACGCTCACCTCCTTCTTAATGCCCGCTTCAATCTCCGCAATCAGCGGCTCGTTCTTCGCAATGCGCGGCAAGTACGCCCGCGCCCGTAGCCGCGCGTAGGGTTCGCCCTCGCAGTTCACGCGGCCGGGTACGGCCTCCACCTCCGTGTCGAAGATGCGCGCCATCTGGTCCGCGCTGCGCATGCTGTGGTCCGAAATCCCCGTTTTCCCGAGGAACAGCGCCGCCAATTCATGCAGCGCCGCGGTCGAGAACCGTTCGCCGTCGCGGTCGACGTCGTTGTCGCACAGCACAACCGAGAACGTGTAAAGATCCTTCCCGTCCACCGCGCCGCGCGTGTATCGGTGGATCTTCTCCAGCTCGCCCGGTCCGGGCGCGCCGCTCTGCTCGTTCATCCGCCTTCTCCTTTCCCTTCCAGGGCTTCCTCAATCTGGGCGGCCTGCGCGTTTGTCAGGCGCGCCTGCGCCAAATCGAGTTCATCCTGTAAATTGATGTTGTCCCAACGGATTTCCGCCTCCGGCGGATAGCCGTGCAGCCGCAGCCACATGGCGCAGATGCGGCGCAGCGCCGGTTCCAGCGTGCGGCGGTAATCCTCCAATTCGCTCGTGAGGATATCGGTCTGCTGCGCGGACATCCGTTCCGTCGTGGACCAGGAAAGCCCCAGCAAAAACGGCGGCACGCCGAGCTTCGCGACAATCTGTTCGAGCATCTGCCGCACCGGGACCTCGCTGTCGGGGATCGGGTTGTCCGCGCCAATGACGCGGATATCCACGCCGCCGACGGCGATAAAATCGCTCACGGGCGCGCCCGGCCGCATCGCGCGGGACCATTCCTCCGCAATCTGCGCGGCGCGCTCCTTGGCGGGGGTGCGGTCCGTCCCGCCGGCCGGCGGCTGGTACGTCACCGCAAACCGCACGTTGCCGACGCGGTCCCAGTTTGTGCCAATGGCCCGGTAGATGCGCGCCAAAATGCCGCCGGTAAACGGCAGGCCGTGCAGCAGCGGCGTGCCGTAGCGGTTGCCTGGCTCGGGGTCCAGCGCGGTGTAAAACACCAGCTCCGGGTAGGGCGCCGGCCCGCCGTCCGGCCCGGCCCGGCAGATCACCGTTTCCAGCGGGGTCGCGCCCTCGCGCAGCTCCAAGCCTTCCAGCGGCGCGTTGTACAGCGCCGCAATGTCCCCGCCGTCCGGCGAGAGCACCATTTCGCCCACGGCGGTGCCGTAGTACAGCAGCTGGCGCAAATAGCCCTGCAAAAAGGCGGAAGCGCCCTCCTGCCCGGCGTTCACCGGCACCGTGCGCAAAAAATCCGCCAGCAGCCGCTGCGCGCGCGCGTCGCCGCACGCCACGGTAAACCCGCCCACCAGGCGGCAGATCTTCCCCACCGCCGCGTCAATCACCGGGATGCTCTCGCGCAGCGCGTCGCACAGGCGTTTTTCCGGGCCGTAGGGCTGCGCGGGCCACGGCTCCGCAAAGCGCCCCGGCGCGGTTTGCACGGGGCTGCCGCCCTCCGCGCGGCGTTTCCACAGTTTCATTTCATCCCCTCCTTCCGCGGGGCGGCCAGCGCGAAGAACCCGCCGCCGCCCTCCGCGAGAACCGTCGTCACAAAATACCGCATGTCGTCCATTGCGTGGTCGTTCTCCTTCACGGGCGCCTCGCGTGGCGCGTCCGGCTGCCACCGGTAGAGCGAAAATTCCCGGATGCAGTCGCGGCACGCGCGGCACACGCGGATTTTCCCGGAACGCAGCGCCTCCGCCGTGGCGCGCACGCCGTCGAGCACGTCGTTTTTGGCGGCCCGCACCGGGAACCGCCCGTGCCGGCGCACCGTCTCCAAAAAGCTCGCCGCCGAGGGATCCACCACCACGCAGGAGATCTCCCGTTCCCCGGCCAGCTCTTCCAGCGCGGCGTAATGTTCCTCGTCGGTGCGCGGCCCGCCGTCCCGTTTCGAGTCGTAATACGATTCGCGCACGCGGTACCACACGCCGTCCCACAGGCCCCACAGCCCGAACGACGCGGGGTTTACCGTCCCGTAGTCGCACGAAATGGCGTACTGCGCGGCGGGGCCGTCCGGTTCCTCGCAGAACGCGTCCCCGGCCATGAACGGGTACACCAGCCCTTCGGCGGCAACCCATTTCCCGAGCACAAACCGCTCGTAGAACGCGCCGGAGTACAGAGACCGGTAGCGCTGCAAGACCTCGGGGGAAAGGGACGGGTTATCTTCCATATGAAAATGGAGATAAAGCGCATGCCGTTCCTCCCGTTTACAGATCCATTCGCGGTAAAACCAATGGGACGGGCTTTCCGGGTTGCAATTAAACCAGAACACCGCGCCTTCCACGGAACAGCGGGCCAGCGCCTGCTCGACAAACGAGCGCGGCATCAGCGCGACCTCGTCGAACAGCACGCCCGCGAGCGTAATCCCCTGGATGAGCGCGGCGGCGGATTCGTCCCGCCCGCCAAACAGGTAAAACCGGTTGCAGCGGCCGCCAAGCGCGGCTTCCAGCAAATTCTGCGAGGGCCGCCAGCGCACGCGGAACCCGGCTTCCCGCAGCATGGGCAGCAGCGGCAGCAGCAGGTTGCGTTTCACGCTCCCGGCGGTTTTCCCGCACAGCGCGAACGCCTGGCCCTGGAACTTTGCGGCGGCCCACGCAAAAAACGAGAGGCCCATGCACATGGTTTTGCCGCTGCGCACCGCCCCGTCGCAAATCAGCGCAGAAGCGCCGCGCACCGGGCTGCCGGGCCGCCACCAGCACAGCGCGCGCAGCTGTTTTTCGCTAAAGGTTTTCCACACCGCCGCGGCCCTCCTCCCACAGGGCGCGCGCGCCTTCGTCCAGCGCCCGCAGCAGCGGTTCGCCGCCGGGGTCCGCGCCGCCCAGCTCTTCCAGGCGTTCCATCGCCTTGAGCCGGTCCACAAATTTAATCTCCATGCCGCCGCCCTTCGGGCGCTTGATTTCCGACACCGGGAATAAATCCAGCCCGCTCAGCCAGTCCGGGTCGAGTTCCTCGCAGAACAGCAGCTTCACCGCGTCCTGGATGCTGCCGAACGCGAGCCGCTCATACCCGCGCGCCAGCTTCCGCCGCATCTTCTTCCGATCTTCCGAATTCCCCGCCTCCTTTCTATCCCCCCTGCAAACGCCCCCCAAACTTTCCCTCAAAAGCGCATCTTTTTTAATTTTAATTCGCGAATCGCGGCCTCCTGACGTCGGCCTCACTTTTGTGCGGAACATTCCCGTTTTTGCCCGCATCACAGCCGTCGCGCAACACACATGGCCTGGGTGTCCGGCGCGAGAGAACTTCCTGCTAACAACAACCCCGCCCCACGGTAAAAAACGCGCAAAAAAAACGCCTGGTATTCCAATCCCAATCGAATACCAAGCGTTTCTTTCTATTTGTACAATCTTATATGCTGATAGGATCTCGTACCGGATCAATGGATTTCTCCCGCGCGCGGCGGCGCAGGCGCTCCCGTCGTGCGGGGTTGTTTCCAGCTGTACGTTCTCTCGCACCGGACACCCGGGCCTCGTGTCCCACAATCAGTTGGGCCGCGGGCGCAAACAAAACCGTTCCCCTGCGCGGGAAGGCCGAATTTTGATGAGGCCGAAGGCGCGGCGTAAAATCAACCGGCGTGGAAGGTGTCGCGGCACATGTCGTCGAGGGAGAACTGGGCGCGCCAGCCGAGGAGCTTCTGGGCTTTCGAGCAGTCGGCGTAGCTGACGGCGAGATCCCCGGCGCGGCGCGGCGCGACGCGGTACGGGACTTCCCGCCCGGACGCGCGCTCGTAAGCGTGCAGCACTTCCAAGACAGAACTCCCCTTCCCCGTGCCGAGGTTAAAGGCCTCCACGCCGCGGTGCGTCTCCAGCCAGTCGAGGGCCTTGCCGTGCCCCGCCGCCAGGTCGCACACATGGATGTAATCGCGCACGCCCGTGCCGTCCGGCGTCGGGTAATCGCCGCCGAAAACGTTCAGGTACGGCAGCTTCCCCTGCGCCACCCGGACAATGTACGGCATCAGGTTGTTCGGGATCCCGTTCGGGTCCTCCCGCAGCAGCCCGCTCGGATGCGCCCCAATCGGGTTGAAATACCGCAGCAGCACCACGCCCCACGCCGGGTCCGCCGCGCACTCGTCCGCCAGCATCCGCTCAATCATCCACTTCGTCGTCCCATACGGGTTCGTCGTCCCGCCGGTCTCCATCTCTTCCCGGTACGGCGCCGCGTTCTTCTCCCCGTACACCGTCGCCGACGAACTGAAAATCAGCTTCTTCACGCCGTGCCGCTCCATCGCCTCCAGCAGCCCCAGCGTGCTCCCCAGGTTGTTGTCATAGTACAGCCGCGGCTTCTGCACGCTCTCGCCCACCGCCTTCAGGCCCGCAAAATGGATCGCCGCGGAAATCTCATTCTCACAGAAAATCCGCTCCACGCCCGCGCGGTCCCGCAGGTCGCATTCGTAAAACTCGAATTCCCGGCCCGTAATCTCCCGCACCGCCTCCAGCGCCTTCGGCGTCGAATTCACAAAATTATCCACCACGACAATCTCTTTCCCGCGCTCCAGCAGCTCCACGCACGTGTGGCTGCCAATAAACCCCGCGCCGCCCGTCACCAGGATCTTTCCCATCTTCCCCGCGCTCCTTTCCGCTCTGCGGCTTCCGCCGCCTTCTTTTTTTATCTTACCCCTTCCCCGCCGCCGCTGGCAAGGCCTTCTCCCACCATTTTCATGGATTTTTCGTGCATCTTTCCCGCCGGATTTTCCCCCGTCCTTCCCTTGAGGACAAACAGCCGTCCGCTGTACAAATACAATTTTGAAAAATTGTCCATGATTTACGGAAAATTCGTTGACATTCGCCTATTTTTTCCATTATAATCGGGTTAGGATTGGCGGAGGAAAAATTCCGCGGGAAAATTGTCTACTAAGGAGGAATAACCATGCCACAGGAAACCATGTGGGCGCTGGTGAAGGAGAAGCCGGAGCGCGGCCTCTGGATGCGGCGCGTGCCGGTTCCGGAAACCGGCAAAAACGACGTCAAGATCAAAATCCACAAGACGTCCATCTGCGGGACGGACGTGCATATTTACAACTGGAACGAATGGGCGCAGAAAACCATCCCCATTGGCCTGACGGCGGGCCACGAATACGTCGGCGAAATCGTCGAAGTCGGCGAAAACGTCGAGGGTTTCGCGCCGGGGGACCTGGTTTCGGGCGAAGGGCACATTGTGTGCGGCAAATGCCGCAACTGCCTGGCCGGGCAGCCGCACCTCTGCCGCGATACGCAGGGCGTGGGCGTCAACCGCAACGGCGCGTTTGCCGAGTACCTCGTCATCCCGGCGAAAAACGCCTGGCACTGCGACCCCGCCATCCGCGAGGAGCTCTACTCCTGCTTTGACCCGTTTGGCAACGCGGTACACACGGCGCTCTCGTTCAACATGATTGGCGAAGACGTGCTCATCACCGGCGCGGGGCCCATCGGCGTCATGGCGGCGGCCATCAGCCGGCATGTGGGCGCGCGTTACGTCGTCGTCACAGACATAAACCCCTACCGCCTGGAGCTCGCCATGCGCATGGGCGCGACGCGCGCGGTCGACATCAGCCGCGAAAAGCTCACGGACGTCATGCGCGAGCTCGGCATGAAAGAGGGCTTCGACGTCGGCCTCGAGATGTCCGGCAGCGAGCCGGGCTTTAACGACATGGTCAACTGCATGAAGCACGGCGGCAAAATCGCGCTGCTCGGCCTGCAAAAATCCAGCGCGCGCATCGACTGGGAAAAAGTCATCTTCAACGGCCTGACCATCAAGGGCATCTACGGCCGCCAGGTGTGGGAAACCTGGTACAAGATGACCACCATGCTGCAAAGCGGGCTGAACATCGACGAAGTCATCACGCACCGGTTCCCGGTGGAGGAATACGAAAAAGGGTTTGAAGCCATGAACAGCGGCCGCAGCGGCAAGGTCATCCTGGATTGGTCCGGGGTTGGCAATCTCCGCGAAGCGCCGGACCACAAGGAGGGTTAACCATGAACAAACAGGAAGCTTTGGCGGAATACAGCCGCCAGCTGGAAGAAATCCGCGCGGCGGGCCTTTGGAAGGGCGAAAGCCCCATGACCTCGCCGCAGGGCGCGCACGTGCGCCTGGCAGACGGGCGCGAGGCGCTGAACCTCTGCGCGAACAACTACCTCGGCCTGGGCGGGGACCCGCGCCTCGCGGCGGCCGCGGCCCGCGCGAACGAAGAACGCGGCTACGGCATGGCGTCGGTGCGGTTCATCTGCGGCACGCTGGACGCGCACAAAAAGCTGGAAGAGACCATCAGCCGGTTCCTCGGCATGGACGACACCATCCTCTACTCCTCGTGCTTTGACGCGAACGGCGGCCTGTTCGAAACGCTGCTCACCGCGGAGGACGCCGTCATCAGCGACGAGCTGAACCACGCCAGCATCATCGACGGCGTGCGCCTGTGCAAGGCGAAACGCTTCCGCTACAAAAACAATGATATGGAAGACCTGCGCGCCAAACTGCAAGAGGCGGACGCCCAGGGCGCGCGCATCAAGCTCATCGCGACGGACGGCGTCTTCTCGATGGACGGCATCATCGCGAACCTCCAGGGCATCTGCGGTCTCGCCGACGAATTCGGCGCGCTCGTCATGGTCGACGACAGCCACGCCACCGGCTTTGTCGGCAAAACGGGCCGCGGCACGCCGGAATACTGCGGCGTGCAGGGCCGGGTCGACATCCTCACCGGCACGCTCGGCAAGGCGCTCGGCGGCGCGTCCGGCGGCTACACCAGCGCCCGCGGGCCCATTGTGCAGCTGCTGCGCCAGCGCAGCCGGCCGTACCTGTTCTCCAACACGCTGGCCCCGGCCATTGTGGGCGCCAGCCTGGAGGTGTTCCGCCTGCTGGAAGAAAGCACCGCCCTGCGCGACCGCCTGGAAGAACTCACCTCCTACTACCGCGAAAAATTGACGAAGGCCGGGTTCGAGATCGTCCCGGGCGTGCACCCCATCGTCCCCATCATGCTCTACGACGAGCAGAAGGCGGTCCGCATGGCCGCCCAGATGATGGAGCTCGGCGTCTACGTCGTCCCGTTCTCCTACCCGGTGGTGCCGAAGGGCAAGGCCCGCATCCGCACCCAGGTCAGCGCCGCCCACACCAAGGAAGACCTCGACTTCGCCGTCGAGTGCTTCTCCCGCTGCGTTTGATCCCCGCTTTGACCATTGAGACCTCTTTTTGATTCGACCCTTTGCGGCGGCCTTACGGCCGTGCCCCACGAAAAAATGCGGCGGCCTTACGGCCGCCGTAATGCTTTTTCTAAGAACGAAACGAACGCGCCCTGCCCGGCCGGCGTGCGGGGGAAGACCGCGCAGCAGGCGAGCACGCGCTGGAACACGCGGCCCACCTCGTCGCGCAGCACGGCGGGCAGCTCGCCGGGCGCGGGGCGGCGGCGGGCGTAGAGCTCTTCGGCCCAGTCCGCGTGGGGCGCGGCGAGCGGGTGCGCGCGCAGGTCCCCGCCGGCGCGCAGCAATTCCTCCACGCAGCCCAGCTCCGCCTCCAGCCGCGCCGGCAGCACCGCCAGGCCCATCACCTCAATCAAGCCGATGTTCTCTTTTTTAATGTGGTGCAGCTCCTCGTGCGGATGGAACACCCCGAGCGGGTGTTCCGCCGACGCAATGTTCGAGCGGAACACCAGGTCCAGCTCATAGTCCGCGCCGCGCCGCCGGGCCACCGGCGTCAGCGTGTGGTGCGGCGCGCCGCCTGTTTCGGGCAGCAGGCCCAGCGCCTCGTTGCGGTATTCCCGCCAGGCCAGCCGCACCTGCTCTGCCAGCGCCGCAAGCTCTTCCGGGTCCGCGCCGCGCAGCCGCAGCACAGACATCGGCCAGCGCACCGCGCCCGCCGCGACGCCCGGGCGGCCCGGCACGGGGATTTCCCGCTCCACGGGCGCGCGCTCCATCGGGAACGTGCACCGCCCGCCCTGGAAATGCTCGTGCGAGAGGATCGACCCGCCCACCACCGGCAAATCCGCGTTCGACCCCACAAAATAATGCGGGAACTGCCGCACAAAATCCAGCAGCCGGTCAAACGCCGCGCGGTCCACGCGCATCGGCGCGTGTTCCTTTTGCAGCACGATGCAGTGTTCCGGGTAGTAGACATAGGGCGAATATTGCAGGTACCACGGCGCGCCCGCCAGCGTGAGCGGGATGACCCGGTGGTTCTGCCGCGCCGGGAACCCCGCCCGGCCCGCGTACCCCTCGCATTCGCGGCAGAGCGCGCATGCCGGGTAGCCGCCGGCGCGGTTGCGCGCCGCCGCAATGTCCCGCGGGTCCTTCTCCGGCTTCGAGCGGTTGATGGTCATGGTCATCTCGCCGTATTCCGTCAGCACGTTCCAGCGCAGGTCTTTTTTGACGCGGTACGTGCGGATGTAATCCGTGTCCCGGCTGAATTGATAATACCAATCCGTCGCGCGCTGCGGCGAAACCCGGTACTCCTCGCGGAACCGGCGGATCACCTCGCCCGGACGCGGCGTCAAGCAGCCCATCAGCCGCGTGTCGAAGCGGTCCCGCGCGGCGGGGCTCCCTTCGCAGGCGCCCGCGCCGCACGCGGCGTCCAGCAGGCCGCCCAAAATCTCCTCCAGCGGCGGCGGGTCCCGCCGCTCCGGCGCTTCAAACGATTCCAGGCCCAGCGCGTCGAGCAGGAGGTTCACCGCGTCCACGCGGTCCTCCGGCTCCAAAAGGCCGCGCCGCACGCCGTACTCAGCCAGGTCCGCCACGCCGCGCCAGCACGCGCGCTGGGCGGCCTCCGTGTAAACCGCGCCGCCCGTTACCATATGCGCAGCCCTCCCGCCGGCCGGAACGAGAGCACATGGCAGCGCCCCTCGCCCAGGCAGCGCTCCACGCCCGCGCGGAATTCCTCCACGCGCGCCAGCGGCACAAACGCCTGCACCGTCCCGGCGAACCCGCCGCCGTGCACGCGCACCGCGCCTTCGCCGCCCAGCAGGCTCCCGCAGAGCGCCAGCGCCACGGCCACCGGCTGCCGCGCCTTTTCCCCGCAGGGGAAGATGTTTTGCAGGCACAGGACCGACGACTCCCCAGACGCCCGCACCAGCTGCAAAAACCCGGCGAAATCCCCGCGTTCCAGCGCCTCGGCCTCGGCGGCGGCGCGGCGGTCGTCCGCAAAGAAATGCATTGCGCGCAGCACGGCGCGGTCCCCGGCGGCGGCGCGCGCCTCCGCAAAGCGCGCGAACAGCGCGGCTTCGTCCAGGCCGCGCAGCGTCTTCTGCCCCAGCAGCGCCGCCACGCGCCGCATCTCCTTCGGGATGGCGCTGTACGCGTCGCTCAGGTCCGCGTGGTCCCCGCCCGTCTCCACAATGCACAGCGCGTAGCCCGCCGCCTCCAAGTCGAACCGCACCGGCCGGATCTCCGGCGCGGCCGGGTCCGCAAAGTCGATGGCCACCACGCCGCCCACCGCGGACGCCGTCTGGTCCATCAGGCCGCTCGCCTTGCCAAAATATTCGTTCTCGGCAAACTGCCCGGCGCGCGCCAATTCCACCGGCGAAATGCGCCCGCCGGCGAACAGCCCGTTGAGCATGGTCCCCACCAGCACCTCAAACGCCGCCGAAGACGAGAGGCCCGAGCCCTTCGGCACCGTCGAGACGGTGTAGGCGTCAAAGCCCTCCACGGGGTAGCCCCAGGCCTTCAGCTGGGCGGCCACGCCGCGGATGAGCGCGGCGGCGTGTTGGCGCTCCTGCGCGCGCGGCGCGAGATCCTCTAAGTCGATGCGGTCCTCGGGGAACCCCTCCGAGAGGATGCGGATCTCCCCGAGATGGTTCGGCGCGGCCACGCCGACCACGTCGAGGTCCACCGCGGCGGCGAGCACGCGGCCACTCTGGTGGTCCGTGTGGTTCCCGCCAATCTCCGTGCGGCCCGGCGCGCTAAAAAACCCCGCGTTTAAGTACGCTTCGCCAAACCGCGCCGCAAAGCCCTCCAGCGCCTTGCGGTAGCGCTGCGCGTGGCCGTGCGCGGCGGCTTCCCCGCAGCCGTAGGCCTCCCGCAGGCGCGCCAAAAACGGCGCCGTGTCCAGCGCCCCGCGCAATTCCTTGATCATCGCCATGTCCGGTTCCTCCCTTTGCCGTGGCGGCCCCTCCGGGCCGGATTTTTGTTTCCTGCTTGTTTTGTCCCGCCGCGCTTCCCCGGGCGGGCGCCCGTCATCTTCACTCTAAGGGTTTCCGGCTGGTTTGGCAAGGGAAAAATCATGCTTTCCTATGGAATTTTGTTGCCAATTCCGCCTTTTTCCGGCAAAGCCCGCCCCCGCGCGCTTTCTTCCGTTCCTCCTTGACAAACCCCCGCCTTTCCCGTATATTTAAGGTGTCGGCAATCCGGGGCAAATCCCGGCGCTCCCGCCCTGCGCGGGAATCAAAAAGGAGGGAACATCCATGTCAGCTTATGAATACGAAATCTTTTATGAATACGAAATCTTCGAAATCATGATGCGCTACGGCGGCGGGTTCCTGCTGCTCTGCCTGCTCGCGCTGGCGGCCTACGCCACCAGCTGCCCCATGCTCGGCCTCGCGGCGTACAACGACGCGCGCGCCAAGTGCAACCGCAACGCCACCATGTGGGGCCTGCTGGTGGGCCTTTTGGGCCTGGTTTTCCCGGGCAACCTCGTCGCGGGCATCGTCTACCTCTGCGTGCGCAACAGCGGCCAGAACCGCCCGGTCTACTGCATGAACTGCCGGTTCCCCTACGCGGCGCAGCTGCCCAACTGCCCGCAGTGCGGCGCGCCCAACCCGTTTGGCCCGCCGCCCTACGACGTCAACGCCCCGCTCTACGCCAAGCGCGCCAAACGCGACCTCATCATCGGGCTGGTGGCGCTCGGCGTGTTCGTCCTCGCCATCATCGGCTTTTTCGCGCTGTTCTTCTCGCTGGCGTTCGAGCTGGTGGGGACCGAGCAATTCTCCAGCGCGTACAACGAGATTTACAATGAGATTTACAACGATATTTATCACGAGATGTATTAACAACAGAAATCCGGGGATGGATGGGGAGAACCGATGCTGGAATTAAAAGACGTAACCAAAACCTATGGCAAGCTCACGGCGAACGACCACATTTCGTTCCGCGTGAGCGCCGGGGAAATCGCGGTGCTGCTCGGGCCGAACGGCGCGGGGAAATCCACCGCAATCAAGTGCATTGCGGGCCTGCTGCGCTTTTCCGGCGAGATCACCGTCGCGGGCTTTGCGAACCGCACGCCGCAGGCGCGCCGCACGTTCGGCTATGTGCCGGAGATCCCCGCGCCGTACGACGCGCTCACCGTGTGGGAACACATGGAGTTCATCGGCCGCGCGTACCGCATAGCGGACTGGGCGGCGCGCGCGGAGCCGCTGCTGGAGCGCATGGAGCTGACCGCGCAGCGCAAAAAGCTGGGGAAAGAGCTCTCGAAGGGCATGCAGCAAAAGCTGAGCATCTGCTGCGCTCTGCTGCCCGCGCCGCGCGTGGTGCTGTTTGACGAGCCGCTCGTCGGCCTGGACCCGCACGCCATCAAAGAGCTCAAGGCCGTCATCCTCGAGCTGCGCGCCGCGGGCTGCGCGGTGCTCATCAGCACGCACATGCTCGACAGCGTCGAAGACCTCTGGGACAAGGCGCTCATCATGATGGACGGGAAAATCGCCGCCGAGCGCACGCGCGCGGACATCGCCCGCACCGGCGAGGATTTGGAGGAGCTGTTCTTCTCCATTACGGAGGGGCGCGCATGAGTGCGGTGCTGTTCCTGCTGCGCAGGACGATGAAAAACGAATTGCTCTCCTTCTTCCGCAAGCGCTCGCGGTTCCTCCCGTACCTGCTGCTCGTGGCGGTCCTGCTGTTCTCGGCGTTCGCCACCGCTCTGGACCCAGACGCGGACGAAGGCCTTTTCACGCTGGACCCGCGCGCGCTGCACCTCGGCTATGTCGCCGTGCAAGGGTTTTTCTTTGGCATCAGCATGTTCAGCTGCCTACAGCGCAACGCGGTGCTGTTCCGCCGCAGCGACGTGGGCCTGCTGTTTGTGTCGCCGGTTCCGCCGCGGGCGGCGCTGGCCTACGGCATGCTGCGCCAGGCGGGCAACGGGCTGGCGGCCCTGGTCCTCCTGCTGCTGTACGCGCCTACCTACGGGCGCATGCTCTCGCTGCCCACGGCGCACGCCGCCGGCCTGCTGGCCGGGGTAGGCCTGATGCTGCTCGTGTCGCAGTTCTTCGCCATGTTCTGCCTCAGCCTTGCGGCCGGCAACCCGCGCCGCCTGCAGCTGCTGCGCGCGGCGGCGGGCGCGTGCCTGGCGTATGCCGTCGTGGTTGCGGGGGGCCTGTACCTGCGCAGCGGCGGCGGCTGGGAGGGGTTCCTCGCAGCCGCCGGGTCCCCCCTGCTGGACGCCGCGCCGGTCTACGGGTGGATTTCCGGGGCCATCCTCCAAGGCTTTGCGGGGAACTGGGCCGCGGCCGCGGGGTACGCGGGCCTGACGCTGCTCTGCATCGCGGCGGCCACATTCGTGTTCTTCCGCCGCAACATCTTTTTCTATGAAGACGTGCTCGACGGCGCAGAGCGCGCCGAAGAACTCCTTGCGGCGCGCCGCAGCAACGGGAACCTGAACCTCAACCTGCCCAGCAGCCGGAAGCTGCGCGTCCGCGGCGAGGGCCTTGGCCACGGCCGGGGCGCTTCGGCGTTCTTTTTCAAGCACCTGCGCGAAGCGCGGCGGCAAAGCCTCTTCTGGCCGCTGGACGCGGCGTTCCTGCTGGTCTTCGCGGTATCGTTCCTCACGGTGCTGCTGCTGCGCCGCGAAACCCCGGACCCGTTCCTGCTCATGGTGGTCGGGTACGTTGAGAGCTTATACATGAACCTCTTCCTCACCTTCACGGGGGACTGGCAGCGCGAAGCCCAGCGGCCCTACTGGCGGCTGGTCCCGGAAGCGCCGCTGCGCAAGGCGTTCTGGACCTGCGCGCACACGGCGGTCAAAATGGCGCTGCAAGGCGTCGTGCTGTTCGCAGTCATCGCCTGGGCGGCCTCCGCTTCGCCGGGGCTCGCCGCCTGCGCGGCGCTGGCCTACGCGGGCGCGGCCCTGTTTTTCACGTCGTGCAGCGCGCTCGTGCACCGCATCCTCGGCGAAAGCAAGCGCGGCATCCTCGTCGGCCTGTTCATCGTCGCCGAGCTGCTCCTGCTGCTGCCCGGCATCGCCCTCGCCATCTTGGGGTATTTCCTCGGCGGGTCTTTCCTCCCGCCGCTCGCGCCCCTTTTCGCCGCCCTCGCCATCTTCCTCTGGGACGCCCTCGTCTCCGTCCCGCTCCTCCTCCTCGCTTCCCGCTGTTAATCGCTTAGCCAGCCGGGAAAACAGTCCACCGGACTGTTTTCCCGGCCCGGTGCGCTCGTTAGTTTTTTGGCGGGAGGATTTTCGCCTGCGGCCCGACGCCCGGCGCTTGCAAAACAGCCGCCAGCGCTGCGCCGCTTCTCACGCGCAGGAAGGATGTCAAATCCCCCCGCCCGGGGGACCCCTCCCGGCGCGTGGGTCCCCCGCAGCGCGCCCGGTCCCGGAGGGACCGGCTCGCGCTGTCCCCTCCTGCGCTTTTTGCAAGCGCAGGCGTTTCGGCCTCTGCGGAGGCCGAGTTGGGGCTCCGCCCCAACGCCCCGCCGCCTTTTGCAAAAGGCGGGCGAAAACTTTTTCTCCGCTTCGCGGGGGTTCTACAATCACCACAAAAATAATGCCCGGTACTCAGCGCTTTGCTGAATACCGGGCGATTTCTTTGCCTATTGGGGGCGTTGTTCTTTCCAGCACCGCGTTTTCTCGCGCCGGACACTCAGGCCATGTGTGTTCGACTACAAGAACTTTTCGCGGGCGCAAACAGCACCGTTTTTCAGCGCGGTGAGGCCGGAGGCCGCAAGGCGCGGGTTAAACAAGGCGGGCCTTAAGGGCGGCGAGCTGGTCTTTAAGCTCCTGCGGGAGCTTGTCGCCGAACTTCTTGTAGAATTCCTCAATGCCGTCGGCTTCCTTGAGCCACTGCTCGTTGTTCACTTCCAGGATGCCCTTCAGGGTCTCGAGGCTGAAATCGAGGCCGTCGAGGTTGATGTCTTCCGCGTGCGGCACATAGCCAATCGGGGTCTCCACGGCGTCGGCCTTGCCTTCGCAGCGCTTCACAATCCACTCGAGCACGCGCAGGTTGTCGCCGAAGCCCGGCCAAATGAAGTGGCCTTCGTCGTCCAGGCGGAACCAGTTGACGTTGAAGATCTTCGGGGCCTTGTCGCCGAGCTTCTCGCCCATCTCAATCCAGTGCGCGAAGTAATCGCCCATGTGGTACCCGCAGAACGGCAGCATCGCCATCGGGTCGCGGCGCACAACGCCAACCGCGCCGGCCGCGGCAGCCGTCGTCTCAGAAGCCATAATCGAACCGACAAACACGCCGTTGTTCCAGTCGCGGGACTGGTATACCAGCGGGGTGGTCTGCGCGCGGCGTCCGCCGAAGATAATCGCGGAAATCGGCACGCCGGTCCCCTTGTCGAACTCAGAGCTGATGCACGGGCAGTTCTTCGCCGGGGCGGTGAAGCGGCTGTTCGGGTGCGCGCCCTTCTTGTCAGAGGTCTTGCCGTTCCACGGCTCGCCCGTCCAGTCTACCGCGTTCTCCGGCGGGTTCTTGTCCAGGCCCTCCCACCAAACGGTGTTGTCGTCCAGGTTATGCGCAACGTTCGTGAAAATGGTGCCGGCCTTCGTCGTCGCCAGCGCGTTCGGGTTCGACTTCGCGTTCGTGCCCGGCGCTACGCCAAAGAACCCGTTCTCCGGGTTGATGGCCCACAGGCGGCCGTCCGGGCCAATCTGCATCCACGCAATGTCGTCGCCGACCGTCCATACCTTGTAGCCCTTCTGCTTGTACACCTCCGGCGGGATCAGCATCGCCAGGTTGGTCTTGCCGCACGCCGACGGGAACGCCGCCGCCACATAGGTGATTTCGCCGTCCGGCTTCTCAATGCCGAGGATCAGCATATGCTCGGCCATCCAGCCCTGCTTCTTGCCCAGGTACGAGGCAATGCGCAGCGCGAAGCACTTCTTGCCGAGCAGCACGTTTCCGCCGTAGCCGGAGTTGACCGAAATAATGGTGTCGTCCTCCGGGAAATGGCAGATATACCGGTTTTCCGCGTCAATGTTGACCTTGCAGTGCAGGCCCTTGACCCACTCGGCGCTGTCGCCCAGGGCTTCCCACACCTTTTCGCTCACGCGGGTCATGATGCACATGTTCAGCACAACGTAGATGGAGTCGGTCAGCTCTACGCCAATCTTCGAGAGCGGCGAGCCAATCGGGCCCATCGAATACGGGATGACATACATCGTGCGGCCCTTGTAGCTCCCGCGCGCAATGTCATACAGCATTTTGTAGGCCTTCTGCGGGTCCATCCAGTGGTTGGTCGGGCCGGCATCCTCTTCCTTGCGGGAGCAAATGAACGTGCGGTCCTCAACGCGGGCCACGTCGTTCACCGCAGTGCGGTGCAGGTAGCAGTCCGGCAGCTTCTCCTGGTTCAGCTTGATCATCTCGCCCGTGGAGCAGGCCTCGGCGCGCAGGGCTTCAATCTGCTCGTCGGTGCCGTCGATCCAGACCACCTGGTCCGGCGTGACCAACGCTTTCATTTCGTCGATCCAGCTCAAGACGGTTTTGTTATTGGTCATCATCTTTCTCCTTCCGGCCATCGAAGGCCATACGCATTTGATTCTATTATAATACAGACCGGGGAAAGAATCAATGGACAATTCGTTAAATCTTTAACTTTTTAACCTCCTGACGCCGCTCACAGCAGCGCCATGCGGGACCGCGAAAGCGATTTCCGCACCAACAGGCACAGCGGGACGGACACGGCCACGGCAATGAGCCCGTTGACGGCGGAAACGCCGAATTTCGTCGCCAAAATGGCGAGCGCCGGCGCCCACTCCATGCCGAGGAGCAGGTTTTCCACCAGCCCCTTGCCGGTGTAGAGGATGACGTACGAGATGGACCCGGCCGCCGCCGCGCCGAAATTCAGCGGCACGCAGTCCGCGCCATGCCCGCCCAGCCGCGCAACCTTCCCGCAGATGGCGCCCATGCTGAACTTGAACAGGAACGTAAACGGCGCGCTCGGCAGGTACGCCGGGTTGATCACGTCAAAGAAAAACGAGCCGACGCCCGCCGCCAACCCGCCGCGCACCGGCCCCAGCAGCAGCCCCGCCAGCAGGCAGAACACGTTGCCCAGGTGCAGCCGCGTCTCAATGCCCGCCGAAATCGGGACCGGAACCTGGATCATCGACGCCACAAACACCAGCGCGGCCATCAGCCCCGTCACCGTCACCTGCAAAACCCGCGACTGCTCCTTTTTTTCCTGCTTTTTCTCTTTCATCGTAACCCCCGCCTTTCCGGCTGTTTAAACTAGCGGAAACCCGCCGCCCGCCGTTTGCGGGCTTTTCTTTGCGACTATTGTAGCACGTTCATCTGGCCTTGAAAAGATGCTAAAATCCGTTTCATTTTCCGGGTCAGATGCCCGTTGGCAAGGCCTCCGCCGCATGATATAATAGAGAATAAATCAAAAGACCTGCCGCAGGCGCGGCATCATACCAGCAGGAAGGACGCGGCGCGCGATGCGCCCGCCGCAGGCGTGGAGGGACCGATGGACCGTTTTTTTATTGATTTCCCGTGCGAAGTAGGGCGCACGGTCAAAATGGAAGGGGAAAACGCGCGCCACGCGCTGCGCGTGCTGCGGCTGCGGCCGGGGGAACCGTTGGTCCTCTGCGACGGGCGCGGCGGGGATTACTACTGCACGCTGGCGGGCGCGGAAGGCGGCGCGGCGCTCTGCCGGGTGGAGCGGTTCGCGCCGAACGGCGCAGAGCCGCGGCTGCGGGCGCGGCTGTACCAGTGCCTGCCGAAAGCGGACAAAATGGACTGGATTGTCCAAAAGGCGGTCGAGCTCGGCGTAAGCGAGGTCGTCCCGGTTCTGAGCGCGCGGTGCGTCTCGCGGCCGGATGCGCCGGCGCTGGAGAAAAAGGCCGCCCGCTGGCAGAAGATTGCGCAGGAAGCCGCCATGCAGAGCGGCCGCGGGGTCATCCCACGCGTGGGGGCGGCGCTCCCGTTTTCCGAGGCGCTGCGCCAGGCCGGCGGGGCGGCGGCGTTCTGCTACGAGGGCGGCGGCGCGCCGCTGCGCGCGTGGGCCGCGCCGGGCCTTTCTGAGCTTTCACTGTTCATTGGGCCGGAGGGCGGCTTTTCGCCGGAAGAAGCCGAAGAAGCGCGCCGCGCGGGCGCGCAGGCGGTGACGCTCGGGCCGCGCATCCTGCGCACGGAGACGGCGGGGCTGGCGGCGCTGGCGGCGGTGTTCGCCCTGCTGGGCGAGTAATCACAAAAAGGGAAGGGTGCGCTTCATGCAAAAGACGGTATTGGTGACGGGCGCGTCGCGCGGCATCGGCCGGGAAATCGCGGTGCGCTTTGCAAAAGCGGGGTACAACGTCGCGGTCAACTACTGCTCCCACGAAGCGGAGGCCATGCAGACCGTGGCGATGCTCAACGCGATGGGCGGCTTGTTCCGGGTGGATAACGCGGCGGCCTTCCGCGCGGATGTTTCGGACCCGGCGCAGGTTGAAGAGATGTTCACGCGGATCCACGGGACGTTTGGCGGCGGGGTGGATCTCCTCGTGAACAACGCGGGCGTCGCGCAGCAAAAGCTGCTGCAAGACGTCTCCCCGGAGGAATGGGACCGCCTGTTCGGCGTCAACGTCAAGGGGATGTACCTGTGCGCGCGGCAGGCCCTGCCGGACATGATCCGCCGGCAGTCGGGGAATATCATCAACGTTTCCTCCATGTGGGGGCAGGTCGGCGCGTCGTGCGAGGTGGCTTATTCCGCGGCGAAGGCGGCGGTCATCGGGTTCACAAAGGCCCTCGCCAAAGAGGTCGGCCCGTCTGGCATCCGGGTCAACTGCGTCGCCCCGGGCTTCATCTCCACCGAGATGAGCGCCGCCCTCGCCCCCGAGGCCGCCGAGTCCCTCCGCCAGGAAACCCCCCTCGAGCGCCTCGGGACCCCCCGCGACGTCGCCAACGCCGTCTGGTTCCTCGCCTCCCAGGAAGCCGGCTTCATCACCGGGCAGGTCCTCGGCGTCAACGGCGGCCTTGTCGTTTAACAAAAACGGGGCGGTAAAAATTTTGCGGCGGCCTTCCGGCCGCCGCAGTTTTTTCAAATTTTATTCTTCATATTTGTCGTCGTTCCAGGCGTACATTTTGCGCAGCTCCTTGCCGACGGCCTCCAGCTGGTGGGAAGCCTCGATGCGCCGGCAGGCGTTGAAGTGGGCGCGGCCGTTCTTGTTTTCCGCAATCCACTTGCTCGCGAACGTCCCGTCCTGGATCTCCGAAAGGACCTTCTTCATCTCGCGCTTCGTTTCGTCCGTGACGATGCGCTTGCCGGTCTCGTAGTCGCCGAACTCCGCCGTGTCGGAAATCGAGTACCGCATCATCGAGAACCCGCCCTGGTAAATCAGGTCGACAATCAGCTTCATCTCGTGGATGCACTCAAAGTACGCGTTCTCCGGCGCGTAGCCCGCTTCCACCAGCGTCTCGAACCCGGCCTTCATCAGCGCCGTCACGCCGCCGCAGAGCACCGCCTGCTCGCCGAAGAGGTCCGTTTCCGTCTCAATCTGGAACGTGGTCTCCATAATCGCCGCGCGCGCGCCGCCAATGCCCGCGCCATACGCCAGCGCAATGTCCAGCGCATGCCCCGTCACGTCCTGGTACACCGCCACCAGGCACGGCGTGCCCTTGCCTTCCACATACTCGCTGCGCACCGTGTGGCCCGGCGCCTTCGGCGCAATCATGAACACGTCCACGTCCGCCGGCGGCTTAATCTGCCCGTAGTGGATGTTAAACCCGTGCGCGAACGCCAGGGCCTTGCCCTCCGTCAGGTACGGCGCAATGTCCGTGCGGTACATGTCCGCCTGCCGCTCGTCCGGGATCAGGATCATCACAATGTCAGACGCCTTCACCGCCTCCGGCACCGTCAGCACCGTCAGGCCGTGCGCTTCCGCGCGGGCGCGGCTCTTGCTGCCTTCGTACAGGCCGACCACAACGTCCACGCCGCTGTCCTTCAGGTTCAGCGCGTGCGCGTGCCCCTGGCTCCCGTATCCAATGACCGCGACCTTCTTGCCCTTGAGCACCTGGATATCGCAGTCGGCTTCGTAATAAATCTTCGGCATTTTTCTTTCCTCCTATTTCCCAACCCGCCGTCAGGCGGTTTAATCGGCCTCTATTTTTTCAGCGCGCCCTCGCCTTTTTCAATGGCGGCGACGCCGGTGCGGACAATCTCGCGGATGCCGTACGGCGCAAGCAGGCGGATCAGCGTTTCCACCTGCTCGGGGCGGTCCGCCAGCTGGAACGTAACGGTCGAGGGCGAGACGTCCACCACGCGCGCGCGCATCAGCTCGGCCAGGCTCAGCAGTTCGCCGCGCTGGCCCGGCTCGCAGCCGGCCTTGACGAGCAGCAGCTCGCTGTCCCAGAACGCGCCGGTTTCGCCGAGCGACTTGACCTTAATGACCGGGATGACCTTGTTGAGCTGTTTTTCCACCTGCTCGAGGATATGCTCGTCGCCGTCGACGACAATGGTCATGCGGGAGATGCGCGGCTCGTCCGTCACGCCGACGGAGAGGCTGTCGATGTTGAACCCGCGCCGCGAAAACAGGCCGGACACCCGGGACAGCACGCCGGGCTGGTTTTCCACCAGGACAGACAGGGTGTATTTCATCTCAGACGCCCCTTTCAAAGGGTGGGGAGGTCCGGGTCGACCTCGCACACCAGCAAAAACGGCCCGCCGCACGCCAGCATCTCTTCCGCAAGGCGGTTGGCTCCGGCGTTGCTCTTGGCGCGCGCGGCCGGCACGCCGTAGGCCTGCGCCAGCGCGACAAAATCCGGGCTGCCGCCGTCGAGCTCGGTGGCGGCGTGGCGGCGGCCGTAGAGGCGGTCCTGCACCTCGCGCACCATGCCGAGCCGCGAATTTTCCATGACGATGATCTTCACGTCCACGCCGGTCTGGCGCAGCGTGCCCAGCTCGCACAGGCACATCTGGAACGCGGCGTCCCCGCACACGGCCACCACCTGGCGGCGGGGCTTCGCGAGCTTCGCGCCAATGGCCGCGGGCAGCGAATAGCCCATGGTGCCCAGGCCGCCGGAGGTGAGGAACCGCCCTTCCTTCACGTTGAAATTGTTCGCGGCCCAAATCTGGTTTTGGCCCACGTCCGCCACGAGGATGGCGTCCTCGCGCATGCGCGTGGAAAGGCGCCGCAAAAAGCTGCGCGGCTCGACGAAGGTTTCGGTTTCCGCGCCGTGCGGCACAAATTCGCGCTGGTAGCGGCGCACGGTCTCCACCCATTCGGGCGGGGCGCAGGGTTCGGCCTGGGCGGCCAATTTGCCGAGCACCTGGCGGATATCCCCGACAATCGGGATATGCGCCGTCATATTCTTGCCGATTTCGGCGGGGTCGATATCGATGTGGATGACCGTCGCTTTTTCGGCCACCTGTTCGGGCGCGGCGATGGCGCGGTCGCCGACGCGCGCGCCGCACAGCAGGATAAGGTCCGCCTCGTGCATGGCGCGGTTGGCGCAGGCGTGGCCGTGCGAGCCGATCATGCCCAGGTAGCTCGGGTCGTCCATCGGGATGACGCCGATGCCCATCATCGTCGACACCACGGGGATGCGGGTCCGCTGCGCGAGGGCGATCATCTCGCTGCGCGCCCCGGCGAGCACGACCCCGCCGCCGCAGCAGATGACCGGGCGTTTCGCCTGCCGCATGGCCGCGAGCGCGCGCTTGAGCTGGAGCGGGTGCCCCTGCGTGCGCGGCTTGTACCCGAGGATCTCGGCCTTTTCCGGGTACCGGAAGCCGTCTACCTCCTGCATCTGCACGTCGAACGGCACGTCGATGAGCACCGGCCCGGGCCGCCCGGTCGCGGCGATGGTAAACGCTTCCTTAAACACGCGCGGCAGGTCCGCGGCGTCTTTCACCAGGTAGCTGTGCTTGGTGAACGACTCGCACGCGCCGGTGATGTCGGCCTCCTGGAAGACGTCGCGGCCGAGCAGCTCCGAGTTGACCTGCCCGGTAATGGCGACCATCGGGATGGAATCCATATACGCCGTCGCGAGGCCCGTAATGAGGTTCGTCGCGCCGGGGCCGGACGTCGCAATGCACACGCCGGGCCGGCCCGCGCAGCGCGCGTAGCCGCTGGCCATATGCGCGGCGTTTTGTTCCTGCCGCACCAGGACATGCCGGATGGGCGACTGGTATAAAAAGTCATAAAATGGGCAGATGGCCGCGCCCGGATACCCAAACGCCAGCGTGACGCCCTCTTCCTCCAGGCATTTTACCATGATCTCCGCACCGCAAATCATCCCTCTGCCTCCTTTTCCCCGCCGGTCCGGCGGCGCGCCCCCCGGAACCCGGGTTCCCCGAAATTTCTGATGGTTATTTTTCATTATAATCTTTTCCCCCCCTCCCGTCAACCCAGGCTGACCCTGGGTTGACGGGAGGGGGCGGGGAACGTATAATAGAGGAAAACGAAAACGGGGGGCGGCCTTGCCCGCCCCAGAGGGAGCTGCCGCCATGCAACGCGCCGCACAGGCCCGCCGGGCCGTCGTCAAAGTCGGGACATCCACGCTCACGCACGAAAATGGGTCCATCCATTTCCGCCGCCTGGAAACGCTCTGCCAGGTCCTCAGCGACCTGCGCGGCGCCGGCCGGGAGATTCTGCTGGTGTCGTCGGGGGCCATCGCCGTCGGGGTCGGGAAACTCGGCCTGCCCCGCCGGCCCGAAGAAACCGAGCGCAAGCAGGCGCTCGCCGCCGTCGGGCAATGCGAATTGATGTTCCTGTACGACAAATTCTTCGGCCAGTTCCAGCAGACGGTCGCGCAGGTCCTGCTCACCGCGCGCGATACCCGGGACCCCGTCAGCCGCGCGCATATGCACGGCGCGCTCGAAGAACTCTTCCGCATGGGGATTATCCCCGTCGTCAATGAAAACGATACCGTCGCCGTCGACGAGCTCGTCGGGGATTGCTTCGGCGACAACGATACCCTCTCCGCCACCGTCGCCGCGCTCGTCCACGCGGACCTGCTCGTCCTCCTCACCGACATCGACGGCCTCTATACCGCAGACCCGCGCACCCATCCCGGCGCAAAACGCATCCCGTACGTCCCGCGCGTGACGGACGAAATCCGCGCGCTGGCGGGCGGGGCCGGTTCCGCCCGCGGTACCGGCGGCATGCAGACCAAACTCCGCGCCGCGGAAATTTCCGCCGCCGCGGGCATCCCGTGCTGCGTCGCCAGCGGCGAAGACCCCCGGGTTTTATACGGCCTCTTCGAAGGGGAACCCGCCGGGACGTTCTTCGGCGCAACGGATGAGAATTGAAGAATGAAGAATTATGAATTTATAATGATGAATTCTGAAGTAAAAACCGGGGGGATTTTGATGAATCCGTTGGAACCGATGGGCCGCCGGGCCAAAGCGGCCGCGCGCGCCCTGCTCGCCGCAGGCCCGCGCAAAAACGCCGCGCTGCTGGCCGCCGCCGCCCTGCTGGAACAGGAAACCGCCGCCGTGCTCGCCGCCAACCGGGAAGACGTGTCCGCGGCCCGCGCCGCCGGGACGCCGCCCGCCATGCTCGACCGCCTCGCGCTCGACGAAAGCCGCCTGCGGGGCATGGCCGCCGCCCTGCGGGACGTCGCCGCGCAGGAAGACCCCACCGGCCGCGTGCTCGAAGGGGGAACCCGGCCGAACGGCCTGCGCATTGAGAAAATCTCCGTGCCGCTCGGCGTCGTCGGCATAATCTACGAAGCGCGGCCCAACGTCACCGCCGACGCCGCCGCGCTCTGCCTCAAGGCCGGCAACGCCGTCATCCTGCGGGGCGGGCGCGAGGCGCTGCATTCCAACCGCGCGCTGGCCGCGCTGTTCCGCCGCGCGCTGGAACAGTCCGGCCTCCCGGAAGACTGCGTGCAGTTTGTCGACAACCCGTCCCGCGAATCCGCCGCATGGCTCATGTCCCTCGACGGGTACCTCGACGCGCTCATCCCGCGCGGCGGGGCGGGGCTCATCCGTTCGGTGGCGGAACAGGCGCATGTGCCGGTCATCGTCACCGGCACGGGCAACTGCCACCTCTACGTCGACCATCCCGCGGACCTCGCCCAGGCCGTGGAGATCGTCTACAACGCGAAGACGTCGCGGCCGTCCGTGTGCAACGCGGCCGAGACGGTGCTCGTCCACCGGGCCGTGGCGGCGGAATTCCTGCCGCGCATGAAAAGCCGCCTGGACGAAAAACACGTCGTGCTGCACGCCTGCCCGGAAGCGCGGGCCATCCTTGGGGCCGGCGCGCTGCCCGCCACCGAAGACGACTGGGGCCGCGAGTACCTCGGCTACGAGCTGGCGGTGCGGGTAGTGCCGGACCTCGACGCCGCGCTCGAACACATCGCGGCCTATTCCTCCGGCCACAGCGAAGCCATCCTGACGAAAGATTACGCCCACGCGGAGCGCTTTTTGCGCGAGGTGGATTCCGCCGCGGTGTACGTCAACGCGAGCACGCGGTTCACGGACGGCGGGGAATTCGGGCTGGGCGCGGAGATTGGCATCTCGACGCAAAAGCTGCACGCCCGCGGGCCGATGGGCCTGCGCGCGCTGACCACTTCGAAATATGTCATCCGCGGGGACGGGCAAATCCGCTGACCCGCCGCGCGCAAGGAGGAACACCATGAACGAACCGAAACACACCCCCGCGCAGGACGGGCTGGAGACCTCCAGCGACTACCGCGCGGCGTACCGGCCCGCACGGCGCGGGGGCAAAAAGCCCCACGCCCCGGCCGCGCAGGGAACCCCCGGCCCGCGCGCCCGCAACCCCCGCCCGGCTGCCGGGGCGGGCGCGGACCCTTCTGCCGCGGCAGCGGCGGAAGAACCCCAATCCCCCGCGCAATCCTCCCCCGCCGCCCCGGAACTGCCGGAACGCGACGATTTCCTGCCGCAGGACGAGCGGAAAAAATCAGAGGCGCGCGCGGCGCGGGCGCAGGCGGCGCTGGGCAGCCTAGACGCCGAGGCGATCGCCCAGGCGGCGCGCAGGCCGCGGCGCAGGCGGCGGTACGGCATTGCGCTGGGCGCGGCGGTGCTGCTGCTGGCGCTGGTGGGCGTGGGGTTCTTGGCGGCGACGGCCGGGACGCAGATCTACCGCGCGCTGACGGACGATTCCGCGCTGCGCGCCTACGACGAATTCCTCACCCCGGTGGTGATGCAGGACCCGGAACCGTTTGAGGATATTGCGGACGCGGACCCGGAGATGGTTCTGACGGCGTCGGTCTGGCGCGCGATTATGGAACACGGGCGCGAATACAACGAATACGACGAGCTCGGCCGCACCATTGTCCCGCTCGTAGACGTCGCGGACGCGTGCGAGGCGCTCTTCGGCCCGGACTGCGAGTTCCACCCGGAACGCGCGCCCGAAGACACCTTCTACCTGTTCGACGCGGAAGACAACACGTTCCGCGTGACGCCCTACAGCTCCCAGAGCAGTTTCATCCCCTACACCGTTTCGAGCCGCAGCAGCGGCGCGTCCACGGTGCTGCGCGTCGGCTACGTCTCCGCCAGCGACGAGTGGCGCACCGGCGCGGGCGGCGGCGAGCCCGAACCCGTCAAATACATGGAATACGTCCTCCTCACCAACTCCGAAACCAACACCACCTACATCTCCGCCATCCGTTCTTTTACGTCGCGCATCGCGGCCTCCTGACGTCGGCCTCACCGCGCAGGAAAACGGTTCTTGTAGCGCCCGCGAAAAGCCCTTATTCTCAAACACACATGGCCTGGGTGTCCGTCCCGAGAAAACTCGCAGAAGGAAAGAACAACGCCCGGTATTCAGCGGACTGTTGAATACCGGGCGTAATTTTTTGTTGATTTCAGCCCCCACCGCGTAGCGGCAGGCCACCGCTCCCCCATACGGGGGGCAGGCGCGCGCGGGGCGTTAGCGCATGAGGTTCCTCGCAGACCGTGCGAGAGAAAGAACAAACTCCCGTGGGGCGGGGTTGTTTTCAGCTGTGCGGTTTCTCGCACCGGACACCCGGGCAGCGTGTTCCTCAATCCGTTGGGCCGCGGGCAGAACGGGAACCGTTCCCCTGCGCGGGAAGGCCGTCAGGCCGAAGGCGCGGCCCGCCCTCCGCAGGAGCGCCTAACAGAAGATCTCCGCCATCAGCGCGTTGGAAAGCAAAAACCCGCGGGGGGTCAGGCGCAAAAAGCCCAGCCCGCACTCCACCCAGCCGGGCGCAACAAATTTCCGTGCGCGGCGCAGCCAGGCTTCCGGGAGGGAAGGCTCGCCGAAGCGCCGCCGCCAGCGTTCCGCGGTGAGGCCCTCGCGCAGGCGCAGCGCCAGCATGGCGAATTCCTCGCGGCCGCCGCCCTCGCCGTCGTCCACGGGCGCGCCGCCGTCCAAAAAGCGGCGCAGGCCGCGCGGCTGGTAAAACCGCCGCCCGCCGAGGAACGAATGCGCCGCCGGGCCCACGCCCGCATATTCCTCGCAGCGCCAGTATTTCAGGTTGTGCCGCCCCTCGTGCCCCGGCGCGGCGAAATTCGAAATCTCATACTGCCGCAGCCCGGCGGATTCCAAAAATCCCCCCAGGCGCAGGTACCAGTCCGCCGCCTCGTCCTCGTCCGGCAGCGCGGGCGGGTCCTTCGCGAACGCCGTGCCCGGCTCCAGCTTCAACAGGTACGCCGAAAGATGCCGCGCCCCGGTCTCCACGCAGGCCGCCGCCGAGCGGCGCAGGCTCTCCCAGCTCTGGCCCGGCGTCGCCACCATCAGGTCGAGCGAGGTTTCCAGGCCCAGCGCCACGGCCCGGCGCGCCGCTTCAAGCGCCTGGTCCGCCGTGTGCCGCCGCCCCAGCGCGCGCAGCTCTTCCTCCGACGCCGACTGCATCCCGATGGACACCCGCGTCACGCCGCCCGCCGCCAGCGCCTCCAGCAGCGCGGCGCAGTCCTGCGACGGGTTCACTTCCACGGTGATTTCCGCGCCGTCCGGCAGCGCGGCCCCGGCCTTCGCCGCCCGCACCAGCCGCAGCAGCCGCCCCGCGCCCAAAAGGCTCGGCGTGCCGCCGCCAAAATACAGCGTGTCCGCCGCGCGGCCCCAGCCCGCCCGCAGGATCCCCTCCGCGCGCGCCGTGTAAGCGTCATATTCCGCCTCGCCGCCGCGCAGCGAATAAAAATCACAGTACGGGCATTTGCCAGCGCAAAACGGCACATGGACGTAAATGCCGATGGGTTCCAAACAATCCCCCCTCATACGCGCTTCGCGCGGCGCGCCAGCCGCGCGCACAGGATACCCGCGCACGCCCCGCAGAAATCCAGCAGCGCGTCCGCCGCCTGCCCGGACCGCCCCGGCACCAGCAGCTGCAAGGCCTCGTCGCAGCAGGCCGTCAGCAGCGCCGCGCCGGGCGGCCATTTCCCGGGGAACGACCACGCCAAAAGCGCGCCGTAACCGAAAAATTCGAGGAAATGCGCCGCCTTGCGCACCATCCATTCCTCAAGGGAAAACGGCAGGCCGCAGGCCTGCGCCAGCTGCGCAAGGAGGGCGAGCACCGCGCCGCTCTGCCCGGCGGATTCCTCCCCCGGGCGCAGCGAAAACGAGAAGATCATCCCCGCGTAGAACACGCAGCACAGCGCCAGCATGCGCCCCCGCACCGCCGCCCAGCGCGGGGCCAGCTCCGCCATTTACGGCCTCGGCTGCCCGCCCGGGGTGGGCGGCAGCCCCGCGAGGTAGCGGCGCACCATGTCCAGCGCTGTGGAGGCGGCCGCGTTGCGCACGCTCCCGCGCCCGCGGGACCGCGGCCCGCCCGGCATGCAGCGCACCCAGGTGCGCTCGCCGTCAGAGAGCGCCAGGTACACCAGGCCCACGGGCTTTTCCGGCGTGCCGCCGCCCGGCCCCGCAATGCCCGTGACGCCCACGCCGAGCGCGCTGCCGCTGCGCGCGCGCACGCCCTCCGCCATGGCGCGGGCCACCGGCTCGCTCACCGCGCCGCAGGAGCAAAGCAGCTCTTCCGGCACGCCGAGAAGGCGGGTCTTCGCCGCGTTCGCGTAGGTCACCAGGCCGGTTTCAAACACCTCGGAAGCGCCCGGCACGTCCGTAATGCGCTTGGCCAGCAGGCCGCCCGTGCAGGATTCCGCCGTGGCCAGCGTCAGGCCGCGCTCCCGCAGCGCCTGCACCACCACCTGCTCCAGGCCGTCCACGTCCACGCTGTAGACCACGTCGCCGAACCGGCGGCAGATCTCCTCCACCAGCGGCGCGCAGAGCGCGCGGGCCTCGTCTTCGGTGGCGGCGCGGGCCGTCACGCGCACAAACATCTCGTTTTCCTTCGCGTAGGTCGCCGCCGTCGGGTTCGCGCCCTCCGTCAGGTCCGCAATGCGCTCGGCGGCCGCGCCCTCGCCCAGGCCGAACACATGGATCTCCCGCGAGACGATGGCCGCCTGCCCGCGCCGCGCCAGCGCCGGGATGAGGTACCGGCGCAGCATCGGCCGCAGCTCCGAGGGCGGGCCGGGCAGCATCGCCACCAGGCGGCCGCCCGCCGTCTCAAAGAGGCAGCCCGGCGCGGTGCCGATGTCGTTGGGCAGCACGGTGCAGCCCTCCGGCAGCATGGCCTGTTTTTTCTGGCTCTCGCCCCAGGGCCGGCCGGCAAAATATTCCTCAATGCGCCGCAGGCTCCCCTCGTCGAGCGCCAGCGTTGCGCCGGCCGCCCGCGCGATGGTCTCCTTCGTCAGGTCGTCGCCGGTGGGGCCGAGGCCGCCCGTCGTCACGAGCAGGCCGCTGCGCGAGAGCGCCTGGCGCACGGCCTCTTCCAGCCGGCCCGGGTTATCCCCGACGGTGGATTGGTACAGCACGTTCACGCCAATGTCCGCGAGCGCCTGCGCGACCTCCGCCGCGTCGGTGTTCACCGTGCGGCCGAGCAGCAATTCCGTCCCGACAGAAAGGATTTCCGCGTTCATTAAAATTCCCCCTTGATGCGTTCCGCCCGCGCGCCCGCAAGGCATTCTTCCAGCAGCGCGTCCACGTCCAGCGCGCGCTCGGCTTCTTCCACCAGCTGCAGCGTGGGCCGCGTGCGCGGGTGCCGCGGCGTGAACACCGTGCAGCAGTCCTCATACGGCTCGATGGAGATGGGGTATGTGCCGATGCGGTGCGAAATGGCGACGATTTCCGCCTTGTCCATGCCGATGAGCGGGCGGAACACCGGCGCCCCGCACACAGCGTCCGTGCAGGCGATGGCCTTCATCGTCTGGCTGGCCACCTGGCCCAGGCTCTCGCCGGTCACCAGGGCGTCGCAGCCCTCCTGGCGGGCGATGCGCTCCGCCGCGCGCATCATGAAGCGGCGCATCACCAGCGTGAAGAGGTCCTCCGGGCATTTTTCGAGGATCTCCTCCTGGATGTGCGTAAACGGCAGCACAAACAGGCGCACCCAGCCCGCGTATTCGCCCACTTTGGCGAGCAGGTCCTTGACTTTTTGCTCGGCGCGCTCGCTGGTGTAGGGCGGGCTGGCAAAGTGCACGGCCGTCAGCTCGACGCCGCGCTTGGCCATGCACCAGGCGGCCACGGGGCTGTCGAGCCCGCCGCTGATGAGGATGGCCGCGCGGCCGCCCGTACCCACCGGGACGCCGCCCGCGCCGGGCAGCGCGCCGCCGCGCAAAAAGGCGTGGCGGTCCCGCACTTCGACGGTGACGGTCACGTCGGGGCGGTGCACGTCGACGCGCAAGTGCGGGAATTCCTCGAGCAGCCGCGCGCCCACGGCGGCGGAAATCTGCGGGGAGTTGAGCGGGAAGCGCTTGTCGGAGCGCTTGGCCTCCACCTTAAACGTGCGGGCCTCCTCCAGCTCCGCGCGCAGGTACGGCCCCACGTCCCGCAGGATTTCCTCCATCGATTTCCCGGTCTGCGCGGCGCGGGAAAACGATACAATGCCGAAGATTTTCGCCACGCGCGCGGCGGCTTCGTCCAAATCCGCATCCCCCTGCGGCTCGACGGCGATGGCCGACTGCGCCGCGGTGAGGGTGAACTCCCCGAGGCCGCGCAGGCGGCGGCGGATATTTTTCAATAAGACCTCTTCAAACGTGCGGCGGTTCAGGCCCTTGAGGACCATCTCGCCGAGCTTGAGCAGCAAGATTTCCTTCATATGCTCCTCCTTCTCATCCCCGCGCCGCGCGCGGGACGGCGGGCCAGGGTCTGCAGGCCCTCACCCAAAGCTTCGAGGAAGCGCCGCACGTCTTCCTCCGTGGTCTCGCGGGAGAAGCTCACGCGCAGCGCGCTCTGCACCTCGTTTGCGGGCAGGCCCATGGCCGTGAGCACATGGCTCGGCTGCGCGCGCGAGCACGCGGAGCCGGAGGAAAGGTAGATCTCCCGCGCCGCGAGGAAATGCAGCATCGTCTCGGCGCGCACGTCCCCGGCGGAAAAATTCAGCAGGTACGGCAGGCCGTCCTCCGGCGAATGCACGGTGACGCCGGGCAGCTCCCGCAGGCCCTCGCGGCACAGGCGGTTGAGCGCGCGCTGGCGCTCCAGCGCGGCGGGCAGGTCCGGCAGGGCCTGCACGGCCGCGCCGAACCCGGCGATGAGCGGCACGCCCTCGGTGCCGGGGCGCAGGCCTCTCTCCTGGCCGCCGCCGAACGTGCGCGGCGGGATGCGCACCCCCGGCGCGCAGTAGAGCGCGCCCACGCCCTTGGGTCCGTGGATCTTATGCGCGCTGACGGTGACGAGGTGCGCCCCCAGCGCCGCCGGGCGCAGCGGCAGCTTGCCGAACGCCTGCACCGCGTCCACATGCAAAAGGCCGCGCGGGTTCTGCCGCCGCAGCGCGCGGGCCGCGGCCTCCACGGGGAAAACGGCCCCGGTCTCGTTGTTGACGAGCATCAGGCTCACCAGCGCGGTGTCCGGCGTCACGGCCTCTTCCACCTGCTCCGGGGAGAGGCGGCCTTGGCGGTCCGGGCGCAGGCGCGCCACCTCCCAGCCCTCGCGCTCGAGCTCGTCCATGACGCGCAGCACCGAGGGATGCTCCGCCATCGACGTGACAATGCGCCGCCCCTCCTTGCGGCGGGCCGCCGCCGCGCCGAACAGCGCCAGGTTGTTCGCTTCCGTCCCGCCGGAGGTAAACGTCACCGTCTCGGGCGGCGCGCCGAGCGCCCGGGCCACGGCGCGGCGCGCCCCGGCGAGCAGCTGCGCGGCCGCAAAGCCGAGCGTATGCAGCGACGACGGGTTCCCGAACTGCGTGGTCATCGCGTCCAGCACGGCCGCGGCCGCCTCCGGGCACACCCGCGTCGTCGCGCTGTTGTCTAGGTAGATCAAAATGATGCCTTCCTTCCCCTTCTGTGTTCGCCCCTTATCATATCACAAACTTTCCTTTCGCGCTAGGGTCTGGGATTTTCCGTTCCCCTATGCTATAATAGATCATATCACCAGGAAGGCCGCGGCGCGCGGCCCTTCCACCGGAAACCCAATCACCCGAAACCCTCCAGGAGGCGATCGACATGACAATCAACAAAAAGGCGGTTTCCCGCATCCTTCTCACCACCGTGGCGCTGCTGGCCGTGGTGGTCCTGGGCGCCAACGCGCTGCACACCGTCCCGGCGGGCCACACCGGCGTGGTGCTGCGGTTCGGCGCCGTGCAAGACGAGGTCCTCGGCGAGGGCCTGCACGTGGTGCTCCCGTTCGCCACGCGCGTGGTGGACATGAACAACCAGGTCACAAAGGCCGAGGTCACCTCCAACAGCGCCTCGCAGGACCTGCAAACGGTAAACAGCACCGTCGCGCTCAACTACCGCATCAACAGCCAGAGCGCCGCCAGCGTCTACCGCAACATCGGCATCAATTATGAAGACGTCGTCGTCATCCCCGCCATCCAAGAGGCCGTGAAGGCCGTCATGGCGCAGTACACCGCCGAAGAGCTCATCACCATGCGCCAAACCGTCGGCAGCGAGATGCAGCAGAACATCAGCGAGAAGCTCACGCCCTACGGCTTTTCCACGCAGAGCCTCAACATTGTCGACTTCCAATTCTCCGAGGAATTCAACGCGGCCATCGAGGCCAAGCAGACCGCCCAGCAGAACGCGCTCAAGGCGGAGCAGGACCTCGCCCGCGTGAAGGTCGAGGCGGAGCAGGCCGTCGCCCAGGCGCAGGCCGAGGCCGAGAGCTACCGCCTGAAATCGCAGGAATTGACCGACGAGATGATCCTGATGGAATTCATTGAAAAATGGGATGGCAAAATGCCCACGGTCGTCTCCGACGGGCAGGCGCTCTTCAGCCTGGATTCCCTCCTCGGCCTGGAAGGCTCTTCTTCCGCGCCTCCGGCGCAGGAATAAGGGGGCGCGCCATGAAGCTTTTAATTTTAGACGGCAACAGCATCCTTAACCGCGCGTTTTACGGCATCCGGCTGCTCACAACGAAAGACGGGTTTTACACCAACGGCATCTACGGCTTTTTGACCATGCTGCAAAAGCTGCTGGACGAAACACAGCCGGACGCCGTGGCCATTGCGTTCGACCTGCCCGCGCCGACGTTCCGCCACAAGGCCTACGCCGGGTACAAGGCCTCCCGCAAGGGCATGCCGCAAGAGCTTGCGCAGCAGCTGCCGGAGCTCAAAGAGCTTTTGCGCCTGCTGGGCTACCGGCTGGTGGAGTGCGAGGGCTTTGAGGCCGACGACATCCTCGGCACGCTGGCGCGCGCCTGCCGCGAGCAGGGCGCGGAATGCGTCATCGCCACCGGCGACCGCGACAGCCTCCAGCTGGTTGCGCCGGGCGTCACGGTGCGCCTGGCCTCCACCAAGGGCGGGCAGCCCCAGGCCGCCTTCTACGACGAAGCGGCCATCCGCGGGGAATACGGCGTCGAGCCGGCGCAGCTCGTCGACGTCAAGGCCCTGCAGGGCGACGCGTCCGACAACATCCCCGGCGTCAAGTGCATCGGCCCCAAGGGCGCGTGCGAGCTCATCCAGAAATTCCACGACATCGACCGGCTCTACGCCCACCTGGATTCCCCCTCCATCCGGCAGAACCTGCGCGAAAAGCTGGCCGCAGGCTGCGAAAACGCCTTCCTGAGCCGCGAGCTCGGGCGCATCCGCACCGACGCGCCCATCGACACCGGCCTTTCCCACTACCGCCGCGCCGGGGGCGACCCGCCCGCGGCCGCGCGCCGCATGGCCAAGCTGGAGCTGTTCTCGCTCATCAAGCGCCTCGGCCTGGAAGAGGCGGCGGCCGTCCCGCCGCCCCCCGCGGCCCCCGCCGGCGCGCCCGGCGCGCCGTGGCGCGCCGCCCCCGCATACCCCGCCGCGCTGCTGCGGCAGCTTGCGGGCGGCTGGGCCGACTTCACCGCGGAGGTTGCGAACGGGCGCGTCGCCTCGCTGCGCGTGGCGCTCGGCAACACGGTGTACGCCGTCCCGGCGGACGCAGATTTCCTGCGGGAATTTTTCACCACAACCGCGTTCCGGCGGTCCACCCACGGCGGCAAAGCGGTGTTCGCGGCCCTGGAGCGCATGGGCGTCTCCGCGCCGCCGCTGGATTTCGACACGGAGCTGGCGGGGTACCTGCTGAACCCCTCCGCCGCAGACTACGGCACGGGCCGCCTCGCGGCGGAGTACGGCGTCCCCGCCCCCGCGTGGGAGGGCGCCGCGCCGGAGGACCTTGAAACCGCGCTGCTGCCCGGCCTGCGGGAGGCGCTCGGCGCGGCCCTTGAGAAAAACGGCCAGCAGCCGCTCCTGCGGGAGATCGAGCTGCCGCTGTGCAAGGTCCTCGCGCGCATGGAGGTTGCCGGGTTCTGCGTAGACGCCGCCGGCATCGCCGCCTACGGCGCGTCGCTCGAGGCGCAGGCCGCGGCGCTGCAAAGCGAAATCTACCGCGCGGCCGGCATGGAATTCAACATCCTTTCGCCCAGGCAGCTCGGCGTCGCGCTCTTTGAAAAGCTCGGCCTGCCGGCGGGGAAAAAGACCAAGCACGGCTACTCCACCAACGCGGACGTGCTCGAAAAGCTGCGCGGCGCGCACCCGGTGGTGGAGATGGTGCTCTCGTACCGCACGCTCTGCAAGCTGAAGTCCACCTACTGCGACGGCCTTTTGAAGGTCGCCGGGCCAGACGGGCGCATCCACTCGAACTTCCACCAGACCGAGACGCGCACGGGCCGCATCAGCTCGGCGGAGCCGAATTTGCAGAACATCCCCGTGCGCACGGAACTCGGCCGCGAACTGCGCCGGTTTTTCCGCGCGAAGGGCGGGTGGCTGCTCATCGACGCGGATTATTCTCAAATTGAACTGCGCGTCTTGGCCCACCTGGCGAACGACGCGAACATGATCGCGGCGTTCCGCGCGGGCGGCGACATCCACCGCAGCACGGCGGCGCAGGTGTTCCATGTGCCGGAAGAGATGGTCACGCCGCTGATGCGCAGCCGCGCGAAGGCGGTCAATTTCGGCATTGTCTACGGGATCAGCGCGTTTTCGCTGGCGCAGGATATCGGCGTCACGCGGCGCGAGGCGGACGAATATATCCGCGCGTATTTCGCGCATTACCCCGGCGTGCGGGAATATATGGACCGCGTGGTGGAACAGGCGAAGGAACAGGGCTACGTCGAGACGCTCTTCGGGCGGCGGCGCTACCTGCCGGAGCTTTCCTCTTCCAACCGGAACCTGCGGGCGTTCGGCGAGCGCGTGGCGCGGAACATGCCGGTGCAGGGCGCGGCGGCGGATATCATCAAGCTAGCGATGATCCGCGTGGAAGACCGCCTGGAAAAAGAGGGCCTGCGCGCGCGGCTCATTTTGCAGGTCCACGACGAGCTCATCGTCGAAGCGCCCGAGATCGAGGCCGCCCGCGCCGCGGCCCTGCTCAAAGAGGAGATGGAGCACGCGGTTTCGCTCGCCGTCCCGCTCCTCGCGGGCGCGAACATGGGCTTCACTTGGTACGACGCCAAAGGATGACCCCAAAAACCGCCTGGGAGCCTTCATCATCTCAATCATATCATTTATATGATAGAAAAGAAGCCCCCCGCGGGTGCAAATATCGCATTTACCTGGTATGATACCAAGGGGGCCATCCATCAAAAACCCGCCTGGAATCCGGCCGCAGCGCCGGGTCCCAGGCGGTTTTTTTCAAAATCATAGCGTCTCATTTTCCATCCAAAAAAGGCCCCGAACGTGCAAACCCGCCCCAGCCCCTCGGGAGAGGGCGGAGGCGGGCACGCAGAAGGGGTGAGAGAGGTGGCAACTGCCGGACGCTACCGTCGCCGTCCGGCGGGTTCGCCAATAGATCGAAACATTCGTCGTAATCATCGGGACGCAAGCGGTGTTGTTCCCGGTTCTTTCCCGGGGATCCCCTTGCGAGTTTTATTTTACCTCCCGCTTGTTAAAATTGCAGAGCGCCCAGATTAAATCCCGGTTAAATCCCCCGCCTAAAAAATGCTGGGCGCCGAATTCGGGACCCCGGCCGGGGACGCGCCGCGGCGCACGGTAAATTTGACGGACGCGTGGTTGAGCTGCCGCCCGGACGCGCCGTAGACCTCGAACATCAGGTATGTGACGCCCTCGGCGAGGCCGGTCACGCGGAATTTTTCCGCTGTGAGCTTCTGCACGGACGCAATGCCGGTGCGGGAAAAATAAACTTTCATGCGGGCCGGGTCCGCGCCCTGGAGCACGGCTTTCACGTCGTAGACGCCGCCCGGCGGCAGGGTGTATTCCTTGGTGTCCAGCAGCAGCGAGCCGTGTTCCGGCTGCGGCTGCGGGAACCCGTTTTTCCCCTGCGCGGCCATCAGGGCCGGGTAATCCTTGTAGCAGACGTCCAGGTCCACGTTCCCGGCAATCCCGTCCACGCGGCCGGTGCTCGTGTACTGCCACAGGGTAAACGGGCCCGTGTAGGTCGGGGCGTAGCGGTACTGCGCCAGCCAAAGGTCATACGCCGCCAGGCGCGCCATGTCCAGGCGGTTGCGCGCCCAGTCCAGGTTACAGTAAAGGCCCGGGAACCAGCCGTTTTCTTCCAGCTCGCGGCAGAAGGCCTCCGCCACGTCTGTCAGCTGCGCGCGCGAAAGGTCCCGCTGCGAGGCGTCTTCCAGGTCGTAAAACAGCGGGTACGCAAACCGTTTCCCCGCCGCCAGCGCCATCAAAAATTCCGCTTCCCGGCGGGCCTCGTCCCGGGTGCGCGCGTAGCTGTACAGGTAGCAGCCCACCGGCACGCCCGCCTCGCCCGCGCCGTCGTAGTTGCGCAAAAACTGCGCGTCGGTCTGCTTTTCCGGGTTTTCCCAGCCGTAGCCCGCCCGCAGGATGGCAAACTCCACCCCGTTCTGCCGCACCCGCCGCCAGTCCACCGCCCCCTGCCAGCTCGAAACGTCAATCCCATTTTGCGTCATCGCCAGACACCTCCTGTGTATTCTATGCATCCCTATGCCATATGACGCAAAAACTTTCCCTCCTGCGGCCAACTTTTTGCGCGCCTGCGGCGGGCACATCGCGCATTGCGGCCTACGGCCTTCCCACGGTGTGGAACGGTTTCTTTTTCGCCCGCGAAACGTCCCGGCGCTGCGACACGCGGCCCGGGTGTCCGGCGCGAGAGAACGGCAAAAGAAAAGGACACCGCCCGAAAATTCACGGGAGCGTGTCCTTTCTCTCGCGCGTCCTGCGAGAACCCCCAGGCGCTAACACCCGGCGCGCGGCGTTGGCCTGCCCCCCGCATGGGGGGTGCAGGCGCAGCCTGCCGCGCTGTCCCCTCCTGCGCTTTTTGCAACGCCTAAGGGTTTCGCGCTCTGCGGAGGCCGAGTTGGGGCGCTGCCCCAACACCCCGCAACCTTTGAAAAGGTTGACGAAACTTTTTCCCCGCTACGCGGAGTTTCTTAAAAAAAACACACCCGGTATTTAACTCTTCGCTAAATACCGGGCGTTCTCTTTGCCCATTGGGGGCGATGGTTCTTTCCAGCAGTGCGTTTTCTCGCGCCGGACACCCAGGCCATGTGTGTTACACAACCAGTTGGGCCGCAGGCGCAAACATGTCCGTTTTCCTATGCGGGAAGGCCGACGTCAGGAGGCCGAAGGTGCGACCCGCCCTCCGCAGGAGTAGCCTGGGCTACATGTGTAAATTCGAGGTGCCGACATAGCGGACGCCGTCTTCGAAGACGCGTTCGCCGCCGAGCAGCACGAGCTTGACGTCCTCCAGGCGGGAGATGTCCGCGCTGAGGTCCCCGCCGACGACGAGCAAATCCGCGTCGAGGCCCTCGGCCACCAGCCCGCGCTGGTCCTGCACGCCGAGCACTTTCGCCGGGTTAGAGGTCGCCGTCTGGATGGCCTGCGCCGGCGTAATGCCGTAGCGCACCATGTACGCCAGTTCCGTGGGCAGCGGCAGCAGCGGCGAGCCGTACACCACCATGTCCGTTCCGGCCAGCACCGTGACGCCGGTGTCGTACAGCTGCTTGAAATGGTCCCGGTACGAGCGGTACGCCGGCTCGAAGAATTCATAATTCTTCAGTTCCATGCGCATCACCGGGTCGTTCGCGGGCTTGCCCGCGTTTTCCTTTAAGGTTTTCTCGCACACTTCATAGAGGTACGTGTACGCGAGGATGGTCGGCGTCCAGGCCTGGCCGTTGCGGGCCATCTGCTCGGCCTGCGCCACCGTCAGGAACGTGCCGTGCTCAATGGTGTCGAACCCCGCGTCAATGCACATCTGGATGCCCGGCTGCGTGCCGGCGTGCACGCCGCATTTCACGCCGCGGCGGTGGCACTCGTCCACGGCGGCGTCCAGTTCCTCCTGCGTAAATTCCGGCGTGTGCGTGCGGTGCGTCGTCAAAATTTTAATCCACTCCGCGCCGTCGCGGATCTGCCGCCGGATCTCCTTGCGGATCTCCCACGGCCCGTCGACCTCGGCCACTTCCTCGTGGGCGTGCCCGCCCGTCATGCACATGCCGTTGTCCACGTGCGTAATGCGCGGCAGCTTCAAAAAGCCTTTTTCCACGGCGGTCTTCAGGCCCAGGCACAGCCCGCGCTCAGACGTCATGTCCCGCACGCTGGTAATGCCGCGCGCAAACCCCGCCTGCGCGTGCTGGATGGCGAACGCCGCCTTCAGGTACGGGTTGTAGGCAAACCCGTCCGGCTGCGAATGGTAATACCCCAGGTGGACGTGCATGTCGCACAGCCCCGGCAGCAGCGTCGCCTCGCCGAAGTCGCGCGCCTCTTCCCCTGGGAACGCCTGCAAAATCTCCGCTTTCGGCCCAAACGCCGCAATCTTCCCGCCTTCCACGCGGACGGCCCAGCCCTCCCGGACCGTTTTCCCGTCGCCGGTCATCGTGTGGTTTGCGCACAGAATCATGGTTCCCGCTCCTTTCCGCCGCCCCCGCCCGGCCCGCCCGCGCGGGGGGTAATCCATTCCAATCTCCCGCCGCCCGGCGGGATTTTTACCGCTTCTCCTTTTCCCCTGGATGGGATTACGCCTCGCGGTGCTCGCGCATATACGCTTCAATTTCCTCGACGGTCTTCGGGATGCCCGCCGAGAGCACCTCGCAGCCGTCCTTCGTCACGAGGATGGTGTCCTCAATGCGGATGCCGACGCCCTCCTCCTCAAAATAGAGGCCCGGCTCCAGCGTGAAGACCATGTCCTCCTCGAGGATGGCGGCGTCGTTGCCGACGTCGTGCGTGTACAGGCCGATGAAATGCCCGGAGCCGTGCTTGTAGTAGCGGTTGATCTCCTCCGGCTTTTCAATCATGCCGAGCTTGATGAGCTCTTCCGCCATGACGCGCTTGCTCTCCAGCTGGATGAGGTCCTTCTGCTGGCCCGGCTTCGAGATGGCGAGGCCGGCCTCCAGGCCCTTGAGCACCACGTTGTACAGCTGCTTCTGCCGCTCGGTAAACTTGCCGTTCACCGGGTACGTGCGGGAGACGTCCGCGCCGTAGTAGCCGCTCGCCGCGCCGAGGTCAAACAGGATGAGGTCGCCGTCTTTGAGCTCGGCGTCGTTCTCTCGGTAGTGCAGCGTGCAGGCGTTCTTGCCCGAGGCCGAGATGGTGTCAAACCCGCGCGTGCAGCCGTGGCTCGTCAGCTCAAAGTCAAAGTACGCCGCCAGCTCATACTCGCGCATGCCGGGCCTGATGTGCCGCAGCATGCTCTTCACGCCGAGCTCCGTCACGTTGCAGGCCACGCGGTGCCGCTCAATTTCCTCCTTCGCCTTCACAGAGCGCAGGTCCCCCAGCGCCGGGTATGTGTTGCGCACCTGCACATACGGGTATTTTTTCAAAAGCTGCGCGGTAAAACGCTCGCTCTCGTCCTCCGGGCCGTCAAAGCCGTCCCAGCGCGCGGTGTCCACATAAAAATATTTCATGTCCCCGCCGCTGAACAGCCGCGCCACAAACGCGCCCAGCTGGTCCAAAAAGCGCACGTCCGCAAAACCGTACTGCTCCTTGAGCTCTTCCGGGCGGTCCATGTGGCCCTCATACAGCTCGCGGCGCTCGTCCGGGCGCTCCACAAACAACACGTCGCGGAATTTCCCGCCCGTTTTATACCCCATGTAAACCGCCTTCGGCTTCGCGTAGCCGGTCAGGTAATAGAAATTGCGGTACGGCTCAAACGGGTAGGCCTCGTCGCTCACGCGGATTTTTTCTTCCCCCGCGAACACGGCGGAAAGCGAGCCGTCCTCCAGCAGCTTGCCGTAGGCCTCGCGGCGGCCCGCGTGGAATTCTTTCGTCAACATCCTGCAACACCTCTCGGTTCAAATTTTTCACAAACCGCCGGGGAAAATCCCCCGGCCCCTTCCATTATAAGCGCGCGCTAACCCCGTGTCAACCGATGCGGCGGCCCGCGCGCGCGAAAATTCGGGATTTCCGCTAAATCCGCATCCGGAAAATTAGAAAATTTCTCTCAATTTAAAAGAACCCATTGTAATGCTTATCGATTTGCGCTATAATTAAAAGGAATTTTACGCTCTGCGTTGTGTAAAATTCACCCAACTGAAAGGAGTGCGCTTCATGAAGCAGTACCAGGCAAAAAATATTTTGAATCTTGCCATCGCGGGGCACAGCGGTTCCGGCAAGACGTCTTTGGCGGAAGCGATGCTGTACCTGGCGGGGGCTTCCGACCGTTTGGGCAAAGTAACGGACGGCAACACCGTTTTGGACTACGACCCGGAAGAAGTGCGGCGCAAGACGTCGGTGGCGGCGGCGGTGGCGCCGCTGGAGTGGCACGGCTACAAGCTGAACCTCATCGACGCGCCGGGCCTGTTCGACTTTGAGGGCGGCCTGTGCGAGGCGGTTCGCGCGGCGGAGACGGTGCTCGTCACGGTTTCGGGCAAATCCGGCGTGGCGGTCGGCACAGAAAAGGCCGTCAAGGCGGCGGAGCAGCGCGGCTGCGCGAAGGTGTTCTTCGTCAACGGCCTGTGCGACGAAAGCGCGCGGTTCTACCGCGTGTTTGAGGACTTAAAGGCGAAGTTCGGGCCGTCGGTGTGCCCGGTGGTGGTGCCGTACATTGTAGACGGGAAAGCCGACTGCTATGTGAACGTGCTGGAATACAAAGCGTACCAATATAAAGACGGCAAGCCGGTCGTGGTGCCGATGCCGGACATGGGCGACCGCCTGGAAGGCCTGCGCACGGCGGTCAACGAGGCCGTGGCGGAGACCAGCGACGAGATGTTTGAAAAATACTTCTCCGGCGAGCAGTTCACGCCGGAAGAGATCATCGTGGGCATCAGCCACGGCGTAAAGAACGGGACCATCAGCCCGGTATTCTGCGGCGACGCCCAGCTCTGCTACGGCATTGAGCAGCTGCTCAACGGCCTCATCTGGCTCGCGCCGTCCGCGGCGGACCGCGCGGGCGAGGTTGCGCTGGACACCGACGGCAACCCGGTGGAACTCTCGGTCAACGAAGACGGCGCGGCGGCCGCGCTGGTGTTCAAGACGGTGGCGGACCCGTTTGTGGGCAAGCTCTCGTACTTAAAGGTCATCTCCGGCAAGGTTTCGACAGACACGCCGCTGGTGAACATGCGCACAGGCACGCAGGAGCGCATTGGCAAGACGGTGCTGCTGCGCGGCAAAAAGCAGGAAGACGCGCCGTACCTGGGCGCGGGCGACATTGGCGCGGTGCCGAAGCTGCAAGGCGCGAACACGGGCGACACGCTCTGCTCGCCGGCGCGCAAGGTCGTGCTGGAAGGCATCGCCTACCCGCACCCGACGCTCTCGATGGCGGTGTACCCGAAGAACAAGGGCGACGAAGACAAGGTTGCCCAGGGCATCCTCCGGCTGGTGGAAGAAGACCCGACCATCGGGTTTGAAAACAACGCGGAAACGCACGAGATGATCCTTTCCGGCCTGGGCGAGCAGCATCTCGACGTGGTCGTGTCGAAATTGAAATCGAAATTCGGCGTCGACGTCGAGCTGCGCGACCCGAAGGTTGCGTACCGCGAGACCATCCGCAAGAAGGTGCAGGTGCAGGGCCGCCACAAGAAGCAGACCGGCGGGCACGGGCAGTTCGGCGACGTGTGGATTGAATTTGAGCCGTGCGACAGCGACGGCCTGGAATTCGGCGAGCGCGTGGTCGGCGGCGCGGTGCCGAAGGGGTTCTTCCCGGCGGTAGAAAAAGGCCTGCGCGAATGCATCCAGAAAGGCCCGCTGGCGGGGTACCCGGTGGTCGGCCTGCGCGCCACGCTGTACGACGGGTCCTACCACCCGGTGGATTCCTCTGAAATGTCGTTCAAGATGGCGGCGGCGCTCGCCTACAAGGCCGGCATGCCGCAGGCGTCGCCGGTGCTGCTCGAACCCATCGGCGCGCTGAAGGCCACCGTGCCGGACGCGAACATGGGCGACGTGATGGGCGAGGTCAACAAGCGCCGCGGGCGCGTGCTGGGCATGGCCCCGGCGGGCGACGGCCAGCAGACCATTGAGGCCGACGTCCCCATGGCCGAAATGCACGATTTCTCGACGTTCATCCGCCAGACCACCCAGGGCCGCGGGACCTTTACCTTCGAGTTCACCCGCTACGAGGAAGCCCCGCCCCAGGTGGCCCAAAAAGTCATTGAGAATTCCTCCCTGTAACCCCCTAAAAAGGGCAACGCCCGGTGTTCCGCAAAGCGCTGGATACCGGGCGTTATTTTTGTTCTCAAAAACCCGCGCGGGATCAACGTTTTCGCCCGCCTTTTTCAAAAGGCGGCGGGGCGTTGGGGCAGAGCCCCAACCCGGCCCCCGCGGGAACGCACGCCAGCTCGGCCCGGAGGAGAAGACCGGGCCGAGCTTTTTGGTGAGGAGTATCGAAATGAGTGTCTCTTATAATCTAAAATGAAGGAAGATCAGTTTTCGCCTGATGGGGCGCCCCGCTTCGCGGCCCCCGGAACCGGCTTTCTGCCGCAGGCGCAGGCCCCATGGCTCCCGCCGCAGGAATGCCCGCATCCGCCCGCCGGGCAGCCGATGCATTCCCCGCGCCGGCGGCTGCGCGCCAGGCGGCGCACCGCCAGCGCCAGCAGGACGGCCAGCGCCAGGCCAACGCCCAGGGTCGCGGCGTTCTCAACCATCCACTCCAACATGGCGGTCCCCCCTTTCCGGTCAAGCGGCGGCGCGGCGCAGCTTCGGTTCGGGGTTCGGCCGGAACAACAGGAACAGGATGAGCGCCAGCACCACAACCGCGGCGGCCGTGCCAACCGTGAACCCGCCGCCGGCGAGCAGCAGGCCGAACTGGTTGATCATCAGCGCGACGGCATAAGCAAATACGCATTGGTATGTAATCGCGAACGCGGTCCATTTCGCGCTGGACATCTCGCGCCGGATGGCGCCGATGGCCGCAAAGCACGGCGCGCACAGCAGGTTAAACGCCAAGAACGCAGCCATTGCGCCGCTCGTGCCGAGCATCTGCGCCACGGCAGTCCAGAGGGTCGGGTCCGCTTCCGTCGCTTCCGCAATGCCGAACAGCACGCCGAAGGTGGAGACCACGTTCTCCTTCGCCACCAGGCCGGTGATGGTCGCAACCGCGCCTTCCCACTCGCCAAAGCCGAGCGGCGCGAAAATCCACGCAATCGCGTTGCCCACATAGGCCAAAATACTGTAATCCATCTGGTTGACCGCCGGGTCTTCCATGTCCAGCATGCCGAAGACCGCGCCGCCGTCCGCCCAACCGAAGTTCGAGAGGAACCAGATGACCGCAGACGAGACGAAAATCACCGTACCGGCTTTGATCATAAACGAGCGGCAGCGCTCCCACACATGCAGCAGCACCGTCTTCGCCGAGGGCACATGGTACTGCGGCAGCTCCATGACAAACGGCGCCGGGTCCCCCGCGAACATCTTGGTCTTTTTCAGCATCACGCCCGAGACCACCACCGCCGCAATGCCGAGGAAATAGAACAGCGGCGCAACCCATCCGGCCTGCTCGCTGCCCGCCATCGCGCCGAACAGCAGCGCAATAATCGGCAGCTTCGCGCTGCACGGCATAAACGTCGTGGTCATAATGGTCATGCGGCGGTCCTTCTCGTTCTCAATGGTCTTCGTCGCCATGACGCCCGGCACGCCGCAGCCGGAGGAGATCAGCATCGGGATGAAGCTCTTGCCCGAAAGGCCGAATTTGCGGAAAATGCGGTCCATAATAAACGCGATGCGCGCCATGTACCCGCAGTCCTCCAAAATGCCGAGGAACAGGAACAGGATGATCATCTGCGGGACAAACCCGATGACCGCGCCCACGCCGCCGATGACGCCGTCAACAATCAGGCCCGTGAGCCAGTCCGCCGTGCCGATGCCCTCGAGCCACGCCGCTACCGGCGCTTGGATCCATTCGGCGACAAACGTATCATTTGTAAAATCCGTGACGATGGTGCCGACCGTCGTGACCGAAATATAATACACCACGAACATCACCGCCGCGAAAATCGGCAGCGCCGCCCAGCGGTTCGTCACCACGCGGTCAATCTTGTCAGAGGCGGTCAGGCCCGCGCGTTTCTTCTTCAGGCAGGATTTCATCAGCCGGGCAATGTACTCGTAGCGCTCGTTCGTGATGATGCTCTCCGCGTCGTCGTCGAGCTTTTGCTCCGCCGCCTTGACCACCGCGTCGATCTCGCCGAGCACCGCCTGCGGCAGCCGCGCGGATTCCTGCGCCTTGGCGTCGCGTTCAAACAATTTAATCGCGTACCACCGCGCGCGCGCCGGCTCCACTTTCCCGTCGATCAATTTGCCAATCGCCGTGAGCGCGTCTTCCACGTCCTGCGAAAACGTGTGCTGCGGCGCCGTCTTTTTGCCGGCGTCCGCCAGCGCCACCGCCTTCTGCACCGCTTCCACCGAGCCTTCGTTCTTCAGCGCGCTGGTCTCCACCACCACGCAGCCCAGCGCCTCGCCGAGCTTTTTCGCGTCAATCTGGTCCCCGCTCTTGCGCACCAGGTCCATCATGTTCAGCGCCACCACCATCGGCAGGCCCAGCTCCGCCAGCTGCGTGGTCAGGTACAGGTTGCGCTCCAGGTTCGTGCCGTCCACCAGGTTCACAATGGCGTCCGGGTGCTCGTTCAGCAGGTAGTTCCGGCTCACCACTTCTTCCAGCGTGTACGGCGAAAGCGAATAAATGCCCGGCAGGTCCGTAATCACCACGTTTTTGTCCCCGCGCAGGCGGCCTTCCTTCTTCTCCACCGTTACGCCGGGCCAGTTGCCGACATATTGGCTCGAACCCGTCAGCCCGTTGAACATCGTGGTCTTGCCGCAGTTCGGATTGCCCGCCAGGGCGATCTTCTTGCTCATCTGGTTTCCTTCCTCCTTCGGTCTGTTGGTAAGTTTAGGCTAACTCCCAGGGATGAAAACCCCCCTTACCCTACCTCAATCTGTTCCGCTTCGCTCTTGCGGATGGACAATTCATACCCGCGCACCGTCACTTCAATGGGGTCGCCGAGCGGCGCAACCTTGCGCACGAAGACCTCCGTGCCCTTGGTGATGCCCATGTCCATGATGCGGCGCTTGATCGCGCCGTCCCCGTGCAGCTTCGCCACCGTGGCGCTCTTCCCGCAGGGGATCTGCCTGAGTGTTTTCATCCCGTTCCCTCCTCGCACATTACAGCGTGTATATTTTAGACGCCATCGCCCGGCTGATGGCGACGCGCGCGTCCTTCACCCGGACAATCACGTTTCCGCCCATCTCCGAGAGGACGGTCACTTCCGCGCCCTCGGTAAAGCCGAGGCTCGTCAAAAACCGGCGCACGTCTTCCTTGCCTCGCACCGCCTGCACGCGGCGCGGCTCGCCCGGCCGGGCCATGCTCAGCGGCGCCGTGCCGGAAACCACCGGCGGGACCGGCCCCGCCGCCATCCGATGGATCGCTTGTTCCATAGAAACCCCTCCTTGGTGGACTTAGCAGTTAGCACTCGCTATCTCATTGCGGTATTAGTTTACATCAACTAACCTACGTTGTCAATAGGAAACTTGAAAAAATTTCCGCGCCCCGCGCGGGAGGCGGACCGCGTAAAGGATTTGTAAATTTTCGAGGGGAGCGCTTGTCCTTTTGGCGGGAATCGGCTACAATAAAGGACGAAAAATGACAAGATTGTTACCCCTTTGGGGGAAAGGATGGTCACATGAAGGCGAAATGGGCGGCATGCCTGTTGGCGGCGGCGGTTGCGCTGGGCGGATGCGCGGCGGGCGGCACGGCGAGCGAAGCGGAAACGGACGCCTGGGCGCGCGTGCAGGAGGCCGGGGTTTTGAAAATCGGGTTAGACCCGGGGAGTTACCCTTTAAGTTATGAAGAAGACGGGGAATTTGCGGGCTTGTTTGCGGACACGGCGCGGGAGGCGTGCCGGGCGCTGGGCCTGGAGGCCGAATTTGTGCCGTTGGACTGGGACCGCGCGGGCGAAGCGCTGGAAAGCGGGGAAATCGACTGTATTTTCGGGGATTGCAGCGAAGCGGGGGCGGAGCTGGCGGCGGCCGGGGAACGGCTGTATTCGGAACCGTTTGCGGAAGGCGAGCAAGTGGTGCTGACGCGCGCGGCAGACGGCCTGCGCAACCTGGCGGATCTTTCGGGGAAAGCGGTCGGCGTACGGGAGCAATCCTGCGGGGAACAGGCGCTTGCGGATTCGACGGCATTCCGCTCGTCGCTGGCGGGGGTTACCGCTTACGGCAGCTACGCGGAAGCGGTTGCCGCGCTCGACGCCGGCGAGATTGCGGCGGTGGTGCTGGCGCGCGCAACGGCCGGCGAAGCCATCGCCCAGAACGACGGGACTTACGCGCTCCTCACCGGCGAAAACGGCGAACCCGAAGTCCTCGCCGAGGACCGCTACTGCGTCTCCGTCTCCCCCACCTCCGAATCCCTTATTTTTAATCTGCGCATTACGGCAGGCTAAAGCCTGCACCAACGCCGCGCGCGAGGTGTTACCGCCTGGGGAACCTCGCAGCCGCGCGAGAGAAAGAACAAGCTCCCGGTAAAAGAACAACGCCCGGTATTTAGCTAGATGCTAAGTACCGGGCGTAATTTTTGCGCCTGCGGCGGGCACGCTGCGCGCCGGGCGTTACCGCCTGGGGTTCCTCGCAGACCGCGCGAGAGAAATGGGCTGCTCCCGTGGAAACGCCCTCAGGAACCACCGCGTAGCGGAGAAAAAAGTTTCGTCAACCTTTTCAAAGGTTGCGGGGCGTTGGGGCAGAGCCCCAACTCGGCCTCCGCAGAGGCCGAAACGCCTGCGCGTAGAAAAAGCGCAGGAGCGGGCCGCGCTGCTGGCTACGCCGGCGCGCACGCCGCGCGCCGGGCGTTACCGCCTGGGGAACCTCGAAGCCGCGCGAGAGAAAGGGGCTGCTCCCGTGAAATATGAAAACGCCCGGTATTTAGAACAAATCTAAGTACCGGGCGTTGTTGTTTCCAGCTGCGCGTTTTCTCGCACCAGACACCCGGGCCGCGTGTTGCAGTGCCGGGACTTTTCGCGGGCAGAAGCAGAACCGTTTTCCTGCGCGGTGAGGCCGTCAGGCCGAAGGCGCGATGTGCCCGCCGCAGGCGCGTACTGCTGGAAAGGACACCGCC
>CALWIP010000015.1 GCA_944380775.1 uncultured Clostridia bacterium | reverse complement strand
TGGAGCTGCTAACCAGATTCGAACTGGTGACCTCATCCTTACCAAGGATGTGCTCTACCACCTGAGCCATAGCAGCTGGCGACCCGGAACGGGCTCGAACCGTCGACCTCTAGCGTGACAGGCTAGCGTTCTAACCAACTGAACTACCGGGCCAAATTTGGCAGGGGCAGAAGGACTTGAACCCTCGGCACGCGGTTTTGGAGACCGCTGCTCTACCAACTGAGCTATACCCCTATATGCTGGCGCTTTGCAGCGTCTCGTGTAGCGCGAGTATTATATTATCATGAATCCGGGAGCTTGTCAATCTCTTTTTTAAAAAAAGGCGAAAAAAATTCTTCCAAACTTTCCATGAGAACCGCTTGACAGATTCCCCCAAACTCGGTATAATATTTTTTGTTATATGACGAAACCCCTGCCGTTTGGCGGATGGGAGGGAAACAAGTGGCTGAGATCAGGATCAAAGAGAACGAATCTCTCGACAGTGCTCTGAGAAGATTTAAAAAGCAGTGTGCAAGAGCGGGCGTGATCGCGGAAGTGCGCAAGAGAGAGGCTTATGAAAAGCCCTCTGTCAAGCGCAAGAAGAAATCTGAGGCGGCTCGTAAACGCAAATATAAATAATTTTGTGTTTGAAAAACGAACATGCTGTGAAAAAGCGGGCCGAACGCCCGCTTTTTTAATGTCCTGCGGCTGCATGGAAGAGGAGGGGCTTATGCTGTTACTGTACCCAACCGTCTCGCTCCGGCGCGTGCAAGAAGTCACACCGGCGCTCCTGCGCCGCCTGGGCGTGGAGGCGCTCATCCTGGACGTGGACAATACGCTTTCCAGCCCAGGCTCGCAAACGCCCGCGCCGGGGACGCAGGAGTGGGCGCGCGCGCTGCAGCGGGCGGGTGTGCGGCTTGTTATCCTCTCCAATAACCGCAAAAAGCGGGTGGAGCCGTTTGCCGCGCAGTACGGCCTGCCCTGCCTGAGCAGGGGCTGCAAGCCGCTGCCGTTTGGCTATTGGCGCGCGCAGGCGCTGCTCGGCGTGCCGGCCTCCCGCATTGCCGTCGTGGGGGACCAGGTGTTTACCGATGTGCTGGGCGCCGGCCTCTGCGGCATGCGTTCGGTCCTTTTGGAGCCGGTGTCGCAGGAGAGCGGCGTCACGTTCCGCGTCCGGCGCGTGCTTGAGCGCCGCGTGCGCAGCAAATTCCCGCCCGGCGCGGGCGTTGAGAAAGGATGAAGGAGCATGGCAAAAAAACGGGTCCTGGTCCTGCTCGGCCCCAACATGAATATGGTGGGCGTGCGGGAAAAAGGGATTTACGGCAGCGAGAGCGCCGAGAGCATCGACCGGCAGATCATGGAGACCGCGGAAAAATACGGCGTGGACTGCGACATCTTCCAGTCGAATTGGGAGGGCGCGCTCATCGACAAGATCCACGCGGCGCGCGGCGTTTACGACGGCGTTATCATCAACGCGGGCGCGTTTACGCATTACAGCTACGCGTTGCACGACGCCATTGCCAGCGTGCGCATCCCGTTCATTGAGACGCACATGTCCAACATCCACGCGCGCGAGGAGTTCCGCCACCGTTCCGTCATCGCGGACGTCTGCGCGGGGCAGATCTGCGGCTTCGGCAAGAACAGCTATTTTTTGGCCTTTGCGGCGCTGCAGGACCTGATGTGAGCGGCGGAAGACGTGATTTTCGCAAGATTTTACTTGAAAAATTACGGGAAATGCTATACACTAGAAGATAGAAATTGAATTGGAGGACAGCTTTATGATATCTGCAGGCGATTTTAGGAATGGCGTGACGTTTGAGATGGACGGCAACGTCGTCTCCATCATCGAGTTCCAGCATGTAAAGCCCGGCAAGGGCGCGGCGTTCGTCCGCACGAAGATCCGCAACGTCATCACCGGCGCTGTGACGGAAAAAACGTTCAACCCGAACGACAAATATCCCACCGCCTATATCGAGCGCAAGGATATGCAGTACCTGTACAACGACGGCGATCTCTACTATTTTATGGACATGGAGTCCTTTGAGCAGATCCCGATCAACAAGAGCATCCTCGGCGACAACTTCAAGTTCGTCAAGGAAAATATGGAGTGCAAGGTGCTCTCTTACAAAGGCAATGTGTTTGGCGTAGAGCCGCCGAACTTTGTTGAGCTGCAGGTGACCGAGACCGACCCGGGCTTCAAGGGCGACACGGCCACCAATGCGACAAAGCCCGCCACGCTGGAGACCGGCGCGCAGATCAAGGTGCCGCTCTTCATTGAGGAAGGCGAAATGATCCGCATTGACACCCGCACCGGCGAGTATATGGAGCGCGCGTAACAAGGCGCGCGGCGAAAGGAGTTTTGGCAATGACCAATACGGAACGTGTAGCGTATATCCGCGGCCTGATGGAGGGCCTGAATCTCGACGAAAATAAGGACGAAGTCAAGGTCCTCAACGCGATGCTGGACCTGCTGGACGAAATGGCGTCCGACCTGGCGGGCCTGGACGAGACGGTCGACGAGGTTGCCGGGCAGGTGGACGAGATTGACGAAGACCTTGCCGCGCTGGAAGACGAGATCTACGGCGAGGAAGAGGACGACGAGGACGACGAAGACGACGAGTGCTACTATGAGGTCACTTGCCCGAACTGCAACGAGACGATTTGCTTGTCTGAGAGCATCATTGAAGACGGCAAAATGGAGTGCCCGAACTGTGGCGAGCTGCTGGAGTTTGAGGTGGAAGAGGAAGAGGACGGCTGCGGTTGCGGGTGCGGCCACAGCGAGGACGGCGAATAAGGAACCTTCACTGACAAGAAAAAGGGCGGGAAACAGAGCGGTTCTCGCCCTTTTTTGCGCCGTTTGCCCTGCGCGGGAAAAACGGTTCCTTTTTCGGCCACTCTGTGGTATAATACTACCAGGACGGCCGCAGCGCGGGCGGCGAACCCCAGCGGTACCTCCCGGCCGGGCGGCCGGAGGCCGCAGCGCGCGACGTGCCCACCGCAGGTGTGGTATAATATCAAAAGATCACCGCAACGTGGCCGGTTTTGCTTGGCGCCGCCAAAATTCTCACGGGAGAGGCCCTTTTCTCTCGCGCGTGCTGCCAGGTCCTTTTTTGCACGCTGCTTTGCGCGCGGCGGCGGCCTGCCTCCCGCATGGGGGTGAGGCTTTAGCTTGCCGCGGTGCCCATAGAACGAAAGTAACTAGGAGAGTGGATCGGGATGAAAAATAAGAGGGTGAGCCTCTTTTATTCGCTGCCGCAGGTGTTGGTCGACCTAGTGGTGGTGTTTCTCAGCTATTTCGTGGCGTTCCTGCTCCGGTTTGACGGCCTGAAATATGAAACGGTGTGGGAAAACGGCATCCTGCTTTCCACGCGCGGCGTCCCGCCGTATTATTGGGTCTCTTACTTGGAGCTAATGCCGTGGTGCGCGGTGGTCTGTGTCCTCACATTCACCATTGCAAAATTTTATAACACCATGTGGCAGTTCGCCAGCCTGGACGAGCTATTGCAGATTTTCTTTGGCGTGACGGCCGCCAACCTGCTCATGGTGCTCATGGGCTATGCCCTCGGCGAGCCGCGTTTCCCCAACAGCGTGTACATCATGGGATATCTCATCATGCTGTTCCTGTTGGGCGTGTTCCGCTTCAGCTTCCGCCTGGTGCGCCGCCAGCGCCGCAAGAGCTTGATTTCGAAGGATAAGGCGGAGTTTAACCGCGTGATGGTGATTGGCGCGGGCGAGATGGGGTCTATGGTCATTAAAGAGATGAAGACCGCGCCGGAGAGCAAGGGCATCCCGGTGGTCGCTATCGACGATGACCGCAGCAAACGCGGGACGCGCATCCACGGCGTGAAGGTCGTGGGCGGGCGCGAGAGCATCCCGCGCATGGCCGTGCGGTATAATGTGGACCAGATTGTGCTGGCGATGCCGTCGAGCAAAAAGAAGGACCAGCAGGACATTCTCAGCATCTGCGCGAAAACGGGCTGCCGGTTGAAAACCGTCCCTGCGCTGTATGAGATCATCGAAGAAAACGACGCCTCCCACATCTCTATCCGCGACGTGGATATCGTGGACTTGCTTGGCCGCGACGAGGTCAAGCTGAATGTGGAAGAGATCTGTGATTATTTGAAAAATAAGGTCGTCCTGGTTACAGGCGGCGGCGGGTCCATCGGCTCCGAACTCTGCCGGCAGATCGCGTTTTTCTCGCCCGCCAAGCTCATCATCTTCGATATTTACGAGAACAACGCCTACGACCTGCAAAATGAATTGCTCCGCCAATTCCCCAAACTGGACCTGGAAGTGCTCATCGGCTCGGTGCGCGACAAAAAGCGCGTGAACAAGCTGTTTGAGGTCTGCCATCCGGACGTGGTATTCCATGCTGCGGCGCACAAGCATGTTCCGCTGATGGAGCTGAGCCCGGGTGAGGCCGTGAAAAACAATGTATTCGGCACGCTGAACGTGGCCCAGGCCGCCGATCAATACGGCGCAAAGCGCATGGTGTTGATTTCAACGGATAAAGCCGTCAACCCCACCAACGTGATGGGCGCGACTAAGCGCATCTGCGAGATGATCATCCAATATTACAGCCGCCACAGCAAAACCGGGTTTGCGGCGGTGCGCTTCGGCAACGTGCTGGGCAGCAACGGCAGCGTCATCCCGCTCTTCCAGCGGCAGATTGCTGCGGGCGGCCCGGTCACGGTGACGCACCCGGATATCATCCGCTATTTCATGACCATCCCGGAGGCGGCGCGGCTCGTCATCCAGGCCGGCGGCATGGCGCGCGGCGGCGAGATCTTCGTGCTCGACATGGGCGAGCCGGTGCGCATTGTCGACCTGGCGCGCAACTTGATCCGCCTCTCCGGCTTTGAGCCGGACGAGGATATCAAGATTGTCTACACGGGCCTGCGCCCCGGCGAAAAGCTCTATGAAGAATTGCTGCTGGACAGCGAGGGCGGATGCCAGAAGACCTCGCATGAGTTGATCTATATTGGTTCTCCGATCCCGTTTGACGAAGAGGCGTTCCTGGACCACCTGGAAGAGCTGCGCGGCTGCATGGGCGTGGACAACGTCAAAATGATGCAGGTGATCCACCGCCTGGTGCCGAATTACACCGGGCATGCGGAAAAGAGCGACCTTCTGGCGGAGCCGGATGCAGCGGCAAAGGGCGGGGACAAGTAGGAAAATTTCTCCAAAAGAATATATTTTCTTTAACGGAACTCCTGACTGGCTGGCGTTTGTTATAATCGGGAAAACAGACCCGAGGAGGAATTCCAATGAAGAAAACGGTCGCAGCGGCGCTGCTGGCGTTTCTTTTGACGCTGGCGGCGCCGTTTTGGGTGCAGGGGGCCGCCCGTCCGGTGCGCACGCTTACAATGGACACCCGCAGTTATGTGATGGCCCCAGGGGATATCTACGATTTCCGGGCGGCGGTCGCAGGGCCGGGCTTGAGCCAGGACGACGTGAAGGTGTACGCGTCGCGGGACGGGATTTCCCCGGTGGCGCGCGTGCCGGGAACGGATAAATACCGCATCACGGGCCGCAGGCTCGGAACGTCGTATGTCTTTGCGGAAATTAACGGCGTGCACGCTTCCATCCGCGTCACGGTGGAGCGCCGGCCGGCCGGCGCCGGCTACGGGGAGTCCTGCCGGGCGGTGTCGGTAATCGGTTACGAGACGGAAGCGCCGCAAAACGGAGAACTGCGCGCCGTGTGGGTCCCGTATTTAAGCTTGGACCTCAGTGTGCAGGCGGACCGCAGCGAAAGCGCGTTCCGGCGGAAATTTGACGCAATTGTTGCAAAGGCGAAAAACAGCGGGATGAACGCGCTTTTTGTCCATGTCCGCCCGTTCGGCGACGCGCTGTACCCTTCGCAGCAATACCCGTGGTCCCATCTCCTGACGGGTACGCAGGGGAAACATCCCGGATACGACCCGCTTGCCTACATGGTGGAGGCTGCGCACCGGGAGGGTTTGGAGCTGCACGCATGGATCAACCCGCTGCGCATCCGGCAGGGGAGCACGCCGGCGTCCCTTGCAGCGGGGAACCCTTATGTGCAGTGGCAAAGCGACAGCGCGCGCCGGAACTGGACGATGGCGTACCAGGGTTCGCTCTATTATAATCCGGGTTATGCGCAGGTGCGCGATTATATTGTGGAGGGCGTGCGGGAAATCGTCTCGCGCTACGATGTGGACGGTATCCATTTTGACGATTATTTCTATCCCACGCAGGATGCCGCGCTAGACGCCGCCGTCTACCGGGAGAGCGGGACGAGCCTGCCGCTGGCGCAGTGGCGCAAGCAGAACATCAATCTGCTTGTCCAGGCGGTGTACCGCGCGGTGAAAGAGGAAAACCCGGAGGCCGTCTTCGGCATCTCGCCGCAGGCGAGCCTGGCCAACAACGAGGCGCAGGCCGCAGACGTCCAAACCTGGGCCAGCCGGGCGGGCTATGTCGATTACCTCGCGCCGCAGATCTATTTCCCGTTTTCGCACGCATCCCTGCCGTTCACCCGCACGGCAGAGCAGTGGCGTTCGCTGGTTACTGCGCCGGGCGTGGATCTGTACCTCGGCCTGGGCCTTTACAAGGCGGGTTCCCAGGCCGACGGCGGCGCGTGGCTGGGCGGCGGGCCGGCCGTCGCGCGGCAGATTGAGCAGTCGCGCGCGCTGGGCGCGCAAGGCTTTGCGCTGTATTCCTGGGATTATCTCGACCACCCGCAGACCCATGAGGAAATGCAGGCCGTCCGGCAGGTGTTGGAAAAATCCTGAGGCGGGGGAAAAGAAGGCCAGGGCGCCGCGAGCCTGGACTGCTTTGGAATTTCTTCCTTCTAAAAGAGCTGAATTTTTCTGCCCCTTCAAAAACAGATTGACAAACAGGGTGGGATATGATACTGTAAACTTGACCTTTTATGGAGTGGACCCGGCGGTGTGGGAAGGCTTTGGCGGGGCTGCGCCGCTGGGATTTTGAAAGGCCGGTAAAGGAGAAGGATCATGGAGAATCGTAAGCAAGTCGCGGTAGATTTGAAGCGGGTAACCGTGCAGGACGGCTTTTGGTCCGGTGTGCAGAACCTGGTGATGGATGTGGTCATCCCCTACCAGAAGCAAATCTTGGAGGACGCCGTCCCCGGCGTGGAGAAGAGCCACGCCATTGAGAACTTCCGCATTGCCGCGGGAGAGAGCCAGGGCGAATTCTACGGCATGGTGTTTCAGGACAGCGACGTCGCTAAATGGCTGGAAGCGGTGGCGTATTCCCTCGTGCTCCGGCCCAATGCAGAGCTGGAGAAGGAAGCCGATGAGGTCATCGCGTTGGTTGGCCGCGCGCAGGAGCCCGACGGCTATCTCGACACCTATTTCACGGTGAAAGAACCTGAGCACAAATGGCAGAACCTGCAAGAGTGCCACGAGCTTTACTGCGCGGGGCATATGATCGAGGCCGGCGTGGCGTACTACCAGGCGACGGGCAAAACCGCCTTGCTGGATATCGTGCGGAAAAACGCCGACTTGATTTGCAGCCGCTTTGGCAAGGACAAGACCCGCGGCGTGCCGGGCCACCAGGAGATTGAACTGGCGTTGCTGCGCCTGTACGATGTGACCGGTGAAAAGAAATATCTGGAAACGGCCCAGTATTTCCTTGAGGAGCGCGGCGTGGAGCCGGAGTATTTCGCAGAGGAAAAGAAACGTCTCGATTGGAAGCACTTCGATATGGATCCGGCAGACCGGGATTACGCGCAGACCTACGCGCCGGTGAAGCAGCAGACCAAGGCGGTGGGGCACAGCGTGCGCGCCGGGTATATGTACACGGCGATGGCGCACCTGGCAGCCGAGACCGGCGACGAAGAAATGACGGCAGCCTGCCGCACCCTGTGGAACAACGTGGTGCAGCAGAAGATGTACGTCACGGGCGGCGTGGGATCTACGGTGCACGGCGAGGCGTTCTCTGCGGACTATGAGCTGCCCAATGACCTCGTGTATGCGGAGACCTGCGCTTCGGCGGCGATGATCTTCTTCGCCAGGAGAATGCTGGAGCTGGAACCCAAAGGCGAATATGCCGACATTATGGAAAAAGAGTTGTACAACGGATTGCTCAGCGGCATGCAGCTCGACGGCAAACGCTTCTTCTACGTCAACCCGCTGGAGGTTGTCCCCGGGGTTTCCGGCAAGCTGCGGGAATACCGCCATGTGCTGCCGGTGCGCCCGCAGTGGTACGCCTGCGCCTGCTGCCCGCCCAACGTCGCCCGTACAGTCACTTCCCTGGGGCAGTATGCTTGGGGCGAGAATGAAGACACCGTGTATGCCCATCTGTTCCTGGGCGGCAAGGTCTCTTGCCAGAATGGCGCAGCAATCTCCTGCCGGTCTGAATACCCGTGGAACGGCCGCGTCTCTTATACGGTAGAAACCGCCAAAGACTTCACATTCGCCATCCGCATCCCCGGCTGGTGCAAGAAATGGGAAATCAAGGTCGACGGCCAGGAAATCCCGGTCGAAGTGCGGGACGGCTATGCGCTTCTCCACCGCGCGTGGAAGGCTGGGTCCGTCGTGGAGCTTTCGCTTGACATGCAGCCGCGCCGTATCTACGCCAACACGAAGGTCCGCGCAGACGCGGGTTGCGTGGCGCTTGCCCGCGGTCCGGTGGTCTATTGCGTGGAGCAAGTAGACAACGGCGCAGAACTCTCCGCCCTGCGCCTGCCGAGGACGGCCGAGATCAGTGTGGCGGCTTCGAAGGATGAGCGCATTGGGAATGTGCCCACCCTGACCGCAAAGGGGTTCCGGCTGCATACCAGCGACGCCCTCTACAGCGAGGAGCCGCCGGTGGAAGAAGCCGCGTCCCTCACGGCGGTGCCGTACTTCACCTGGGGCAATCGCGGTCCCGGCGAGATGCGCGTCTGGATCCCGGAATGCGAAAAATAATCTTTTGAAAAAAGCAACCGCCCTGCTTGCCCCCGCGTCATCCGCGGGCAGCAAGCAGGGCGGTCTTTTATTGAATTGATTGCTCGAATTCGCGAACGGTTTGGCGGCGTTCCGGCGGAGCGCCGCCAAACGGCGCGTTAGGCGGGTTCGCCCGCGAGGGCGCGTTTGCTTTCCCGGAGGAACGCGCCGATCTGTTCCGGGGCGTCTTTGCCGCAGCGCTCGAGCAGCTCGACAAGCGGCTCCCGGAGTAAAACGCCGTCTGCAAGGGCCGCGGCCCGGCGGAGCGCCTCCGCCGTGGGTGCGGCGGGCTCCACAACGCACGGCGCCGGGGAGAACCGGGCGGCGCAGGCCGCCAGCGCGCGGAGATCTTCCGGCTCCGCGCAGGGAAGGAGGGACAAAAAGCCCTCGGCCTCCCGGGCAATCTGTTCGACGCGCGCCTCCGGTGCGGACGCGGCGGTGGAGATCAGTTCTACGCCGTATTGGCGGCAGAGCGGCAGGAATTCTCCCCGCTCTTCATAGGGTACGTCAAAAAGGAGCAGGCCGCCGATGCCCGCATCCCGGCAGGCCGCGAGGAAGCGCTCCGGACCGTAGGAAAACACCACGTTTGCGTAAGCAGAAAGCGCCAGCGGCAGGGAAACGCTGCCGCGCAGTTCTTTGACAAACGCCAAAATGCGGTCCGTCGTGACGCCGCCGCGCAGCGCGCGCAGGTTCGACGCTTGCAAAACGGGGCCTTCCGCCGTCGGGTCTGAGAACGGCACGCCGAGAAGGAGCAGCGCAGCGCCGTTTTCCTCCGCCGCGCGGGCGGCTGCGGCCGTAGTATCCAGGTCTGGGTCGCCGCAGGTTAAAAATGCGAGCAGCGCTTTGCCGTTTTGAAAAGCGGACGCGAGCTTATTCATAAAGATCCTCCCCTCTGTAGCGGGCGATCGCCGCGCAATCCTTGTCGCCGCGGCCCGAGAGCGTGATGACAAGGATTTGGTCTTTGCGCATCGACGGGGCCAGCTTCCGCGCATACGCGACGGCGTGCGCGGATTCAATGGCCGGGATGATGCCCTCTGTGCGGGAAAGGTATTCAAACGCGTCCACGGCCTCGCTGTCCGTCACTGGGACGTATTCCGCGCGGCCGATGTCGTGCAGGTAAGCGTGTTCCGGCCCGACGCCGGGGTAATCCAGGCCTGCGGAGATCGAATAGACCGGCGCAATCTGGCCGTAGGCGTCCTGGCAGAAATAGGATTTCATGCCGTGGAAAATGCCGACGCGGCCGGTGTTGACTGTCGCGGCCGTTTCAAACGTGTCGATGCCGCGCCCGGCCGCCTCGCAGCCGATGAGCCGCACGCCCAGGTCCCCGATGAAATGATAAAAGCTGCCGATGGCGTTGGAGCCGCCGCCAACGCACGCGAGCACCGCGTCCGGCAGGCGCCCTTCCTTTTCCAGCATCTGCTGCTTGATCTCACGGGAGATGACCGCCTGGAAATCGCGCACGATGGTGGGGAACGGGTGCGGTCCCATCACCGAGCCCAGGCAGTACTGGGTGGCCGCAATGCGGGTCGTCCACTCCCGGAAGGCGGCGGAACAAGCGTCCTTCAACGTGGCGGTACCCGTCGTCACCGGTACCACCGTAGCCCCCAGCAGCCGCATTTTGTATACATTCAAGGCCTGGCGGCGGGTGTCCTCTTCTCCCATGAACACCACGCACTCCATGCCCAGCAGCGCGGCGGCCGTCGCCGTGGCCACGCCGTGCTGCCCTGCGCCGGTCTCTGCCAGAAGGCGGGTCTTACCCATCTTTTTGGCCAGCAGCGCCTGCCCGAGCACGTTGTTAATCTTGTGCGCGCCGGTGTGGTTCAGGTCCTCCCGCTTGAGATAGATCTTTGCGCCGCCAAGGTCTTCCGTCATTTTTTTGGCGAAATAAAGCCTCGACGGCCGCCCGGCGTAGTCCTGCAGCAGCGCGCTGAGCTCCTGCTGGAACACAGGGTCCTCCTTATAATGGTTGTAGGCCTCTTCGAGCTCCATGACTGCGTTCATCAGCGACTCGGGGATATACTGCCCCCCGTAGCTGCCAAAGCGCCCCTTTGGATTTGTCACCATCGTCCCCTTCTTTCCCATCATATCAAAAAAAATCCCCGGCGTTCCGGCCGGGGAGAAAAAAGAAAACGCCCCCGGCAGAACATCCATTTCTGTCAAGGACGAATAAAATGCTTTATCCGCGGTGCCACCTTGATTCACAGCCCGGCGGGCTGTGCGCTTGCACGGGGTACAGGAATACCCCCGGCAACTAACGTATGCCGGCACGTTGCGGAATACTCCGCCCACACGGCGTTTCCCCGCACCCTCAGCGGTCCATTTGACGGTTTGTTTCTTGCCTGCTTCGCAGCGCCGCAGGCTCTCTGGGAAGGCATCGCCGCCGTTATCTCCGCGTCAACGGTTTCACTGCTAAGAAGTATAGCGCAAAGTGGCGCCGCTGTCAAGGGGCGGCGCATATTGCCCGGCGTGCGGCGCATACTGTAAACCGAAAGGGAGGGAGGCGCATGACCGCGCTGATCGTATGCGGGGATCGCGGCGCGCTGCGGGAAACGTTGCTTCCGCTGCTGGAGCCCGGCGGCGTCTGGCTGTGCGGCGGCGGCGCGCTGCGCCAATACGGCGGCGGGCAGCCGGAATTCCTGCTCTATGAGAGCCGCGGCGTGCCGGCGCTTGCGCTGGACCAGGGGATCTTGCTGTTCGGCAGTGATTTTTGTGGCAAAGGGAGGGAACTGCCCTCCGGCGTCATCGCCGTATTTGAAACGGGGAACCACGCTGCGGCGCAGGCGCTGCAGGGGACCGGGACGCTGGCCATTGCCTGCGGGGCATCGCCACAGGACACCCTCAGCGCCTCCAGCCTGGAGGACCACAGGGCCTTTGTGAGCCTACAGCGGACGGTGAAAAACCTGCGCGGGGAGATCCTGGAGCCGCGCGAAATCGCCGTGCGTTACCGCAGGCGGCCGGAGCTATACCCCCTGCTGGCCGCAAGCGCTGTCCGGCTGCTTACCGCGCCGGCCCGGGAAACGGCGTTTGCCTTGTAAAGGGGAATCAGGCGAAAAGATTCTCTGCAGGGAAGCCCCCAAGAGGCCGGTCAAGCCTGGGCCAGGAAGCGCCCGGTTATGCTTGCAGGGTTTGCCGCGAGCTCGGCGGGCGCGCCGCACGCGACGATACGGCCCCCTTCTTCCCCGCCGCCCGGCCCCATGTCGATCAGGTAGTCCGCGCGGCGGATGACGTCGAGGTCGTGCTCGATGACGAGCACGGTGGCGCCCTGCCCCAGCAGCGTCTGGAACACGCCGAGCAGCGTGCGCACGTCGAGCGGGTGCAGGCCGATGGTCGGCTCGTCGAAGACAAAAACGGCGTCCGTTTGCGCCCTGCCCATCTCGCTCGCCAGCTTGAGGCGCTGCGCTTCGCCGCCGGAAAGGCTCGGCGTCGCTTCGCCGAGCGTCAGGTAGCCGAGGCCTAGGTCCTTGAGCACCTGCAAACGCTGCGCCGCCAGCTTCCAGCCGCTGCAAGCGCCTAACGCCGAATCGATGTCCATTGCCATGAGCTCCGGCAGGGAGAAACCGTTGCCCGCCCGCACCAGGCCGGCCTCCCGCCCGTAGCGGGAACCGCGGCAGTCCGGGCAGGGGATCTCGACGTCGGGCAGGAATTGGACGTCGAGGCTGATGGACCCGGCGCCGTCGCAGGTAGGGCAGCGCAGCTTGCCGGTGTTGTAGGAGAAATCGCCGGCCTTTAGGCCGCGTTCCCGCGCTGCGGCCTGCCGCGCGAAAATTTTGCGCAATTCGTCGTGGACATTCGCGTAAGTCGCCACGGTCGAGCGGATATTGATGCCGATCGGCGTGGCGTCGATCAATTTGACGCGGGAAATGCCCGGCGCCTCTATGGAACGGACATGGGCGGGGAGAGGTTTCCCTGTGGTGGCGGCTTCCAGCGCGGGGACAAGGCTTTCCAGCACGAGCGTGGTCTTGCCGGAGCCGGAGACCCCGGTTACAACAGTGAGGCGGCCTTTGGGAATCTCGACGGAGAGCGGCTTCACGGTGTGGACGGCCGCCGTGGAAAGGCGGATGCGCCCTGCGGAGAACAACGCCGGGCCGCGGCCCCGCAGCGGCGCGCGGCCGCCGCCGCACAGGAACGGGCCAATCTGGGACGCGGGATTTTCCCGCAGCGCGGGGACCGTGCCCTGCGCAAGCACCTTGCCGCCGTTCGCACCGGCGCCCGGCCCCATCTCGACAATCCAGCCGGCCTGCGAGAGGACCTGGGTGTCGTGGTCCACCAGCAGGACGGAATTGCCGTCGGCGACAAGGTCGCGCATCACCGCGGCCAGGCCCTCCAGGTTCGAAGGGTGCAGGCCGATGGACGGCTCGTCCAGCACATACAGCACGCCGGTGGTGCGGTTCCGCACGGCGCGGGCCAGCTGCATCCGCTGGCGTTCCCCGGTGGAGAGCGTCGCCGCCGCCCGGTCCAGCGAGAGGTAGCCGAGGCCAAGGTCCATCAACCGCCGGGCGGCGGACTGGAACGACGCGCAGATGGCCTCCGCCATGGGGCGCAGTTCCTCCGGCAGGGAGGCCGGCACGCCCGAGACCCATTCCGTGAGCTTTGAGAGCGTCATCCGGCACGCCTCATCCAGGCCGATGCCGCGCAGCCGGGGCGCGCGGGCGGCCGGCGAAAGGCGCGTGCCGCCGCAGTCCGGGCAAAGGGATTCTTTGAGGAACTTTTCTACACGCTTCATGCCTTTTTCATCTTTGACCTTGGCAAGCGCGTTTTCCACCGTGTAAACGGCGCTATAATAGGTAAAATCGAGTTCCCCGGCCTGCTCGGAATTTTTGGGGTGGTAAAAAATATGCTTTTTTACCGCCGGCCCGTCGTAGACGATCTCCTTTTCCTGCTCCGTCAGTTCGCGGAACGGCACATCGGTGCGCACGCCCATCGCGCGGCAGACGTCCGTCATCAGGGACCACATCAGCGTGTTCCACGGCGCGACGGCGCCTTCGTCGATGGTGAGCGACTCGTCCGGCACCAGCGTGGAGCGGTCCACCGTGTGCACCGTGCCGGTCCCGCCGCAGGCGCGGCACGCGCCCTGGCTGTTGAACGCAAGCTCTTCCGCGCTGGGCGCGTAAAAAACCGCGCCGCAGGCGGGGCAAACCAGCGGCTGTCCGGCCGCCACGGCCAGCGACGGCGCGTGGAAATGGCCATTGGGGCAGCGGTGCTCCGCCAGGCGGGAAAACATCAGGCGCAGGCTGTTGAGCAGCTCGGTGCCGGTGCCGAACGTGCTTCGGATGCCCGGCACGCCGGGCCGCTGGTGCAGCGCCAGCGCCGCCGGGACGTAGAGCACCTCGTCCACGTCGGCGCGCGCGGCCTGTGTCATGCGGCGGCGGGTGTAGGTGGAAAGCGCCTCCAGGTAGCGCCGGGAACCCTCCGCATACAGCACGCCGAGCGCCAGAGAGGATTTCCCGGAGCCGGAGACCCCGGCGATGCCGACAATCTGGTTCAGCGGGATCTCGACGTCGATATTTTTCAGGTTGTGTACGCGCGCGCCGCGGACCTGGATGGCGCGCGGCGCAGAAGGTTCGTTTCTCATCCGTTCTCCCTTTCCTTCCAATCAAATAGGATCCTTTTCATTATAAAAGGCGCGGCGCGAAAAGTCCAGAGCCGCAAAGCTTGACATTTAGGGAGGATTCCGCTATACTGAACGCGATAGAGAAAACGGCGAAGATGGGAAGAAGTACCCCGCAGGGACTGGCGCAGAGAGCCGGCGGCTGGTGGAAGACCGGCGCAGGACGGCGGGCGAAATACCTCCCGGAGCCGCTCCGCTGAACCCACAGTAGGCGGGGCCGTGTGCGCACGTTACCGCGCGGGGGTATTTTTGTACCCGTGAGGCCAGCGCCGCGAGACGCTGGTAAATTGAGGTGGTACCGCGGGAAATCCGCCCTCTGCATTACGCAGGGGGCGTTTTTATTGCCCCCTGGAGATTTCATGGAGGTTGCAATGGGAGTATTTGACGAACTGCAGGCGCGCGGTTTGATCGCGCAGATGACAAACGAGGAAAAGATCAAAGACCTGCTCAACAACGGGAAGATCGCCTTTTACATTGGCTTCGACCCGACGGCGGACAGCCTGCATGTGGGGCATTTTGTGCAGATTATGGTCATGGCGCACATGCAGCGCGCTGGGCATGTCCCCATCGCGCTGTTCGGCGGCGGCACCGGCATGATCGGCGACCCGTCTGGCAAAAGCGACATGCGCCGGATGCTCACGCGCGAGGAGATCGACCACAACATCGCCTGCTTCCAGAAGCAGATGTCCCGGCTGATTGATTTTTCCGGCGGCAAGGCCATCATGGCGAATAACGGCGATTGGCTTTTGGACCTGAACTATATCCAATTCCTGCGCGAAGTGGGCGTCCATTTCTCCGTCAACCGCATGCTGGCGGCGGAATGCTACAAGCAACGCCTGGAGCGCGGCCTTTCGTTCTTTGAGCTCAATTATATGCTGATGCAGAGCTATGATTTCCTCGAGTTGAACCACCGCTACGGCTGCGTGATGGAGCTCGGCGGCGACGACCAGTGGAGCAACATCATCGGCGGCGTGGAGCTGCTCCGCCGCAAAGAGGGCAAAGAGGTCTACGGCATGACCTTCACGCTGCTCACAACCAGCGAAGGCAAAAAAATGGGCAAGACGGAGAAGGGCGCCGTGTGGCTGGACCCGGAAAAGACCTCGCCGTTTGAATTTTACCAGTACTGGCGCAACGTGGACGACGCCGACGTCATCCGCTGCCTGAAGATCCTCACGTTCCTGCCGCTCAGCGAGATTGAGGAGCTTTCCCGCCTGGAGGGCAGCGGCCTGAACCGCGCCAAAGAGATCCTGGCGTTTGAAGTGACGAAACTGATCCACGGCGAAGCGGAGGCGGAAAAAGCGCAGGAAGGCGCGCGCGCCCTGTTCGGCGCCGGGACGAACACCGAAAACATGCCGTCCACTGCGCTCGCCGCCGCAGACTTTGTAGACGGCGCAATCGGCGTTTTGGACTTGCTCGTCAAGACCGGGCTGGCCCCGTCAAAGGGCGAGGCGCGCCGCCTGGTTGTGCAGGGCGGCATCTCGGTGGACGACGAAAAGGTTGCGGATCCGTTTGCGAAGATCCCGGAATCCCAGTTTGAAAAAGGATATGTCATTGTAAAAAAAGGAAAAAAAGTTTACCACAAAGCGGTGCGGCAGTAAACCTGCCAGGGGCCGGGATGGCGTTTGCCGCCCGGCTCCCGCTTTTTTACACGTTGGGAAGGAGGGGGCCTGTTGAGAAAATCGGTCCTCGTTGCGTCGCCGCTGGCGGCGCTGTGCACGCTCTGTCTGCTGTTCGCCGCGTTCCAGCTTTTCCCATTTGGCGGCCTGACGCTGGCGTGGTGCGACATGAAGCAGCAGGTGCTTCCCCTTTTACTGGACCTCAAGCACATCTTAAACGGGGAAGACGGCTTGTTTTTGAACCTCGCCAATGCGGCGGGCATGAATTTCTGGGGTGTCTTTTTCTTCTTCCTTGCAAGCCCGTTCTCTTTTTTGGTGGCTTTTACGCCTTCGGAGGACATTTTCCTCCTTGCGAACGTGCTGGTCCTGCTCAAGATGACCCTTTGCGCGTTTACCTTTGCGGTGTTTTTAGAGCAGACCTTTGGCCGCCGCCTGGCGGAGCCGCAGGCTGCGGCGCTTTCGCTGCTGTATGCGTTCGGCGGTTACGCGCTGCTGTATTACCAGAATGTGGTGTGGCTCGACGTGATGGCGCTGTTCCCGCTGCTCATGCTGGGGTCGGCCCGCTTGCTGGAGCAGGGGAAACCGGGCCTTTACTGTGCGTCGCTCACGGCGGTGCTGGCGGTCCACTACTACCTGGGCTGCCAAATGCTGTTCTTTTTGGTGCTTTGGTTTGGCGTGGCGTTCCTGCTGGCGCCGCCCCAGTGGGACCGCGGCAAAGCAGTGCTGCGCCTCGGCGGCGCGACCTTCGCCGCGCTGCTGCTCAGCGCCGTGGTGTGGCTGCCGTCTTTTTTTCAATATCTAGAGTCGGCGCGCGGCGTTAATTTATTGGAAAGCCTTTCTTCCGGGGATCTCTTGACCCATCTCGACACCACCCTGCCCATCCTGCTCTGCACGCCGCTGCTGTTCGCGGCGTTCCCGGCGCTTGCAGCGCAGGGGAAATGGCGGGACCGCCGGGTCCTCTGCACGGGAATCTTATTTATATTGATGATTTTGCCACTGATCCTGGACCCCATCAATAAAATGTGGCACTTGGGCAGTTACCAGGCGTTCCCGTCGCGCTATGGATACAGCAACCTGTTCCTTGGCCTTTGCCTGCTGGCAGAGGCCGCCGCCGGGGAAAACGAAAACGCGAACGGCCTGCGCTGCCGCCGGAGCAGCCCGCCCCATGCGGTTCTGGTCGGTTTACTCTGCCTGGCTGCCGCCGGGGTGGGCTACTGGTGCTTGACGCGCCACGGGGAAGAGTTGACAAATTACGTCAAAACGCTCTGGGGGAGCAGCGGCTCCACGCGCTACACGCTGCTGTTTGTGGCGCCGGTGTTGGCGGGCGGATTGGCGCTTTTCTTCGCTTACCGGAGCGGCCGCTTGACGCGCCGCGCGTTTTCGGCCGGGTTTTGCCTGCTGGCGGCGCTGGGAAGCGTCTTTTCCGGCTGCGTCTACATCGGCGCAGCCGCCAATTCGGACGCCGCGTACCGCCTGGTGCTGGACCTGGAAGGCCGTCTCGACGAACCCGGGGTCTACCGCGTGAAGATGCGGGAAAAATATTTTGACGTCAATTTGGTCGGAAGCCTGGGCTACGGGTCGATGGGCCATTACACGTCGCTGACCGCGCAGGATTATCTCGCGCTGGTAAAAAAGGCCGGGTATTCCTCCTATTGGATGGAAGTCAACTCGGCGGGCGGTACGGAGTGGACAGACGCGCTATTTGCCAACCGCTACAGCATTGTGCATTCCAACGCCTACGGCGCGGAGGAGCGCGCGGTGTACGACAATGGGTATTTCGCGCTGGTGGAGAACCCGCTGCCGTTCGGGTTTGGCATGACGGCGCCTGCGTCCTTGCTCGAGTGGGAGGAGATCCCGCTGCTCTCCCGCGCGCAGACGCAGCAATTCCTGTGGGAACGCCTCTTCGGCGAAGGGGAATTGGTCCGGGAATATGAACCCAGCCGCACGGAAGGGCTCTTGTATGAACCGGGCGGCGGGCGGGTGACCGTCACGCGGCGTACGCCCGGGCAGGACGGCCGGTTGGTCTATGAAATCGCCGTGCAGGGGACGCAGTCGCTCTACTTCGACTGCTTTGACCGCATCTCCAACAGCCTGACAGAGGCGGTCTACGGTTCCTGCGCCGTTGCGGTCAACGGCGAATTGTTGGAATCCTCATACCCTTCCCAGCAGAAAAACGGGCTGCTCTACCTCGGGACCTTCAGAGACGAGACGGTGCTCGTCTCCGTCTCCGTCGGGCGGGATGTTTCCGCGCGCTCGTTCGGCGTGTTTGGCCTGGACCTGGAGCTGCTCTCTTCGGCGCTCTCTTCCCGCGCGGGCGCGCTGCCGTCGTTCCGCCAGGAGGGGAGCACGCTCTCCGGCGAGGTGGAGGCCTCCGCCGGGGAGGTGCTGCTGCTGCCGCTCTCCTACGACCCCGGCCTTCGTGTGACAGTCAACGGGGAAGAGGTAGACGCCTCTCGTGTTCTCGATGATTTCACCGCCATCCCGCTGGAAGAAGGCGAAAACACCGTCGTGCTCACGCTCCGGCCGCGCGGTCTGGCCGCCGGGGCGGCCCTGAGCGCGCTGGGGGCGCTGCTGGCGGCTTGGGTTTTCGCCGTGCTGCGCGGCCGCTGGCAGGCCTGGAAATTCTGCCGTGGCCTGGCGCGCGCCGCCGGGACGGCCTTCCTGCTGCTCTTTGCGGCGGTTTTAGCGGCGTTCTATCTTTTCCCGCTGGCAGTGGCGGTTATTTGGTGATTTTAGGGGGCGGAATTATAAAAAAATTGTGAATTTTCCTGGGAATCCTTGCAGATGACATGGAAAACGCGCATGATAAAGGTGGCCGCATCGAAGAAAGAGACAGGGGGAATCACATGAAAAAGAAGATCATCAGCCTGGCGATGGCGGGGGTGCTGGCGTTGTGCGGCCTGGCCGCGCAGCCGGTTCCCGTTTCAGCTGCGTCGTCCATCACCGAGCGCGTTTCGGTTGAGGTGACGCCAGGCCTGACGCAAACCAGCTTCGTCTACACAGACGGCGGCGCGCGCAACCAGTGCTACCTGCTGGAATTCCGCCCGCAGGACGGCCAGGTGACCCTGGCGGCGGGCACGCCGGGCGACGGCGATTTTTACCGCCTAAGCACGGTGCGCGACATGGCGGAGGCTGCCGTTGTGAACGGCAAGCACGCTGTTGCCGCGGTCAACAGCGACATGTACAACACGCAGACCGGCGAGCCGTGGGGCGTTGTTGTCAAAGACGGCCGCGAGATCCACGGGTACAATGTCGCGGGCAGGACTTGGCGCTTCTTCGGCCTTTTGAAAGACGGCACGCCGGTCTACGGCGACCAGGCGGCGTACGAGGAAAACCGGGAACAGATGCAGCAGGCGATGGGCGTCCACTCCGTGCTGGTCAATAACGGCTCGGTGGTCAATGCGGACCATTCCGTTAACTATGCGCCGCGCACGGCGGTCGGTGTCAAGGACGACGGCACGGTGTTTTTCCTTTTGGTGGACGGGCGGCAGGGTTCTTACTCCCGCGGCCTGACGCTGGACCAGACCGCCGCCCTCATGCAGGCGCTTGGCGCGCACTGGGCCGGGAACCTGGACGGCGGCGGCTCCACGACGCTGCTCTCCCGCTTGCCGGGGGAGAGCAATTTCACGCTGCGCAACAGCCCGTCGGACGGCCGGGAACGGCGGGTGGCAAACAGTTGGCTTTTCGTCTCGCAGACGGAATCTGACGCGGCGCTGCGCACGGTGGCGGAGGACATCCGCAGCCTGACGCAGGCGGCGTAACACGCGCTTGGCACGGGCGCCCCACGCGGGGCGCCCGTTTTGCTGTGCGGCGGTTTTTGTCATAGATTTTTGCGAAATTTTTTGAAAATCCCCTTTACAAATTCAAAACCGCGTGCTATAATAAAGCCATCAAATCAATAATAATTCTTATTATTGAATGAGATAGGTGGATACCCATGAAGCGACAAAATTTCAGCCGGAAACGGGAGGCGATCCTGGAGGCGATTTGTGCGACGGATACCCACCCGACCGCGGAATGGGTCTACCAGCGGCTGAAGGCGGAGTTTCCAGATCTGAGTCTCGGCACTGTGTACCGGAACATCGCGCAGTTTAAGTCCGCAGGCCGCATCCGCAGCGTGGGCGTGGTAAAAGGGCAGGAACGCCTGGACGGCGACACGGCCCCGCACGCGCATTTCGTCTGTTCGGGCTGCGGCGCGATGCTGGACCTGAAAAGGGACTTTCTCCCGCGGGAGGTCAACGAAGAGGTCGGGAAGATTTTCGGCCTAGAGGTGGAGAACCACGAGCTGGTTTTCCGCGGCAAGTGCAACCATTGTATGAGAAAGCATCCGGGCGCGTAAACCCCGCCGGGACGCTTTTATCAGAAATAAAAAGAAAAAGAATGGTATGGAGGTTTTTGGCAATGAAAAAGTTTGTTTGCACCGTTTGTGGTTATGTTTACGAAGGCCCCGAGGCTCCGGACTTCTGCCCGCAGTGCAAGGCCCCGAAGGAAAAGTTCAAAGAGATGGTAGAGGGCGCTTCTTTTGCCTGCGAGCATGAAGTCGGCGTCGCGCAGGGCGTGGAAAAGGATGTTTATGACGAGCTCGTCGCGAACTTCAACGGCGAATGCAGCGAGGTTGGCATGTATCTGGCGATGAGCCGCCAGGCGGAGCGCGAGGGCTACCCGGAGATTGCCGAAGCGTACAAGCGCTATGCGTTTGAAGAGGCTGAGCATGCCGCAAAGTTTGCGGAGCTGCTGGGCGAAGTGCTCACCAAGAGCACCAAGAAGAACCTGGAGATGCGTGCGGAAGCTGAAGCGGGCGCCTGCGAAGGCAAGTTCGCGCTGGCGAAGCGTGCGAAGGAGCTCGGCTACGACGCGATCCACGACACCGTCCATGAGATGGCCAAGGACGAAGCCCGCCACGGCGCCGGTTTCAAGGGCCTGCTCAAGCGCTACTTCTAATCCAAATCCCCTTTGCCTGCATGCCTGTGAAACAGGCGGGCCCGGTTGCTGCGGCGGCCGGGCCTTTTTGCATGATTTTGGAAAGCTGCGAAGAAATTCAACTAAAATTTCAAATGGATCATTCTTTTTTTTCACCAATTTTTTGTAGGACATGATATAATACCCGCAGGAAGGCCGCAGTGCGGGCGTCAAACCCCAGCGGTAATACCCAGCCGGGCGGCCGGAGGCCGCGGCGCGCGATGTGCCCGCCGCAGGCGTGATAGAATGCCCGCAGAAAGGCTGCCTGACGGGCGGCATACCCGGGCGGCCGGGGGCCGCGCAGGGGCAGAAGAAAGAAAGGGGAAAAGACAGTGGATAAGAGGACGCGCGTGTTAAACGCGATGGACGGGAAACCCGTCGACCGGGTTCCGGTGGGGTTTTGGCACCATCTCCGGGACGGCGAATACAACGAGCTGGAGGCGTCGGTCAAAGCGCACATGGATTTTTACCGCGGCTCCGGGATTGATATGATGAAGGTCATGAGCGACGGGATCAGCTTTGTTTTCCCGCATAAAATGGAAAAAGCCTCCGACTGGGCGGATGTGCGCCCGAACGGCCCGCACAGCCGTTTTATTGAGGGGAGCGTGGAGCGCGCCAAGCGCATCCGCGACGAGCTGGACGGCGACTGCTGCCTGTTCTATAATATTTTCGCGCCGTTTTCGCTGGTCCGCTTTTTCGCGGGGGACGAGCGCGTCATGGAGCACCTGCGCGAGGACCGCAGGCCGCTGATGGACGCGATGGCCGCCATCGCAGAGGACAACGCCGAGCTGGTGCGCCGCCTGGTCACCGACGCGGGTTGCGACGGCGTCTACCTCTCGGTGCAGGGCGGGGAGATCAACCGCCTGACCGCAGAGGAGTATGAGGAAATTGTCACGCCGAGCGATTTGCCCGCCATTGTGAGCGCCAATGAAGTTTCGAATTACAATATTTTCCACATGTGCGGTTATGACGGCGTGCGCAATCATTTGGAAGTGTGGAAAAAATATCCCGCCCGCGTGTACAACTGGGCGGTGTATATTGAAAATATCACGCTCTCGCAGGGCCGTACCTACTTGAAGCCAAAGGCCGACTGCATCCTCGGCGGGTTCGACAACCGCAAAACCGGCCTGCTTTACCGCGGCAGTGAAGCGGAAATCCGCGCGGAGACCCGCCGCCTGCTGGACGACGCGGGTACGCTTGGCACCATGATTGGCGCCGACTGCACCATCCCGATCGACATCCCGCTCGAGCATTTGCGCTGGGTGGTGGACGAGGCGGAACGCTACGGCAACGGCGAGAAGGGCGCCCGCTGAAACGCGCGGGGGAAAGGAAAAACCATGCATTACAGGAAATTAGGAAAATGGGGCCTGAAGGTCAGTGAAATTTCGCTGGGGAGCTGGATGACCCAGCTGAAATCCGAGCAGCAGGTGGATACCGCCCGCGACGTGGTGCGCTACGCGTATGAAAACGGCGTCAATTTCTTCGACTGCGCGGACGCCTACAGCGGCGGCGCGGCGGAGCGCTTTTTGGGCGAATGCCTCGCCCCGTACCGCCGCAGCTCGCTGGTGATTTCGAGCAAGGTGTTTTTCCCCGTCGGGCCTGGGCCGAACGACCGCGGGCTTTCGCGCAAGCATATTTTCGAGCAGGCGGAGCAATCGCTGAAAAACCTGAAGACCGATTATATGGACCTCTATTTCTGCCACCGGTATGACCCGGATACGCCGCTGGAGGAGACCTTGCAGGCCATGAGCGACCTGGTGACCCAGGGCAAGGTGCTGTACTACGGCGTGAGCGAGTGGACCGCCCCGCAGATCCTGGAGGCGCTGCGCGTGATCGAGCAGAAAAACCTCCACCCGCTCTGCGTCATCCAGCCGCAGTACAACATGTTTGACCGCTACATCGAGCAGCAGGACATCACGGAGATCTGCCGCGCGCACGGCATCGGCATCGTCGCGTTTTCGCCGCTCGCACAGGGCCTTCTGACCGGGAAATACCGCAAAGGCCACGAGATCCCGGCTGGCTCGCGCGCAACCTTCCAAGCCGACAAGCAGATCAACATGCTGCTGACGGAGGAAAACCTCGACATCATCGAGAAGCTGCTGCCGCTGGCGGAGGGGATGGGCGTCAGCCTTCCCGTTATGGCGCTGGCGTGGGCGCTGCGCGACCCGGTGCTTACCAGCGTAATCTGCGGCGCGTCGCGCGCGTCGCAGCTGGCGCAGAATATCGCGGCGGCGGACGTGCGCTTGGCGCCGGAGCAGCTCCAGGAGATTGACCGCATTTTTGGCTATCAAAAAATCATCCGCAGCGTCGGCTGAGACGAAAGAAATCCAAAATAAAAGGCCCCTGCCGCGCCCAAAATCAGGGCGCGGCAGGGGCCTTTTTCGCAGTTTTATAGGACTTCCGAGAGCAACGTCCAGTCGCTGCTTTCCAGCGCGTCGGAGTAATGGCTGGTGCAGATGCAGAGCTCGCCGCTTTTTTCGTCGTTGCGGACGATGCCACCCTTTAGGCCGTAGCGGGAGAGGTAATCCCGCAGCACCTCGAACTTTTTCGGCGTAAAGAGGTCGATGTCCTGGCTGTTCCCGCCGCGGTCAAAGCCGCCCTTTGTTTCAATCACCCAGGTTTCCCCGTTCGCGCCGACAAGGTAGTCCGGGTAGAAATTCCGCTGCTTCCCCGCGTTGTCCTCATATACAATGGAGAGGTATTCGTTCCCCTTGTCCCCGTTTTTGTAGAACCATTCCACACGCGGGGAGGTTTCACAATATTTTTCAAATTTCCGCTCGGCGGAAGAACGCGGTTCCGCGGATGCACGGTAATTTTCATACACGTTTTTGCGCAGGACCGCTTGGTTTTTCGCTTTGGCGTCGTAGGTGAAAAAGCAGGAGGTTGGGAAGCGGAACGGGACCTTGGAGACGTCGTGCGCTTCCAGCCGGGTTTGCGCGAGGTCCGCCGCCATCGCTTCGCGGAAGGCGCGGCGCAGGCGGTCCGCGTTGTTCAGCACGAAGGCGTAAACGGCGCGCGGCTCCAGCGCGAGGATTTTCCCGCTGAACTGGAACTTTTGATCAAACAGCTTGCGCAGGATCGTGTTCATATAGGCGTAAGGGAGGCCGATTTCCAAACCGATGCGGCTCACGCGCTGGTGGTAGTCGCGGCCGTGCGCGTGGGTGCTGAGCTGTTCCGTCACCGCCACGGTGGCGAGCCCCTCCGGCAGACGGTCGAGCGTCGCCGTTTTGCCAGAAATGGTGTGCCGTACGACGTTTTCGCTCAGGACAAACCCGGCGGCCTGCAAACGGGCCGCATTTTGCGCCTTATTGCCGCCGGTGTGGAAGCTCTTGGCGAAATATTGCGCGGCGGCGTGCAGCGCGCGCTGCGGGTCCCGGCTGTCTGCGACCATTGTGCGCTGTTCGCTGGTCAGCGAAAACGTCCGGAACGGCTCCTTGAGCGGCAGCGTGCAGGCGTCCAGCGCATTTTTTCCCAGCGATTGTTTGACGCCGGTTGTGAATTTTTCGTCAAAAGTGTAGAGGTAGCAGCTGTCCAGCAGGTCGCAGCCGTAATGGCGCGCCTCCGGCATGCGGCGGATGCGGCCGATGGTCTGGATTTCAAACGTCTCGTCCATGTTGCCGCGCAGCTTGACCAGGATCTGCGCGCGGGGGCAGTCCCAGCCGGTGGCGACGGCCTGCTTCATGAGGAGAGCCGCGGGCCGCGCGCCGTTTTGCTCAATGCCGTCTAAATTTTCGTGCCGGTCCGAGAGCCAGACGGCGAGGCGGCCGTTTTCCAGCGTGACGCCCTGCCGCGCGAACCATTCGGTGACGCTGTCCTGCATGGACTGCGACTGGTTCGGCAGCTGCACAATGAGCAGCGGGTGGATCGGCTTGCCCAAGCGCCGGTAGGCGGCGGCCAGGTCCTGCTGCTTTTGATAGGCGCGCTCCAACAGGAAATCAATCTGCCGGCCGGCCTCGACCGTGGAGGGGAAATCCTCGTTGATGATGAGCATTTTTTTGATGAGGCCTTCGGCGATGACGCTTTCCTCGCTGATTTCCACGAGGACCGCGCCCTTCGTTTCCTGCGGCGTCGCGGAGCAGCGGAGGATTTTTTCCGCGTGGAACAGGCGCAGGATCTCCTCGGCCTTGACGGTATTGTTCTGGTGGCTCTCGTCGACAATGACGAGGAACCGCAGGCCGGCTGCCCGCGCGGCGCGGACGCGCTCCAAGAAGCTGAGGCGTTCGCCTTCCTTGAGCGCGTTGTTCCCCTTTTTGGTGAGCTTTTCCCAGTTGATGAAACAGCAGTCGTTTTCCTCAAACCCCGCCGTCATCACGTCGGGCAGCAGCTTGGTCTGCGCGCCGTGAAAATAGCGGTCCATTTTTTCGCGGCTCTGTTCCTCCAAATTGCCCTTGCCGGGCGTCAGCCAAACAAAAACGGTCCCCGGGGTGGAGCGCAGGTACTGCTGCATCAGATGCGTGAGGATGAGGGTCTTCCCGCTCCCAGTGGGGCTCTTCAGGACAATGTTGCGGGAAGGACCGCCGATGGCGTCCAACAGCTGCCGGATTGCGCCGGCTTGAAATTCTTTTAATTCCATGCGTCCTCCTCCTGCAAATCCTGATAATAATATTCCGAAATGGGCCGTACCGCGACGCCGCGCTCCCGCAGGGCGGCTTGTTGGGCGGCGTCCGGCAGCGCGTCGTCGCCCAGGTAGACCGCGCGGCAGGCGGCAAGGCGCTCGGGGCTGGCGAAAAACGCCGCAAGGTCCGCGTCGTCCAGCAGGACGGCGGTGCGGCAGGATTCCGCGCCGTTTTCCAGCTCGACCAACGCGCGGACATGGCGCAGCAATTCCTCTGCATATTCATAATACAGCCGCCCGGCGGTGGGGACATATTCCACGCGGAAATATTTCAGGCTTGCGGGGAAATCCCCCTCCTCGATTGCGCGGCGGAGCCGCTCGTAGGTGATGGAGCGGCAGATGTCGTTTTGATTGTTGTTGCAGAGCAGGAACGAAAGCGAATTCCCGGAGATCCGGTTATACTCCATCACGGCCTGGCCCACGGTCCCGGACCCGGCGAAAAAGTCAAGGACCACGCCGGTTTTGCGCTGCGGCGGGATGACCAGTTTGAGCAGCTCGACGTAGAGTTGCACCGGCTTCGGCGTTTCAAAAATCTTGCCGGCGGGGAGCGCCGGCAAAAGCGCGAGCAGCTCCTTTTTTCCGCGGGTAGAGGTGCCGAAGACGTCCGCGTCGAACCAGCTTGTCGCAATTTCGCCCTTGCCGCAGGTCTCCTCATAGAAAATCTTCTGTTGCGGGCGACCTTTCCCTGTTTTGCCAAAAACGATGCGCCCGTCGGCGAGCAGGGCTTCGAATTTCTGCCGCTCGGTGCGCCAGTGGCGGCCTTTGGGCGGCAGGTAGCTTTCGCCTGTGTTGGGGTTTTGAATCTCGTAGGTCAGGTTTTCCCGCACGCCGGGCGCGTCGAACGGGTCCGCCTTCCAAAGGCCGCGCGGGTCCCCGTCGGGGTTGCTGTATTTTGCGGGGTCCGTCTTTTTCGGCTGAAAGACGAAGTCCCGCAGCGAATGCCACTCCGCCTGATTGGAAGGCTTCAACCGGCGGTTGACCTGACGCCGGTTCTTTGCGTAGGCCAGAAGATACTCGTGGTTGATGCTGATATCGGTGTCGTTCTGCACGGAAGTGCGGTTGTGCCACGGGAAGCAGGAGATAAAATTCTCCTCTCCGAAAATTTCGTCACAGAGGACCTTGAGCTGCGCAAATTCGTGGTCGTCGATATTGATGAAGAGGCAGCCGCTCGCGGCGAGCAGCTTTTTGGCGAGGACGAGCCGCTTTTGCATAAAGGAGAGGTATTTGCTGTGACGGAACGAATCGGCCGGGCCGACGAACGCGTCGTCGTAGAGGAAATCGTTGGAACCGCGGTTGTACGGCGGGTCGATGAAGATTGCGTCCACGCGCTTTTGGTGCGTGCGCTGCAAAAGCGTGAGCGCGCCGAGGTTGTCGCCCTCCAGCAAGAAATTCATCGGGCCGCCGCGGTCTAAGAAGAGCGCCGGTTCCTCTGCAAGGACCGGCGTTGCGCCGCGCAGGAGCTCGTCGGTTTCTTCCATATGCTCCTCAAAAACCAGGCCGTATTTTTTGCCCAGGAATTCGCTTTCCAGCGCTGTGAGTCCGGCGAGCAGGCGCTGCGCCTCCGCATCCTGCGGGAGGCCGGAGAGGAACGCGCGGAGCGCCTCCAGCGTTTCCCGCGCGGCTTCCCGTTTTGCTTTGGAAAGATTGACACTCAAACCTCACGCCTCCCATCCCTGCGGCTGCGCCGCTGCGGTTCATTATAGCATGCGGGCGTTTTTTTGTCCATTCCTGCGGGGCCTGTCATCCCCGCTGCGGCGGGATATTCAGCACCACGCGGGCGGTGAAAACCCCGCCTGCGCGCTTATATTCCGCGCTGCCGCCATATTTGTCGGCGACGAGCTGCACGCTGCGCAGACCCAACCCGCGCAGTGCGGGCCCTTTGGTAGAGGCAAAGAAAGAACCGTCGCAGAAGCCGGAGGTTTCCGGGTCGCCGCCGGGGCAGCTGTTTTCCACCAGAATCAGCAGGGCGGCGTCGCGTTTGCGCAGGGAAACGCGGAGATAACGCTCTTCTGGCTGGGGGAGCGCCTGGCAGGCCTCCAAGGCGTTTTCCAACAGGTTTCCCAGCAGGACGGTCATGTCGGTGGGGTCGAAGCCGAGCCCTTCCCCCAAAGCGCCGGGGTTCGCGTCCATCCGGATGCCTTCCGCCTGTGCGCGGTTCAGGTAATACCGCAGGATGTTGTCCACGGCCGGGAAGCCGGAGAGCGGCTGGGACTCAATGGAACGGTAGGTCTGCGTGTACCGGTTTAAGTAATCGGCAAGCTCGTCCCGTTTGTTGAGATGGTTGAGCTCCGAGATAACGTTCAAATGCTGGCGCAGGTCGTGCCGGAAGCGCCGGGCCTCCGCCACGCTGCCGGAAAACACCCGGTATTGCTTGTCAAATAGCCGCAACTGGTCTGCAAGCTGCTGGTTCCGCAAGGCGAGGCGGATTTCGGAAAAGAAGGTGTAATACACAATCATATCCGTAACAGTCAAACCGGCCAAGGCGGTGAGCAGCGTCATGTTTGTGAGGGAAGGGTTGGAAAAAGCCAGCAAATAGGCGCAGATGAAAAAGATGAGCAGCGCGGCCGAAAAATACAGGCATCCGCGGATCAGATCCCGGCGGTTCATTACCGGGAGCACCGGCGCCACCACCCGAAACAGGAACAGCGAGATGAGCGGGAACGTGACGACGATGAGCAGGAGGGAGAGCAGGACAACAAAGGGAGGGTACATCACAGGGATGTAGGGCCAGCCCATCGAAGTGAACAACGCCTGGTAAATGATGGTATTGAGCAGGAAGAGGATGGCCGCGTAATGCAAAAGCACAATGACGAGCAAGAGCTTTGCCGCCACGGCAACGCGGGCATTCCAGAAAAAGAAGATCAGCCAGGCGGCGATGAACGCCAGCATATAGAGGTTTGAAACAGACGCCAGCTCCGGGCTGACATCCGCGCCGTCCGCATAGAAGGCGAGGGAAAGCGGGACGTAACCGAGCGAGGCCGCGAGCGGAGCGGCAAGCGTGATGAGGCGGGTTGCCCGCAAAGGGAGCCGCAATTCCTCGGAACCGAACGGAAGGAAAAACAGGAACGCGACAGGAGAGGTTTGCAGCAGAAACCCCAGGATCTGGCACATCAGAAGAAGCGGCGTCATAACAGCCTCCTTTACAAACTCCGGAATAAAAAGTCGTTGTACCGGCGATGGATCTCCTTGCGCTCCCGGCGGCTGAGAAGGGCGGAGGTGCCGTCCTTCAAAAAACAGGTCTCCTTGTCCATGCGGACAATAGCGTTCATCGGGACGATGAGGCCGCGGGAGATTTTGAGGAAAAGGTTCGGGTCCAGCTGTTCCTCCACACGCACCAGCGGTAGCGGGATGCGCTGCGGCTCGAGCTGGCCCTGCAAATAAATCTCCACGCCCTTGTTGCTGCTCTGGATTTTCAGCACCTGCCGCAGCGGGAAGGCGTACAGCCGCGCAGACGTCTGGATGTTCAGGGTGGGGGAGGGTTTCCCGCGGCGGCGGAAATAGCGCTGCAAGAGGGTGCTGAGATTTTCCTCCGTGACGGGTTTGATGAGGTAGTAGACCGCGTCCAGGTCAAACGCCTCAGCGGCGAAATCCCGGCTGGTGGTGATAAACGCGGAAGTCTGGAATTACATCTATTTGGTGCTGGGCATCACGATCAATTTGCTCTACGGCATTGCCATCCTCTTTTTGTGGTATGTCGAGCGGAACATCACCACGCCGGTGGAGCGCCTCTCTTACTTGACGGAACTGTACGCCAAGCAGGAGCATGGGCATGAGGGCGGCCTGGCGCATCTCCGCAAGCTCTGCGACACGATCCCCCAGGGCGATGAAATCGGCGCGCTGGCGGTCTCTTTCCGCAACATGATGGGCGAGATCGACGACTACATGGTGAACCTGGCGGCCGTCACGGCGGACAAGGAGCGCATCGCCACGGAACTCAATGTCGCCACGCAGATCCAGGCGAGCATGCTGCCGTGCATTTTCCCGGCTTTCCCAGAGCGGACAGAATTCGACATCTACGCCACGATGATGCCGGCGAAAGAGGTCGGCGGCGACTTCTACGACTTCTTCCTTGTGGACCACGACCATTTGGCCGTCGTCATGGCGGACGTGTCCGGCAAAGGCGTGCCGGCCGCGCTGTTCATGGTCATCGCCAAGACGCTCATCAAAAACCAGGCGCAGCTGGGCCACAGCCCTGCCGAGGTGTTTACGGCCGTCAATACGCAGCTCTGCGAGAACAATGAGGCGGGCCTGTTCGTCACCTCGTGGATGGGAATCCTGGACGTGAAGAGCGGAGAATTTACCTATGTAAACGCGGGGCATAATCCGCCGCTGTTAAAACGCGCAGACGGGGATTTTGAATACCTGCGTGCACGCCCTGGGTTTGTCCTGGCGGGCATGGAGGGCATCCGTTACCGGCAGGCGAGCCTGACGCTCCAGCCGGGGGACGTGCTCTACTTGTACACCGACGGCGTCACCGAGGCGACGGACGCAAACAACGAGCTTTACGGCGAAGAACGGCTCCTGCAATGCGTCAACCGTTGCAGCAGCGACGACCCGCAGCAGCTTTTGCCCGCGGTGAAAGCGGATATTGACCGTTTTGTGGGGGATGCGCCGCAGTTCGACGACATCACCATGCTTTCCCTGAAGATCAAGTCGTTAAAGCCGAATGAGGAAGGGAGTGACCCGGCATGAAAACCTTAACCGTACCCGCAAGGACGGACCAACTGGAGGTCGTGCAGGAATTTATCCAGCAGGAGCTGGAAAACCAGGAATGCCCGATGAAAGTGCAGATGCAGATTGCGATTGCAGTGGAAGAGATCTTCGTTAACATTGCGCATTATGCGTATAAGCCTGTGGAAGGGGACGCGACCATCCGCTGCGAGGTTGGCGGCGACCCGCTGGAGGTCACGATCCAATTCCTGGACCACGGCAAGCCGTACAATCCCCTGGCGAAAGAGGATCCGGATATCACGCTTTCAGCGGAGGAACGCCAGATCGGCGGCCTGGGCATTTTTATGGTGAAAAAAAGCATGGATTCGCTGGATTATGAATACCAAGACGGAAAAAATATCCTGACGATCAAGAAGAGCCTGTGACATCGCAGAAAAACGCCGCCCGCCCGGGGAAACGGGGCGGGCGGCGCTGTGTGCGGGATTATTTCGACCAGTATTTCCGGTCCAGGCTGCGGTATTGCACCGCTTCGGCGACGTGCGGCGCGTCGATCTCGCCGCTGCCTGCAAGGTCCGCAATGGTGCGGGAAACTTTCAGCACGCGGTCGTACGCGCGGGCGGAAAGGCCGAGCCGGTCAAAGGCGGCCTCCAGTAAAGATTGCGCGGCCGCCGTCATGCGGCAGGTTTCCCGCTGCAAGGCGGGCGTCATCCGCGCGTTGCAAAAAACGCCGGAGCCGGCAAAGCGCTTTTGTTGGATGGCGCGGGCCGCCTCCACGCGGCGGCGGATGCGTTCGGACGGTTCTTCCGGCGCGCGGGAGGCGAGGGAGGCGAAGTCCACCGGCGGCACTTCGACATGGAGGTCCAGCCGGTCCAAAAGAGGGCCGGAGATGCGCCCCAAATAACGGGAGACCGCCTGCGGCGAGCAGGTGCACGGTTTGGTGGGGTGCCCGAAAAAGCCGCAGGGGCAGGGGTTCATCGCGGCGACCAGCATGGCGGAACAGGGGTATGTGACGCGGCCGTTTGCCCGCGAGATGGTCACGACGCCGTCCTCCACCGGTTGGCGCAGAACCTCCATCGCAGTGCGGTTAAACTCGGGCAGCTCGTCGAGGAAGAGCACGCCGTTGTGCGCCAATGAGAGTTCGCCCGGCAGCAGCACGCTCCCGCCGCCGCTGAGGCCTACGGCGGAAACGGTGTGGTGCGGCGCGCGGAACGGACGCTCCTGTACCAACGGTTCCCCCGCAGGGAGCTCGCCGCTGATGGAGTAGATCTTGCTCGTCTCCATCTGTTCTTCGAACGTCATGGCGGGCAGGATGGACGGCAGGCGCTTGGCGAGCATGCTCTTCCCGGAGCCGGGCGGCCCGATGAGCAGCAGGTTGTGCCCGCCCGCCGCGGCAATTTCCATCGCGCGCTTGGCCTCCGCCTGGCCGCGCACCTCGGAAAAATCCGGCATCGGGCGGCGGGCCGCTTGCCGGGGGTCGTAAGGGGCGAGCGGCTGCAACAGGCGCTTGCCTTCCAGGTGGGCCATCAAGTCCTCGACGCGCGGGACGGGGTAGCTTCGCACGCCGGGCACGAGGGACCCTTCGGCAGCATTTTCTACAGGGAGAAAAAGCTCGGTGAAGCCGTGCTCGCGGGCGGCGAGGGCCATTGGCAACACGCCGCGCACCGGGCGTAGCTCCCCGGAGAGCGAAAGCTCGCCCAAAAACGCGCAGGTATCCCCCGGCGCGGCCAGCTGGCCGCTGGCGGCCAACAGCGCCACCAGAATGGGCAGGTCGTAGAGCGGGCCCTCCTTGCGCTTGCCGGCGGGCGCCAAGTTGATGGTGATATGTCCCAAAGGGAAGTCAAACCCGCAATTCCGCAGCGCAGCGCGCACGCGGTCCCGCGATTCCTTCACGGCGGTGCCGGGGAGGCCCACCAGGTCAAACGCGGGCAGGCCGCGGGCGACGTCCGCCTCCACCTGAACGGGGAACGCGTCCATCCCTAAAAAGCCCATGCTGTAAACGTGGGAAACCATGCGCCTGCCTCCTTTTGGTGCGCTGTGTTTTGGAAATCTTTATCAATATTATATAACATTTTTTAAGGGTGCGCAAAGGAAAACATGCAAAAAGGTAGAAGAATTCGGAGAGGCTTTTCTTTTTTTTTGCATTTTTCATAAATTTCTGTTGACTTCCCATCGCCTATGGGGTATGATGGATTTGAAATGAATGCAGCTTCATGGAGTGTAGAATCATTTTGGGGTATGATGTAATAGGCTTGACAGACGGGGAGCTTGCCCAGCGGGTGCAGCGAAAGGACGCCGACGCTTTTTTAGAGCTGATGCGGCGCTACCTTGGTTTGATCCGCACAAAAGCGGCCCCGTTCCATGTTTCGGCACTGGACACTGACGATCTTTGCCAGGAGGGGCTGATGGGCCTGCTGAGCGCAGCCCTGACCTACCGGGAAGAGAAGACGGCGAGCTTCCGCACCTACGCGGGCATTTGCATTACAAACGGCATTCTAACGGCCTGCCGCGCCGCGGCAAGCAAGAAAAACCTGCCCCTCAACGACTTTGTTTCCTTAAGCGGGGAAAACCCCCAGACGCCGCTTTTTTCCGGCCAGGGGGAAAACCCTGAGGCGCGCCTCATTGCGCGCGAAGACCTGCAAATGGCGAAAGCGTGCATCGAGCGCGAACTTTCGCCGAAAGAGCGGCAGGTCCTGCGGTTTTACCTGGGCGGGTGCACCTACCAGGAGACCGCCGAGCGCCTGGGCATCCCGCAGAAGGCGGTGGACAACGCCATCCAGCGCATCCGCCGGAAGCTGAAAAAGTCGTTTCCCCCCGCGAAAACCAATATGCCCCGGTAGCTTAGATTAGGTAGAGCGTTGGTCACACAAAGGCGGCGGTGCAAATCCGTCTACGGGCAAATATCTTTATTTCAAAGCGAGGTAAATCACATGTACGAAGACAAGACTCTCATCTGTAAGGAATGCGGCGCTGAATTTGTATTCACGGCCGGCGAGCAGGAGTTCTATGCGTCCAAGGGCTTTGTCAACGAGCCCCAGCGCTGCAAGGCTTGCCGCGACGCGCGCAAAAATGCGTCCAAGCCGGAGCGTGAGATGTACACGGCTGTTTGCGCGGCCTGTGGCAAAGAGGCGAAAGTTCCGTTTAAGCCGCGCGAGGACCGTCCGGTCTATTGCAGCGAGTGCTTCGCGAAGATGAGGGCTGAATAAATAGATCCTTATGCGGGATCCCGCGCGGGAAGGCGCGGCGGCAAATACTTCGTTTTCGTTCAGGAGGCCCCCGGCGGACAGCCGGGGGTTTCTTTTGCGCGGGAAAATTGCTTGCAAAGCGCCGCGCGGGGTATTATAATAAAGAAGACCCGGAAAAAGGGAATTTTCAAATGGAGGACAGCGCAACATGGCATCTGTTACGAAGGATACGATCATTGGCGATATTTTGGATCTGGACGGCACCACGGCCCCGTTCTTCCTCGCAATGGGGATGCACTGCCTGGGCTGCCCGGCCTCCCGTGGGGAGAGCCTGGAGGAAGCCTGCCTGGTGCACGGCGTGAACGTGGACGAGCTGGTGGAAAAACTGAACCAGCATCTGGCAAGCAAATAAGCCGCCGCCCTGCCGGGCGGGATCTTAAAGAAACCAGGGGCCGCCCGCAAAGAAATTTGCCGGGCGGTTTTCCACCTGCGGAAGGAGTTCCTGACATCCATGAACCGACCGTTGTTCCATTTGGGGCCGCGGCTGGCGCTTTGCGCGTCGTTTGTGCGCGAAGGCGTCCGCGTGGCAGATATCGGAACCGACCACGCGTATCTGCCGGTGTGGCTGGTTAAAGAGGGAAAAGTCTCTTACGCCATTGCGGCGGACGTAAAGACGGGGCCGCTGCGCCGCGCAGAACGGAACGTCGCGCGCTATCATGTGGAGGACTGCGTCTCCCTGCGTCTCTCCGACGGGCTGGAAGCCGTGTTCCCGCTCGAGGCGGACGACATTATCCTCGCGGGCATGGGCGGGGAGACCATCGCGGAAATCCTCTCCCGCGCGCCCTGGCTCAAGGACCGGGAAAAGCACCTCATCCTGCAGCCGATGACCTCGGCGGAGGAATTGCGCCGTTACCTGCGGCAAAACGGGTTTGCGGTGCAGCGAGAAGAAGCCGCCTGCGAGGGCGGGCACTGTTACTCCGTCATGCTCGCATGGTATGCGCCGCATGCGCTGCCTCAGGGCGAATTGTACGAGTTCGCCGGCTTGCTGCGCGGCGAGAACGCCGGGGAGCGGGCATATTTGACGCAGTGCGCTGCGCGCCTGCAAAAAAAGGCGGAGGGCCTCGCCCGTGCGGAAGGCGGGGAGGACCCGGCGCGGTATTTCGCGCTGGCGGAGCAAATCCGGCGTCTTGCCGGGGAAGGAGAACAGAGATGACGACGGTAGGGGAGATTTATCAGGAGATCGACCGCTGGGCGCCGTTCGCAACAGCGATGGAATTTGACAATCCCGGCCTGTTGGTCGGGGACCCGGAAACGCCGGTAGAGAAAGTCCTGCTGGCGCTGGACATTACAGCGGCGGAGACCGCGGAAGCGGCGTCGCTCGGTTGCGGCTTGATTGTCAGCCACCACCCGGTGATTTTCCACCCGCTGCGCCGCCTCGGAACGCAGGACGCGCCGTATTTGCTGGCGCGCGCCGGCATCGCGGCGGTTTGCGCCCACACGAACCTGGACCTGGCTCCAGGCGGCGTGAACGCATGCCTGGCGGAACGGCTCGGCCTGCAAAAGGTCCGCGCGCTCTGTGTGGACGCGCATTCCGGCTTGCCGGAGGCCCTTTGTGGGGAACTGCCGCAGGCCATGCAGCCAGAGGAATTTGCCCGCTACGTCAAGCAAGCGCTTGGGTGCAGCGGCGTAGAGTTTACGGTGGGCGCAGCGGAAATCCGCACGGTGGGCATTTGCGGCGGCGCGGGCGCATCCTGCGCCCCGGATCCGGCCGTTTCCGGCGTGCAGGCGTTTGTCACCGGGGAGGCCAAGCACCACGAGCTGCTCGCCGCCGTGCAGAGCGGCCTGACGTTGGTGGTGGCAGGGCATTACGCCACCGAGGCCGTCGTGCTCCAGCCGCTGCGGGAAAAGCTGGCGCGGGCGTTCCCGGACGTTGTTTTTTTCGTTGCACAGTGCAGCGCCGCGCCGTCCAAACATGTCTGAGCGGGGCGCGGTGACAGCGGCGGACCGCTTTACCGGGAAGGCGGAGGCCTACCGGGCGTCCCGCCCCGGTTACCCGGACGCCCTTGCCCGTTGGCTGGAGCAGCGGGGGGTGCGTGGCGTCCAGGTTGCTGATATCGGCGCGGGTACCGGGATTTTCTCGCGATTCCTCTTGGCGCTTGCGTGCACGGTTTATGCGGTAGAGCCAAATGCCGGAATGCGTGCCGTTGCGGCGAGGGAACTGGGCGGGGAGCCTCGTTTTTCCCTTATCAATGGCGCCGCGGAGGAAACCGGACTGCCGGACGCATGCGTCTCGCTTGTGGCGGCAGCGCAGGCGTTCCACTGGTTTTCCCCCGAAGGGTTCCGCCGGGAGTGCCGGCGGATCCTGCGCCCGGGCGGCGCTGTTTTGCTGGTGTGGAATTCCCGCGTAGCGGAGGATCCTGCGGTGCGTGAAAACGCCGCGGTTTGCCGCCGGTTTTGCCCCGGTTTCACCGGATTTTCCGGCGGCGGCCCGGAGGGTCTTGCCGAGCGCATCCGCTCCTTTTTCGGCGGGGAACCGGAGCGCCTGCAGATCCCCTATGACCTCTTTTACACCAAAGAGAAATTCCTTGCGAGGAACTGTTCCGCGTCGTATTCCCTGCGGGAGGAGCATCCGCAGTTCCGGGAATACCTCGCGGCGCTGGAGGCGCTTTTTGATGCGCACGCAGAAAACGGCTTGCTCCGCGTGCCGAATGTGACGGCGGCTTACTGGGGCCGCCTGAAAGAAGACTCGTAATCCCGATGAAACGGAGGAAACCCCTATGGCTCTCGACGGAGCGTTCCTGCACCATCTCCGCAAGGAGCTGGCAGACGCCGCGCTGAAAGCGCGGGTCGAAAAGATCTATCAGCCGAATAAAGAGGAGATCGTCCTCTTGCTGCGGACCTACACCAGCCATTTGAAGCTCCTGCTTTCCGCGCGCGCCAACAGCGCCCGGGCGCACTTGACGCAATATGTGCCGGAAAACCCCAAGCAGCCGCCCATGCTCTGCATGTTGCTGCGCAAGCGGCTGGCGGGCGCGCGCCTTGCCGAGGTGGAACAGCCCGGCTTGGAGCGCGTGCTGCGGCTGGGGTTCGACGCGGTGAATGAATTGGGCGACCCGGTGCGCTTGAGCCTGATGGTCGAGGTGATGGGCCGCTACAGCAATATCATTTTTGTCGATGAAAACGGGAAGATCATCGATGCGCTCAAGCGCGTGGACGCCGAAATGAGCTCCGAGCGCCTGGTGCTGCCCGGCCTTGCGTACCGTCTGCCGCCGCCGCAGAAGAAGCTCTGCCTGTTGGAAACGGACCCCGAGGAAGTGCTTGCTGCGCTGGATGCGTTGCCGCGCGACGGAGAGCTTTCCAAACAGCTTTTGTCCGTCTTGCAGGGCGTTTCCCCGGTGGTCTGCCGCGAATTGCAGCATTTGACCGGCCATGGGCGGGATCTGGCCGCCAAGGCCCTCGGCGAAGAAGAACGCGGGCGGCTGTTGTTTTTCCTACGCCGCCTAAAAACGGCGGTGGAGGAGACGTCCGGCGCGCCGTACTTGGTGTCTTCACTCGAGGGCAAGCCAATGGACGTCACGTTTCTCCCGGTGGAGCAATACGGCTTAGCGGCTGTGGTCAAGCCGTTCCCGACCTTTTCCGCGCTGCTGGACGAATTTTACGAGGAACGGGACCGGCGGGAACGGATGCGAGCGAAAGAACAAGATCTGCTGCGCCTGCTCACAACGGCTTCTGAGCGCCTGAGCAGGAAGATCAACATCCAGCGCGCAGAATTGGAGCAGTGCGCTGGCCGCGACGCACTGCGCGTGGCGGGCGACCTTCTCAACGCGAACCTGTACCAGGTGCCGAAGGGCGCGCGCGAGGTGGAACTCTGCAATTTCTATGAGGAAACACAGCCGGTGGTGAAAATCCGCCTGGATCCGGCGCTAACCGCGGCACAGAACGCGCAGAAATATTATAAAGAATACCGGAAGGCGCGCACAGCGGAGGAAAAATTAACCGAGCAGATTGCCCAGGCGGTACAGGAGCTGCAATATCTGGAAACGGTGCTCGACGAATTGAGCCGCGCCGAAACGGAAAAAGAGCTCGGCGAGATTCGCCAGGAGCTGCGCGAGCAGGGGTACCTCAAAGCCGTGCGGGGGAAGCAGCGCCCGGAAAAACCGAGCGCGCCGCTTGAATTTGCCTCGTCGGATGGGTTCCGCATCCTCGTGGGCCGCAACAACCGGCAAAACGACCGCCTCACGCTCAAAGAAGCGAACAATTACGACATTTGGCTCCACACAAAAAATATCCCCGGTTCGCACACCATCATTGTTTCCGGAGGGAAACCGGTGAGCGACACGGCTGTTTTGGAGGCGGCGCGCATCGCCGCTTGGCACAGCAAGGCGCGGGATTCCTCCCAGGTGCCGGTCGACTACACACAGGTCCGGCACGTGAGCAAGCCGCAGGGCGCAAAGCCCGGCATGGTGGTCTATGTGCAGTACCACACCGTGTATGTTACGCCCGCCCTCCCGCAGAGCGGCGCGGAGGACAACGCTTAACAAAAAACAAGGGCCCGGCGTTTTTCCAAACAGGAAAGACGCCGGGCTTGTGTTTCGGAAAAATCAGGGTTCGCTGGCGGCCGCTTCTGCGTCCGCGGCGCCCTCCTGCGTGGCTGGCAGCTTGACCTGCACCTGCAATACATGGCGCTTATCGGTCTGCGTCACGGTGAAGCGCGCGCCTTCAAATGTAAAGCGGTCGCCCGCCGCCGGGATCTTCCCGAGCTGTTCCATCACCCAGCCGCTCACCGTGACGGAGTCGTACTCCGCCTTGGCGCGGTTTAGGTGGAATTCCTCGAACATCTCCTCCAGGTTTGTGCGTCCCGCGACCAAGTACGTCTTATCGTCCAGCTTTTGGAAATATTGGATGACCGTGTCGTTTTCGTCCCAAATATCGCCGACCAGCTGCTCCAGGATGTCCTCCATCGTGACGATGCCTTCGGTGCCGCCGAATTCATCCACTACAACGGCGACGTGGGTGCTGGTCTGCTGTAAAAGCCGCAGCAGGTCTGAAATCTTCATGCTGCCGGTGATGTACACGACTTTTTTCAAGATGCTCTCAATGGACGTCTTCCCTTGGTGGAGGGCGCGGTAGAAATCCTTTTCATGGATCATCCCCACGATGCGGTCGACCGTCTCGCGGTAGACCAGGAGCCGGGAAAAACTGTGCGAGAGGAATTCCATGCTGACGGCGTCCATCGAATCGTTTTCTTCCACTGCGACAATGTCCACCCGCGGCGTGAGGATGTCGTATGCCTCCATCGAATTGAACTCAATGGCGGAGATGATCAATTCGCCGTTGCGCTCGTCGATTTCCCCCTCGTGCTGCGCCTCGTCGACCAGCAGCTTGAGTTCTTCCGGCGTCACCTTGTTTTCTTCCGTCTGCCGCAGCAGCTTTAGCAGCAGCTTTTTCCAGCAGGAAGCAAGGAAACTCAGCGGTGTGAAAATCGTGGTGACAGACTGCAGCAGTGGCGCGGCGAAAATGGCGAACGACTCAGGGGATTCTTCCACCGCGGCTTTAGGGGAGATTTCACCCACGAGCAGGATTACCAGCGTCATCAAAACTGCGGCGGCAAGCGCGCCAAAGCGCGGCATATACCGGGAGAACAGAAGCACGCCGAGGCAGGCAGCCACAGCGTTGGCGGCGACATCCCCGAGCAAAATGGTCGAGAGAAGCCGGTCTTTCTGCGCCAGCAACGAGAGCACCAGCGACGCCCGGCGGTTCCCACGCTGCGCGTCTGCCTTGACGCGGGCAGGCGTCAGCGAGAGAAAGGCCGCTTCCGAGGCAGAGAAAAAGGCGGAAAGCGCAAGGCAAAACAGGATGGCGGCAATTTGGACCAATGAGGCACTGTCCATAGGGAAAAACTCCTCTTTTCAAGTTTGCCCCGGTTGGGCGCTTTCCAGCGGCGGGGCATTTTCTTTATATTGTAGCAGAGAAACCGGAAGAATTCAAATGGAAGAGGCGGAAATAAAAAAATTGAAAAAAACACTTGCATTTCTTGCCCGGTTGTGGTATGATAATCAAGCGGTCAAGAGAGGCCGCAAAAACAGAATCTTCGGGGGTATAGCTCAGCTGGGAGCGCCAGCAAACGGAGGTAATCCCCCTCGATGTAGGGAAACAACAATTCAATCAAAAAGCCCGGAAACCCTTGAGATTCAATGGTTTCCGGTTATATGGGGGT
>CALWIP010000014.1 GCA_944380775.1 uncultured Clostridia bacterium | reverse complement strand
AGGCCCTGCGCAAGGACGTGCTCGCGAAATGCTACGGCGGCGACATCACCCGCAAGAAGAAGCTGCTGGAAAAGCAGAAGGAAGGCAAAAAGCGCATGCGCCAGCTCGGCTCTGTCGAAGTGCCGCAGGAGGCGTTCATGAGCGTGCTCAAATTGGATTCCGAATAACCCCCGCACCATGCAAAAAGGCCGCCGCAACGGCCTTTTTCTATTTCAAAATTGAGAAAGCCGCAGGGGAAATCCCCCCGGAGGCCGGGGGGATTGGCTTTTGGGGAAGAACGGGGTTCCCGGCGGGTTACCCTCTGTAGAACGTGCTGCGCATCTCCCCTTCCGCGCGGTTGGCCCACGCGTAGTAGGGGATGAGCTTGAGCGTGATGTCCTCGCGCCGCGGCGGCTCCCCGCGGTAGAGCGGGCCGCCGTCCTGCGCCAGCTTGCGCGCCGGGGCGGAAACCGTGACCACGCCGCCCAGCAGGTCCGGCTCGGCGCGCTCGGTGAGCGGCGCGTCCTCCGGCAGCGTAATGCCGGAGAGCAGCGGGCCGTTGTCCACTTCCTCCGCGCAGTAGAGCAGCGGGCCGCGCATGACGGCCACCTGGTTCGCCAAATGGTACGCGCGCGGGTCCGCGTACACCCGCCGCGGGACAATTTCCAGCTCCAGCGCGGCGCAGTCGCCCGGCTGCCAGTCGCGCTCCACGCAGGCGAAGCCGTCTTCCGTCGGGGCGTCCACCGTTTCGCCGTTTACGCGCAGCGACCACTTCCGGCACCAAGCCGGGATACGGAACCGCAGCGCAAAGCGCCCTGCGCCCTGCACGCAGAAGCGCACCCGGCCCTCCCACGGGTAGCGGGTCTCCATCTCGAACGGGATTTCGCCGCAGGCGAGCTGCGCCGTGCCGCGCACGCTGCCGTAAAGGTTCACCCAGAGGCCGTCCTCCCGGGCAAGCACCGTGAACTGGGCAATCTCGCCGAGCAGGCGCGCCACGTTCGGCGGGCAGCACGGCACGCTGTCCCACTCGTAGCGGCGCGAGAGGATGTGCATCTTGTCGTAGCGGTAGAGCGAATCCGGCCAGACCTCCAGCGGGTTGCAGTAGAAATAATGGCGGCCGTCCAGGCCGGTGCCGGCGAGGACCGTGTTGTAGAACGAATTTTCCATCTGGTCCCCGTAGCAGCCCTTCGGGTCCATGCGCAGCATGCGGTGCGCAAAGAGGAACAGGCCGATGGCCGCGCAGGTCTCGTTGTAGGTGATGTCGTTCGGCAGGTCGTACGCCCGGCCGATGCCCTCCCAGAAGCCCTCCTGGCCGATGGAGCCGTTCAAAAAGACGTTGCCGCGCTGGAAATTTTCCCAAAGGCGGCGGCAGGCGGCGGCGAGCTCCGCGTCGTCCGTTTCGGCGGCGAGGTCCGCCATGCCGCAGTAGAAATAGGTGGCGCGCACGGCGTGGCCCACCGGCTCGGTGAGCTGGCGCGCAGGCGCGTGCGCCTGGAAATATTCGTAGCGGCCCCAGTACGGGCGGTGGCGGTCCGCCCAGCGGGCGAGGTCGCCGAGCACCGGCTTGCCGAATTTCCGGGTATTCCGCTCCTGTTCCCAATCATAATAATGCGGGTGGCCTTCGCCGCATTGGCCGCGCTCGTCGACGAAGAACTTCATCACGTCGAGATATTCCTGCTTGCCCGTGGCGCGGTACAGGCGGTAGAGCGCCAGCTCCACCTCCGGGTGGCCGTCGTAGCCGCAGATCTGCCCCGGGCCGCGGCCGAACCGCTCATACAGGCAGTCGCCGATCTTTTCGGCGCATGCCTGCGCGCCGGGGACGCCGGCTTCCGCGCAGGCGAGCAAGCCCTCGATGAAATGGCCGAGCGCGTACATCTCGTGGGACATTAAAAGCGAAAGGAACCGGTCCGCCGGGCGCTTGGACACCATGCGCGGGTGCAGGTAGCCGTCGGCAAGCTGCGCCTGCCGCAGCAGCGAGACAATCTCCTCCACGTCGCGGCGCAGGCCCTCGTCCTCGCGCAGCAGCAGCGAATACCCCGCGGCTTCGAGCAGCTTGCCGAAGTCAGACATCTGTTCCGGGCCGGTGCGTTCCTCCGTCCAGTAGCCGGCGGCGCGGCGCAGCGTGTCCAGCTCGCCGCCCGTTTTGGCAATCTCCATCTGGTACGGCACCATTTCCTCCACCATCAGCTTCTGGTAATCCGCCAGCATGCCGCCGGTGACCTTGATTTGGGAGAGCGAAAGCTCCCGCAGCGTTTCCATGCAATGAAACCCCCTTGCAATGCGGCGCAGCGCGCCTTTTTTTATGATCTTCCGGCTTTTTGCCGGACCGTCTGCGGAAAAACGGCCCGCACCGCGGAAGGGAGGGCGGTGCGGGCCGTGCGTGCGGCGCGGGGAAAGCGCGCCGCGTTCAACAAAAAAGACCAAATGGATGCGACAGGCGGCGGGACGCCGCCTGGAACCGCTCGCTCCAAAAGGGCCGCGGCCTGCGCGGCGGCCTTTTTGCAGGGAGCGCCCGGGGCAGCCCGCGGGGCGTTCCCCCGCGGGCGCTTTTCCGGAAAGACGGGCTTTTGGGAGCCTTATTCCCAGTAAGAGCCGTCCATCTTGGCGCGGTTGGTGTCCAGGGTCTGCTGCTGGTAGGCGACGAGGTCGTCGAGGCCCAGCGAGTGCAGGTCGTCGCGCATTTGCAGGAAGAGCTCTTCGCATTCTTCCTCGGTGTCCGCCATGACGATGAGCGGCCACGCGCTCGCGATGTGGTCTGCAATATCCTGGTTGATGATGCGTTCCGGGGAATCCGCCGCGAACGAGATGGTCCACAGGGTCTGGTCCCACAGGTACGCTTCGGAGGTCTCCGCGTTATACATGTTGATGAGCTGCCCGACCGCCAGACGGTCCTGGTCCAGCTGCGTATAATCCGGGATCAGGTCCCAGGCGTTGACGAGGTCCACCGGGTCCGCCCAGCCTTCGGAGGGGTTGTCCGCGCGGCTCTCCGTCGTGTAGCCCGGGGACATCATCCAGTAGTTGAAGCTGCCCATTTCCTCTTCCCAGGTGTTCCAGTCAAAGGAAGAATCGTCCGGGTTGCCGTACCAGTACATCTCGTTGACCTTGCAGTTGCCGTCCTCGTCGATGCTCCAGGCGCGGTCCTCGCCCTCCGGGCCCATCGAGGTGAACGCCACGCCCATCGGGGTGACTTCCCAGTTCCAGTAGCGCATGACGCCTTCCGGGTTTGCGCACTTGTCGGTGATGATGCAGCGCGTGGTGCGGATGAAGTTGTCGGAGATCAGCGCCGGGGTGGCGTCGGTCTGCTCAAACGTGACGCACTGGAAGCGCTTGTCGATGGTCCAATCCGGGTCCGTAATGGACCAGACGCCGTGGCCGCCGACGTAGGTGTGCCACCAGGTGCCGATGTTCGCGACAACGCGTTCGTTCGACATGAACGCCAGCGCGGAATCGTAGTCCTTCGTCTGGAAATCCGGGTCGATGAGGCCGTCGCGCCAGAATTGGTTGATGTATTTGGCCACATAGAGGCCTTCTTCGGTATCCACCCAATAGGTGATGCTGCCGTCGTCATTCTGCTTGTAGAAGTGCGTGATGGTGCCGCCGCTCGTGTTGGTGCCGCCGCCCACGCCATAGAAGCCGAGGTAGGCCAGCGGGGCCTTGTAGAATTCCTCGCCCTTCTCGCTGAACGCGGTGATGCCGTAGGTCTTTTCGCCGGCCGCGTTGGTCGGGTTCTGCTCTACGATGGTCTTGACCGCCTCGTAGTACGTCTCAAAACTGTCGTACATGGGCAGGCCGGCCTTTTGCAGCAGGTCGTAGCGGATGGCGAAGTCGCGGCCCATGACGTCGGTGGTGTGGCCCCAGGAATGCGCCAGCTTGTAGATCCGGCCGTCTTCGGCGCGCATGAGGTTGAGGTAATCGCCGAAGCCCTCGACGATATTCTGCCCGTACTGGTCGAGCAGGTCCGTCAGGTCAATGGCGCGCTCCTGGTCGATGAAGATCTCGGCCATGTCGTCCGGCATGCCGGAGATGACGTCCGGGTAATCGTCGGAGGCGAGCATCAGGTTCAGGCGCTCCACCGGGTCCTGCTTATAGACGATGCGGTTGATGTCCACGTTGAATTCCTCGAGCAGGACTTCGTCCGTATAGGCCAGGCGCTCGTCTTCCTCCGCCTGGTCCAGCGTCGCGTCGTCGCCGTAATAATACGTGAAGGTGATGGTCTCCTCCGGGACTTCCCAGCCGTACTTGTTCACTTCGCCGGTCATCGCCATGCCGGAGGTTTCGCCGCCCTCTTCGCCGCCTTCCGTACCGGAAGCCGCGCCGGAGGTAGCGCCGCTTTCCGTGCCGCTGGCGGTCTCCTCGCCGCCGCTGCAAGCCGCCGTGGAAAGCGCCAAAACCAGCGCCAAAAGCGCCGCAACCCATTGTTTGCCCTTTTTCATCAAAAACCCCTGCCTTTCCTAAAAAATTTCGTCTTAAAATACGTCGGTGGTCTGACAAGATCAGGCAAAAAAAGATGGAATTTTTAGGAACACTCCCGCCCGTTTGGCGGGGAAAAAGAGAGCGCGGGAGGGGCCTCAGGAGGTCAGCCCCCTCCCGCGCGGGATCACGTCAAAACTTTCCAGCCGGGAACCCGGCCGGGGATGGGATTAATCCCAATAGGTGCCTTCGAACTTCGCGGTATTGGTGTCGAGGGTCTCCTGCTGGAACGCAACGAGATCATCGAGGCCAATGGAGTGCAGGTCGTCGCGCATCTGCAGGAAGAGCTCTTCGCATTCTTCCTCGGTGTCCGCCATGACGATCATCGGCCAGGCGCTGGCAATGTGGTCAGCGATATCCTGGTTGATGATGCGCTCCGGAGAATCCGCAGAGAAGGAGATGGTCCACAGGGTGGAATCCCACAGGTACGCCTTGGAGGTCTCAGAGTTCAGGCGGTTGATGATCTGGCCTTCCGCCATGCGGTCCTCGTCGAGTTCGCTGTAGTCCGGGATCAGGTCCCAAGCGTTGACCTGCGCAACCGGGGAAGCCCAGCCTTCGGCCGGGTTGTCAACGCGGCTTTCCGGCGTGTAGCCCGGGGACATCATCCAGTAGTTGAAGCTGCCCATATCCTCTTCCCAGCTATCCCACAGGAAGGTCGGGTCGTCCGGGTTGCCATACCAGTACATCTCGTTGACTTCGATGAGGCCCTCGTCGTTGATGTGCCACGGACGGTCTTCGCCTTCCGGACCCATCGAGGTGAACGCCACGCCCAGCGGGGTGACTTCCCAGTTCCAATAGCGCATGACGCCTTCCGGGTTCGCGCACTTGTCGGTGATGATGCAGCGGGTGGTACGGATGAAGTTGTCGGTGATGAGCGCCGGGGTCGCGTCGGTCTCTTCGAAGGTGACGCACTGCATGCGCTTATCAATCGTCCAGGTCTCCGGCTCCGTGGACATCCACACCTGATAGCCGCCGACATAGCTGTGCCACCAGGTACCGATGTTGCCCACGACGCGCTCGTTGGACATGAACGCCAGGGCGGAGTCATAGTCCTTGGTCTGGAAGTCCGGGTCGATGAGGCCGTCGCGCCAGAAGCGGTTGATGTACTTCGCGACTTCGAGGCCCTCGTCGGTGTCAACCCAGTAGGTCAGGGTGCCGTCATCCGCCTGCTTGTAGTAGTGGGTGATGGTGCCGCCGCTGGTGTTGGTGCCGCCGCCCACGCCGAAGAAGCCGAGGTAGGCCAGCGGGGTCTTGTAGAATTCTTCGCCCTTCTCGCTGAACGCGGTGAAGCCGTAGGTCTTCTCGCCGGCGTCGTTGGTCGGATTGAGCTCAACGAGCTTCTTCACGGTCTCGTAGTAGCTCTCAAAGCTGTCGTACATCGGCAGGCCGGCTTCCTGGAGCATATCCCAACGGATCGCGAAGTCGCGGCCCATGACGTCGGTGGTGTGGCCCCAAGAGTGCGCCAGCTTGTAGATGTTGCCTTCTTCATCGCGCATGAGGTTCAGGTAGTTGCCGAAACCCTCGACGATGTTCTGGCCATACTGGTCGAGCAGGTCGTCCAGCTGGATGGCGCGGCCCTGGTCGATGAAGATTTCAGCCATTTCGTCCGTCATGCCGGAGATGACATCCGGGTAGTCGTCGGACGCGAGCATCAGGTTCAGGCGCTCGGTGGCGTCCTGCTTGTACACAATGCGGTCGATCGAGACGTTGAACTCGTCGGCCAGCGCGGCGTCGACATCCGCCAGGCGCTCGTCTTCCTCCGCCTGGTCCATCGTCGCGTCGTCGCCATAGTAATAGGAGAACGTGAGGGTCTCCTCCGGGATTTCCCAACCGTACTTATTCACTTCGCCGGTCATCGCCATGCCGGAGGTTTCGCCGCCCTCTTCGCCGCCTTCCGTACCGGAAGTCGTGCCGGAGGAGCCGCCCTCGGCGCCGCTAGAGGCCTCTTCGCCGCCGCTGCAGGCAACCGCGGAGAACGCCATGGCAGCAACCAGCGCCAGCGCCAGCAGCTGTTTCATTTTTTTCACGTTTTACTACCATCCTTTCTGAATCAAAATCCAAATTGGAATTTATGAGTGACCGCCGCCGCCCGCCTCCCGCCGGGCGGCGGCGTGCGCCTCCAAAAGAAGGGGTCCGCTCAGCCCTTGACCGCACCGATGGAAATACCCTTGACGAAGTATTTCTGGAAGAACGGGTACACGCAGACAATCGGGATCGTGACGATCATCGTCGTCGCGGCGCGCATGGACTGGGTGGAAATGCGGGACGCCTGGCTCTTCACCGCGTCGGCGCCGACCATCGAGTCCTGCATGAGTTCCTTGATCTTGTCGGACTCGATCAGGATGTCGCGCAGGAGCATCTGCAAGGTGTCAAAGCGGCCGGACGGGTTGTAGATCATGACGTCGAACCAGGAGTTCCAGTGGCCGACGGCGACCATGACGGCCAGCGCGGCGAACACCGGGATGCAAAGCGGCGCGACCACGCGGAAGAAGATGGTGATTTCGCGCGCGCCGTCAATGCGGGCGGATTCGGTGACGGCTTCCGGCAGGCCCTCGATGTACGACGCGATGATCATCATCTCATACGCGCTGATGAGGGTGGGCAGCCAGTAGACGGTGAAGCTCTCCAGCAGGCCGAGCTTCTGGTACCACAGGTAGATCGGGATCATACCGCCGGAGACGTACATGGTAATCATGAACATGGTGCGCAGCGGGCGGTGGAACGAGAAGAACTTTACCGTGGTAATGTAAGCGACAAAGCCGCTGACCACCAGCTTGGTGACGGTGCCGAACACCACGCGGGCGATGGACCAGCCGACCGAGCTGAGCAGGCCGTTGGACTTGAGGATGTAGTCGTAGTTGCTCAGGGTGAACACGCGCGGCCAGAAGTAGAGGCCCCCGCGCTGGGCGTCGATGCCGTCGTTGAGCGAGATGATGAGCTGGTTCCAGAACGGGTAAACCATCACGAAGATCAAAAGCAGCATGATGACGACGTTCGCCACGTCGAAAACCCGGCTCCCGACGGTCTGCTTGACCAGTTTTGTCCTAGATGTCATGGCGTCCCCCTCCTTAGAAAATCGACATATCCATCGTCTTCTTGGCGATGGTGTTGCTGGCGAACACAAGGATGAGGCCGATGACCGACTTCATCAAGCCGACCGCAATGGCGAAGGAGTGGCGGCCCATCTGGATGCCGTAGCGGTAGACGTAGGTGTCGATGATATCCCAATATTCACGGGTGGTCGGCTGGCCGATCAAGAGGTTCTGCTCGTAGCCGAGGTTCAAAATGCCGCCGATGCCCAGGATGAACAGCAGCACGATGGTCGGCAGGATGCTCGGGATGGTGATGTGCTTAACCATGCCCCAGCGGCCGAGGCCGTCGACCGCGCCGGCCTCATACAGCTCCTGGTCGATGCCGGCAATGGCCGACATGTACAGGATGGTATTCCAGCCGATTTGTCCGGTCCCTCCCCGCGCCTTGACGGGCGCGCCCCCGCCATGCTAGAATAAGCTCCAAAAGAGGCGGGACCGGCAAAAGGAACCGCCCGGCAAGGAGGGGTTCCCATGGAAATCCACCGCTTACAGGGGGAAGAAATCCGGCTTGCAAACCACGTGCAGTCGGCCGCGTACGAGGAAGACCCGGCAACCGTGCAGCGGCAGAACGCCCCGCTGGAAGCGCCCGGCGGCGACGGCCTGCGGGAACGCTGGGGCGCGTTTGCGCCAGACGGCGTGCTGTGCAGCATTTTGGAGGCGCACCGCATGCCGGTTTGGTTTGAGGGCACGCAGCAGATGCTCTGCGGCATTGCTAACGTGGCGACGCTGCCCGCCTACCGCCGCCGCGGCGCCGTGCGGGAGACGTTTGCCGCCGCGCTCGCCGCCCTGCGGGACGAGGGGTTCCTGCTCTCGTACCTCTACCCGTTCAACGAGGCGTACTACCGCCGCTTCGGCTATGAAATGGCCGAGGAGGTCTGCGAGTGGACCGTGCCGCTTGCCGGCGTGGCGCGCGCGCAGGACGGCGGTCGCGTGGCGCAGCTCTTCCCCGGCGACGATACTTCCGTCGTTTCAACTATTGCAGAGCGGATGTACGCCGGCTACAACGCCGCGCCGGCGAAAGACCGGTTCGACCGCAAATTAAACGAGGATTTCTGGCAGCAAAAGCGGTATTTATTCGTCTGGTACGCGCCGGACGGCGAAGCGGAGGGGTTCCTGCTCGCCAAGCGCGCGGAAAGCGGCGTCCTGGATGCGAGCCGCGACTGGGCCGCGCACAACGATTTCCTCGCCACAACGCCGCGGGCCTTCCGTTCGCTGCTCTCGTTTGTGGCGGAAACCCTGCCGCCGCGCTACCGCACGCTGCGCTTCTGCACGCCCGCGGAGTTCCCAGTCCGTGCGCTGCTGCAAGACGGCGGCGGCGTCTCCTGCCGCCTCTCGCCCAACGGGATGATCCGCCTTTTGGACGTGCCAAAAGCGCTGCGCCTTTGCCGCTGCCATGGGCAAGGCAAGCTGACGCTGGCCGTCACGGACCCGCTTTTAAAGGGAAACAACGGCGTGTGGGAGCTGCGCTTTGCGCAGGGCCGGGAAAACGAGGTGCGCCCCGTGGAAGGCGGCGCGGACCTCACGCTGCCTGTCTCGGCGCTCTCCGCGCTGCTCTGCGGCACGCGCGGCGCAGACGCCCTCCCCTGGATGGCGGAATGCCAGGTCCACAACCCGTGCGCGCCGTTTGGCTCCGTGTTTTACCGCAAACCCGCCGGCATGCCGGTGCTGTTCTAAAAAAGCAAATGCCCGGCGGGGAACTGCCGGGCATTTTCAGCGTAAAAGCGCCTATTCAGCCAAAACGCAAAAAAGCGGAGTAGCACCCTACTCCGCTTTGGCTCCCCCAACTGGGCTCGAACCAGTGACATCATGATTAACAGTCATGCGCTCTACCGACTGAGCTATGGAGGAATATAAAATGTTGGCGTCTTCCTATTGTCCCGGGCCGTCTCCAGCCAAGT
>CALWIP010000013.1 GCA_944380775.1 uncultured Clostridia bacterium | reverse complement strand
GGGATGCGTTTTGGGATTTATTACGAAGTGAGTGTGATGCAGACAAAGTAATCGTAGTAGGGGGAGATTCCGTATCCAAAGAGTTGCGTGCCAGCGTTCAAACCATGAAGGGGATTTTAGAAGAGTTTCAGGAACTTTGTGATAAGGACGGCGACCCCGTAGAGATTGAAATATGCAGTTAAAAAAATAAAATATACTTTCTTTGTGCGGCATCGAAAGTGCCACGCCCAAATAACGCAGACCGCAAGGCCTGCGTTATTTTTTGCCCGGCGGTCTTGGAAAAGGCGGGCGGGCAGCTGGCTTGCGCCCTTTAAGAATACTTTTGAATAATGTCCTGCGCGGCGTCCTTCTTTGAAATGCAGCGGTCCATCGCATATTTTTCTATGTAATGATGAGCGGCTGGCTCCGTCATTTTTAATTCGCTGATCAGCAAAAATTTCGCCCGGTTGACCGTGCGGATTTCCTCCATCCGCTCTTCGACGGAAAGCGTTTTTTCCTCCAGCGCCCGCAGGCGTTCCCGCGCGCTCGCCATCCAGCGCAGCGCCTGGGCCAGCGCCGCGCGGGAAGTGGGTTTGGGTAAAGAAAAAATCCCGTGGCTGACCATTTTATCGTAGAGCTCCTCGTAAACGTCATTCCTGGCAAGCACAAAGACCACAGTTGCCGGGGAACGGCAGCAGTCAAGGGCGAAACGGATCCCGGATTCGCCGGGCAGAGGGAGGTCGATGATGACAAAGTCAAAGGAGCGCTCTGCCAGGCAGCGTTTGCCTTCGCTCGCGCTTGCGGCAATGTGTGCCGGCTGGTATTCAGAAGGAGGGAGCAAGGCGGCAAACGCCGTGTTGAATTTTTCGGAACCGGAGACCACCAGCACGCTGTAACTCCGTTCTTTCAAGCTCATCTCTACCCCTCCCTCTTCCCGCCTGTTCATTGCCGGCTGCAATAGCTCTCTAAAACAGCCGCCGGAATGTGCGCGCGGATAAATTCGCTCTGCCGGGCTTGCTCGCAGGCTTTCTCCAGGGTATACGGGATCCTCTGCAATCTGTTCAAAACATCCGGGTGCGCGCGGTAAAGGTTCTCATCCACCGCCGGGGGCAACTCCAGCCGGTTCCGGATCCCGTATAAACCGGCGTCGATCATGAGGGCGAACGCGAGGTACGGGTTGGCCGCCGGGTCCGGGGAACGCAGTTCGGCGCGCCGGTATTCCCCCGCCGCCGCCGGGATGCGGATGAGCTGGCTCCGGTTCTCGCTTGACCAGGAAATATACCGGGGGGCTTTCTCCCGCCCAAACCGCAGGTAAGAGGCGGGAAGCGGGTTCAGGAACGCCGTCATTTCCGCCGCCTTGCTTAAAATCCCCGCAATCACCTGGGGCAGCAGGTCCGTGCCGCCGTCCGCCTTGACAGAGAGGTTGATATGGAAGCCGTTGCCCGGCTGATTTTCGACCGGCTTGGGGGAAAAATCGGCGTGGAGGCCGTTGCGGCGGGCGACGGTTTTGACAACCGTCTGAAAGGTCGCCGCCTGGTCTGCCGCGGCGAGGGGGTCGGAATACCGGAAGTCAATTTCATTCTGCCCCGGGCCTTCCTCGTGGTGGGAGCTTTCCGGATGGATCCCCATCTGCTGCAAAGTCAGGCAGATCTCCCTACGGACATTTTCGCCCCGGTCCTCCGGCGCAATGTCCATATACCCGGCTTCGTCATAAGGCTCTTTGGTCGGCTTCCCGTTCTGGTCGAGCAGGAACAGGTAAAACTCCTGTTCTGCGCCAAACGAAAAGGAAACGCCCTCTTTTTCCGCCTCCTGCACGGCCCGTTTGAGAAGGCTCCGGGTGTCGCATTCATGGATTTCGCCGGACGGGTAGGTAATCTTGCTGAACATGCGCACCACTTTGCCATGTTCCGGGCGCCACGGCAGGACGGACAGCGTCTCGCTTTCCGGATGGAGGAAGAGGTCCGAGTGGGTTTCGTCCCCAAACCCTTTGATGGAAGAAGCGTCGAACGCAATGCCATGTTCAAAAGCCCGGGGGAGCTCCTCCGCCATGATGGAAATGTTTTTTTGCTTCCCAAAAACGTCGCAGAAGGCCAGCCGGATAAATTTGACGTCGTCCTCCCGGACATACTGCATCACTTCATCTTTTGAACATTTCACCACAATCCCCGCTTTCTTTTAATTTGCCACATACAGCTGCTTGTAGGGGTTTTTGCTGTCCGGCGTCACCACCGTAAACGGCGCGTGCAGAACCGCCGCGCAGTCGTAATGGAACAGCCTGCAATATTCTGCCAGGTCTTTTTTAACCGGTTCCAAATCGTCCGGGGTTGCCTCCCGCACGCAGACATGGCGCGGGAACGCAATGCCCTCGGCCTTCCCCCGGAAGAAAACCTTCCCGCCGTGCATGCCGGTGCAGGGGAAGTTACCGGCAATGTTCCGCCCGCTTTCCAGAAGGTTCAGCACAAGGATCCTTCCCCCGGCTTGATATTCCCCCAAGAAGCTCCCGGCCGTTCCGCCGATGATCATGACGGGGACCTTTTCCTGATATTCCTTCATATGAATGCCTGCGCGGTACCCGGCGTTGCCCTTTATATAGATTTTCCCGCCGCGCATCGCATATCCTGCGGCGTCGCCGGTATTGCCGTAGATCAGAATGGCCCCTGCGTTCATCGTGTCCCCAACGGCGTCCTGCGCGTTGCCATGCACCGCAATGGTAGCGCCGTTCAGGTAAGCGCCGAGAGCGTTGCCGGGGATCCCGTCGATGGCGATGCGTTTCCGGTCCATCCCGGCAGCGATGAACCGCTGCCCGCAGCAGCCGGAAATCTGGTATTCGGTATCCGCCTGGCGGAGCTTCCGGTTCAGCGTTTGGAAATCCATCCCCGTTGCATCAATTCGCATTTTATTCTACCACCCTTCCGGATTTTTCTCTACGTTTTTTTGCAAAAAAACGGTAAAAAGCCGTCCCCAAAGACCAGCGGGTGCAAGGGCCGTTTATTCGCCGGCATGGGAAATCCCGAGGATTTCCAATTCCTTGCCGGTCAGGCCGATCCCGCGGAGCATCCGGCGGTTCCCGCGCAGCGCTTCAATGGAGTTGACGCCCATTCCGCCCATCAATTCTTTGATTTCACGCTTCCAAGCGGTCATCAGGTTGACCAGGCGTTCGCTCCCGCGTTCGGGGTCGAGCCGCCTCACAAGCTCCGGCCGCTGGGTTGCAATGCCCCAGTTGCATTTGCCGGTGTGGCAGGCGCGGCAAAGATGGCACCCCAGCGCCAGCAGGGCCGCGGTGGCGACATAGCAGGCGTCTGCGCCCAAGGCGATGGCTTTTACCACGTCTGCGGAGCTGCGGATGCTGCCGCCCGCTAAGATGGAGACGTTATTCCGGATCCCCTCTTCCCGCAGGCGGCTGTCCACCGCAGCGAGGGCCAATTCAATGGGGATGCCCACATGGTCCCGGATCCTGGTGGGTGCCGCACCGGTACCGCCGCGGAAGCCGTCGATGGCGATCATATCTGCGCCGCTCCGGGCAATCCCGCTGGCAATGGCGGCGATGTTGTGGACCGCCGCAACCTTGACGATGACCGGCTTGCGGTATTCGGTTGCCTCTTTTAAGGAGAAGACCAGCTGCCGCAAATCTTCAATGGAGTAAATGTCGTGGTGCGGCGCGGGAGAAATGGCGTCGGAGCCTTCTGGGATCATCCGCGTGCGGGAGACGTCCCCGACGATTTTGGCCCCCGGAAGGTGGCCTCCGATGCCCGGCTTTGCGCCCTGCCCCATTTTGATCTCGATGGCGGCGCCCGCCTCCAGGTACGCTTTGTGGACGCCAAACCGCCCGGAAGCCACCTGCACGATGGTGTTGCCGCCGTAGCAGTAAAAATCTTCGTGCAGGCCGCCTTCCCCGGTATTGTAAAAGATCCCGAGTTCCTGCGCGGCGAGCGCCAGCGCTTTGTGGGCGTTATAGCTGATGGAGCCGTAGCTCATGGCGGAGAACAGCACCGGCATGGAAAGCTCCAGCTGCGGCTCCAGCTTGCAGATGATTTTCCCGTTTTCGTCCCTCTCTATCGCGTCCGGCTTTTTCCCAAGGAACACTTTGGTCTCCATCGGTTCGCGCAGGGGGTCAATCGGCGGGTTGGTCACCTGGGAGGCGTTGATCAGCATGCGGTCCCAGTAAACCGGCAGGGGGGCCGGGCTTCCCATCGAAGACAACAGCACGCCCCCGCTGCCCGCCTGTTTGTAAATCTCCCGGACGGTATCTTCCCGCCAGTTGGCATTTTCCCGCAGCGCGCAATCATTTTTGACAATTTTCAACGCCCTTGTGGGGCACAGGGAAACGCAGCGGTGGCAGTCGACGCACTTCGACTCGTCCGACAGCATGGCCTTCCGCCCCGCGTCGTACCGGTGGACCTCATTGGCGCACTCCGCTTCGCAAACGCGGCAGGCAATGCACCGGCCTTCGTTCCGGACCACTTCAAACTCCGGATCCATCCATTCCATCCGCATCAAAACGCACCGTCCTTTACTGTTACGACCACCGCTTCGCCTCCGGCGGGAGCCTGGATGTTTTGGGCGTCCGGCTCCATTGCCCGGATGGCCGCTTCTTCGCTGGCGATGAAAAACCGGTCTCCTTTTTCCCCGGTCACCATCGAGCGGAGCTTCAGGCGGTCATTGAGCGCCATGAGGCCGCCGTTAAATCCAAATACAATGGAAAACGGGCCGGTGATCAAAAGGCTGGGGAATACGGTGCGCAGATATTGGAGGCGCTCCCGTTCTTCCCCCATGGGTTTAGAAGAAATGGTGCTCCAGAAGGGCGCTGCAATGACGTTGGCGGCCTCCTGCAAAGAGAGCTTTTGCCTGCGGAGCAAGTAATCCATCAGGTAAGTGATCACCTCCGTATCGGTTTGCAGCGTGCATTGATACCCAAACATTTCAATAAACCGGCGGTTGGCGTCATAAGAGGAAATTTCCCCGTTGTGGACCACCGAATAATCCAGCAGGGTAAACGGGTGCGCGCCGCCCCACCAGCCCGGGGTGTTGGTGGGGTACCGTCCGTGCGCCGTCCAAGAGTAGCCCTCGTATTCCTCCAGCCGGTAGAAGGCGCCGACGTCCTCCGGGAAACCCACCGCTTTGAAAGCGCCCATATTTTTGCCGCTGGAAAACACATAGGCCCCCGGCATCCCGGTGTTGATCTGCATGACAACCCTGGCGACAAATTCCTTCTCGTCCAATTGCAAAGAGGCCAGGACGGACCGCAGCGGCGACAAAAAATACCGCCAGATGACCGGCTCGTCCGTAATCGCGGGGATCTTGCGGGTGGGGAGGATCTCAGACCGCACGATCTCAAAGCGTTCCTTCAAAAATTGTTCGCAGCTTTTGCGCGTGGCGCGCCCGTCAAAAAACAGGTGGAACGCGTAAAACTCTTTGTATTCCGGATAAATCCCATAGGCTGCAAACCCGCCGCCCAAGCCGTTGGAACGGTCATGCATGGGCTTCATCGCCTCGATGATGGTTTCCCCGGTCATTTTTTCGCCGCCCCTTGAGATGACTGCGGCAATGGCGCAGCCAGAGGGGATCCGCACGCGGCCTTCCATCGTATCCATACCACTGTTTTCCTTTCTTGCGTTTCAATCATGAAAAAAAGGCGCCCCTTTCAGCACAGACCGCCTCTGTGCCAAAATGAACGCCTTTGCTCATCTAGCGCCTATCATACCCCGCTTTTTCGGGTTTGTCAATGCGCAATTGAAAAAAATATGCATGGATCTTTTGAAAAAATTGCAAATATAGGCTTGACAAACGGATTTCACCGGTGTAAAATGCAGTTCATGAAGGCAAAGGCGTCTTTTTGGGAAACCAAAGGAAGGCGCCTTTGCCTTTTTTTGTTGGAAAGGAGCGACCGCCATGGAAACAGTAGCAGATTTTTTTGGAAGCCAGGTTTTTGACGACAGGGTCATGAAAGCGACGTTGTCCTCCGAGGTTTACCGCTCTCTCAGGAAAACGATCGACGAGGGGCAGGCCCTGGATCTCCGCGTGGCAAACGCCGTAGCGAGCGCAATGAAGGACTGGGCCGTCCAACGCGGCGCGACCCATTACACCCATTGGTTCCAGCCCCTGACCGGGATCACGGCGGAAAAGCACGACAGCTTTATTTCCCCCTCGCCGGACGGCGGCGTGATCATGGAATTCTCCGGGAAAGAGCTGATTAAAGGCGAACCGGACGCTTCCTCGTTCCCCTCCGGCGGCCTGCGGGCTACCTTTGAGGCGAGGGGCTACACCGCGTGGGACCCAACCTCCTACGCGTTCCTAAAGGGGAAAACCTTGTGCATCCCCACCGCCTTTTGCTCTTACGGCGGCGAGGCGCTGGATAAAAAGACCCCGCTGCTCCGCTCGATGGAAGCACTCAACAAGCAGGCGCTGCGCATCATCCGATTGTTTGGGAATACCGCCGTGAAATGTGTGAAGACCTCCGTCGGACCGGAGCAGGAATATTTCCTCATTGACGGGGAGATGTACCGCCAAAGGAGGGACCTGGTATTTACCGGGCGGACCCTTTTCGGCGCAAAGCCGCCGAAAGGCCAGGAAATGGACGACCATTATTTCGGCGTGATCAAGCCCCGCGTCGAAGCTTATATGGAAGACCTGAACCAAGAGCTGTGGAAGCTGGGCGTCCTTGCTAAAACGGAGCACAACGAGGTGGCCCCCGCCCAGCACGAGCTGGCCCCCATTTACACCACCACCAACATCGCCACAGACCACAACCAGCTCACCATGGAAATCATGCAGAAGGTTGCGGCAAGGCACGGGCTGGTGTGCCTGCTCCATGAAAAGCCTTTTGCAGGGGTGAACGGCAGCGGCAAGCACAACAACTGGTCTCTCATCACCGACACCGGCGTGAACCTGCTCTCGCCGGGGGAAACCCCTTATGAAAACGCGCAGTTCCTTTTGTTCCTGTGCGCGGTCCTCAAAGCGGTGGACGATTACCAGGACCTGCTCCGCATTTCGGTGGCCACCGCGGGCAACGACCACCGGTTGGGCGCGAACGAAGCGCCCCCCGCCGTTGTATCCGTCTTCCTCGGCGACGAGCTGAGCGCTATTCTGGAAGCCATTGAAACCGGCGCGCCTTACAACGCGGCGGAAAAGACGCAGATGAAGCTGGGGGTGAATGTGCTCCCGAAATTCACACGGGACACGACGGACCGAAACCGCACCTCCCCCTTTGCCTTTACCGGGAATAAATTCGAGTTCCGCATGCTGGGCTCTTCCAACAGCATCGCCTGCGCCAACATCATGCTGAACGCCGCCGTCGCGGAATCCTTGAAAATCTACGCGGACCGCCTGGAGGGTGCGGAAGATTTCGAAACCGCCCTGCATGAGATGATCCGCAAGACCATCAAGGACCACAAGCGCATCATCTTCAACGGCAACGGCTATGACGGCGCATGGATTCAGGAAGCCACGGAGAAGAGGGGCCTCCTGAACTACCGCACCACCGCCGACTGCATCCCGCACCTGCTGGACCGGAAAAATGTGGAGATGCTGACTTCGCACAAGGTGTTCTCAGAGGCGGAGCTGAAGTCCCGCTGCGAGATTACGCTGGACAACTACTGCAAGGCCATTGTCATTGAAGCGAACACGATGGTCGAAATGGCGCGGTGTGAAATTGCCCCCGCGGTGGAATCGTACATCAAAGAGCTTGCCAAAACCGCGGCGCTCAAGAAATCCGTCTCCGGCGAGGTGTCCGTGACCTATGAGAGCGCCCTGATGAAGAAATTGTCCCTCCTGGCCGGGCAGATTTTCCACGCGGCGGACGAGCTGGAAGCCGCGCTGCGCACCGCCGGGCAACACCGCAATGTGGTGGAGGAATCCGCGGAGATCCGCGACACGCTGCTGGGGAAAATGGACGGCCTGCGCGCCCCCTGCGACGAAGCGGAAATCTGGACCGCCAAAGCCTATTGGCCGTTCCCCACTTACGGGGACCTGCTGTTTGGGGTCCGCTAAAAAGCGGGCCCCATGAGGGCGCGCCGCAGGGCTAAACCCGCCCTTGGGGGCGCTGGAAAACGACTGGGAAAGGTAGGAGAATGGCGCCATGTGTTCTATTATGGGGTATTGTGGGGAAACCGCGACCATGGAAGCGTTTTGCCCCGGCTTTCAGCAAACCGTTTCCCGCGGGCCGGACGGCACCAGGATCATCGACACGGGAAAGGGGCTGCTCGGGTTCCACCGCCTGGCCATTATGGGGCTGCATCCGGAAGGAATGCAGCCTTTTCACCTTGCGGGCAGCTATGTGGTTTGCAACGGCGAAATTTACGGTTTTGAAAAGATCAAACAGAGCCTGTCCGGGCGCTATTCGTTTGCAAGCGGTTCCGACTGCGAAGTGCTGCTCCCGCTGTACCGGGAGTACGGAACGGGGATGTTCGCCATGCTGGACGCGGAGTTTGCGCTGATCTTGTACGACGGGGAGGCCAAAGAGTACGTTGCGGCCAGGGACCCCCTCGGGATCCGCCCGCTGTACTACGGGTACGACGCGTCCGGGACCATTTTATTTGCGAGCGAAGCGAAAAACCTGGTCGGGCTGGCCGCAGAGATCCGGCCGTTCCCGCCCGGCCATTATTACCAGGGCGGCAACTTCTTCCGCTACTGCGACGCGGCGGAAGTCCAAGCGGTTTGCCACGACGATTTGGAAACGGTGTGCAAAAACATCCACGATAAATTGGTCCGCGGCGTGGAAAAGCGCCTGGTGTCCGACGCCGAAGTGGGCTTCCTGCTTTCGGGCGGCCTGGATTCCTCCCTGGTGTGCGCCATTGCGGCGCGAAAGAGCCGGAAACCCATCCGGACCTTTGCCATCGGGATGCGCGAAGACGCCATCGACCTGAAGTATGCCAGGCAGGTTGCCGGTTTCATCGGCAGCGAACACACGGAGGTCCTCATTGGCAAAGAGGATGTGCTCGCCTCGCTGGAAACGGTGGTCCACCTGCTGGGGAGCTTTGATATCACCACCATCCGCGCCAGCATCGGCATGTATTTGGTTTGCAAATGGATCCATGAAAACACCGGGATCCGCGTTTTGCTCACCGGGGAGGTCTCCGACGAACTGTTCGGCTACAAATACACCGACTTCGCCCCCTCTGCGGAAGCGTTCCAAGCGGAGTCGCAAAAGCGGGTCCGGGAACTGCACCAGTACGACGTCCTGCGCGCCGACCGGTGCATCTCGGTCAACTCACTGGAGGCGCGGGTGCCGTTCGGCGATTTGGACTTTGTCCATTACGTCATGGCGGTCGACCCAGAAAAAAAGCGGAACCACTACCACAAAGGGAAATACCTGCTCCGCCACGCGTTTGAAGGGAAGGGGTATCTCCCGGACGAAATCCTTTGGCGGGAAAAAGCGGCCTTTTCCGACGCCGTCGGCCATTCCCTGGCGGAGGACCTCAAGGAGTACGCGGACCGCCTTTACACCGAAGAGGAATTCGAAGAAAAGCGCCGCCCATACCGCCACGCGCAGCCGTTTACCAAGGAATCCCTGCTGTACCGGGAATTGTTTGAAAAATACTATCCCGGGCAGGGGCAAATGATCCCCGGTTTTTGGATGCCAAACAAGGATTGGGCGGGCTGCGATGTAGACGACCCTTCCGCCCGTGTCCTGTCAAACTACGGCGCCAGCGGAACATAAAAAAGAAAATCTCCGAAAGGAAGGGACAGGTACCATGGAGGAACGGACGGCAAAATATATCTTTGTAACCGGAGGGGTGGTTTCCGGCCTTGGCAAAGGGATTACCGCCGCATCTTTGGGGCGGCTGCTCAAATCCAGGGGGGTCAAAGTGGCGGCGCAGAAGCTGGACCCCTACATCAACGTAGACCCCGGCACCATGAGCCCGTACCAGCACGGCGAGGTCTATGTGACCGAGGACGGCGCTGAAACGGACCTGGACCTTGGGCACTACGAGCGGTTCATCGACGAAGACCTGAACCGGTTTTCCAACCTGACCACGGGGAAGGTGTATTGGAACGTTTTGAACAAAGAGCGCCGGGGCGAATATCTCGGTTCGACGGTCCAGGTCATCCCGCACATCACCGATGAGATCAAGGCGTTCGTCTACCGCGTAGGCCGGCAAGCCGGCGCCGACGTGGTCATCACGGAGATCGGCGGCACCATCGGCGACATCGAATCGCAGCCGTTCCTGGAGGCGGCGCGGCAGATTTCCCTGGAGGCCGGCAAGCAGAACAGCCTGTTCATCCACGTCACGCTGGTCCCTTTTTTAAGCGGTTCCGGCGAGCATAAATCCAAGCCGACGCAGCATTCCGTAAAAGAGCTGCAAGGCATGGGGATCAGCCCGGATATCATTGTCCTGCGCTGCGACCGGCCGCTGGAGGAATCCATTTTTAAGAAGATTTCCCTTTTCTGCAACGTCAAACCGGACTGCGTCATTGAAAACCGGACGCTGCCGAACCTTTACGAGGCGCCGCTGATGCTGGAGCGCTCCCATTTCTCTGAGATTGTTTGCCGGGAGCTGGGCCTGCGCGCCAGGGAACCGGACCTTGCGGAGTGGGAACAGCTGGTGCGGCATATCCACGAAAGCAACCAGCCCGTGGAGATCGGCTTGGTCGGGAAGTATACCGCCCTGCACGACGCGTACCTTTCGGTTGCCGAGGCGCTCCGCCACGCCGGCTATTCCCAAAACGTCTGTGTGAACATCCATTGGATCGATTCGGAACAGCTCGCCCCGGAAACAGCGGCAGACGCGCTCTCGGGGCTGGACGGCGTCCTCGTGCCCGGCGGGTTTGGCGGCCGGGGCGTGGAAGGCATGGTCCTGGCGGCAAACTATGCGCGGGAGAACGGCTTGCCCTACTTCGGCATCTGCCTCGGCATGCAGATTGCCGTCATTGAATTCGCCAGGAACGTGGCCGGCATCCCAGACGCGAACTCGGGCGAATTTGACGAAACCTGCGGGAACAAGGTGATCGATTTCATGCCGGGCCAGAGCGGCGAGGTGGACAAGGGCGGCACCCTGCGCCTGGGCGCGTACCCGTGCGTCATCCGGCAGGGCACCGTTTTGGCAAGGTGCTACGGCGCCGCGCAGGTCAGCGAACGGCACCGCCACCGCTATGAGTTCAACAACGCCTACCGCCAGGCGTTGGAAGCGTGCGGCATGACGTTTGCCGGCGTCTCCCCGGACGGCCGCCTGGTGGAAACGGTGGAGCTTTCCGGCCGAGACTTTTATATAGGCGTGCAATACCACCCGGAGTTCAAGAGCCGCCCCAACCGGCCCCACCCCTTGTTCACCGGGTTCATCGGCGCGGCGTTCCGCCATGCAAAAGGAGAAGCAAGATGAGTATCCATGAAGAATGCGGGGTGTTCGGCGTCATCTCCCCCCATCCATGCGACCTGACCAGCGTGGTCTATTACGGCCTCTACGCCCTCCAGCACCGGGGGCAGGAAAGCTGCGGCATCGTGGTCAACGACGGCGGCGTCTTCGCCTCCCACAAGGACTTGGGCTTGGTGAGCGAGGTCTTCCAGCCGGGCCTTTGGTCCGCCCTGCCAAACGGGACCATTGCGGTGGGCCATGTCCGCTACGGCACCACCGGAGGGACCAGCCGCAGCAACTGCCAGCCGCTGGAGGTGAACCACCAAAAAGGGAGGATGGCCATCGCCCACAACGGCAACTTGAGCAACGCGGCCGAGCTTCGGAACCGCTTGGAATTGTCCGGCGCAATTTTCCACACCACCAGCGACACGGAAACCATCGCCTACGTTGTCACAAAAGAGCGGCTTTCCTCCGCCTCCATTGAAGAAGCCCTCAGCAAGGCCATGAACACGCTGGACGGGGCTTACTCGCTGGTGCTGATGTCCCCGCAGAAACTGCTCTGCGCCAGGGACCCTTACGGCTTCCGCCCGCTTTGCTACGGGAAAACGGAGGACGGCCTGTATGTTGTCGCCTCGGAAACCGCTGCGCTGAAAGCGGTGGGCGCGGTCCCCGTGCGCGATGTGGAGCCGGGCGAAATCTTGGTCTTTGACGGCGGGCGGGTCATCTCCCGCCGGGAGCACTGCGGCAGGAAGGAAAAACGCCTTTGCGCCTTTGAATACATCTATTTTGCCCGTCCGGATTCGGTGATCGACGGCGTGTCCGTCCACGCGGCCCGGTTCCGGGCCGGGCAGATCCTTGCAAAAACCCATCCGGCGGACGCAGACGTGGTGATGGGGGTCCCGGATTCCGGCCTGGACGCCGCCCTCGGCTACAGCAGGGAATCCGGCGTCCCCTATACCATCGGCTTGATCAAAAACAAATACATCGGCCGCACCTTCCTCTCCCCCGGCCAGTCCCTCCGCCTGGACCAGGTCAAGATCAAGCTGAGCGCCATCGAAGAAAACCTCAAGGTAAAACGCGTCGTTTTAGTCGACGATTCCATCGTCAGGGGGACGACCAGCGGCCGCATCGTCAAGCTGATCCGGGAGGCGGGCGCTTCGGAAATCCATGTGCGGATTTCTTCCCCTCCTTTTTTGCACCCCTGCTATTACGGGACCGATATCGATTCCCGCGAGCATTTGATCGCCTGCCGCCATTCCGTGGATGAAATTGCGGAGATCATCGGCGCGGATACGCTGGGCTACCTGCCCGTTGAGGCGCTCGCCGCCATGGCCGGGTGCAGCCAACTTTGCAGCGCCTGCTTTGACGGCCGGTACCCGACGCCCATCCCGAGCGACACGAGGAAAGACCGGTTTGAGCGAAAATTGCCCGCCAAAAAGCAAAACGCATCACAGGAGGGATCCGCATGAGATGGACGAAAATGCACGGCCTGGGAAATGACTACCTCTTTTATTTCGGGGAGCTGGACCATCCGGAGGAATGGTCCAGGCGGCTTTCCGACCGGCATTTTGGGATTGGTTCCGACGGGATTGTCACGATTTCCCCTTCGGACGCCGCCGATTTCAAGATGAGGATTTTCAACGCGGACGGCAGCGAGGCCTTGATGTGCGGGAACGGGATCCGCTGCGTCGGGAAATATGTCTATGACAAGGGATACACCCGGAAACGGCAGCTAAAGATTGAGACCTTGTCGGGCGAGAAAACCTTGTCCCTGCAAACGCGGGACGGCAAGGTCACGGAAGCGACCGTTTCCATGGGGAAAGCGGCGGTGGGCGCCCCCGTGACGCTGCGCACCGCCTATGGGGAGGTTCCCGTCACGCCGGTTTCCGTGGGGAACCCCCACGCGGTCTCCTTTGTGGCGCGCGCGGAGGACGCCCCGCTCGACACGCTGGGGAAGGCGCTGGAGCGCCACCCCGCCTTCCCGGGCGGCGTCAACGTGGAATTTGTGCAGGTAAAGGACCCGCATACGCTGCGCATGCGCGTGTGGGAACGGGGCAGCGGCGTCACCCTGGCCTGCGGCACGGGCGCCTGCGCCGCTGCGGCCGCCGCGGTGCAGGCCGGATTTTGCGCCGCCGGGGCGGAGCTCGCCGTGGTCCTGGACGGCGGAACGCTCCGCGTCAAGGTGCTGGCGGACCATACGGTGCTGATGACGGGCCCGGCGGAAACCGTTTGCGAATGTGAGGTGGAAGAAACGTGATCCCGAATCAAAATTACCGGCAATTACAGGAAAATTACCTCTTCTCCGAGGTGGCGCGCCGGGCCGCCGCGTACCGCAAGGCGCATCCCGAACGGGAACTGCTCCACATGGGGATCGGCGACGTGACCCTCCCGCTGTGCGGCGCCGTTGTAGACGCCCTGAAACAAGCGGCTGAAGAAATGGGGAAGCCGGAGACCTTTCGCGGCTACGGCCCGGAACAGGGGTACGCCTTCCTCAGGGAAGCCGTCAAAGGCTATTACGCCGGGCGCGGCGTGGAGCTGGACGTGGATGAAATCTTCATTTCAGACGGCGCAAAGAGCGACTTGGGAAATATCCTGGACCTGCTGGACCGGGAAAACACCGTGTGCATCCCGGACCCCGTCTACCCGGTCTATGTGGACACCAACCTCATGGACGGACGGAAAATCGTCTTTGCCGCCGCTACCGAAGCAAACGGGTTCCTGCCGCTTCCGGATGATTCGCTGGCAGCGGACGTGATTTATCTCTGCTCCCCCAACAACCCGACGGGAGCCGTCTACCGCCGGGACCAGCTTCAGCGTTGGGTGGACTACGCCAACGAGCGCCGCGCGCTGATCCTGTTCGACGCCGCTTACGAGGCGTTTATCCAGGACCCGGAGCTGCCCCGGAGCATTTTTGAGATCAACGGTGCGAGGACCTGCGCCGTCGAATTCTGCTCGCTTTCTAAAACGGCCGGATTCACCGGGACCCGCTGCGGGTACACCGTCGTGCCGGAGGAGCTGTGCTTCGGCGGGATGCGCTTCCAAAAGATGTGGCTCCGCCGGCAGGCCACCAAATTCAACGGGGTGTCTTACCTGGTGCAGCGGGGCGCCCAGGCGGTTTTCACCCCGGAGGGGCAGCGGCAAGTCAAAGAAAATCTTGCGTATTACCGCCGCAACGCGGCCGTCATCATGCAGGCCCTGGAGGAACTGGGCGTCTGGTATACCGGCGGCAAAAACTCCCCCTATCTCTGGCTGCGCTGCCCCGGCGGGAAACCCTCCTGGGATTTCTTCGACTGCCTCCTGCATACCGCCGGCATTGTGGGCACGCCCGGGTCCGGCTTCGGCAGGAACGGGGAACATTATTTCCGGCTGACGGCCTTTTCCAGCCGAGCAAATACAGAAAAGGCCATGGAACGGCTCAAGGCCTTGCAGGCGGCCCTTTAAAAGCGCAGGGCGAGGCGCCTGCAACTAACGTCCGTCTTTTTCGGGAAAAGGGACCTAAAAAAAGCGTTGGGAACGGAGTATCCTTTGGGTAAAGAAAAGAAGCGGGGGACCGCTTCCGGCGAGAAAATGTGAGACCAAGGGGGAACATCGGATGATTCGCTTTTCGGAGGAGTACCTTTTCGACAGGATCTACGCGTGCTGGCTCGGCAAGAATATCGGCGGCACCATTGGCGGTCCCTATGAAGGGACAAAAGAAATGCTGGACGTGCGGGGCTTTCAGACCAAACCCGGCGACCCGCTGCCGAACGACGACCTCGACCTGCAGCTGCTGTGGCTGCGCGCCGTGGATGAGCTGGGGCCTGAAGCGGTGAACGCCCAAACGCTGGGCGAATATTGGACGGCGTGGGTCGGCCCGGATTGGAACGAATACGGCGTCTGCAAGGCCAATTTGCGGGAAGGCTTTCTCCCGCCGCTCTCCGGCGAATTGGCGAACAGCCTTTGGCGCAATTCCAACGGCGCTTGGATCCGCACGGAGGTTTGGGCGTGCCTGTACCCGCTGCGCGTGGAAGAAGCCATCCGTTTGGCATATGAAGACGCCTGCGTCGACCACGGCTACGGGGAGGGGACCTGGGCGGCAATCTTCATCGCCGCGATGGAAAGCGCCGCCTTCGGCATTGCGGACCTGCGCCAGCTGATCGAGATCGGCCTGAGCAAGATCCCGGAGGACTGCCGCGTGGCAAGGAGCGTCCGCATCGTGCTGGAAGGATATGAGAAAGGCGCCGATTGGCGGGACGTGCGCCGCCGGCTGGTCGAAGACAGCGAAGACCTCGGCTGGTTCCAGGCCCCGGCGAATATCGGCTATGTGATTTTGGGCCTTTTATACGGGGGGTGCGATTTCAAACAATCGATGCTCCTTGCCGTCAACTGCGGCGACGACACCGACTGCACCGCCGCCACCGTCGGGGCTCTCCTCGGCATCCTACAGGGGACGGCGGGAATCCCGGCCGATTGGCGCGACTACATCGGGGATGAGATCAAGACCTGCTGCCTGCGGTTTGGCCACGGCCTTTTCCCCGAGACCTGCACGGCGTTGACCCAAGCGGTGATGAACCTCCTGCCCGTCACGCTGCGCACGCGCAACGAGCGGTTTTTTGAGGGCGAAGAACTCTTCCGCGTCGGTTCGGAAAATGATTTTTCCACGCTGGACCCGGAAGCGCTTAAGGGACGCGATTTCGCGGAAGGCCTGCGCACGCGCAAACCCTATTCCTTCACGGTGGAAAATCTCTGTGTGCGCGCCCTGGTCGAATTCGACCATGAGCCCACCCTCCGCCCGCTGGGCGAGCTGACGGGCCGGCTTTCCCTCACGTACAACCCGAAGATCCCCGAGTCAAAACATTACCACCTGCGCTGGATCCTCCCGGATGGCTGGAGCGTGGATTGCCGCCAAAACCTCTACCACGGCCGCGGGTACGCCAGCGACGGGGAATTGGCCGAAACGGATTTCGCCATCCGCGCAGGCGAAGAAGTACCGCCGCATTCGCGCATCATTTTGGAAATTGAGCCGGCCGGGCACACGCCGCTGTACGTCCCCATCGTCATCGCGGGCTGAGGCGGGAACCGCGGCGGACAAAAATCAAAAACCGGCGAGCGTTTCAAAGGAACGGCGCCCCATTCGTTCGTAGGACCCCTTGCGGTCCAACCAATGGGGCGCCGCTCACGCGCTCGCCGGTTTTTTGTAAAGCGTTTTCCCCGACGCGTCTTGCCGGGGATAATAAAAAGCCTGGGCGCGGAAAGCGTCCAGGCTAAACGTGGTCGAGGTGAGAGGATTTGAACCTCCGGCTTCTACGTCCCGAACGTAGCGCTCTACCAAACTGAGCCACACCTCGAAATCTGCCCTCCCGATTGGAAGGGCTGGCTGCGGAACTAGGATTCGAACCCAGACATACAGAGTCAGAGTCTGCTGTGCTACCCTTACACAATTCCGCAATCTTTGTTACCGAAGCAACGGTATTTATTATACCAGATCTTCCGGATTTGTCAACTGTTTTCCCAGAAATTTTGCAAAAAATCTTTCTTTCAGCGAGGGCGCTGAATCGTTCCCGCGATTTTTGTGAACTTTTCCCCTCCCGCGCAGGGCCGGGAAGGGGAAAAGCGGGAAGCGCCCGTTTCCGGGAGCTTCCCGCCCTAAACCGCCAACCCCTTACGCCTTGACGCGGCCGATGTCGGTGCGCCACTGCGCGCCGTCGAACCGGATCCGCTCCACGCCCTCATAGGCGCGCGCGAGCGCTTCGTCCAGCGTATCGCCGAGCGCCGTCACGCCCAGCACGCGCCCACCGGCGGTGTAGAATTTCCCATCCTGCTTCACCGTCCCGGCGTGGTACACAGTCACGCCCGGCGCCTGGCCGGCGCTGTCCAGGCCCGTGATTTCGACGCCCTTGCGGTATTTGCCCGGGTAGCCGCCGGAGGCCATGACGACGCACGCCGCCGCCTGGCTGCTCCACTCTACCGGCTGGTCCGCCAGGCGGCCTTCCGCCACGGCGGAGATCACGTCCACAAAATCGGTGCGTAGGCGCGGCAGCACGACCTGCGTCTCCGGGTCGCCAAAGCGCGAATTATATTCAATCACCTTCGGCCCGTCCGGCGTGAGCATCAAGCCGAAATACAGGCAGCCGGAGAACGGGCGGCCCTCCCGGTTCATCGCCTCCACCGTGGGCAGGAAGATTGTCTGCATGCAGCGCTCCGCCATGGCGGCGTCGTAGTGCGGGTTCGGGCTTACGGTACCCATGCCGCCGGTGTTCGGGCCGCGGTCGCCGTCCAGCGCCCGCTTGTGGTCCTTGGAAGAGACCATCGGGCGGATGGTCTTGCCGTCGGTGAACGCCAAAACGGAGACCTCGGGCCCCGTGAGGAATTCCTCGATGACGACGCGGTTGCCGGACGCGCCGAAGACCTTGTCCTCCATGATGCTGCGCACGGCCTGTTCGGCCTGCGCGTAGTCCTGCGCAATGATAACGCCCTTGCCGAGCGCCAGGCCGTCCGCTTTGATGACGGCCGGGTAACGGTCCTGCGCCCGGAGGTAGGCGAGCGCTTCCTGCGGCGCGGAAAAGACCTCGTAGCCCGCCGTCGGGATGCCGTAGCGCTTCATCAAGTTTTTGGAAAAGACCTTGCTGCTCTCAATCTCTGCGGCGTTGGCGCGCGGGCCGAACGCCGGGATGCCCGCCGCCTCCAACGCGTCGACCATGCCGGCCGCGAGCGGGTCGTCGGGCGCGACGAAGACGAGGTCGAGCTTTTTTTCCTTGGCAAACGAGACCACCCCGGCGGTATCCATCGCGGAGAGGTTGACGCACTCCGCGTCGCAGGAGATGCCGCCGTTGCCGGGCGCGCAGTAGACCTTTTCGGCCTTGGGGCTTTCCAGCAGCTTGCGCACAATGGCGTGCTCACGGCCGCCGCCGCCCACTACCAGCAATTTCATCGGCGCGCCTCCTCAGTGGTGGAACAGCCGCAGGCCGGTGAAGGCCATGACGATGCCGTACTTGTTGCAGGTGTCGATGACGTTGTCGTCGCGGATGGAGCCGCCCGGCTGGGCGATGTACTGCACGCCGCTGCGGCGCGCGCGCTCAATGTTGTCGCCGAACGGGAAGAACGCGTCGGAGCCGAGCGAGACGCCGTCCTGCTTGCGCAGCCAGGCCGATTTCTCATCGCGGGTGAGCGGGTCCGGGCGCTCGGTGAAGAACTGCTGCCACGCGCCGTCCTCCAGCACGTCCATCCAGTCTTCGGAAATATAGACGTCGATGGTGTTGTCGCGGTCCGGGCGGCGGATGTCCGGCTTAAACGGCAGGCCCAGCACCTTCGGGTGCTGGCGCAGGAACCACACGTCAGCCTTGTTGCCGGCCAGGCGCGTGCAGTGGATGCGCGACTGCTGCCCCGCGCCGACGCCGATGACCTGCCCGCCCTTGGCGTAGCAGACGGAGTTCGACTGAGTGTATTTCAGCGTGATGAGCGAAAGCACGAGGTCGCGCTTCGCCTCCTCGGGGAGCTGCTTGTGGTCCGTCACGAGGTTCTCCAACATGGAGGCGTCGATGACGCATTCGTTGCGGCCCTGCTCAAACGTGATGCCAAACACATCCTTGTGCTCCACCGGCGCGGGGCGGTACGCCTCGTCCATTTTGACAATGTTGTAATTGCCCTTGCGCTTGCCCTTGAGCACGGCGAGCGCCTCGTCCGTGTAGCCCGGCGCGATAATGCCGTCCGACACCTCGCGGGCAATGACGCGGGCGGTCTGCACGTCGCACACGTCGGAGAGGGCGATCCAGTCGCCGTAGGAAGACATGCGGTCCGCGCCGCGCGCGCGCGCATAGGCGCAGGCCAGCGGGGAGAGTTCCAGGTCGTCCACAAAGCAAATGCGCTTGAGCGTCTCAGACATCGGCAGGCCCACCGCGGCGCCCGCCGGGCTCACGTGCTTAAAGGAAGCCGCGCTCGGCAGGCCGGTGGCCGCTTTCAATTCACGCACGAGCTGCCAGCTGTTCAGCGCGTCCAGGAAATTGATATACCCCGGGCGGCCGTTGAGCACCTCCAACGGAAGATCCGCGCCGTCCTGCATGAAAATGCGCGACGGCTTCTGATTCGGGTTGCACCCGTATTTCAACATCAATTCGTTCGCCATGCTCTCTCCCCCTATTTTATTGATTCTGATTGACCAGGCGGGTCTCCGTCTCGCCGGTCCGGCAATCCACATAGCGCGTGAACAGCGAGACGCGGTTGTCTTTGTCGAGATTCTCCCACACCTCGGCGGTAAACGCGTCGATGCCGCCGGAGAGCGAAACCAGCGTGGGCTCGCCTTCAAACGAGGGCAGCGGCGCGCCGTCGCCCTGGTATGTGTGGATCAGATGGCCCTGGCCGGCGAGCGGCGCGCCGTAGCGGAAGAAGAACCGCTGCACCGAGGCCGGGTCGCCGCCCGCGCTCTTCAAAATGGAGAGCTGGTAGGAAAGGCCGCCCTCCGTCTCCAGCAGGCCGGAAATGCGCGGCGTGTAGTTCGGCGCGTCCGGCTCAAACGTGCGGGTGCACAGCGCCGCTTCAAACGTCTTGCCCTCGCGCAGGAAGTCGTACACCGTGTCGGTCTGGTCGCCGTTCGTCACCACCGTGCGGCTGCCCAGCACGCGCACCGGCGCGTAAATGACCAGGGACGGGTCCACCAGCTTAGCGGGGTCAAACGCCTTGGTGCGGATGCCTTCGCCGTCTGTGACGAACACGCGGTTCCGGCTGTTCTCACTGCGGCCCATGATAAAATAGGCGATGACCCCGCAGGCGCCGTCTGCGCTTTTCCCCAACAGGATGCCGCGCCCCGGGTAGGAATTCCCGCCCAGCGCCTCTGCAATTGTTTTGCTCTTCATGCTGACTCTCCTTCCTTCCGAATCCGCACGCGCAGGCCGTCCACCTCAAGGCGGCCTTCGCAGAACAGCGACACCGCGCGCGGCAGGATCTTCCATTCCGCTTCTTCCATGACGCGCCGCTGGAGCGTTTCGGGCGTGTCGTCCTCCCGAACCTCCACGGCTTTTTGCAAGACAATAGGCCCGCCGTCGCACACCTCGTTGACGAAGTGGACGGTCGCGCCTGTGACCTTCACGCCGCGGGCCAGCGCCGCCTCATGCACGCGCAGGCCGTAGTAACCCGGCCCGCAGAACGACGCGATGAGCGCCGGGCGGATGTTGAGGATGCGCTCCCGGTAGGCGCCCGTCACGCGCGCGCTGATGATGGTCATAAACCCGGCGAGCACCACCAGCCCGGCGTCATACCGCGCGAGCAGCGCGAGCAGCGCGCTGTCGTAATCGTCCTGCGTGGGGAACTCCCTGCGGACGAGCACCTCCCGCGGGATCCCGGCCTTTTCCGCGCGTTCGAGCGCATAAGCGTCCGGGCGGCTGGAGATGACGCAGGCGATCTGCCCGTTGTGCAGCTCGCCGCGCGCCTGCGCGTCGATGAGCGCCTGCAAATTGGTCCCCCCGCCGGAAACCAGCACCGCGATCTTCAGCACAGCACGACACCCTCCCCGCCTTCGGCGACTTCGCCGATGCAATGCGCGGGCGCGCCCGCCGCGTTCAAAATCTCCAGCGCCCGGTCCGCGTCCTCCGGCGCGACGGCCACACACATGCCCACGCCCATGTTGAACGTATTGAACATGTCGCGCTCCGGGATTTTCCCTTCCTCCTGGATGAGGCGGAACACCGGGCGCACCGGCACCTTCGCCTTTTCGATGCGCGCGGTCAGGCCGTCCTTCATCATGCGCGGGATGTTTTCATAGAACCCGCCGCCGGTGATGTGCGACACCGCCTTGACGCCGCACGAGGCGATTAATTCGAGCAGCGGCTTGACATAGATCTTCGTCGGGGTGAGCAGTTCCTCGCCGAGCGTTTTGCCGAGCTCCGGCACATAGCGCCCCACGGCCTTTTCGTCCACCTGGAACACTTTGCGCACCAACGAGAAGCCGTTGGAGTGCACGCCCGTAGACTCGAGGCCGAGGAGCACGTCCCCCTTTTGCAGGCGGCTGCCGTCGATGATCTTCTCCTTGTCTACCAGGCCCACGGTGAAGCCCGCGAGGTCGTAGTCGTCCTCCGGCATCATGCCGGGGTGTTCGGCGGTCTCGCCGCCGATGAGCGCGCAGCCCGCCTGCACGCAGCCCTCCGCCACACCGGCGACAATCTGCGCGATTTTCTCCGGGATGTTTTTCCCGCAGGCGATGTAATCGAGGAAAAAGAGGGGCCGCGCGCCGCTGCACACCACGTCGTTGACGCACATGGCGACGCAGTCGACGCCGATGGTGTCGTGGCGGTCAAGCAGCATGGCAATTTTCAGCTTGGTACCGACGCCGTCCGTACCGGAGACGAGCACCGGCTCCTTCATGCCGGAAAGGTCCGGCTGGAACAAGCCGCCGAACCCGCCGATGCCCGAGACGACGCCCGGGATCTTCGTGCGCGCGACGTGGCCTTTCATCAATTCGACCGCTTGATAGCCGGCCGTCACGTCGACGCCTGCGTTTTTGTAGCTCTCACTAAAACTTTTCATCGCAGCCTCCCTTTACAGCTCGCGGACCTTTTCCTGCAGGGCCGCGTCCTTTTTCGCCACGCCGGCGGCCATGTCCTCCTTCATGGCGTCCAGCTTTGCGGCAAGCGCGCCGTCGGAGAGGGCCAGAATCTGCGCCGCGAGGATGGCGGCGTTGTCCGCGCCGTCAATGGCGACCGTCGCAACCGGGATGCCGGAGGGCATCTGCACGGTGGCGAGCAGCGCGTCCAGGCCGTCCAGTGTGGAAGACTTCACCGGGATGCCGATGACCGGCAGCGTCGTGTGGGCCGCCAGCACGCCCGCCAAATGCGCGGCCTTTCCCGCCGCCGCGAGGATGACCCCAAAGCCGTTCCCGCGCGCGCAGGAGGCAAACTCCGCCGCCGCCTGCGGCGTGCGGTGGGCTGACATTACATGCGCTTCCACCGGGATCTCCCACTGCTTCAAGCGCTTCACCGCCGCGGAGACCACCGGGAAGTCGCTGTCGCTCCCCATGATGACCGCTACCTTTTTTGTTGCCATTGCATCAGCACCCCTTCAATCAAAAATCAGGCCGGTACACAGAAAAGCAGGCTGCGGCACAGCCGCAGCCTGCGAAAGAACGGGCGAAACGCCCCTTGCTCCCTCCGGTCCCCGGTTCTGCCCCGCCTGTTCCGGCAACCCGCCGTAACGGTCTTATTTTAGTCAATTCCGGGGAAAAAAGCAAGTCCATGAGGGAAACGCGGCGCTTTTTATGCAAACCGGCCCGCGCGCCGCGCCGCGGGCCCGCCGTTTTGGGCAAACTCCCCCGCCGGGCGCGTCATTTTTCAGACATCAGCTCTTTCAGCGAGGCGGCCAGCCCGGCCAGGGACTGGATCTCCGACGGGATGATAATCTTGGTCGCCTTGCCGTCGGCGGCCTTTTCAAACGCTTCCAGCCCTTTGAGCGCAATGACCGAATCGCTCGGGGCCGCTTCGTTGAGCATCTTCAGGCTTTCCGCCAGGGCCTTTTGCACGTTCAAGATCGCCTGGGCCTCGCCCTCTGCCTCGAGGATTTTCGCCTGCTTGGCGGCGTCGGCGCGCAGGATGGCGGACTCCTTCTCGCCCTCGGCGATGAGGATGGCGCTGCGCTTCTGCCCCTCCGCGTCCAAAATGCTGGCGCGGCGCTCGCGCTCTGCCTTCATCTGTTTTTCCATCGAATCCTGGATTTCCGGCGGCGGGAGGATGTTTTTCAGCTCGACGCGGTTGACCTTGATGCCCCAGGCGTCGGTGGCCTCGTCGAGGATCGAGCGGATCTTCGTATTGATGACGTCGCGCGAGGTGAGCGTGTGGTCGAGCTCCAACTCGCCGATGATGTTGCGCAGCGTGGTCGCCGTCAGGTTTTCAATGGCGGAAATCGGCCGTTCCACGCCGTAGGCGTAGAGCTTCGGGTCCGTAATCTGGAAATACACCACCGTGTCGATCTGCATGGTGACATTGTCCTTGGTGATGACGGGCTGCGGCGGAAAATCGATGACCTGCTCCTTGAGGGAAACCTTCTTGGCAATCTTGTCGATGAACGGGATTTTCGCGTGCGGGCCGGTTCCCCAGGAGCCGTGGTACGCGCCCAGGCGTTCGACAACGTAGGACGACGCCTGCGGGACGATCTTGATGTTGGAGATCAGGACCACGATGACGATGAGGACCAGTACAAGGATTAAAACGACGGACATGGGCTCTGGCATAACGGTACCCTCCTTATTTTTGCGGCGCGCCTGCGGGCGCCTTTGGTTCAACGATTAGCTTAACCCCTTCAATGCGGAGCACTTCCACGGCGCCGCCGGCCGGGATCTGCTCGTTTTGGGCGCTTTCGGCGCTCCACACGCTCCCCAGCACCTTGACCTGGCCGCGGGCGGCCTCGTTGTCAATGGCCTCGGTCACCACGCCGGTCTGGCCAATCATGCGGTCCGCATTGGTGGGCGCGACCTGGACGCGCAGCTTTTTGCGCACCAGCGGGCGGCTCAACGCCAGCGCGAGCGCGCTGACCAGCACGTAGCAGGCGAACTGCGCCACCGGGCCGGCGCCGCACAAGTTGGCGATGAGCGCCGCCACGCCGCCCGCGACGAACCAAATGGAGATCATCTGCGCCGTCGCCGCTTCAATCACAACCGCCGCGACAATCAGCGCAAGCCAAAGAACCGAAAAAAACACCCCAACCCCTCCTTGTGCGGGTTCTCCAATTGACAAAGGAAAAGCGTATCATCCTTGCCCCGTGTGCAACATCATGATACGCTTTTCGTGGTTTTCTGTCAAGTTCCGGCGCGGAAGAGGCGGGTTAAATTCCGGTTCATTCCGCCTGCTCACAGCTTGAGGCCGTGGTAATATTCCTCCAAAATGGCGGCGGAGCGGAGCAGGCTACCGCGCTCCGCCTCCGTGAGGTTCAGCGAAAGGATGTGGCGCACGCCGCTGCGGCAGACGATGCCCGGCACGCCGATATACACGCCCTCCAGCCCGTTGTAGCCGTGCATGCGGGAGGAAACGGTGAGCACGCTGTTTTCGTCGCCGAAGATGGCGCGGGTGATGCGCACCATCGCCATGCCGATGCCGTAATAAGTCGAGCGCTTCGCCTCGATGATCTTCTGCGCGGCGGTGCGCACCTGCACCGTAATGCGCTCCATGTCCTCCAAGCGGTAGCGCCCGCCGGACTCCTCACAGATGGAAACGATGGGCTTGGTGGCCAACATGGCCTGGGACCACGGGACGAATTCGCTGTCGCCGTGCTCGCCGATGACATAGGCGTGCACGTTGCGCGGATCCACGGAAAAATAATCGCCCAGCAGGTAGCGCAGGCGGGCGGTGTCCAGCGCGGTGCCGGTGCCGAGCACCTGCTCCGACTTCATGCCGGAGAGCTTATGCGTCACACGCGCCATGATGTCCACCGGGTTCGTCGCCACCAGAAAAATCCCCTGGAAGCCGGAGCGCATCACCGGGTCCACAATGGTCTTGAACACCTCCGTGTTGCGCTGGAGCAGGTCCAGCCGCGACTCGCCCGGCTTCTGGGCGACGCCCGCGCAGATGGCGACAATGTCGGCGTCCGCGCAGTCCTCGTAGCCGCCCGCGTAGATTTTCATGTGCGCCGGGGAGAAGGCCAGGCCGTGGTTCAGGTCCATCGCCTCGCCCTCGGCGCGCTTGCGGTCAATATCAATGAGGACCAATTCGTTACAGCCGCCTTGGTTCAGCAGCGCATACGCGTAGCTCATGCCCACCAGGCCGGCGCCGATTAACACAACTTTCCGGGTATCTGCCGTCATATTTTTTCCTCCTTCGGGGACGCGCCCCTATTTTTGTTAGGGTTTCCGGTTTTTTCTGCTGTTATCCGCTCAGCGGCGCACGGCGGAGGTCCCTTTTTCGCGCAGGTAGGTCGCCTCCAGGTCCGCCAAATGCAGCTTGACGGCCAGCGGGTAGCGCTCATACGCCACGCTGACGGAAAAACTGCCGCCGCGGGCGCTGTCGTCAAAGCCGCCCATGTGCCAGCGGATGGCAATCGCCTCCGACGTTTTGAGCCGCAGGAACCGCTCGATGAGGAACACGCTCTTTTCCCCGTGGCCAAACGGGAATTTATCCTCCACCTGGTAAAACGGCTGCTTTTCCCACGCGCCGGTGGCCTCGTTCTTCACGTTGCGGGTGGCGGTTTTGTAAAACTCCGCCTTGCACAGGTCGTGCAGCAGGCCGCAAATGGCAAAGCTCTCCTCGCTGTCCTGCTCCGGCTCAAAATAACGCTCGCGCAGCACGCGGTAGACGTTGACGCTGTGCATCACCAGGCCGTTTTCGCACGCGCCATGGAAGCGCGTGCTCGCCGGCGCGCGGAAAAAGTCGGTCTGGCCGAGCCACTCCAGCAGCTCGGCCGCGCCCGGCCTGGCAATGTGCGCGCGGTAGATCTGTTCAAATTCTTCGCGGTACGGGTTCATCGTTCCCCCTTTCCCCGGCGGCGCCGGATCCGTCTCCATCCTGGATGTTTCTCATGATCCTTGTGCGGATTCCCCGCATTCCCGAATCCCCGGAAGGATTCCAAAAGCGCGGGAAATTCATTCCAATTTGTATTATTTTGTGTCGAAAATACAATTTAAGCGGATGTTTCTGTAGCCGAGCAGAGTTCGGAAAGCGCGCCGAACGTGTAGCCCATCTCTTCCCAGCGGGTGAGCAGTTCGTCGAGGATACCGGCGTTGGTGCGGGAGGTGCTGTGCAGCAGCACAATAGCGCCCGGGTGGATGCGCCCGAGCAGTTTTTCCATCGCTTCCTCGCGCGTGGGCTGCTGGTCCGCGTACCAGTCGACGTAGGCAAGGCTCCAGAAGAATGTCTCATAGCCGAGCTCCTTGGCGTACTCCAGGTTCTGTTCGCTGAATTTCCCCTGCGGCGGGCGGTAATATTTCACAGGCTCGCAGCCTGTGACCTCGCGGAACAGCGACTCCAATCCTTCGAGCTCCGCCTGGAAGGAGGCGCGGTCCGAGATGGCGGACATGTCCGGGTGCGAAAGGGTGTGGTTGCCCACCGTATGGCCGTCCGCCAGCATGCGCCGCACCAGCTCCGGGCTGCTCTCAAGGTAATGCCCAACGACAAAGAAGGTGGCGGGCGCGCCGTGCTTTTTCAGCGCGTCGAGGATGGCCTCGGTGCACCCGTTTTCATACCCGGCGTCAAACGTGAGGTAGATGCGTTTTTTCCCTGTGTCCCCGAGGTAATGGGCGCGGTAGCCGTCCAGGAATTCCTGGCTCGCGTTGCCCACGGGCGGCGCGCCCTCCTGCTGGAAGCTGAGGCCCCAGCTTGTGTTGACGGCGGCCACCGCCACCGCCGCCGGCGGGATGAACCGGTACACAACCGGGATGAGCGAAAAAAGCAGCACGGCGCAAAGCGCCGCCAAAAGATGCTTGCCGCGGATGACCAACATTCCGACGCCCCCTTTTCCCTGGTTCCGCGCCGCACGGCCGCAGCGCGCTGTCACAAGGATATGGGGAATGGGGCGGGCCTATGCCTGCGGGAACGCGCGCGGGCAGGCCGGGACCTGCCCGCCTGCCCGCTCCGCCGTCATTCTGCCGGCTTTTCCGTCTTCTTAGCCCTGCTGCGGGCCGGTTTTTTCTCTGCCGGAGCCTTCGCAGCCGGCTTTTTGGCGGCCTCTGCCGCCGGTTTTTTCGCGCGCGGGGCGCGCGCTTCCTTCAGCGTCCACTTCTGGTTGTCGCCGCCGGTCTCCTCCCAGATCTGCACCTGGGCGCCGTCTTCGTCCGACATGCCGACAATGTCCATGCACTTGCCGGAGGGCTTTGAGCGCAGCAGGAAGCTGCCGTCCTCCTGCGGCTCCGCGAGCCAGACCTGGCTTTCGGACGCCGCGGTCTCCCACTGGTGCATCCAGGAGCCGTTCTCGCGCCCGCCGTCGATGATGTCGGCCGCTTTGCCGGAGAGGGCGTTCACCAGGCGGTGGCCGTCCTCCGCCTTCACGAATTTCCACTGCTGGCTCTTCGACGAAGCCGCCGCCTTCACCTGCAGCCGGGCCCCGTTTTCCGTAGAGCCGCCCTCTACGTCCAGGGCCATCCCCGTGCGTTGGGAAAGGATGTAATAGGTACGATTGGAAACGACCGTCTTTGCCATGACTGTACACTCCTTTTACTTTTGGAAAAAGAACCTTCGTTTCGCATCATAAGCTGGGATGAAAAAGGGTCCGCGAAAAGCCCAGGGGGTCTTTTGGTTTTTCTTCTTTTTCTTTTTTATTATAGCACCTGCGGCGCGGTTGTCAATTTCCCCCGCGGCGCCGCGGCGGGCGCGCCCGCGCCATTCGCGCGGATCCCCCTCGCTTCGCCCGGCAAAACTCAGGAATTCGCTCGAAACCGCCGCGCGCCCGCGCGCCTTTTTTATGCAAGTGACAAAATTTCTTTTCCCGCAGGCGCCCGGGCGAACGGGGCCGCGCAATTTGTCAAACCGCGCGTTTTATGCTATCATAACCCCATACGGCCCCGTCAGGAGGGGCTCTGCGGCGAAAAAGGAGGGTCTGCATGGCGGGGAAGAAACGGGAACCGGAGGTCCAGCTGCGCGGCGGCGGGGAAATCCCCGCCTACCGGCTGCGGCGCATGCCGCGCAAAACCATCGCGCTCTCGCTCGGCAAAGACGGCGCTGCGGAGGTCCGCGCGCCGCAGTGGGTCCCGGCGCGGGAGATCGACGCGTTCGTCTCCTCCCGCCGGGAGTGGCTCGCCGCGCAGTCCGCCCGCCTGGCGGAATCCCGCGCGCGCAGCGAATCCTTTTCTGTCGCGCCGGGCGGCGCGCTCACGCTCGCCGGGCGGGAGATCCCCGTGCTGGAGGGCGGCGGCCCGCGGCTGGAGGGCGGCCGCCTGTTTGTCCCCGCCGCGCCGTTTGCCTCCTGGCGCGGCGCGCTGGAAGCCGTGTTACGGGAGGAAGCCGCGCGGGTCATCGGCGGGCGGGTGGCATTTTTTGCGCCGCGCCTGGGCGTTGCGCCCGCGTCCGTGCGCATTGGGCGGTCCAACTCCGCCTGGGGCGTCTGCTCGGCGAAAAATGCGCTCACCTTTACCTGGAAGCTCCTGTTCGCCCCGCCGGAAGACATCGACTACGTCGTCGTCCACGAGCTCGCGCATATCCGCGAGCACAACCATTCGCCCCGTTTCTGGCGCGTGGTCGAAAGCGCCGTGCCGGACTGGCGGGCGCGCCGCGCCTCGCTGCGCGCGGTGCAGTGGAAAATCCGTTGCGAGGGCTGGGATTGAAAGGAGAAGAGGAGGATCAATTCAATGGAATACACCTGGGAAACCCTGCGGCAGGACTGCCTGCAATGCCGCAAATGCGCGCTGTGCGAGACGCGCTCCAACGTGGTCTTTGGCGTGGGGAATGAAAACGCCCGCGTCCTGTTCATTGGGGAAGGCCCCGGCCAGAACGAAGACCTGCAGGGCGAGCCGTTCGTCGGGCGCGGCGGGCAGCTGCTCGACAAAATGCTCGCCGCCGTGGACCTGGACCGCAGCAAGAACATCTACATTGCGAACATTGTCAAATGCCGCCCGCCGAAAAACCGGGACCCACTGCCGGAGGAGCAGGACGCCTGCATCGGCTGGCTGCGCGAGCAGGTCCGCCTGCTTCGCCCGCAGGTCATCGTCTGCTTAGGGCGCATCGCGGCGATGAAGCTCATCAAGCCGGACATCCGCATTACGAAGGAGCACGGCGTCTTCTGGGAAAAGAACGGCGTGTGGATGACGGCGACGCTGCACCCGGCCGCGCTGCTGCGCAACCCCGCGCAAAAGCCCGCCGCCTTTGAGGACTTTTTGAAGCTCCGCGAAAAGCTCGACGAGCTCGGCATCGCGTGAGCCTGCAAAACCGCGCCATGCGGCAAAAACCGCCCCGCTGCTCGGGATTTTCCCGGCGCGGGGCGGCTTTTTAGGGCGTCCTCATTTGCTCACGATGCGGTAATACGCCCGCGCGGTCATCCGGTAAACCAGCGCGTAAACCACGGCGAAACCGGCCAGCACGGCCGCCGTGCAGCAGAGCAGCGTCATGGTATTCTCCATCTCGAAGAGCAAAAGCAGGATTGCCATCAGACGGAAATCCAACGCCACATGCGCCGCCGCCACCAGCAGCGGCAGGAAAAACACCGTCAGAACCTGCCCGTTGACCGCGCGGCGGATCTGCTTCCGGCTCAGGCCGACCTTGCGCATCATCTGGTAATTCCCGCGGTCCTCATATCCCTCGGAAACCTGTTTGTAGTAAATGATGAGCACCGCGGCCATGAGGAATAAAACGCCCAGGAAAACCCCGAGGAAGAAAAACCCGCCGTTCATCGCGTAGAGGTCCCTCTCCTGCTCCTCGCGGTCCCGGACCGTCAAAAATTGCAGGGGCCCGCCTTCCCCGGTCTCGGGCGCCACCGCATCGAGGATGGCGCCCCGCACGCCTGCGGTCCCACCGTCCGGCGCGGAGGTGTCCATGGTGCAGCGCCACACAGGGGCCTGCGGGTCCTCGTCCGGGTAAGCCCCGGCCAGCGCCGCCGCAACCGCCTCCAGCGCCGCGCGGTCCGGAACCACAAGCACCGCTTGGTCCATGACCATGGACCAAACCGGCTCCGGCATCTGCGCGCGCAGCGCCTCCGGCAAATCCCGCAGGGTGAAGGAGACGCCGCCTCCGCCGTCAAACGAGAGCTGGATCTTCCCGCCGGAACCGGCCGCCCCCAGCGCGTAGGCCTCCCCCTCCGCAAGGCCGGGCGCAACCCCTGCGCTCTCGCAGAGTTCCCGCTCCGAGAGCAGCGTTACCTGCACCGCGCCCAGCTCCAGCCCCCCGTTTTCCGGGATGCGGATCCCGCCTTCCTCGCGGCGGCCGTAGAGCGTCATCTGCCAAACGGAACCGGCCTCCTCTACGGCGTAACCCTCGGATTCCACCGCGGCGGCCACCGTTTCTTCCAGCGCGCCCGGCGAAAACGCCGCGCCGCTGCCGGGCGTCCAGGCCGCCTCCAGCAGCAGCTGCCGCGGGTAGCGGCGCGCGACGATTTCCCCGGTTCCGGCGTAGAGCGCCAGCGTCCCGGAGACCATCACCAGCACCATGGTCGAAAGGATGCAGATGTTCGCCAAACCCACCGCGTTGCGCTTCATGCGGTACAACATGCCGGAGACGCCGATAAACGGCCCCGGCCGGTAGTAAAAACGCTTGTTGCGCCGCAGCAGTTTAAGCGCCGCGATGCTCCCTGCGGTAAACAGGCAGTACGTCCCCACCGCGACCAAAAGGACCGCTACGAAATACAGCAAGAACGCCTCCATAATAGAATGCGTGCACAGGGCAATGCCATAGCCGCCGCCCAGCGCCGCCACGCCCAGCAGCGCCAGGAACCAACGGGTTTTCGGCTCGCGCTCTCCCGCGCCGCTTTCGCGCAGCAGCTCCACTGGGGAGCACCGCGCCGTCTGCCGCAGGTTGTGCCAAAACCCCAGCGCAAGGATGACGCAGAACACCGCCGCCGTGGGCCACACGCTTTCCGGGCGGAACGGGCTGCTCTCGTAAAACGAGAGGCCCATCAGCCGGTAGAGCAGCATGCCGGCCAGTTTTTTAAACAGCGCGCCGGTCAGGAGGCCGCCCGCCAAGCCGGCAACGGCGAGGTAAAGCGTCTCCATCCCCAGCATGGCGGCGAGGTTCCGCCGCCCCATGCCCAGCACCCGGTAGAGCGCAATCTCTTTCTTCCTCCGTTTCATCAAAAAGCTGTTGGTGTAAAACAGGAAAACCACCGCAAACAGCGTGACCAGGACTTCCCCCATCGTAACATAGGTCTGCAAATACGCATAGCGGACCCGCTCCGGGAGATCCGGCTCCGACGAGAGGGCCGAAAGGATAAAATGCGCCGCCACCGTGCATACCACCGTGAGGAGATAGGGGTAGTAGAGGCGCCCGTTTTTGTGGATATTCCCCGCGGCAAGGCGGGCGTATAAAAAGCGGTCACGCACGGCGTTCCCTCCCCCCGTCAAGCGGTCCCCGCGCGGCGCGCGCAGGGCCGGGCCTCAGGTTTTTTTGATGGGACCCATTCAAAACCGGCATTGCCGTTCCTCCTTCCAACTGTTTTGCCGGTTGCCCGGCCTGTTTTTAGGATAGCAAACCGCGGCGGGCCCCGCCATCGATTCCCCTTACAAAACGCCCCCGGATCTTACATTTTTGTAAGGTCCGGGGGCGCGCCGTTACCCCTGCATGAGCAAAAGCGTTTTGCGCAGCGCGTCGAGCGGTTCCTCGCCCGAAAGCTTCACGCTGATATAGGGCCGGCTGCCGGCCGAGAGCAGCACGCGCGACTTGAGGCCGCCAATGAGCCGCTGCGCCTGCTTCATGTCGATCTTCGGCTGGTAGAGCAGCAGCGACTCGCCCTGCTGCTTGACCTCCGTCACGCCCAGGCCGGCGGCCAGGTTGCGCAGCAGCGCGACGTCCACCAGGCCCTTCACGGCGGCGGGCGGGTCGCCGAAGCGGTCGATCATCTCGTCGATGACGTCCTGCGCGTCCTCTTCCGTCCGGATATCCGCGATGCGGCGGTACATCTCCAGCCGCTGCGTCAGGCTGCCGAGGTACTCCTCCGGGATGTGCGCCTGCACCTGCAGGTCCACCAGGCATTCCTCGTCGGCGGCGCGCACCTCTTCGCCCTTTTCCCTGCTGACCGCCTCGCCCAGCAGCTTGAGGTACATGTCGTAACCCACGGCCTCCATGTGGCCGTGCTGTTCGCCGCCCAGGATATTCCCTGCGCCGCGGATTTCGAGGTCGCGCATGGCAATTTTGAAACCGGAGCCGAATTCCGTGAATTCGCGGATGGCCGAGAGGCGCTTTTGCGCGATTTCCGTGAGGACCTTGTCGCGCCGGAAGGTCAAGTACGCGTACGCGCGCCGCGACGAACGCCCCACGCGCCCGCGGATCTGGTGCAGCTGCGAGAGGCCGAGGTGGTCCGCGTTGTCGATGATGAGCGTATTGGCGTTCGGCACGTCCACGCCGGTCTCGATGATGGTGGTGCATACCAGCACGTCGATTTCATGGTCGATGAGCCGCCGCCACACCTCCGAAAGCTCGTTTTCCGCCATTTTCCCGTGCCCGATGCCGATGCGCGCCTCCGGCACGCGCTCCTGCAGGGCCGCGGCCGTCCGCTCAATGGTGCGCACATCGTTGTGCAGGTAATACACCTGGCCGCCGCGCCGCAGCTCGCGCCGCACCGCGTCCGCGAGGATGCCCGCGTCGTACTCGAGCACATAGGTCTGCACGGGGTGGCGGTCGTGCGGGGCCTCTTCGATGACGGACATGTCCCGGATGCCGGAGAGCGCCATGTTCAGCGTGCGCGGGATCGGCGTGGCCGAGAGCGTGAGCACGTCCACATTGCGGCACACCTCCTTGAGGCGCTCTTTCTGCGCGACGCCGAAGCGCTGCTCCTCGTCGATGATGACGAGGCCGAGGTCCCGGAACGACACGTCTTTGGAGACCAGCCGGTGCGTGCCGACAATGACGTCGATTTCCCCGCGGCGCAGGCGGCGCAAAATTTCCTCCTGCTGCCGGGGCGTGCGGAAGCGCGAGAGCAGCTCCACCGTCACCGGGAAGCCCTCCATGCGGCGCAGGATGGTCTGGTAATGCTGCCAAGCGAGGATGGTCGTCGGCACAAGCACGGCGCACTGCTTGGAATCCGTCACGCATTTGAACGCCGCGCGCAGCGCCACCTCCGTTTTCCCGAAGCCGACGTCGCCGCAGAGCAGGCGGTCCATCGGCGCTTCCCGCTCCATATCCCCTTTGATCTCCTCAATGCAGCGGAGCTGATCCTCCGTCTCGTTGAATTCAAAGCGGGATTCAAAGTCCCGCTGCCACTCGTTGTCCTCGGGGAAGGCGTGCCCCTTCGCCTGCATGCGCGCGGCGTAGAGCGCGATGAGCTCTTTGGCCATGTCCTTCACGGCGGAGCGCACGCGCGCTTTGGCCTTTTGCCACTCCTGCCCGCCGAGGCGGTGCAGCTTGATTTGCGCGTCCTCGCGCGGGCCGATGTATTTGGAGACCAGGTCCAGCTGCGTCACCGGCACATAGAGCGTGTCGTTTTTCGCATAGCGCACCTTGATATAATCCTTGACGACGCCGCGCATCTCAAGCTTATGGATGCCCTCAAAAACGCCGATGCCGTGCGTCGCGTGCACCACATAATCGCCCGGCGCGAGGTCCGCCAGGCTGTAGATCTCCTTGCTGTTCTTGTTCTTTGCCCGGCGGGATTTCTGCCGCGTTTGCAGCATGCGCCCGTGGGAGATGAGGCCGAACGCCGCGCCGGGGTATTCCAGGCCGGCCGAAAGCGCGCCGCCCGTCACCACGGCCACGCCGGGCGGCGGGGAAACGGGTTCCGCCTCGTACCGCGCAGGGACGCCGTGCGCCGCCAGCTCCGAGACAGCGGCCCGGGCGGCGCGCTCGTTGCCGGCAAGCACCACGCAGGACCAGCGGTTGTGCAGCATCGCCTGCAAATCTTCGGCTAAAAGCTGCGTACTGCCGCCCCAGAGCGAGAGCTGCCGCACGTTGAAATTCACGGCGGCCCGCAGCGGGATCTCCCCTCCGCCGCGCGCGAACACGTCGAGGAACACGGCCCCCTGCCGCTGGAAGCACGAGACGGCGTCCGTCCAGTCGCCGGAGTAACGGTCCAGGCCGCGGCAGAGCACGCCCTCTTGCAGGCAGGTTTTGAGGTCCTCCCCCCACTGCCACTGCGTAGAGCGCATCCGCTCTTTTTCCTTCACCGCCTCGGAGACAAAAAGGAGGTCCCCCTCCTCCAAATAGGAAAACAATGTCGCAGGGGCGTCCCCATAAAGCCACGGCAAAAATTTATCCGCGCACGCCAGGCGCAGGCCCTGGTCCAGGCGGTCCGCCTGGGCTTGCAGCACCGCCTTCGCCTGCGCGGCCGCCTTGCCCCGCAGGCTTTGGGCGTGGCGGCGCATCCGCTGCGCCAGCGCGGCGGGGTCGTCGATCAGCGCCTCCCGCGCAGGGGAAATCTGCGCGCCGCCGGGCAGCGGCTCGGTGCGGCGCTGGCTCTCGAGGTCAAAATAGGAGACGGTGTCGACCTCGTCCCCCCAGAATTCCGCGCGCACCGGGGCCGGCGCGCCGGGCGAGAAAAAGTCGAGGATGCCGCCGCGGATGGAGAACTGCCCCGGGCCGTCAATCTGGTCCGCGCGGACAAACCCGCAGGCCAGCAGCGCCGCCGCGGCGTCCTCTTCGGAGATCTCCTGCCCGGGCGCGAGCGGAAGCCTTCTCTTTTGCAGCTCCTGCGGCGGCAGGGTGATTTGCAGCGCCGCGTCCACGCAGGCGACCACGCAGCCGCACGCGCCGTCCATCCACCGGGCCAGCGCCTGCAGGCGCTGGTGCTCATATTCGTGCGAGGCAACCTCCTCGTCGCGCAGGCAGAAGTCCCGCGCGGGGTAAAAAAGCGGGCGCAGGCCCATGGCCTCCAGGTCCTCGCAAAGGCGCTGGGCCTCCGCCTCGTCTGCCGCGAGGACGAGCGCCCGGCGCTGCAGCCGCGAACAGAGCGCGGCCACGACATTCGCTTTGTGCACGCCGGAAAGGCCCGCCGCCTCGGCTGGGCCGCGCGCGCGCACGGCGGCCTCGAGCGTCCGGTATTCCGGCAGGCGGGCGATGGCGTCGAGTAAAAACTGCATCACGACGGCGGATTCTCCTTTTCGCTGGCCTTGGGGGCCTGGTTGTAGCGGTTCATGGCTTCCGAAATTTTCCCTTTCACCATCCACTCGACGGCGTCGGCGGCGTGCTCCAGCGCATCCCCCAGCAGGGCGCGCTCTTGGACGGTGAACGCGGAGAGCACCCAGTCCGCGAGGTCCCAGCTGGCGGGCTTGGCGCCCACGCCGATCTTCACGCGCGGGAACGCGTCGCTGCCCGCGAGGCCGAAAATGCTCTTGAGGCCGTTGTGGCCGCCGTCGCTGCCCTTGGCCCGCACGCGGATGCGCCCGGGCGCGAGGGAAATATCGTCGGAGAGCAAAATGGTCTTTTCCGGCGGGATCTTATAAAACGCCTGCGCCTCGCAGACGCTCTGGCCGCTCAGGTTCATGAACGTGGCGGGCTTGAGCAGCAGCGCGCGCCGCCCGCCAACCTCCGCGCCGCCGCACAGGCCGTGGAATTTTGCGCGCGACACCTGCGCGCCGCAGCGCGCCGCCAGCACGTCCAGCGCCATAAACCCGGCGTTGTGGCGCGTCCCCTCATATTTTTTGCCCGGGTTCCCCAGGCCCACAATCAAATATTCCACCGGGCCGGACGGCCGCGGCGCAAGCCATTGCAACATCTTTGCTCCCTTCCCTTTTCCGGGCGCTGCAAAAGCTCCCGGAAGCATCCGGGAGTTCCCACTGGCGCGGCGCCCTTTCCTGTATCCTTTTTCCATTTGTATGCTTATTATACTGAAATCATCCGGAAAAGTCCATAGGCCCGCCGCGCGCAGGCGGTTGCTTTTCTCCCGCCGCAGGGATATACTGAAAATAAAAACAGGAGGGATGCGTATGGAACGCGGGCGGATTTTAATCGTGGAGGACGACCCGGCGATCGCCGCGCTGCTGGAGATGAACCTTTCGCTTGCGGGATACCGCTGCCGAACGGCCCCAGACGGGGACGCGGCGCTCGCCGCGGCCGCGGAGGAACCCTTCGACCTCGCGCTCCTGGACATCCTGCTGCCGGGCGTGGACGGTTTTGCGCTCTGCGCGCCGCTGCGCGAGCGGGAAATCCCCGTCATCTACCTCTCCGCCAAATCCGACACCGCCAGCAAGGTGGCGGGCCTGCGGCTCGGCGCGGAGGACTACATGACCAAGCCGTTCGACGTGCTGGAGCTGCTCGTGCGCGTGGAGAAGGTTCTGGAGCGCCGCCGCCCGCGCCCGGCCTGCTACCGCGTGGGCGGCGTCACGCTCCATGAGGCGGAGCATACCGTCCGCCAAGACGGCAGGCCCGTGGAGCTCACGCCGATGGAATATGCGCTGCTGCTCCTGCTCATGAAACACCCGGACATGGTGTTCTCCCGCGAGCAGCTGCTGCAGGAGGTGTGGGGCGAGCGGTATTTCGGCGAGACGCGCACAGTGGACAACCACATTGCCGCGCTGCGCAAAAAGCTCGGCTGGGGCGCGCGCATTGTCACCGTGCACCGCGTGGGCTACAAACTGCTGGGAGGGAACTGAATGCGCCTGTGGAAAAAGCTCTCGCTGCTCAACGCCGCCGCGCTGGCGCTGGTGCTGGCGGCGTGCCTATTCGCCCTGCTGCGCATGCAGGAGGAAACCCTGCGCCGCGCCGACGAGGAGAGCGCCGCGCAAGCGCTGGCCCTCTCTTGCTCGAACGTCGTCTCCGCCAGCGAGACGGCCGCTCCCGGCGTGCGGGACGCCACGCTGCGCAGCGTGGTGCAGTATTATTTTTCTTCTTACGCCGGCCTGACGCAGAGCCCCGCGCGGGCCTATTCCCTCGCGTGGGACGGGCAATACCTCTACCACCGCGCCGCCGCGGACCCAGCGGCCGCCTTCGCCGGAGAAGCGCTCCCCGCGCCGGAGGGGGCCCCCGCGCCGGTGCTGCGCCGTTCGGGGAATCTTTTGCTGGCGGCGTGCCCGTTTTCCGTCTACGGCGAGGATTTCGTCGCCTATTTGACCACCGACGTCTCCGCCACGCAGGCGCGCCTTTCCGCGCTGCGCGGCCTCTGCCTGGGGCTTTTGGCGGCGGCTTGCGCGCTCGCGGGCCTTTCCTCCGCCCTGCTCTCCCGCCGCGTGCTGCGGCCCGTCGCCCTGCTCACCGAGACCGCCCCGGCCATCGCCGCGGGAAACCTCCGCCTGCGCACCGGCTCCCGGGACAAAGACGAGGTGGGCGCGCTCTCCCGCGCGTTTGACAAAATGGCGGATTCCCTGGAAGCGCAGATTGCCTGGCGGGACGAAGAGCTGCAAAAGCGGCAGTTCCTGCTCGGCGCGCTCTCCCACGAAATGAAAACGCCGATGACTGCCATCCTCGGCTACGCGGACACGCTGCTGCGCATGCCGCTCCGCGAGGACCAGCGGCGCGCCTGCTGCGAGGGCATCTACCGCGCCGGGCAGCAGGCTGGGCGCCTGGCCGGCAGCATGACGGAGCTCGCGGGCCTTTCCTCCGGCGGCGTGGAGCGCGAGCCGGTGGACCTCGCCGCGTTGGAGCAGGAGCTGCGCGAGCGCTACCCGGCGGTGCGTTTCTCGTTTTTTCTTCCGGCGCTCCGCGCCGACAAGGCGCTGCTCGCCAGCCTGCTGTGCAATTTGATTGAAAACGCGCTGCGCGCCTCCGCCGGGGACCCGCAGGTGGAGGCGCGCGCCGAAGCGGACGGCGAATTTGCCGTCTTCACCGTTTCGGACCGCGGCTGCGGCATCCCGGCGGAACATCTCCCGCGCCTTACGGAGCCGTTTTACCGCGTGGACCCCGCGCGCTCGCGCAAAGCCGGCGGGGCGGGCCTCGGCCTGGCCATCTGCAAGCGGATTTGCGAATTGCACGGCGGCTCGCTCTCGATCCGCAGCGCGCCCGGGCAGGGGACTACCGTGACCGCGCGCATTTTTACAAATTGATGACAATTCCCATACGGTTTGCGGAGGACTTCTCCCCGTTTTTCCGGTATTCTAAAGATAGAAAAAGGGCCGCGCGGCGCGGCAGGCGCGCCGCAGCCCGGAAAACCGGAGGTGAACCCGATGAAACGATTCTATTCCCTTTTGGCGGTTTTGGCGCTGCTCTGCGGGTGCGCGGCCGCGCCCGCCGCATCCCCCGTCCCGGAGGAACCGGAAGCCGCTGCGCCGCTGACCGAATCGCTCCGCGCGCCGGCGCATTATACGTTTGAAGCCGCCTCCGAAACCGGCGTCAGCCGCGTTTCCGTGGACGCCGCCGTGCACATCCCTGACGCCGCTTCCGCCGGGATTCTCGCCGCGGAGCCGGCGCTCTTTTCCGGCGAAGAGGTTCGCGCCTTCACGGAGCGCCACGAGGGGGACGCGCCCTGGCGGCACGCGCTCTCCTGGGAACCCTAGTGCGGCGAAGGGCTGGAAGAGCAGGCCCTGACCGGCTCGCTGGAGGGCAACACGAGCTACCGCCTCTGGCTCACCGCCGGGGACCCTGCCGTTTCGCGGCTGAGCATCGTTTGCTCCTACTGGCTGGATGAAACGGGCCGCATCTCTTACACGCCCACGCTGGAATACTCCTGCGGGGAGTCTGCCGCCCCGGGCGGCCTGCTCCCGCTCAACGAAGACGGCGGGGCCGACGGCTGCGCCATCAACGCCGCCCAGGCGGAGCTTTACGCCCAGGCCGAGGTAGACGCGCTGCGCGAGGGCTTTACGCTGGCGCGGGCGGGCCAGCTGGACCGCATTGCGGCCAAGGGGCGCAAGTACGGCCTGCTCTTCACGCGGGAGATTGGCGGCATCCCGGTGAACCCGGACGCCGCCCACGGCGTAAACGACGGCGGCCGTTTCGTCAGCGGGACAGAGGTCATCTCCGTCACGGTGGACGACGCCGGCGTCTGCTCCCTCTCCTATGAAAACCCGATGCAGGTGGGGGAGGTTCTGGAAGAATCCGCCGCGCTGCTGCCGTTTGACGAGATTGCCGCCATTTTTGAGGCAGTCGCGCTGCTGGACATCCAGCCGCTGGAAGCCGCCGCCGCGCCCGAGGAAAACATCCTGCGCGTGGAGGAGATCCGCTTCGGCTACATGGCCGTTTTGCAGGCGGACGGAAGCTACCAGTACCGCCCGGTCTGGGATTTTTACGGCTCCTACTGGCCGGTATACGAGGGCGGCGCGCCCGCGCCGGATTCCCTCTGGGAGCCGGTGTTTACCATTGACGCCGTGGACGGCACGGTGATCGACCGCTGGCGCGGCTATTAAACGCCGGACGCGGCGAATCCTCCCCAGCATGGCGCAAAAAAGGGGCCTGCCTCACGGCGGGCCCCTTTTGCAAAGGGAAAAACAGCCAAACGGCGCATGGACGTTATTTTCCAAAATAGGCGGCAATCTCTTTCATCCGCTGCGGCTGCGCTACGTGGAACGGGCAGCGGCGGCCGCAATGGCCGCAGCCGGTGCAGTCCGCCGCGGTCTTCGAGAGCTTCGCGTAATGCTCCGCCGCCAGCGTGTCGCCGATGGCGGCAAGGTCGTAATATTTGTTGATCAGGCCGACGTTCAAGCCCGCGGGGCACGGCTGGCAGTGGTTACAGTAGACGCACGCCCCGGCGGCGTCCTTCGGCGTGAGCGAGGCGATCGCCGCATAATCGCGCGCCTCAGGGGAAGCGGTAAAGTACGAGAGCGCCTGCTTGACGCCCTCCACGCTGCGCAGGCCGGGCAGCACCGTGAGCACGCCGGGCTTATCCAACGCGTACTGGATGCACTGCGCCGGAGTCAGCGCCGCGCCCACCGGCCCGGCGCCGATGCCGACGACGCCAATTTTGTCCCCTGTTTTCGGATGGATGCGGTATTCCATGTTCCTTCTCCTTATTCTGACAGATCCTCACGAGGCTGTTCCGCTAAAAGCCCCCGCAGCGCCCGCGCGGTGAATTCCCGCACGAGCTCCTGCGCGGTGTACGGCCAGCACGGCACGCCGGCCTGCGCCATCGCCCCGGCTTGCTTTTCGGTGCGCGAGGTGTAAGGGTAAACCCCGAAGAGGAACGGGAAAAAGCCGTATAAAAATTCCTGCGCGCCGCGCCCCGCCAGGCGGGGGAAATAGCGCTCCAGGCAGCGTCCGGCGGCCCGCAGCGCCGCGGCGTAGGCCCGCTTGAACGCCACCAGGTTTTCCATGCGGCTGTTGCCCTCCATGTCATAAAGGTTCATCGACATCAATTTAAGCATACAGCCGCGCCGCCCCAGCGTGGCGGCAAAGGCCCCGGCGAACGCCTCCGGCGTCAAGCCTCCGCCTTGCGCGGCGAGCGCCTCTAAGTCCGCGGCCCAGGCCTCGTGTTCCCGCTGGAGCAGCGCGAGGAAAATTTCCTCTTTGGTTTGGAAATAATGGTAGATGGCGGTGCGGGTAAACGAGGTCTTTTTGCCGATGTCGCGGATGGTGATGTCCTTGTAGCCCACGGTCTCATACAATGCCGCGCAGGCGTTGATAATCTCTTCTTTCCTCGCGTTTGCCCGCTCCTCAGAATCTTTCGGCATGCGGCGGCCCCCTTCCCGGGAAGCACCCGGCGTTTTCCGGGGCGGCCAACCGGCGGGGCGGCCGCTCCCTTCCCGTTACAGTTCGATCAATTCGTAATCCCTGCTGCCCGCGCCCAATTCAGCCGCAGCCTCAATGGTGTGGATGCCGTTGCGGCTGTTGACGCGCTCCATAAAATGCTCCTTGCCCGGGTCGCCGGACTGGAGCACGAGGTCGATGCACGCCTGGTCAATGGCGACCGGGTCGAGCGACGCGAGCACGCCGATATCTTCCATGCAGGGGTCCTCGGCCACGGCGCAGCAGTCGCAGTCCACCGAGAGGTTCTTCATCACGTTGAGGTAGGCGATCCTGCCCTTGAAATGCTCGGCCACGCTGAACGCCGCGTCGGCCATCGCCTCCGGGAAAGCGGTGCTGTCCGCGTGCTGCTTCCAGGTTTCGAAGCGGTCGTCCGTTTTGCCCGCCGAGTGGATGAGCGCTTTGCCCGCGCGGGACGCGCAGCCGATGGCGAGCTGCTTGAGCGCGCCGCCGTAGCCGCCCATCGGGTGGCCCTTGAAATGCGCCAGCACCAGCATGGAATCATAGTTTTCCAGATGCTTGCCGAGGCGGTTTTCCTTGAGCACCTTGCCGTTCGGGATGGGCCAAACGGCGTCCGGGCCTTCCGCGTCCATCAGGTCCACGGTGAAATATTTCGTCCAGCCGTGTTCCTCCAGCAGCTGGCGGTGGGATTCCGTATGGTCGCGCACGCCGCCGGACGCGTCGCCGTAGGCGGTGTTGCACTCCACCACCGTGCCGTTGACTTCCTCAACCACCGGCTTCCAAAACTCCGGGTGCAGGAAATTCTGGTTGCCCTTCTCCCCGGAATGCACCTTGACGGCCACCTTGCCGGGCAGCGT
>CALWIP010000012.1 GCA_944380775.1 uncultured Clostridia bacterium | reverse complement strand
GGCGGAGCTGATTGAACGGGGAAATGAGATCTTGGCCTCGTTTGACAGTGACCCGTCAGATTACACCGTGATTGTAGAAGGACTGGATCTGATCGCGTACATGACTGCTGAGGCGTATCTGTCTATCAAACAGGCGCTTGACCTGCAATTTGGGGATACGGTCCCCGTATACTATCTCCACCCTGATGGGCAATCCCTGATCGCCGTCAAGCAGGACGCCGCGGGGATCAACTACAAATATAGATTTACAAAGGACACAGACGGGAATTGGGCATTGCAAGCAGAGCCCAGCACAGTTGTGGGAGAGACGCTTTACAGGCAGGAATTTCTTGTGGAAGCGGGTCTTGTAGACCCGGCGAAATTAGAGGATTTAGAAAAATAAACCAATACCAGATCAGGCGGCAACTGTTGTGGATTTGGAAGGCTATGTCCTTACAGCCATGTGTGATGGCTCCACATTAAATAAGATCAACATATGTGCTTTCTTGCACAAATATGGAGAGAAGGAAATAAAGAATACAAGAAGCGGAGCCTCCGGCCTGAAAAATCAGGCGGAAGCCCCGCTTTATCTCGTACAAAGCCTTCATTTTGCCATCTAATGGAAAAGGCATCTATGGAAAATCACTTTGGATTTTGGACCCTAAAAAGCCCGCAAACCCGCATGAAACCTAACAAAAATGGGGTAGGCATCTAAAGTGTCTACCCCAGATGGTGGAGGAGGATGGATTCGGACCATCGAAGCGATTACGCAACAGATTTACAGTCTGCCCCCTTTGGCCACTCGGGAACTCCTCCAAATATTCAGTTTTGCCAGATGCTGGCTGGAGCTGGTGGACGGACTTGAACCCCCGACCTGCTGATTACAAATCAGCTGCTCTACCAACTGAGCTACACCAGCGTATCTGACGCTAGATAAATATATCACTTTTTGGCGCGCGCGTCAAGGGCTTTTTCAAAAAAATTTGAAATTTTTCCGTCAGCCGGCCGGAACCCCCGCGTTTGCCAGCAAAACGTCCCGCGCCAGCGCGTCGAGGTCCGCCAGCGTGCAAAGTTCGCCCGCGCGGCGGCGGAACCCGGCGGCGTGCCGCAGGCCGTGCAGATACCACGCCACATGCTTGCGCGCTTCGCGCATGCCGCGGGCTTCGCCCTTGAGCGCGCAGATGCGGCGGACATGGCGCACCATGACGAGCACACGCTCGGAAACGCCCGGCGGCGGCAGGATGCGGCAGCTGTCGCTGAGGTAGGCGTTGATCTGCAAAAAGATCCACGGGTTGCCGAGGGCGGCGCGCCCGACCATTACCAGGTCGCAGCCGGTCTGTTCGAGCAGCAGCGCGGCTTTTTGCGCAGAATCCACGTCGCCGTTGCCGATGACGGGAATCTGCACCGCGCGCTTGACCTGCGCGATGATCTCCCAGTCCGCCGTGGGTTGGTACATCTGCTCGCGCGTGCGCCCGTGGACGGCGACGGCGTCGGCGCCGGCGGCTTCACAGATTTTCGCAACCTCGACGGCGTTGACCGAGCGGCTGTCCCAGCCTTTGCGGATTTTCACCGTGACCGGGACGGGGGACACCCGCTTGACCGCGGCGACAATTCTGCCGCAGAGCGCGGGGTCCTTCATCAGGGCGGAGCCGCAGCCGTTGTTCACAATTTTCGGCGCAGGGCAGCCCATGTTGATGTCGAGCGCGTCGGGATGCTGCTCCAGCGCGCGTTCCGCCGCCCGCGCCATCGTCTCGGGGTCGTTGCCAAAGAGCTGGATGGCCGCCGGGCGCTCCGCAGCGGCGCGCGCCAGCAGGCCCTGCGTTTTCTGGTTGCGGTAGTCGAGCCCCTTGGCGCTCACCATTTCGCTCACCACATAGGCTGCGCCGAACGAGGCGCAAAGTTCGCGGAACGCCTGGTCGCAAACCCCGGCCATCGGCGCGAGCACCGCCCGCCCGTCCAGCGCCATTGTCCCAATTTTCATGCGCAATCCCCCGTCCCGCCGCGCGGCTGTTTTTGGTCAGGCTCTCATTATACTATGTCCCTTTGTTTTTTTCAACCGCAGCGCGCGGGAAAAGCCGCCGCGGGACGGCCCCGGCGGCGGCTTTTGGACATCCCGGAAAAAGGACCCGGGAAAAGTGGGATACGGCGCTTATTTGCGGGCGTTTTTTGCCTGTGGGTCGAATTGCGTGTTGAATGCGTAAAAATTCTTGGAATCCAGGCGGTCCGTTGCGATGCGCAGCCCTTCGCCAAAGCGATCAGGGAGGAATGGAAATTACAGCCGCCAACGGATTTCGAGGCGGTCCCCGCCCGCGGTGATCTGTTCGATCAGCGCGTCCGCGGCGGCGTGCTTTTCCTGAACGGAAAGGGATTCCCATTTTGAAAAATAACCGGAGATCCCGCCGGGCGCGGGCGGCTCTGCAAGCGCGTCCAGCGCGGCGCGCAGCGATTCCTGTTCGGCGTCCAGCGCCTCTACCCGGCGGTTGAGGTGCGCCATCAGCGTGCCGCTGGCTGCGGGCACGCGGTCGAGCAGGGAGTCGATCTCCCGCCCAAGCGCCTCTATGCGGATTTGCAAATGGTCCGCCCGCGGGTCGCGGCCTCCCGGCGGATCCCGCAGGGAAGGGAATTCCTTCAGTTTCTCCCGCAGTTCCTCCCGCACGGCCGCCTCGACGGCGCCGGCGTCCAGGGAAGCGGCGCGGCAGCCGCCGGCGCGCCCGTTTGCGCAGAGGAAATAGCGGTTGTCCGCCTTGGTCTTGCAGTGGTAGGTCTTGGCGGCCAGCGGGCCGCCGCAGCAGGCACAGCGGAGCTTGCCCGCCAGCCAGGAAGCGCGCGCCCTCACCGGCTTGGGGCCGCCGCGGTTTTGCAGGCACTTGGCGCGGCAGCAAAGCCAGGTCCCGGCGTCCACCAGGCCTTCGTGCGGGGCGAGCACCAGCGTGTGCCCCTTGGGAGAAACCGTCTTCCGCTCCGGGCCGCCGCCGGAGTAGAGGTATGCGCCGTGCACGCCGGTGAAGCGCTCCGGCGGATCCGCAAGGTTCACGCCCTGCGCCAGGAAGAATGCGTAGACGCGGGCGTCCGCGCGGACATAGGCCGGGTTGACCATCATGCCGCGGACCCCGCTGCGGCTAAACGGTTTGCCGTCCCGCCGGACGGCGCCGCCCGCAGCCAAGGCGCGCGCAACGTCCGCCAAAGAGGCCTGCGGTTGTGCGTACAGCGCAAACGCCCGCCGCACGGCTGACGCCTCTGGTTCCACCGGCTCATACTGCTTGGTGCGCACGCCGCCGAGCACCGTCTCGCGCAGCGCAAAGCCGAACGGCACGCGCCCGCCCATGTAAAAGCCGCGCCGGCTGCGGGAGGCGTAGGCGTCCGCCACGCGCTGCTGGATGGTCTCGCGTTCCAGCTGCGCAAACACCATGACAAGCATCAGCATGGCTTTTCCCACCGGCGTGCCGGTGTCGAATTTTTCCACCGTGCTGACAAAATCCACGCCGTGCTTTTGGAATAGGTCGACCACATTGGCAAAATCGAGCACCGAGCGGCTGATCCGGTCCAGCCGGTACACCACCACGCGGCGGACCTCGCCCGCCTCAACGTCCCGCAGCAGCTGCCGGAGCGCGGGGCGGTCCGTGTCCTTCCCGCTGTAGCCTTTGTCCGTGTAGAGGCGGGTCTCCCGCCCGGCGGTCTCCCGCGCGCAGCGTTCGGCCTGGCTCTCCACAGAGATGCTGTCGGCCCGGTCCACCGACTGCCGGGTGTAGATGGCGTCAAACAAGGCCGCCGCCCCCTTCCCCGCGCGCGGGGGAGCGGCAGAAAACCGCGTAGAGCCGCCGCTCCGCTTCCTCCCGCGCGGCGCGGCGTTCCGCGGGGCGAAACTCCGGCGTGAGGCTTACAACAACAAATACCCGCTCGCCCGCGCGCCGCAGATGATTTTCTGTCCGGTAAGTCATGCGCGCCTCTCCTTTCCGCGGGCCGGAGGACCCGCCGCTTCCAGGATATGCGGCGGCGCGCGGCGGCTATGCGCCTGCCGCTAGTCCCGGCGGGAAGAGCGGCGGAATTCCTGCGGGCTCTGGCCGTAGGCTTCGCGGAAGATGCGGTGGAAAAAGCTGCTGTTCTCGTACCCGATGGCGTGGAACACCGCCTCGGTAGGCAAGGTTGTGTTTTCCAGCAAAAAGGCGGCCTGCTGGAGCCGGCGTTCCTTGAGCAGTTCTTTGAAATTTTTACCGGTGTGCTTTTTCAGCAGGCGGCTGGCTGTGTAAGGTTTCACGCGGCGGATGCGGCAGAATTCCTCCAGAGAGGCCGTGGGGTAGGAGGCGTCGATATATTTGAGCGCGGCAAGCACGAGCCGCTGGTCGTACGGGTTGTAATCCCCTTGGCTGACGGGTTCGGCGTAATCTAAAAGGGTTAAAAACAGCAGGCCCATCGAGAGCTTGTCCCGCGCGCCGGCGTCGGGGCTTTTTTGCAAGATGGTCCAGATGAGGTTTTCCAGCAGGTTTTGCACCGGCAGGATGTTCTTTGCACGGAATTGCAGGTAGCTTGCGACGCCGAGCTCGGACGAAAGCGCTGAGCGGATGAAATTATACAGCACGTTGCCCTGCCCGATGACCTGGATGGCGTAGTCGAAAAACTGGGGGAGGATGATGAAATTGACGGCGATGTCGTCTTCCCCCGCGGGGAGGATTTCATGCGTTGCATTTTGGTTGAGCAGCAAGAGGTCCCCTTCCTCCAGGCGCACGGTTTCGGCGTCGTTGAGGATGTGCGTGGTGCTGCCCGCGCACATATAGACCATTTCAATATAATTATGCCGGTGGCGCGGGAAGCGGATGAAACGGGTGTGCGGCCGGATCTCGATGAGCTTCCCTTTTTCGAGCAATTTCCGGTTGTCGATGATAAAATCCCGCGAGGAGGTGTAAAGGCTCTGGTCCACGGCGCCGTTCCCGGCGAGGATCGCCTTTTCCTCCGGGGTGATTTCCTTGAGATGCCTGAGCAAAGAAGGATCCATTTCTGCCTCCCTTCCGCCCTTGCGGGCAAACCGTCCGCCGGGCGGGAACGCCCGGGCGCTGCTTCCTTTCGGAATATCATATCACAAAAAAAGGGGGAGGACAAAATTTTTTGCAAAAACCGCGTCCCGCAGGGGGAGAAAATCCTGCGCTGCAAATAACGTCCTTCTTTTTCGGGGAAGGGGACCTAAAAACCGCGCGGAAAACGGCGTATCCTTTTCTTTAAGAAAACCACGGGAAGGGGGAGGCTGATGCAGGCTTTTTTGGCGGTGGACATCGGCGCGTCCAGCGGGCGGCACATCCTCGGCTGGGTGGAAGGCGGCGCTCTGGCGATGAAAGAGGTCTACCGCTTTGCAAACGGCGCGGTCCGCCGGGAGGGCCGCCTTTGCTGGGACGTGGACCGGCTCTTCCGGGAGATCCTCGCCGGGATGAAGCGCTGCGCCGCGGAGGGGATCCTCCCGTGCAGCATGGGGATCGACACCTGGGCGGTGGACTACGCGCTCCTCGGCCGGGATGGGGAGCTCCTTGCGCCGGTTGCCGCTTACCGCGACAGCCGTACCGCGGGAATGGACCAAAAAGTGTACGCCCGCGTGCCGGAGAGGGAGTTGTACGCGCGCACAGGCATCCAGAAGCAGCCGTTTAACACGATCTACCAGCTGACGGCGGACCGGGAGCAGACCCCGGGCCTTCTGGAGCGGGCGGAACGGCTTTTGCTGATGCCGGATTACTTCCATTTCCTGCTCACGGGCCGGGCGGCGGCGGAGTACACCAACGCCACCACCACGCAGCTCGTGAACGCCCGCGGCAAGGGCTGGGATTGGGACTTGATCCGCGCGTGCGGGTTCCCGGAGCGCCTGTTCCCCGCCATCCGCCGGCCGGGGGAGGCGCTCGGGCCGCTCAAGCCGGAGATTGCGCGGGAGGTAGGCTTTTCCTGCGAGGTGGCGCTCCCCGCCACGCACGACACCGCCTCCGCCGTGTTGGCCGTGCCCTGCCGGGAGGACGCTGTGTACGTCAGCTCCGGCACTTGGTCCCTGATGGGCACAGAACTGCCGGAGGCGCTCTGCACGGAAGAAGCGCAGCGGCGCAATTTCACCAACGAGGGAGGCTACGGTTTCCGTTTCCGGTTCCTGAAAAATATCATGGGCTTATGGATGATCCAGAGCCTGCAGCGGGAGGAACCCCATCCCTACTCCTTTGCGGAGCTGTGCCGTATGGCGGAGGAACACGGGGAATTCCCCTCCCGCGTGGACGCGAACGACGGGCGGTTCCTTGCGCCGCGCAGCATGAAAGCGGAGATCCGGGAGTTTTGCCGGGAGAGCGGGCAGCCCGTGCCGGAGACCACGGGCGAATATGCGGCGGTCATCTACCAGAGCCTGGCGGCGTCCTACGGCGAAACGCTGCGGGAGCTCGAGTCCCTGCTGGGCCGGCGCTTCCCCTGCGTGCATGTCATCGGCGGCGGGTCCAACGCGGCGTACCTCAACCGGCTTACGGCGCAGCGGACCGGGCTGCCCGTGCTCGCCGGCCCGGCGGAAGCCACGGCCGCCGGGAACCTGGCGGCGCAGATGATCCGCGCGGGCGTGTTCCGGGACCTGGCGGACGCGCGGGAATGGATTTCCCGGTCTTTTGAAATCGAACGGTTTGAACCGGAAGGGAAAGGAGAAAACATATGACGCAAGGACGGTATGAATCCGCCCGGGAAATCTACCGGCGGATCGGCGTAGACACGGACCGCGCCATTGAGGCGGCGGCCCGGATCCCGGTTTCCCTGCACTGTTGGCAGGGGGACGACGTCATCGGTTTTGACCAGCGCGGCGCGCTGAGCGGCGGCATCCAGACCACGGGGAATTACCCCGGGAAGGCGCGCACGCCGCAGGAGCTTATGGCGGACCTCGACGAGGCGCTCTCGCTCTCGCCGGGGGAAAAGAAGCTCAACCTCCACGCGAGCTACGCCATTTTTGAAGACGGCGGGTTTGCGGACCGCGACGCGCTGGAGCCGCGGCATTTCCGCCCCTGGGTGGAATTTGCCAAGGCGCGCGGCCTCGGGCTGGACTTTAACCCGACGCTCTTTTCCCACCCCATGGTGCGGGAGAACCTGACCCTCTCGCACCCGGATCCGGCGGTGCGCGCGTTCTGGATCCGCCACTGCCAGGCGTGCCTGCGCATCTCCCAGTATTTTGCAGAGGAATTGGGGCGGCCCTGCGTGATGAATATTTGGATCCCGGATGGCTACAAGGATATCCCGGCGGACCGGCTGGCGCCGCGGCAGCGCTTCCGCGACGCGCTGGACGAGATTCTCCAAACCCCTTACGACAGGGAAAAGGTGCTCGTCAGCCTGGAGTCCAAGGTGTTCGGCATCGGGATGGAATCCTACACCGTCGGCTCCGCCGAATTTACGGTGAATTATGCGGCGAGCAGGGGGATTTTACCGCTGATGGACAACGGCCATTACCACCCAACCGAGGTGGTGTCGGACAAAATTTCCGCGATGCTGCTGTTCTTTGACAAAATTGCCCTGCATGTGACGCGCGGCGTGCGCTGGGATTCCGACCATGTCGTCCTTTTCGAGGATGAGATCAAAGAAATTGCGAAGGAGGTCGTCCGCTGCGGCGCAGGCCGTGTGCTGGCCGCGCTGGATTTCTTTGACGCGAGCATCAACCGCATCGCCGCGTGGGCCGTGGGCATGCGCAGTTTCCGCAAGGCGCTGTTGTACGCGCTGCTCGCGCCGGGCGCCACGCTGCGCCGCCTCCAGGAAGAAGGCCGTCTGACGGAGCTTTTGGCGCTGCAGGAGGAGCTGAAGACCTACCCGTTCGGCGACGTGTGGGAGGAACTCTGCGCGCGCTGCGGCGTGCCGGGGCGGGAGGATTGGTTCAGGGAAATCGAGCGGTATGAAGAGACCGTGCTGCGCCAGAGGGATTGACCGGCAGAAAGGGATAGGATGAAAGTATTAGAGAGCAAATTTGCAAACGGGTTTCTCCGCATGTGCACCGACGGCTGGGAGCAAGGCTGGCATGAGTGCAACGGCGGAAACCTCTCTTACCGCAGCAAGCCGGAAGAACTAGAGAGCGTCCGCGAGGACTTGGCGGAAGGCGGCGAATGGCGGGAGATCGGCGCGCGTGTGCCGGGGCTCGGCGGAGAAGCCTTCCTGGTCACCGGCAGTGGGAAATTCTTCCGCAACGCGGCCCTGTGCCCGGAGGAAAACGTGGGCGTCGTCCGCGTGGACCCAGCCGGCGAGCGCTACCAAATTTGCTGGGGCCTGCAGGGCGGCGCGCGGCCGACCAGCGAGCTGCCGAGCCACTTGATGAACCACGAGGTGAAAAAGCGCGTCTCCGGCGGCAAACACCGGGTCATCTACCACGCGCATACGCCGAACGTCATTGCGCTCACGTTTGTGCTCCCGCTCGAGGACGGGGTGTTCACCCGGGAATTGTGGGAAATGGCGACGGAATGCCCGGTCGTGTTCCCGGACGGCGTCGGCGTGGTGGGCTGGATGGTGCCGGGCGGACGCGCCATCGCCGTGGAGACCAGCCGCCGCATGGAGCGGTACGACGTGGCCATTTGGGCGCACCACGGGACGTTCTGCTCCGGCGAGGATTTTGACCAGGCCTTCGGGTTGATGCACACGGTGGAAAAATCGGCGGAGATCTTGGTCAAAGTGATGTCGATGGCCCCGCGGAAGCGTCAGACCATCACGCCGGAAAATTTCCGCGAATTGGCGCGGGCGTTCCGCGTGACCCTGCCGGAAAAATTTTTATACCCAAAAGAGGAATAAAGGGGACGCCTTTTGGAAAATCCTGCGTCCGGGTCTTTCGGAAAAGGAGCCGGCCCATTCCAGCCTGTTTGCTTGGCTTCCCCGAAGCGCTGGTAATGCACAATCTCCCGCTGGCGCAGGAATTGGATGACGTCGCGCACGTCGGGGTCGTCGGCGTAGCGCAGGATGTTGTCGTACGTCGCGCGGGCTTTCTGCTCTGCCGCCAGGTCTTCGTGCAGGTCCGTCAGCGTATCGCCGGAGACGGCGAACGTCTGCGCGTTGAAGGGCATGCCGTTCGCGTCCACCGGGTAAACGGCGGTCGTGTGGTCGACAAAATAGGCGTCGTACCCCGCCGCGCGGATCTGCTCGGGCGTAAGGTTCCTCGTGAGCTGGTACACCAGCGCGCTCACCATTTCCAGGTGGGCGAGTTCTTCCGTGCCAATGTCTGTTAAGATGGCCTTGAGTTCAGGGTAGGGCATCGTGTAGCGCTGGCTGAGGTAACGCAGCGAGGCGCCGAGCTCGCCGTTGGGCCCGCCGTATTGCGTCGCAATCAGCTTGGCCAGCGCGGGGTTTGGCGTCTTAACTTTTACGGGATATTGCAGGCGCTTTTCATAGCTCCACATGTTACGACTCCTCCTCTCCGGTTTCCCAGGGCCACGGGCCGGTAATCCAGGCCCAGCGGCTGGTTTGCGCGGCGCTTTCCCCCAGGGGGCCGTAGGCCGCCTCGTACTGGGCGGTCAAGCTCTCCACGGTCTTCTGAATCTCCTCCAGCTTGCGCGCGGCTTCGCAGTTGTTCGGGTGGGTGTCCAGGAAAATATGGAGCTCCCACGCCGCGAATTGGTAAGCGCTCAGCCTGCGCAGGAGGCGCGCCTGTTCATTCATCGCCGTCCCCTCCCCGCGCCCAGGAACGGCTTATCCAGTTCCGGGAAAATCGTCCCGTTCTCCAGCCCCTGCTCCGCGGCGTACAGCTCGCGGTACTGCTGGTAGGGGACATACGCCATGCCCGCCACCGGGTTTTCCGGCAGGGGCGTGGTGGCATCCGCCAAGCGGCAGGAAGCCCCGTCCATTGCGTCCAGTTTCATCTTGTGCGCTCCTTTCTCCACCGGGGCGCGCGCCCCGGTGCGGTGTTTCGCTTTCCCTACACCATATGAGAACCGGCGGACAAAGGTGACAAGCCGCCGCTTGCCAGCGCAGGGGCGGTGTGCTATACTATTCGCAGGACGCCGCGGGGCGAAAGGGCGCTTTCCCGCCCGCGGGAAAAAAGGAGGATCACGCATGAATATTTGGCATGACATCGACCCCGCCCGCATTACGCCGGATGATTTCACCGTAGTGATCGAGATCCCCAAGGGGAGCAAGGCGAAATACGAGCTGGATAAAAGCACCGGCTTTTTGCTGCTGGACCGCATCCTGCACACCTCGACGCATTACCCGGCCAATTACGGGTTTATCCCGCGCACCTATGCCGACGACCTGGACCCGCTCGACGTGCTGGTCCTCTGCTCGGAGACCATCCATCCCATGACGTTGGTCCGCTGCTATGCCATCGGCGTCATCACGATGCTGGACAACGGGCGCAACGATGAAAAAATCATCGCCATCCCGTTCAGCGACCCGAGCTACAACACCTACCGGGATATCAGCCAGCTGCCGAAGCACCTGTTTGAAGAGATGAAGCATTTCTTCACCGTGTACAAGGCGCTCGAGGGCAAGACCACCGCGGTCGACGAGGTGAAAAACGCCGAAGAGGCGCGCAGGATTATCGCGTCGACGATTGAGAATTACCAAAAAAAATACGGCGCGTAAGCCTTTTTCTGCAAAAAAAAACGCCCCTTTCCGAAAGACCGGAAAGGGGCGTTCCCTTTAGGGCGGCCCGGCTGCGGACCGCTTTTTCTGTTTTGATTCGCCTGCGGGGCGCATTACCCGCCCATCCGGGAAAACAGCGCCGCAGCGGCCTCCCGCGCGTGGCGGAGGACCGTCTCCACCGTTTCCCCGCGGATTTCGGCGATGCGCGCCGCCGTGTACGCGATCATAGCGGAGTCGCAGCGCTTGCCGCGGAACGGGACGGGGGCCATGTAAGGGGCGTCCGTCTCGAGCAGCAGGCGTTCCGCGGGGACGGCGCGCGCCACTTCTACCGGGACGCGCGCGTTTTTGAACGTGACCGCGCCGCCCAGGCCGATGTACAGGCCGAGCGAAACAGCCTCGCGCATCATTTCCACGCTGCCGGAGAAACAGTGCAGCACGCCGCGCGGACGCCGCCGGCGCAGGATCTCCATCATGTCGCCGTGCGCGTCGCGGTCGTGCAAAATCACCGGCAGGCGGAGCTCCTCCGCCAGGCCCAGCTGTTCCTCCAGCACGCGGCGCTGGTCTTCCTTTGGGGCCATGTCCGCGAAATGGTAGTCCAGGCCGATTTCGCCCACGGCCACAACCTTCGGCCCGGCAGCCAGCGCCCGCAGGCGGGCGAGATATCCCTCCGGCAGGCCGTTCACACACTCCGGGTGGACGCCCACGGCGGCATAGCAGAAGGGGTAGCGCGCGGCGAGCGCCACGGAGGCGGCGGAGCTCTCCAGGTGGGAGCCCGCGTTGATCACGCCGCAGACGCCGCGCTGCGGCAGGCTTTCCAGCAGGGCGCTGCGGTCCGCGTCGAACGCCGCGTCGTCGTAATGCGCGTGGGAGTCAAAGATGCCGTTTCCCGGTTCCATCGCGCGCCTCAATGGATGCGGGAACCGGCGGGGATGCCGTCCACAAACAGCACCTTCACGTCGTTTTCCCCGGCGTCCGCCGCGAGGATCATGCCCTGGCTCTCAATGCCGCAGAGCTTTGCGGGCTTGAGGTTTGCCACCAGCACAATGCTGCGGCCGGTCAGGTCCTCCGGCCGGTACCACGGCGCAATGCCGGAGGCCACCGTGCGCACGCCCTCGCCGTCGTCCAGCGTGAGCTTGAGCAGCTTTTTCGCGCGCTTTACCGGCTCGCAGGCGGTGATCTTCGCCACGCGGAGCTCCACCTTTGAGAAGTCCTCAATGCCAATCTGCGCCACGCCTTCCGGGGCGGCCGGTTGGCTCTTTCCGGCCTGCGCGGCCTCTTTTTCGGCCTCTTGCGAGGTTTTCGGCAGCAGCGCGTTGAGCTCTTCAATCTCTTTGTCTACGTCGATGCGCGGGAACAGCGTCTCGCCCTTGGTGATGGCGGCGCTGGCGGGCAGGCGGCCCCACTGCGCGGCGGCTTCATAGGTGAGCGCTTCCGCCGGCGCGCCGATTTGCCGCTGGATGCGCGGCGAAGTGTTCGGCAGGAACGGGCAGAGCAGGATGGAGACGATGCGCAGCGTCTCGCAGAGGTTGTACAAAACGGCCGCAAGGCGGGCGCGCTTGCTCTCGTCTTTGCCGAGCGCCCACGGCATCGTCTCGTCGATATATTTGTTCGCGCGCGACACCACGCGCCAGATCTCCGACAGCGCCGTGGAGAACTGGTAGCCGCGGATAGCCTCGTCGCATTTGCCGCGCAGCGCCGTGGCAAGCGAGATCAATTCTTCGTCCAGCGGATCCGCCTCGCGCTCTGCGGGGAGGGTCCCGCCGAAATATTTCTGCGCCATTGCCGTCGTGCGGGAGAGCAGATTGCCCAGGTCGTTCGCGAGGTCCGAATTGATGCGGCTGATGAGCGCTTCATTGGTGAAGACGCCGTCGGAGCCAAACGGGATCTCGCGCAGGAGGAAATAGCGGATGGCGTCCACGCCGTAGCGCTGGCAGAGGACGACCGGGTCCACCACATTGCCCTTGCTCTTGCTCATCTTGGTGCCGTCGCCAAAGAGCAGCCACCCGTGGCCGTACACCTGCTTGGGCAGCGGCAGGTCCAGCGCCATGAGCATGGCGGGCCAGATGATGGTGTGGAAGCGCACGATCTCCTTGCCGACAAAATGGACGTCGGCCGGCCAGTATTTTTGGTAGTCCGCTTCGTTGTCAGAGCCGTAGCCGAGCGCGGTGATGTAATTGGTCAGCGCGTCAAGCCAGACATAGACCACATGTTTGGGGTCGAAATCCACCGGGATGCCCCAGGTGAAGCTGGTGCGGGAGACGCAGAGGTCCCCGAGGCCCTGCTTGATGAAATTGATCATCTCGTTTTTGCGGCTCTCCGGCTGGATGAACTCCGGCTGGTCCTCGTAAAGCTGGAGCAGGCGGTCCGCATAATGCGAAAGGCGGAAGAAATACGCCTCTTCCTCGGCCCATTTGACCTCGCGGCCGCAGTCGGGGCATTTGCCGTCCTTGAGCTGCGTCTCGGTCCAGAAGGATTCGCACGGCGTGCAGTACCAGCCCTCATATTTCCCCTTGTAGATCTCGCCCTTGTCGTACAGCGCGCGGAAGATCTTCTGCACGGCCTTGACGTGGTACCCATCGGTGGTGCGGATGAAGCGGTCGTTGCTGATGTTCAGCAGCTTCCACAGCGCCTGGAAATCCGCGACGATCTTGTCGACATATTCCTTCGGCGTCACGCCGGCCTCGGCGGCTTTGATCTCAATTTTCTGGCCGTGCTCGTCCGTGCCGGTGAGGAACATGACGTCGTAGCCCTGCAGCCGCTTATAGCGGGCGATGGCGTCGCTGGCGACGGTGCAGTAGCTGTGGCCGATGTGCGCCTGCCCGGACGGGTAATAGATGGGGGTTGTGATGTAGAAGGTCTTTTTCTCCATAATCCTCATTCCTTTTATTTTTTATGATTGATCATTCGTCATACAGAGTGGTTTCACTGGCCGGCCCCGGCGGATGCGGAGGGGTCCCCGTAGAGGAACTCGCGCAGCAGCGCGCAGTTTGCCTCCAGGTCGACGGCGAGCACCTGCGCGCCGTCGTCGAGCGTGGCGTCAGAGAATGTGCCGCTGTCGGGCACGTGCATGGTCTCCATGGGGTAGTCCAGCAGCGTAAAGGCCTGCCCCACCAGGGAGAGCAGTTCCGCCTCGGTAAGGTTGGTCTGCACGAGGTCGAGCGAATCATAAATGACGGCCGTGGCTTCCGCCGGGTTGAGCGACTTCATCTTCTCCATCATGCAGCCGATGACCTGGCGCTGGCGGCCGGTGCGGCCGAAATCGCTGTCGATGGCGCGCATGCGGGCAAAATAGAGCGCCAGCGTGCCGCGCATATGGTTGCGCCCCGCGCTGAGCTGGCAGCCCATTACACGGTTCATCTCGTCGGCTTCCGCCTGGCTCACTTCCACTTCAATGCCGCCCATTTTGTCGATGATCTCGGCAAAGCTGTCCACGTCCACCATGACATAGCGGTCAATGTTGACGCGGAAATTGTTTTCGATGGTCTGCATCGTGAGCGCCGGCCCGCCGTTGCTGAAGGCGGCGTTTAATTTCGCCTTGCCCACCGTGGGGATTTCGAGGTACATGTCCCGCAAAAACGACGTGAGCTTGAGCGTCCCCGTCCGGTTGTCAATGGAGGCGAGCATCATGGTGTCCGAACGCTGGATGCCGTCCTGCATGCGGTCCGCGCCGATGAGCAGGATGTTGAAGACCTCTTCGTCCGAGATAACGTCCCAGGCGGGCGCGTCTGCCGGCTGCTGCACATAGGGCGCGGTGTCGGCGTCCTCGTAGTGGATGCGCGAGAGCATGACGCCGCCGAAAACAACCGTCCCCAAGCCGAAAACCAGGACCACCGCCGCCAGCACCAGCGCCGCGCGCCGCCCGGCGTTGCGCTTTTTCCTCCGCCGCGGGGCGGGGCGGGCTGCGCTCTTGCGCCCGGCGCTCTGCTCCCTGCGGGAGCTGGAATAAATATCGCGGTCGACGTAATTGTAGCGGTCCAACGGCTCCGCGCGCCGGTAGTGTTTGGGGTTCTGCCGGCCGTTTTGCTTGTTTGCCATCACGGGCGCCTCCGTTCCTGCGGTTTCCTGCCCCCGCGTGCGGAGGCTTATTCCCTTATTTTAGGCGAAACCATGCGGTTTGTCAAATCAAACGGCCCTCTGCCGGAAGTTTACAGCGCGGTAACATTTCCGCGCGGCGTATTTCCTATAATAGAGGATAGAAAACGGCCGGCCCGGCGGAAGGAGGCATGCGGATGCGCGGGAAAAAAAGGGCGGCCCTGGTGCGCGCGGTGGCGCTGGTGCTGGCGGCGCTTTTCGTCCTGTCTGCGTTTTCGGCGGCCTTCTTTTTCTAAGAGGCCGCCCCTTTTTTTACAAAACCGTTTGTTCTGGAGGAGGGGCCGGGCGGCCCCTCTCTTTTTTTGCGGGGGAGGGTCCGGGCGTTTCTACAAAAATCTTCCACGGTTCGCCGCGCAGTTTTGGCAAGCTGTAAAATCATGCGCGGGAAGGGGGAAAAACCCAGGAAATTCGCGGCCTTTTAAGGGGAATCTAAATTTTGTTTAACATCCTTTTAACATGCGGGCGGTACACTATGCCCGTACTCAAAAACCAGTTGAAACAAAATTTGGAGGTTTGAAAACAATGAAAAAGTTTACGGCATCCATTCTTGCGCTGGTCATGGCGCTCTCGCTCGGCCTGGTAGGCTGCAGCAGCGAAGTGGAACCCGAGTCCGCTCCGGAAAGCTCCGCGGCGGAAGTATCCAGCGAGGCGGAAGAGCCCTCTGAGGCCGGGGAAGAGACCGCTGCGGACGTGAGCGGCAGCCTGACCCTGACCGGCTCCACTTCGATGAACGAGGTGTGCAACGCGCTGGGCGAAGCCTTCACCGAGCTTTACCCGGACGTACAGTTCAATAAGGGTGGTTCCGGTTCCGGCGAAGGCCCGACGGCTGTGAGCGACGGCACCGCGCAGATCGGCGACCTTTCCCGCGACGTGAAAGACGACGAGAACCCGGACAACTTTGATATTTTCACCATCGCCATCGACGGCATTGCGGTCATCGTCAACCCGGAGAACCCGGTTTCCGACCTGACCAGCGAGCAGATTGCCCAGATCTACACCGGCGAAGTTACCAACTGGGCGGACCTCGGCGGCAATGACGGCGCCATTTCCGTCATCGGCCGTGACGCGCAGTCCGGTACCCGCGACGGTTTTGAGAGCATCTTCGGCATTGAAGACGCCTGCGCGTACAGCGCGGAGCTCGGCGCCACCGGCGACGTAATCACCTCTGTTGCGGGCGACCCGAACGGCATCGGCTACATCTCCCTCGGCTCTGTGAACGACAGCGTCAAGGCCCTGATGGTCGACGGCGTGGAAGCCACCGATGAGAATATCATCAACGATACCTACGGCGTCAGCCGCCCGTTTGTCGAGATCTGCATGAAGGGCGCGAGCGAGTCAGACCCGGTCATCAAGGCTTGGTTCGACTTCGTCTACTCCGAGGACGGCAAGGCCATCATCGAGGAGTGCAGCCTGATCCCGACTGAGAGGGAATAAGCGGAAGCGTCCATAACGAAGCAAAATGGTTTATGTCCGGCTCAGGCCGGGCATAAACTGCGTTATGCAAGCCGTGCGCCCACTCAGGGGGCGGCGAGGGGGAAAATGAATGGAACTTGTCATTAGCGAAAAAGTACAGGCGAGAAGGCGGCTGATGCGGCGCGCCGCGTTTATTTGCGCGCTGGCGTTCGGTTTGTTGCCGGTTTTGCTTTTCTTCTTCCCGTACGTTGACTTTAACTTCGGCGGCCAGCAGTACTCGCTCAGCGGCCTGACGGTGCTCACGGCGAGCGGCATGCGCGTCGCCACGCACGGCGGCAGCGCGCTGGTCGGCCTCCCGGTTTTGATGCGCGCGGCGGTCGTTGCCGCGCCGGTGTTCGGCCTTGTTGGGGCGGCGCTTTTGGTGATGAAAAAGGTTGTCCCCGCGGCGGTAGCCTACGCGCTGTGCGCGGTAATGCCGGTTGTTTCCATCCTGAATTCTGCGGAGATCCGCACGGACGTCGTCGGCCTCGGGATTACCCGCGTCTCCATCGCGTACGACTGGGGCATGCTGCTGGTGCTCATCCTCGGCCTGGCCGCGGCGTTGTTTGCCATGGGCCTGCGCGGAGTGGAGCGCCTCGCGGAGTCCATCTTCCTGGTGTTTGCGTGCGTCTCCGTCGGCTCTGTTTTCTTCATCATGCTCTACATGGTCGTCACGGGCGCTCCGGCCATCTGGCAGGCGGGCGTGGCAGACTTCCTGTTTGGCGCCGAGTGGGATCTCGGCAACGAGCAGTACGGCACCTTGGCCCTGACCCTTTCGTCCATCTGCGCGACGGCGGGTTCCGTCATCCTCGGCGTGCCGGTTGGCCTTTTGACCGCGGTGTTCCTCGCCGAGGTGGCGCACAAGAACCTGGCGAACATCGTCCGCCCGGCGGTGGAGCTGCTCGCGGGCATCCCGTCCGTCATCTACGGCTTCTTCGGCATGATGGTCATCGTCCCGGCCATCCGCGATTTCCCGCCGTTCCACGGCAAGACCATCGGCCTTTCTCTGCTGGCGGTCATCCTGGTGCTGGCCATCATGGTGCTGCCGACCATCATCAGCACGGCGGAAACCGCCATGCGCGCGGTGCCGGCCTCCTACCGCGAGGCGTCGCTGGCGCTCGGCGCGACGCCCGTCGCCACCATCTTTAAGGTGACGGTTCCAGCGGCGCGCTCCGGCATCCTCTCCGGCGTCATCCTCGGCGTCGGCCGCGCCATCGGCGAAACGATGGCCGTCCTGATGGTTGCGGGCAACCTGGCGCAGATGCCCTCGCTGCTCGGCGCGGTGCGCCTGATGACGAGCGGCATTGCGGTGGACATCAACTACGCCACCGCCGCCCAGCGCCCGATGCTGTTCGGCATTGGCCTGCTCCTGTTCATCTTTATCATGATCGTCAACATCAGCTTTACCTACATCTCCAGGAAAGGGGTGCAGATGGATGTTAAGTGAAGCGGCCATGACGGCGCCCAAAACGGGGGAGAAAAAATCCCTCTATGAAAAGAAACGCCATCCGTTCGACCTTTGCATGAAAACGCTCATCTATCTTTCCGCCGCCATTACGGTGACGCTGCTGGTGGGCATCCTACTCTATATCCTCATCAACGGCATCGGCCACATCTCCTGGGAATTCATCAGCACGGAATACTCCCAGCGGGCCAGCTCGCCGGAGAAGGGCATCCTGCCCATGATTATCAACACGGTCTACGTCGTCGTCCTCACGCTGCTCATTTCCGTGCCCATCGGCGTGTGCGCGGCCGTCTACCTCACGCAGTATGCGAAGCAGGGCCGCCTGGTGAGCGCCATCCGTTTTGCAACCGACACCCTCGCGGGCATCCCGTCCGTCCTGTTCGCGCTGTTCGGCATGTCCATCTTCGTCAGCGGATTCGGCTTTGGCTACTCCATCCTTTCCGGCTGCCTGACCATGGCCATTTGCATCCTGCCGACCATCGTGCGCACAACGGAGGAAGCGCTCCTCACCGTGCCCTCTTCCTACCAGGAAGGCGCGCTGGCGCTCGGCGCGGGCAAGCTGCGCGTGACCATGGGCATTGTGCTGCCCTGCGCGGTCCCCGGCATCCTCACGGCGGTCATCTTGGCCATGGGCCGCATCGTGGGCGAAAGCGCCATCTTCCTGTTCACCACCGGCACCGGCTACGACATGCCGAACAGCCTCTTCGGCCATATCATGGCGGCCGGCCGCACGCTGACCGTCCACCTGTACACGATGGCGAAAGACGGCACGGCGGAAAATTCGCTCGAAATTGCGTTTGCAACGTCGGCGGTGCTGCTCATCCTGGTGTTCCTGCTCAACCGGCTGGCGGGGGCGCTCTCTAAGCTGCTGCGGAAAGGATAAGGATCATAGAATATGGAGACCAAGATTTCAATCCAGAACATGGACCTGTTTTACGGCGAATTCCAGGCCCTGAAAAACATCAATCTCGAGATCCCCGCGAACCAGGTCACGGCCTTCATCGGCCCCTCCGGCTGCGGGAAATCCACCTGCATCAAATCGCTCAACCGCATGAACGACCTTGTGGAAGGCTGCCGCATCACCGGCAAGATCTGCATTGACGGCGAAGATATCTACGACCCGCGCACCGACGTCACGCTGCTGCGCCGCCGCGCCGGCATGGTGTTCCAGAAGCCGAACCCGTTCCCGATGAGCATTTACGACAACATTGCCTACGGGCCGCGCGTGCACGGCGTCAAGTCGCGCCAGAAGCTCGACGAGATTGTCGAGAATTCGCTGCGCGCCGCCGTTTTGTGGGACGAAGTCAAGGACCGCCTCAAGAAGTCCGCGCTGGGCCTTTCCGGCGGCCAGCAGCAGCGCCTCTGCATTGCGCGCGCGCTCGCGGTCGAGCCGGAGATCCTGCTGATGGACGAACCCACCAGCGCCCTGGACCCGGTGTCCACGCTGAAGATTGAGGACCTGATGGACGACCTGAAGAAGAACTACACCGTGCTCATCGTCACACACAACATGCAGCAGGCCGCGCGTATTGCGGACAAGACGGCGTTTTTCCTGCTGGGAGAGGTCATTGAATACAGCGACACGCAGAAGATGTTCAACCACCCGGACGACGAGCGCACCGAGCGCTACATTACCGGCCGCTTCGGTTGATCCGGTTGATTCTGCGGCCGGGGCGCGTTATAATAAAACCGCAGGGCGCGCCGCCCCGGCCCCTTGTTTTTCTTGAAAATCAGAACCGGCGCTGCGCCGGAGGAAATTAGGAGGGCGACCATGCCGCGCAAATTGTTTGACCGTGAACTCACGGACCTGATGGAACAAATGACGGACTTGGGCAACACCGTCGACGGACGCATTGAAAAGACGCTGGAGGCCCTGCGCACGCAGGACCGCGAACTGGCGGAGGAAGTGGCCAATTCGGACCGCGCCATCGACGAGCGGGAACACATGATTGAAAAAATGTGCCTGAACCTGCTTGCGCTGCAGCAGCCGATTGCCGGCGACCTGCGCATGATTGCGGGCTGCCTGAAGATTTTGACGGATATGGAGCGCGTGGCGGACCAGTGCGCCGACATCTGTGAGATTGTCGCCTCGGAGGGCCTCAACGGCAACAGCATGACGCTCAGCCACGTGGTGAAAATGCTGGAGGCGGCCCGCTCGATGTACCGCGGCAGCCTGGACGTGCTGCTCAGCCGCGACATGGACACGGCCAGCCGCATCTGCCGGGAGGACGACGAGGTCGACGCCATGTTCTCCCGCATTGTGCTGGAGGTGTGCGGCGGCATCGCCGAGCGCCCGCAGTCCGTCATGCTAGACGTAGACATCATCTTCATCGCAAAATATATCGAGCGCGTCGCGGACCATGCGACGAACATCGCCGAGTGGGTCATCTATATGGTGACGGGCAACCACCCGGACCTCAACGCGAAGGTCATGTAAATCCGGAAGGGGAAGAAAAACGGGAATGGCGCTGATTTATATCGCAGACGATGAACCGAATATCCGCAAGCTGGTCGCGTTCGGGCTGAAGGACTCCGGCTATGAGCCGGTGGAATTCGCCGACGGCGCGTCGTTGTTGCAGGCGGTCAACCGCAAGCTGCCCGACGCCGTCATCCTCGACTGGATGATGCCGCCGCCGGACGGCCTGACCGTGTGCCGCATGCTGCGGGAAAACGAAAAGACGCACCATGTGCCCGTGCTGATGCTCACGGCGCGCGGCGAGGAATTCGACCGCGTGCTGGGCCTGGAGATCGGTGCCGACGACTACATCGTCAAACCGTTCAGCATCAAAGAGCTTTGCGCGCGCGTGCGCGCGGTGCTGCGCCGCACGGAGCGCGCAGTCCCCGCCGGGGAAGTGCTGGAGGCCGGCGGCCTGCGCGCGGACATCGGCGGCCACTCCGTGACAAAGAAGGGCCGCGCGGTTAACCTGACGGCGAAAGAATTCGACCTTTTGGTCTTTTTGATGAAGAATTGCGGCCGCGTGCTCACGCGCGACACCTTGCTGGACCAGGTGTGGGGCGTGGAGTATTTTGGCGACACCCGCACGGTGGATGTGCACATCCGCTACCTGCGGCAGAAGATTGAGGACGACCCCGACAAGCCCGCGCTCATCCTCACCGTGCGCGGCGTCGGGTACAAATTCGTAGACGCGGAATAACGCGGGAGGAAACGCAGTGAGAAAACGATTGGTGATGACGACGACCTTGATCATCGCGGCTGGTTTTCTAGCTGCGTTTTTTCTCGTCGCGCTGGTGGTGCAACAGCAGTACCGGCAGGAATTTTCCAAGCGCCTGGACGCGGCGCTGGCGGTGATGGAGGCCCAGAGCGACGATATCTTGGAGGACCCGCAGCGCTTCGCCGAGCTGCTCAACGGCTACCTCGAAGATTCCGGCGAAGACATGCGCGTCACCGTACTGGACCCGGACGGCAACGTCCTCGGGGACAGCGAAACCGAGGAGGGCGAGCGGGAAAACCACCTGGACCGCCCGGAAATCCAGCAGGCGCTGCGCACGGGCCGCGGCTACGACATCCGCGAGAGCGACAGCGTCGGCATCCCCTATTTTTACGCTGCGGTCTACCTCCCCGGCCAGGGCTACCTGCGCGCAGCCATGCCGTTTTCGGTGCTCAACGAGGTGCTCTCGCAGATGTGGCTTTCTATGCTGGCGTGTATGGCGCTCGGCATTGCGGCGGTGTACATCGCCTGCTCGATCAACGCGCGCAAATTGATGGAGCCGCTGGCAAAGTTGACCTCTGCCGCACGGCGCATCGCCGGGGGCGATTATTCCGGCCGCGTGGAGGGGAAATATAAAGGGGAAGTCGGAGAGCTGGCGTTTTCCTTTAATGTGATGGCGAAAAATACGCAGCAGGCCATGCAGAACCTGCAAGCCAAGCAGCAGCAGCTGGAAGGCGTTTTGCAGGGCATGGACGACGGCGTCATCGCCGTGGACGAGCGCGGCCGCGTGCTCTTTTTAAACCAGAAGGCCCGCGTGCTGCTCGGCTGCCGGGACCTGCGCGCCGGCCTGCCGATGGAGGGCAACCTGCTGGTGCGCCGCATTGCCCGCGTGATGGAGGACGCCATGCGCCGCGGGGAGCCGCTGCACGAGGACGTGACCTCGAGCAACGGGGAAGAGCGCCAGTACACGGTGTACGCCGCGCCGGTGAGCGGGCAGAAGCGCGTCACCGCGCTGGCGGTGATCGCCGACGTGACGCGTATGCGCCGCCTGGAGCAGATGCGCAGCGAATTTGTCGCCAATGTGACGCATGAGCTCAAAACGCCGCTCACGTCGATCCGCGGCAGCATCGAATTGCTCAAGAGCGCGGACCGCGACGAGGAGACCCGCCGGTATTTCTACGATGTGCTCGACATCGAGGCGGAACGCCTGCACCACCTCATCGACGACATGCTCACGCTTTCGCAGATTGAAAACGCGAAAGAGGACCCCACGCTCGTGCAGTGCGACGCCGCGGAGGAGATCCAAAAGGCGGTGGCGCGCCTTGCCCGCGTGGCGGAAAGCAACCAGGTGGCGGTGCGCTGCTCGCTGGAGCCCGGCATCACGGTGGAGTGTTCGCCGCAGCGGCTGCAACAGGTCATCGGCAACCTGGTGGAAAACGCCATCAAATACAATGTGCCGCACGGCGCCGTGACGGTCACGGCCGTCCGGCAGCGGCAGATGGCCGTCATCCGCGTGGCGGATACCGGCATCGGCATCGCGCCGGAGCACATCCCGCGCCTGTTTGAACGCTTCTACCGCGTGGACACCAGCCGTTCCCGCGAGATCGGCGGCACCGGCCTCGGCCTTTCCATCGTCAAGCACATCGCGGCGCTCTACCGCGGCGACGTCAGCGTGGAGAGCGCCCCGGGGCGCGGCTCGACCTTTACGCTCCGCCTGCCCTTGGCGGCCTCCGAAAAATCTTTTGAAAAACCGCAGGAGAAATCCCCGGATGTCCCCGCGTGACCGCAAGGCCCCGCGGGGCCTTTTTTTTGTGAGGATGGGTTTTCTGCGCCGCCGCCCTTGAAAAATTGTAGAAAAAGAGGTAAAATAAAGACGCGATTTTTGTGTGGAACCCCCAGCGAGGCGGGGGCGCCGCACCGCCTGGCGGCGCGGGGCAAAAACCGCCGGGGCCGCACGGCCCGCGCTGCCGCACCGGAGGGGCCCTCTGATGCGGTAAGTTTTCCGATGGAGGTGCAGGGGTTGTTCTATCAAAAAGAGATCGAAACGATGGACCGCCGCAGCTTAGAGGCGCTCCAGCTGGAGCGGCTGCGCCGCATGGTGGATTATTGTTACGAGAACGTGCCCTTTTATCACGACCGGCTGCAAAAGGCCGGCGTCACCGGCAGCAAAATCAAATCGCTGTCTGATTTGCAGTATATCCCGTTTACGACAAAGGAGGATATCCGCGACAATTACCCATTTGGGATGCTGGCGCAGCCGCTGAAAAAGATTGTGCGCATCCACGCGTCTTCGGGGACGACGGGTAAGCCGACCGTCGGCGCGTACACCCAGGGGGACCTGGACCTTTGGGCGGACCATGTGGCGCGCGTCGCCATGGCCGCGGGCGCTACGGCGGACGATATTTTCCAGATTTCATTTGGCTACGGCCTGTTTACGGGCGCGCTGGGGTTGCACTACGGCCTTGAGCGCATCGGCGCAACGGTCATCCCGGCGTCGTCCGGCAATACGGAAAAACAGCTGATGATGTTCCGCGACTTCGGCGTGACGGGCCTGGTGGCGACGCCGTCTTACGCGGTGTATCTGGGCGAGATGGTCCGCGAATCCGGCTACCCGCCGGAGGCCTACCGGCTGCGCATCGGCCTGTTGGGCTCGGAGGGCTGCACCGAGGGGATGCGCGAACGCATCGAGCGGAACCTGGGGCTGTTTGTCACAGATAACTATGGCATGACGGAATTGGGCGGGCCGGGCGTCGCCGGCGAATGCGAATACCGCTGCGGCCTGCATTTTGCAGAGGATGCGTTCCTGCCGGAAATCATTGACAACGAGACGCTCGAGCCGAAGGACCCGGGCGAGAGCGGGGAACTGGTGGTCACCACGCTGCTGCGCGAGGGCATGCCGGTGCTGCGCTACCGCACCAAAGATATTACGCGGCTCAACTACGAGCCCTGCCGCTGCGGCCGCACCCATGCGCGCATGGAAAAGGTCATGGGCCGCACCGACGATATGCTCATCATCAAGGGCGTCAACGTCTTCCCGTCGCAGATTGAGTCTGTCCTCGTCGGCACGGAGAAGGTCGGCCCGCACTACCAGCTGGTGGTGCGCCGCCGCCATTACATGGACCAGCTGGAGGTCAAGGTGGAGCTGGTCAGCGCCGAGCTGCTGGAAAGCTTCGGCGAGCTGGAGGCCCTCCAGCGCCGCATCCACGACAGGCTCAAGAGCGTGCTGGGCCTGGAGGCGAAGGTCACGCTGGTCGAGCCGAAGTCGCTTGAGCGCTTCCAGGGCAAGGCCAAGCGCGTGCTGGACCTGCGCAGCGAGGACGAATAAGGGAGGTCACCATGAAAAAGGAATTGATGTTGGGGAATGAGGCGGTTGCCCGCGGCCTGTATGAAGCGGGGGCGCGGGTGGTTTCCAGCTACCCGGGAACGCCGAGCACGGAAATCACCGAGGCAGCCGCAAGCTATGAGGAAATTTACTGCGAGTGGGCGCCGAACGAAAAGGTCGCCATGGAGGTCGCGGCCGGCGCCAGCTTCGGCGGCGCGCGGTCCTTCTGCGGCATGAAGCACGTCGGCCTGAACGTCGCCGCGGACCCGCTCTTTACCATGTCGTACATCGGGGTGAACGGCGGCATGGTCATCGGCGTGGCGGACGACCCGGGGATGCACTCCTCGCAGAATGAGCAGGATTCCCGCCGCTACGCCAAGGCGGCGAAGGTTCCAATGCTCGAACCGGCGGATTCCGCGGAATGCCGGGATTTTGCCAAGCTCGCGTTTTCCCTTTCGGAGGAATTCGACACGCCGGTCATCCTGCGGCTGACAACCCGCATTGCGCACTCGCGCAGCATTGTGCCGCTGGGCGAACGGGAAGAGCGCCCGCTGCTGCCCTACGAAAAGGCCCCGCAGAAGAACGTGATGCTTCCGGCTTTCGCCAAGCCGAAACATGTGCGCGTAGAGGAACGCACCCGCGCGTTGGAGGAATGGGCGGAGGCCGCGGAGATCAACCGCGTAGAGCGCCACGGCAGCCGCATTGGGGTCATCGCCGCGGGCGCGTGCTATCAATATGCCCGCGAGGCGCTCGGCGACGCCGCCGATTACCTCAAACTCGGCATGGTGCACCCGCTGCCCAGCCGCTTGTTAAAGGAATTTGCGGCCTCTGTGGACCGCGTCTACGTCATCGAGGAACTCGACCCGGTCATAGAAGAGCACTGCCGCATGCTGGGCATCCCGGTTACCGGGAAAGAGCTTTTCCCGCTCTGCGGCGAGTTCTCCCAGAACCTGGTGCGCCGCCTGGTGGCCGGGGAAGAGCCGGAACTGCTGCATGCGCCGGAAAACCTCCCCGCCCGCCCGCCCGTCATGTGCTGCGGCTGCCCGCACCGGGGCGTGTTCTACCTTTTGAAAAAACTGAAATGCTATGTCAGCGGCGACATCGGCTGCTACACGCTGGGGGCCTCCGCGCCGCTGAGCGCAATGGACACCTGCGTGTGCATGGGCGCTTCGGTCTCGGCGCTGCACGGCTTCAATAAAGCGCGCGGCGAAGAGGCGGCCAAGCGCGCCGTGGCCGTCATCGGCGACTCGACGTTTGCCCATTCCGGCATGACTGGCCTCGCCGACATCGCCTACAACCGCAGCAACTCCGTCGTGGTGGTGCTGGACAACTCCATCACCGGCATGACGGGCCACCAGCAGAACCCCACCACCGGCATCACCATCCGCGGGGAGGCCACCACGGCCATCGACCTCGAGGCGCTCTGCCGCGCGGTCGGCATCCGCCGCGTGCGGGTCTGCGACCCCTACGACCTCAAGGCGATGGAAGCCGCCCTGCGCGAGGAACTCGCCGCGGACGAGCCGTCCGTTATCATCAGCCGCCGCCCGTGCGCGCTGCTGAAATTCGTCAAGCACGCGCCGCCGCTGCAGGTGGACGCTTCGCGCTGCATCGGCTGCAAGTCGTGCCTGGGCATCGGCTGCCCGGCCATCAGCTTCCGCGAGAAAAAGGCGGTCATCGACCAGACCCAGTGCGTCGGCTGCGGCGTCTGCACGGGGCTTTGCCCCAAACAAGCGATTTTGTCCGGGGAGGCGGTAGAATGAGCAAGGTAACAAGCGTCATGATCGTCGGCGTGGGCGGCCAGGGCACGCTGCTGGCCAGCCGCCTGCTGGGCGGCGCCATGATGGAGCAGGGCTACGACGTCAAGGTTTCGGAGGTGCACGGCATGAGCCAGCGCGGCGGCTCGGTGGTCACCTATGTCCGCTACGGGGACCGCGTGGATTCGCCGGTCATCGACCTGGGCGGCGCGGATGTGATCCTCGCGTTTGAAAAAATGGAGGCCGCGCGCTACCTGCCGTACCTGAAAAAGGGCGGGAAGGTCATTGTCAACGTGCAGCAGATCGACCCGATGCCGGTGGTGACCGGCGCGCAGGCGTACCCCGCGGACGTGCTGGACGCGGTGCGGGCCGCCGGGGCGGAGGTGCTGGCGCTCGACGCGCTGGGCCTGGCCGCGCAGGCCGGTTCCGCCAAAGCCGTGAACGTCGTGCTCATCGGCGCAATGGCCCGCCGCCTCGGCGTGGAAAAGGAGATCTGGCTGAAAACGGTGCGGGAGACGGTCCCGCCGAAATTCCTGGAGATGAACCTCCGGGCGTTCGAGCTCGGTTACCAGGCGTAAAAAATCCGGCGCAGCCGGGAAGAATAAAAAAGGAAACAGGAAGCGAGGAGAACCCCATGCCAATGCAAGGGAATTATTATGAACCGGAGATTGAATGCGCATCCCGCGAGGTGATGCGTTACATCCAATCTCAAAAGCTGATGAAAATGGTGCAGAGCTGCTACGACAACGTCCCGCTCTACCGCGAGCGCATGGACGCCATCGGCCTTCTGCCGGGCGACATCCGCTCCATTGACGACGTGCGCAAGCTGCCGTTCACCACGAAAAACGACCTGCGCGACACCTACCCGTTCGGCATGTTTGCCGTGCCGAAGCGCGAGCTGTACCGCATCCACGCGTCGTCTGGCACCACGGGCAAGCAGACCGTCGTCGGCTACACCAAAAACGACGTGGACGTGTGGGCGCGCTGCGCGGCCCGCAGCATTGTCGGCGTAGGCGGCACCAAAGAGGACTTCGTCCATGTTTCCTACGGCTACGGCCTGTTTACGGGCGGCTTGGGCCTGCACTACGGCGCCGAACGCCTGGGCGCGACGGCCATCCCCGTTTCCTCCGGCAACACGAAGCGCCAGGTGCAGATTTTGCAGGACTACGGCTCCGACATCCTTTGCTGCACGCCGTCCTACGCCATGTACATCGGCGAAACGGTGCGCGACCTCGGCATCGACCCGCACACGCTGCCGCTGCGCGCGGGCATCTTCGGCGCGGAGCCGTGGACGGAGGAAATGCGCCGCGAAATCGAGCGCCTGCTGGCCATCCGCGCGTACGACATCTACGGCCTCTCCGAAATTGCCGGCCCCGGCGTGAGCTGCGAGTGCTACCTGCAAAACGGCCTGCACGTGCAGGAAGACATGTTCTACCCCGAAGTCATCGACCCGAACACCGGCGAGCCGCTGCCGGACGGCGTCTACGGCGAGCTGGTCTTCACCTGCATAGGCAAAGAGGCGCTGCCGCTCATGCGCTACCGCACGCGCGACATCTGCAAGCTGGACCACAGCCCCTGCGAATGCGGCCGCACCCTGGTGCGCATGAGCAAGCCGCGCGGCCGCACCGACGACATGCTCATCATCCGCGGCATCAACGTGTTCCCGTCGCAGATTGAATCCGTGCTGCTCGAGCTCGGCATGGACCCGAACTACCAGCTCGTCGTCGACCGCAAGCACAACCTCGACACGCTGGAGGTGCAGGTGGAAATGACGGAGGAAATGTTCTCCGACACCGTGCGCAACCTGGAAAACATCGAGCACCGCATCGAGGCCGCGCTGCAGTCTACCTTGAACATTGTGGCGAAGGTCCGCCTGCTGGAGCCGAAATCCCTGCCGCGCTCGGAGGGCAAGGCGAAGCGCGTCATCGACAACCGCCAATTTTAATCCCGAATCCCAGCGGAATGAAAAGGAGGCATTCGTATGCAGATTCAGCAGCTCTCAATTTTTGTAGAGAATAAATCCGGGCGTCTCGCCCACATCACGGAGACGCTGGCGGCCGCCAACGTGGACATCCGCGCCATTTCCGTGGCGGATACAAGCGATTTCGGCATCCTGCGCCTGATTGTGGACCGCCCGCAGGACGCGGTGAAGGCGCTGCGCGAGGCGCACCTGACCGTGTCGCTCACCAGCGTGATCGCCATTGGTATTGAGGATCAGCCCGGCGCGTTCGCGAAGGCGATGCGCGTGCTGGCGGACCATTCCATCGGCGTGGAGTACATGTATGCATTCATCAGCCGCGACGAGGGCCGCGCCTATGTCATCCTGCGCGTGGAAGACAGCGAAAAGGCCGAAGCCGCGCTGAAGGAAAACGGCATCTCGCTGCTTTCCGCCGAAGAGATTTACGGCATGTAATTTGCCGGAAGGAGCAAGGGCCGCGCCGCGGCCCGCAGGAAGGGAGATGGGGACATGAAGTATATTTGCACCGTTTGCGGGTACATTTACGACGAGGCCCGGGAAAAGGTCCTGTTTGCAAGCCTGCCGGATTCGTGGAAATGCCCCGTGTGTAAGGCGGCCAAGGCGCTGTTTGCGCCCCAGGGGCAGCCGGAAGCCGCCCCGCCGCCCGCCCCGCCGGAGGAGCGCGCGCCCGCCGCGTTTACCGGCAGCGTGAAGGGCTTTTCGGCCGGGGTGCTCTCGGCCGTTTGCTCGAACCTGGCGCGCGGTTGTGAAAAACAATACCAGGAAGAACATGCCGCGGCCTACCGCGCCTTGGCGGAGAGCCTGAAGGCGTCCGCGCCGGTTCCGTCTGCCAGCCTGGAGCGCCTGGAGGCGCTGCTGCGCGAGGACGTGGAGCGCCGCTACCCAGCCCAGCAGGCGGCGGCCGCCGCCAAAGCGGACCGCGGTACGCAGCGCGTGCGCGTGTGGGGCGAAAAGGTCACCAACATGCAGCGTTCGCTGGTGCAGCAGTACCGGCAGGAGGGCGAAGCCTTCCTGCGCGGCGCGGACCTGTGGGTGTGCAGCGTCTGCGGGTTCCTGTTCGTGGGGGAAAAGCCACCGGAGATTTGCCCGGTGTGCAAGGTCCCGGCCTGGAAATTTGACCGCGTGGAGGGGAGGGAGACCGCATGAAACAATTTGCCGTGCGGAACCTCCGCCTCTGTACCAAAGACTGCCTGTGCCTTTATGTCTGCCCGGTGGGCGCGACGGACACCGAGGACAGCGTCATCGACGTAAAAAAATGCCTGGGCTGCGGCGCCTGCGCGGCCGCCTGCCCCAGCGCCGCGATTTCGATGGTCCCGCTGGAGCTCCCGCCCCAGCAGAAAAAGCACCCGGAGGTGCTCGCCGTTTCCAACGGGCTGGCTGAAAACAAAGCGAAGGAAGAAGCCATTGCCCGCGCGCTGGCGGAAACAGCCCAAGACGGCGGCCTTTACCGGCTGATGAAGGGGCTGGAGCGCTCCGCCCGCCTCGTCAACGAAGATCTCCTGCGCGAATCCGGCTACATGCTGCCGCAGGGCAAAAACGCGCACGAACTCCTGCGCGAATTATCCGCGAACCCTCCTTCCCCGGGTTTCCCGGTGGAGGTTGCAAAAAAATTGGACACAGAGATCCCTTGTAACGAAGAAAGAGAGGAAAAAAACATGAGCAAGTACGCTGGCACCCAGACCGAGAAAAACCTAGAAGCCGCCTTTGCGGGCGAGTCGCAGGCGCGCAACAAGTACACCTACTTTGCGTCCGTGGCGAAAAAAGAGGGCTACGAGCAAATTGCCGCGCTCTTCCTGAAAACGGCCGACAACGAGAAGGAACACGCCAAGATGTGGTTCAAAGAGATGAACGGCATCGGCAACACGGCGGAGAACCTGCTCCACGCAGCCGAGGGCGAAAACTACGAGTGGACCGACATGTACGAGGGCTTCGCCAAGACCGCCGAGGAAGAGGGCTTCCCGGAGCTGGCGGCGAAATTCCGCCTGGTGGGGGCCATTGAAAAGCACCACGAGGAGCGCTACCGCGCGCTGCTGAAGAATGTCGAGACCGCCGCCGTATTTGAAAAGAGCGAGGTCAAGGTGTGGGAATGCCGCAATTGCGGCCATATCATCATCGGTACCGCCGCGCCGGAAATCTGCCCGACCTGCGCGCACCCGAAGAGCTACTTTGAACTCCGCTGCGAAAATTATTGACCGGAAGAGATCAGATCCTGCGGCCCGGCCCCAACAGGGGCTGGGCCGTTTCGCTGCGCGCGGGACAAATTCCCCGAAAATTTGCGCAGAATTTCAAAGAAATCTATTGACATCCCCGGTAAGGCGTGCTATAATCCAACCATAAACTTGTATGACATCTTAAGGGGAATCATCTGATTTCCTACCAATCGCTGCCCGCATGGGGCGGCAGGGAAAAGGGCGGCTGCGCAGGCTGGGGGGAAGATATGGACATCAACCAAATCACCCGGAAAAAAGTCAGCGACGAGGTGTTCGACCAGCTGAAGGATATGATCTCCCACCAGGTGTGGAAGGAAGGGGAAAAAATCCCCTCGCAGAACGAGCTGCAAGAGATGTTCCACGTCAGCCGCGTTTCCATCCGGGAAGCGCTCAAAAAGCTGGAAAGCTACGGTATCATCTCCACGCAGCAGGGCCGCGGCAGCTACGTCGCCAGGTTTGAAGACGCCGACTGGTTTGGCAGCGGCGCGCTCAAGGTGTACCGGAACAACGTGGACGCGAAAACAATGCGCGACTTCATGGAATTCCGCCGCATCATCGAGCTGGAAAGCGTGGTGCTGGCGACGCGGCGCGCGACGGCGGACGATATCCGCGCGCTGGAGATCAACTACCGCCAGATGGTGGAGGCCCGCGGCGACATCCAGATGTTCGCAGACTACGATTTCCGCTTCCACGAGCTGCTCGCGGAGATTACCCGTAACCGCATTTTGGTCAAATGCTTTACCATGGTGCTCACGTTCTTGAAAAAGGACTTTGACGCCGTCGTCAAAAAGGTCGGTACCGGGAAGGGGACCTATTACCACCAGAAGATTTTAGACGCCGTCCGCGAGGGGCAATCCGAGCGCGCGCGGCTCATCATGGCGGAACACCTAGAGGCGACCAGCGCCATTTTCTTCGAGATGAACCAATGACGCGGAAGACCCGCCGGGGGCTGTTTTTCTCTTCAATTGACTCATGGCAGAGCAAATCAATCCTCCTCTGCCTCCGGCGGTTTCCTTTTTCCAAGGGAACCTCTCCTTTAGCCCTTGTTTTTTCAAGCAACTTGTATGACAACATACAAATAAATAGTACAAGTAAACAGAAAGGAGGACATGTTTTATCTAAATTTCCCTCATATTCACTTTGTCATCTGCCGCTCCACGCGGAAACCGCGGGAGCGAGAGGAAAATTTTTAAAGGAGGATCGAATCATGAAAGGGAAAAAATGGGTCGCAGCGTTGCTTGCTATCTGTCTGCTGATGGGGGCGGCCTTCGGCTGCTCCAACGGGGAAACGGCGTCTGTTCCCTCCGGCTCCGAGGGCTCTTCGGAAGAGGGCGGCTCGGGGGAAACCGGGGAGACGGTCCACCTGCTTTACACCTACTGGGGTTCCTCGTTTGAAAAGGAGGCCCAGGCCCAGGCCATTGAAGCCTTTAACGAGGCCAACCCGGGCATTGAGGTAGAGGCGCTCCACATCCCGTCTTCCGGCAGCGAGTACACGGCGAAGCTCACCGCCATGACGGCTTCCGGCACCAACCCGGACATCGGCTACATGGACGTTTCCACCGCCTTTGTCTGGGCGCAGGAAGGCCAGTTCTGGGATATTTTCGAGTTGATCGACCAAGACCCGGACTGGAGCGCGGACCGCTATGTAGACGACATCTTCTACATGTATGACGAAGGCAAGAGCTTCGGCACCACCTCGTCCATCAACCCGCGCGCCATCTTCTACAACACCGAGTGCTTCACGGAAGCCGGCGTAGAGCTGCCGCCGACGGACCTGGAAGACTCCTGGACGTGGGACGAATTTGTCGAAGTTGCCAAACAGCTGACGTTTGACGCCAACGGCAACACGCCGGATTCGCCGGACTTCGACCCGACCAACATCACCCAGTACGGCGTGTACCTCAACCCGGACGACCTCATCGTCCTCGGCATCCTTTGGGACAGCAACGGCACGGACCTGCTCACTGAGGACGGCTCCGAGCTGGCGCTCAGCTCCCCCGAGGCAAAAGAGGTTTTGCAGGAAGTGCACGATTTGATTTACGTGCACCATGTCTGCCCCATCCCGAACGACTTCAGCCAGATGCCGGACGGCACGACCTGGCTGGCCAACAAGCAGTGCGCCATGTTCATCTCCGGCCAGTGGATCCTGCTGGACCTCGCGAAGCTCGGCTTTGACTACGGCATTGGCCAGCTGCCGATGTTCGACGAGCCGCGCAACGTCAAAGACGCGGGCGTACGCGTCATCTTCAAGAACACCGAACACCCGGAAGAAGCCTGGGAGCTGTACAAATACCTTGCAAACCCGGAGGGCGCCATGGCCCTGTATGCCGACGGCCTTTGGATGCCTACCCTGCGCGAATGGTATGACGACGAGCACTTTGCCCAGTGGGGCGAAAACAACGCCGCCCACCCGGAGAGCTATAAGCCGGTTATTGCCGACAGCCTCTTCAACGGCTCCGCAACGCCGTCTTACACGCTGCGTATTGCGAATTACGCCGAACTGAACAACACCATCCGCCCGGTTTTGCAGCAGCTTTGGCTGGACAGCGCGTCCGTGGACGACGTGGTCGACCAGGTTTACAGCCAGGCCGGCAGCCTGGTGCAGGGCTACAACCCGGATAACTATCACGCTTCGCATTATCGCGAGTAACGCTTTCGGCGATGGGAGGCGCTGTATGAAAACAATCCAAGTGTTTTTGAAAAGCAAGGAGGCGCGCGCAGGGCTGCTGTTTGCCCTGCCCGCCATCCTCGGGTTTGCAATATTCACCCTCGGCCCGATGATCGCGAGCGCGTTTTTCAGCCTGACGGAGTACAACGGCGTCGGTTCGCCGGACTTTATCGGCTTTGAAAATTACCAGGTCCTGTTCACCACGGACCCGGCGTTCAAAAATTCGCTGCTGGTGACGCTGCAATACATCGTCATGAGCGTCCCGCTCAATATCGTCGTGTCGTTCCTCATTGCCTTCCTGCTTTCGCAGAATATCCGCTGCCGCGGGTTTTTCCGCGCCGCCTATTACATGCCGACCATTGTCCCGCTGGTGGCCACTTCCATCGTCTGGAAGTGGCTGCTGGACCCGCAGGTTGGCATCGCGAACTACCTGCTCCGGCTGCTCGGCCTGCCGGTGAGCCGTTTCCTCTTTGACGAGGCGACCGTCCTGCCCAGCATGGCGGTCATGGGCATCTGGCAGACCGGCACGACGATGCTGGTGTTCCTGGCGGGCTTCCAGGGGATTTCCCGCGAGCTGTACGAGGCGGTCGAGGTGGACGGGGGCGGCGCGCTGCGCAAATTCCGCAGCATTACCGTCCCGCTGATGACGCCTTCCATCTTCTTCAATTTGGTCATCGGGCTGATCAACGGCTTCCAAACCTTCACCCAGGCGTACATCATCACTTCGGGCGGACCGAACAACAAGTCGAATTTTGTCATCCTCCAGCTGTATAAGGAGGCGTTCACCTACGGGCGGATGGGCCGCGCCTGCGCCATTGCGTGGATTATTTTCCTCATTGTCGTGGCGCTCACCATCCTGAATTTCAGGCTCTCCAATAAGTGGGTCTATTACGAAAGCGGGGATCGCGGATGAGAAAACAAAAAATCGTCTCTCACGGGATTTTGTATTTCATCGCCGTGCTCTGCCTGGTGGTGTGGATGTTCCCGTTTTACTGGATCTTGCGCACCTCGTTCATGGAATACCGGCAGATCCAGGCGTACCCGCCGGCGTGGTTCCCCTCCCCGTTCATCGTGACAAACTATACGCAGGGGTTGCAATACTTTGATTTCCCGCGATATTATATGAATACCATCTTTGTCGTAGGCGTCTGCCTGATGGGCACGCTGTTCACGAGCACGCTGTGCTCTTACGCGTTCTCCAGGCTGCGCTGGCCGGGCAGGGAGAAGATTTTCTCCTTGATCCTCACCTCGATGATGCTCCCCACGGCGGTCACGCTCATCCCCACGTTCATCGGCTGGACGGCGGTGGGCGGCGTCAACACCTACCTGCCGCTCACGGTGCCCTCTTGGCTGGGCGGCGGCGCGTTCTTCATCTTCCTGCTGCGGCAGTTCTACCTCACCATCCCGCGCGAATACGACGAGGCGGCGCTGGTGGACGGCGCAGGGTATTTTACCATCTACTGGAAGATCATGCTCCCCATGATCAAGCCGGCGCTCATCTCCGTCGGGATGTTTTGCTTCGTCAACAATTGGAACGATTTCATGAACCCGCTGGTCTATTTGAGCGACGACAGTAAATTCACCATTTCGCTTGGCTTGCGCTCTTTCATGGGCATGTACAACACAGAGTGGGGCTACATGATGGCGGCCACCGCCACGGCGGTGATCCCCGTGCTCACCGTGTTCCTCATCGGGCAGAAGTACATCGTGGAAGGCGTCGTCATGACGGGCTTGAAAGGATAGGGAATCAGATGAACTACAACATTGCAGGACAAGAGGTCAAACTTTGCTTCCAAACGCTCAGCGAAAAGACGCTGCGCATGTGCGTGCTGCCGGTGGGCGAATCTGTCAAAGATGTGTTCGCCACCTTTGACCTGGACGCCCGCGAGTGGGAGGAACCCTCCACCGTGCTCAACGGCGAAGAAGGCGTCGGCACGCTCCAGGTGGGCGGCTACACCGTCTCGGTGCAGGCTTCGCCGTTGTGCGTTTCGTTCACCCGGTGCGGCAAGCTCGTGCAGAAACTCGCCCTCTCGGAGGAAGACGGCACGGTGTCGTTCCCCACGGGGAAACGCGCGCTCTACGGCCTGGGCCACGGCTACCACGAGCACCCGGACCGCCGCGGCGGCGACTACGACCTGCGCAAAAACGGCCAGCTCAAGGGCTACCATGAAAATTACAGCGCCATTTCTCCCACGCCGTACGTCATCAGCGCAGAGGGCTGGGCGCTCTACTTCCACCAGCCGTGGAAGGGCGACATCGACCTGCGCGGCGAAACGGGCTGCTTCCGCAAGTATCCGCCGCAGTATTGCGACGTCTTCGTCGTGGACTGCGAAGAACCGATGGACGCCCCGCGCGAGTATTATTCCTTCACCGGCCTGCCGCCGATGCCGCCGCGCTACGCGTTCGGTTACCAGCAGAGCTACCGCACGCTGCTGCACAACGGCGTCAATTATGTGGTAAAAACGGCGAAATGGATGCGCGAGCACAAGATCCCCTGCGACATGCTGGTCTACCTCGGCACCGGTTATTGCGACAACGGCTGGAACAGCTACAACGGCAATTTCGAGTGGCACCCCGAAGTTTTCCCGGACCCGGCGGAGACGATGAAGGAGCTGCATGACCTCGACTATAAAATCAGCTTGCATGTGACGCGCTGCTTTACCGGCCTGCACGGCTCCGTGCACGACGAAGAGGTCAGCCCGCTGGAATATGACCACGCGAAAAATTACTGGAAGCGCCACATCGAGACCATCCACACCCCGGCGCAGAACGAGGCCTGGTGGCCCGACGACGCCGACGAGGTGGACATGGCGCAGCGGCTCACGCGCCACCGCATGTATTACGAAGGCTCGCTCGAGCTGGACCCCGACACGCGCCCGCTGCAAATGCAGCGCAACACGTTCCCCGGCGCGAACAAATGGGGCGGCATCATCTGGTCCGGCGACATCATCAGCGAGTGGGAAACCCTGAAAAACCAGGTGCCCATCGGCCTGAACGTCGCGCTCTCCTGCTCGCCGTTCTGGGGCACGGACACCGGCGGCTTCTTCTCCACGCCGGAGTATGACGGCGAATTGTGGATGCGCTGGCTCGAATATTCGGCCTTCACGCCGTTCTGCCGCGGCCACGGCCGCCCGTCTTTCCTGCACAACCCCTGGGGCTGGACCATGTTCCAATCCCTGGACGAGATGCCGCTTGAACTCGCGCCCGGCGTGCTGCACGACGGACCGCCCGCAGCGGACATCCTGCCGGATACGCGCGTGGAGGGGCACAACCGCACGGTGCTGAACCTGCGCTATGAATTGCTGCCGTACATCTACAACCTCTGCCACGAGGCGACGGCCGGCGTGCCGATGATGCGCCCGCTGTGGTGCTACGCCCCGGACGACGACACCGCCGCCGGAACCGGCAGCGAATATTTCTTCGGCGAGAGCCTGCTGGTCGCGCCTGTCACAGAGAAAGGCGCGCGCGAGTGGGACGTCTACCTGCCGCAGGGCAGCTGGTACCACTACTGGACCGGCCGCCGCTACGAGGGCGGCCGCACTGTGCGCGTGCCCGCGCCGCTCGGGCAGATCCCGCTGTTTGTCCCGGCGGGCGGCGTGTTGGCAAAGACCGCCGCGGCGCAATCCATTTCGAAGGAAAAGCCGCAGGATTTCGACCCGCTCACGCTGGAAGTGTACACCGGCGCAAACGCCTCCTACGAGCTGTATGAAGACGACGGCATCAGCCTGGGTTACCAGCGCGGCGAGTGCAGCCGCACGCGCCTTTGCTGGGACGACGCGGCGCAGCGCCTGACGCTGGAGGGGACTTCCACGCTGTTCCCGGGCAAAACCCGCAAAGTGGACGTGGTCTTCCTGCCCGAGGGCCGGAAGGAAACGCACGAAATTACCTATCGTTGAGCCTTAGATTCCCCGCGGGCCGCGCGCCCGCGGGGGAGCGGCGGTTTTCCCGGTCCGCCGGGGAGAGAAAGGAGACGGGACCTTATGGCAAAAGAAAAGACCCTTGGCATTATCCACGCTTCGCACATCACCATCGACGCGATGAAACCGTACATTGAGCGCTACCTGCCGGGCGTGCCCATTATGCACCTGTGCGACGACACCATCCAGCGGGACAACATCGCCGCCGGCGCGGGCGTGATCCCGAAGCGGAATTACAGCAAATTCGTCGAATACGCGCATAATTTGGAGGAAGCCGGCGTGAGCATGATCCTGCTCGCGTGCTCGACGTTCAATTACGCGGCGGAGCTCGCGCGCCCGCTCATCGACATTCCGATTGCGCAGATCGACCGCCCGATGATGGAGCAAGCGGTGCAGACCGGCAGCCGGATTGGCCTGCTGGCCACGCTGGCGACGACCGTCCCGTCTTCGGAGCGGCTGCTGGACATCGCGGCCGCCGAGGCGGGCAAGGCCATCACGCGCAAGACGGTGCTCTGTGAAGAAGCGTTTGAGGCGTATTCCGCGGGCGACATCGAGCGGCACAACCAGATCCTGAAGGATGCGGTCGCCTCCCTCTCGGAAGAAGTGGATTGCATCGTCATGGCGCAGCTTTCCATGTCGGCGCTCGCGCCGGTCCTCGGCGAAACGAAGGTGCCGGTGTACAACAGCGGCGAAACCGGGTTCTTGCGCGTGAAGGAAATGCTGGAGAGGCTTTGAGCCGCACAGGGAGGAGCGATGGGCATGAAACAGACCATACCGTATTTGCAGGACAAGGCACGGCAGCTCCGCCTGGATATTGTAGAAATGATCGGCGTGGGGAAGGCCGGGCATCTCGGCGGCTCCTGCTCGCTGGCGGACATTGTGGCCGCGCTGTATTTTTCCCACATGAAGCACGACCCGAAAAACCCCAAAATGCCGGAGCGGGACCGCTTCCTGCTCAGCAAGGGCCACGCGGCTCTGGTGCAGTATGCAGCGCTGGCAGAGTGCGGTTATTTTGACAAGGCCTGGCTCCAAAACCTCAAGGAGCTCGGCAGCCCGCTGCAAGGCCACCCGGACCAGCGTAAGACCCCCGGCATTGAGGCGAACACCGGTTCGCTGGGCCAGGGCGTCTCGCTGGCGGCGGGCATGGCGGCCGGCCTGCGCCTGGACGGGAACCCCGCGCATGTCTATGTCGCGGTGGGAGACGGCGAATTGGCCGAGGGCCAGGTGTGGGAGGCGCTGGCGGCGGCTTCCTGGTACCGGTTGGACCATCTCTGCGTCATCCTGGACCGGAACGGCCTACAGGCAACCGGCAAAACAGACGAGCGCTTCTGCCTCGAACCCATTGCGGAGAAATTCCGCGCGTTCGGCCTTGCCGTGCGGGAGATCGACGGCCACGACATGGACCAGATCCTCTCGGCGCTCGACTGGGCAGACAGCGTCGCCGGACAGCCGGCGGCGATTATCGCCCACACGGTGAAGGGCAAGGGCGTCCCGTTTGCGGAGAACAACGCTTCGTTCCACAACGGCGCCCTGACGCAAGCGCAGTTTGACGAAGCCAGGCAGGCGTTGGAAAAGGCGGTGGGGTAAATGAAAAAGCAGAATCAACGGGAGGCTTACGGCCAGGCGCTGGTGCAGCTTGGCAGGGAAAACCCCAACATCGTCGCGCTGGAAGCGGACCTCGGCAATTCCACCCGCAGCACGCTCTTCGGCGCGGCATTCCCGGACCGTTATTTTGAAATGGGCATCGCCGAACAAAATATGGTGAGCTTTGCGGGCGGCCTTGCGCTGGCGGGAAAGATCCCGTTCGTCAATACGTTCGCGGTGTTCGCCGCGGGGCGCGCCTACGACCAGATCCGCCAGAGCGTGGCGACGGCGCGGCTGAATGTGAAAATCGTCGGCTCAAGCGCGGGATTTTCCGACTTCGGCGATGGCGCGACGCACCAATCTGTGGAGGATCTCGCGCTGATGAGCGCGATCCCGAATATGACGGTGCTTGCCCCGTGCGACGCCCCGGAGGCCGTGCAGGCCGTGCGGGCCGCCGCCGCGCTGGACGGCCCGGTGTACCTGCGGCTCTGCCGCAACGACCTGGAGGATATTTTCCCCGAAGACGTCCCATACCGCATCGGCGAACCGGTTGTCCTGCGGGAGGGCGGGGACCTCGCGGTGTTCACCACGGGGATTATGGCGCACGCGGCGCTGGAGGCGGCCCGCCTGCTCGAGCCGGAGGGCATCTCGCTGCATGTGGTGCACCTGCCGGGTCTCAAGCCGCTCAACGGCGAGGCGGTGCTCGCCCAGGCGAAGGGCAAGCGCGCGGTGCTCGCGTGCGAGGAGCACACGGTGCGCGGCGGCCTGACCATGCTGCTGTGCTACCTGTTCCGCAACGAAAAGATCCCGGTTGAACCCGTCGCCGTGATGGATGCGTTTGGCCAGTCGGCGCATTCCCACGCGGAATTGCTGGCGCATTACGGCCTCGACGCCGCGGCAATCTGTGAAAAAGCGCGCGGCCTGACGGCCCGTTGAGAAAGGGAGGAAACAAAGGATGAAAATTGGATTTATCGGCTTAGGTATCATGGGGAAACCGATGGCGCGCAATTTGCTCAACGCGGGGTACTCGCTGTGCGTGTACGACATTGTCCCGGAGTGCGTCAAGGCGCTTGTGGACGCCGGCGCCGAGGCGGCGGAAAGCCCCCGCGCCGTGGCGGAACAGTGTGAATTGATCCTCACCATGGTGCCGAATTCGCCGCAGGTGCGCGAAGTCCTGCTCGGGGAAAACGGCGTGCTGAAGGGCCTGCGCCCGGGGTCGCGCATTGTCGACATGAGCTCCATTGACCCGACGGAATCGGTGGCGCTGGAAAAGGAAGTCGCCCAGCACGGCGGCGAAATGGTAGACGCGCCGGTCAGCGGCGGCGAGCCGAAGGCCATTGACGGCACGCTCTCGTTCATGTGCGGCGGCAAGCAGGAGGTTTTTGAGGAGGTTAAGCCGGTTCTGGAGAAAATGGGCTCCTCTGTCGTGCGGGTCGGCAACATTGGCAGCGGCAACATGGCGAAGCTCGCGAACCAGATCATGGTGGCGTCGAACATCGCCGCAGTGGCCGAGGCGCTGACGCTGGCCACCAAGGCGGGCGTAGACCCGCAGAGCGTCTACTATGCGGTGCGCGGCGGGCTGGCCGGCAGCACCGTGCTGGACGCGAAGGCGCCGATGATGCTCAGCCGCAATTTCGCACCCGGCTTCCGCATTGAACTGCACATCAAGGACCTGAACAATGCGGTGAACGCGGCGGGCAGCGTGCAGATGGAGCTGCCCATCACCTCGACGGTCCTCGGCATGATGAAGCATCTGCAGGAAGAGGGGAAGGGCAAACTGGACCACAGCGCGCTGGTGCAGTACTACGAAGAAAAAGAGCAAGTGGAAGTTAAGAGCTTATGAGGCTGGGGGTTTGTGTCAATATGCTCGCCAGCCCGGAGGACCCGGTTGGCGCCGCGTACCTTCCGGTGCTCCACCGGCTGGGCTATGATTATGTAGAACTCCCGCTTGCGCAGGTGATGGACCTGCCCGGGGACGCGTTCTCCGCCCTGCTGGAGACGCTCGGGCGGCTCCGGCTCCCCTGCGAAAGCTGCAACAATTTCTTTCCTGCCAGCCTGCGGCTGACGGGGGAGCGCGCGGCCCCCATGCGGGAAATTGTTTCCTACCTGGAGCGGTCCCTGTCGCGCGCGTCGCAGATGGGGGCTAAAAAGGTGATCTTCGGCAGCTCCGGGGCAAAAAACGTCCCGGAGGGATACCCGCCGGAGCAGGCGTTCCGCCAGGTGGTTGAAGTCCTGCGGGAAGCAGAGCCGGTTGCCGCGTCGTTCGGCATCACCATCGGCATCGAGCCGCTGAACCGTCTGGAAAGCAACCTGATCCTCAACCTGGCGGAATCCTCCCGCCTGATGGACGCCGTCCATCTGCCGCACGTCAAGCTGATGCTGGATTATTACCATTTTGCCATGGAGAAAGATTCCTGGGAGACGCTCCGGGCGTGCCTGCCGGAGATCATCCACGTCCATCTGGCGTCGCCGGAAGGCCGGACCTTTCCTGGCCCTGCGGAACAGGAGGCTGTCAACTGGCTTTGGGAAAACGGCTACCGCGGCGGCGTAAGCATTGAGGCGTATTCCACCGCGCCGGAAGAAGACCTCAAGCAGGCGCGGCTGCAATTCCCTGCCGCTCCGGCGGGAAAGCGGGGCGCCTGAGCGCAGAAAACAGAAAAAACCCGTTCCGGTTCGCTTCGTTCCGGAACGGGTTTTTTGCGGAGAGGGGCCTCCCGGGTTATCCGGAAATCAGGCTCTTTCCGGTCATCTCGGCGGGCTGCTCCATCCCGAGAATTTGCAGCATCGTCGGAGCGATGTCCGCCAGGCGGCCGCCCTCGCGCAGCGTGCACGGGTACCCGGCCACGCAGAACGGCACCGGATTCGTGGTGTGCGCGGTGAACGGGGAGCCGTCTTCGTCGAACATCTTGTCGGCGTTGCCGTGGTCCGCGGTGATAATCGTCACGCCGCCCATCTCAGCCACGGCGTCCGTCACGCGGCCGACGCAGGCGTCCACCGCCTCGACGGCGGCTTTCGCGGCCTCGAATACGCCGGTGTGGCCGACCATATCGCAGTTCGCGTAGTTGAGGATGATGACGTCATATTTGCCGCTCTTGACGCGCTCGACCATCGCGTCGGTGACCTCGTAAGCGCTCATTTCCGGCTTGAGGTCGTAGGTGGCAACCTTCGGCGAATGGATGAGCACGCGGTCCTCGCCCGGGTAGACCGTTTCCACGCCGCCGTTGAAGAAGAACGTCACATGCGCATATTTTTCGGTTTCCGCAATGCGCAGCTGCGTCATCTGGTGCGAAGAGAGGTACTCGCCAAGCGTATTTTTCAACGACTGCGGGTGGAACGCGACCTGTACGTTCGGCATGGTCGCGTCATACTGCGTCATACAGACGTAGGTGAGCGGGAAGAACCCGTTGCGGCGGGCAAACCCGTTGAAGTCGGGGTCCACCAGCGTGCGGGTAATCTCCCGCGCGCGGTCCGGGCGGAAATTGAAGAAGATGACGGAGTCGTTTTCCTGAATTTTCGCGCCGCCGGCGCAGACCGCCGGCACCACGAACTCGTCGGTGACGTCCGCGGCGTAGGAATCGGCGACCGCCTGCACCGGGTCGTCCGCCTGCACGCCCTCGCCGTACACCATCGCGGCGTAGGCCTTTTCCACGCGTTCCCAGCGGTTGTCGCGGTCCATCGCGTAGTAGCGGCCCATCACCGTCGCAATCTTGCCCACGCCAATCTCCTGCAGCTTGGCGGCGCATTCGGCGACATAGTCCTTGCCGGAGCTCGGCGGCACGTCGCGGCCGTCCAACAGGCAGTGGACGTAGACGCGGTCGAGGCCTTGGCGTTTTGCCAGCTCCACCAGCGCGTAAAGGTGCGTGTTGTGGCTGTGCACGCCGCCGTCGGAGAGCAGGCCCATCAGGTGCAGGGCGGAGCCGTGCGCTTTGGCGTTCTCAATGGCGTTGAGGAACGCCGGGTTCTGGAAGAAATCGCCGTCTTCAATCGATTTCGTGATGCGGGTCAATTCCTGGTAGACGATGCGGCCCGCGCCGATATTCGTATGGCCGACCTCGGAGTTGCCCATCTGCCCGTCGGGCAGGCCGACGTCCAGGCCGGACGCGCCGATCTGCGTGACCGGGTTCGAGGAAAACAGGCGGTCTAAATTCGGCTTTTTCGCCGCCTTGATGGCGTTGCCCTTCTCCCCGGCGATGCCGAAGCCGTCCAGGATCATCAATACCAATGGTTTTTTCATAGCAGCTGCTTCACCTCAAATATTGTTTTCAAGCGGATGCCCAAAAGGCTCAGCCTACCGTTGCGGCCTTGACAATCTCCGCAAAATCCGGCGCCTTCAGCGACGCGCCGCCAATCAGGCCGCCGTCTACGTCGGGCTGGGCGAGCAGTTCGGCCGCGTTCTTCGCATTCATGGAGCCGCCGTACTGGATGGTGAGCGCCTGCGCGGCGCCGGCATCGTACAATTCCTTCACCACTTCGCGGATGAGCGCGCAGACCTCGTTGGCCTGTTCCGCCGTGGCGGTGCGGCCGGTGCCGATGGCCCAGACCGGCTCATAGGCGATGATGACGCGGGCGAGCTCCTCGCGGCTCACGCCCTGCAGCGCAATCTTGGCCTGCATGGCGACGAGCTCGGCGGTAATGCCCTGTTCGCGCTGTTCCAGCGTTTCGCCCACGCAGAGGATCACGGTCAGGCCCGCGTCCAGCGCGGCGCGCGCGCGCTTCTGCACGGTCACGTCGGTGTCGCCGAAGTAGGTGCGGCGCTCGCTGTGGCCGATGATCACATACTGCACGCCCATCGAGGCGAGCATCTGCGCAGAAACCTCGCCGGTGTACGCGCCGGAAACTTCCCAGTGGCAGTTTTCAGCGCCCACGCCAATGCCGGTGCCGGCGGTGGCTTCCAGCGCGGCGGCCAGGTCCACATAGGGCACGCACACGACGACGACGCACCCGGCGTCCTTCACGAGCGGCTTGATCTCCTCGAGCAGGGCTTTCGCCTCCGCGGGGGTTTTGTTCATTTTCCAGTTGCCGGCAATGACGGCTTTCCTTACGGTTTTGTTCATGGTTCCCCAGTCCTTTCCCTCGTTTTGGTTTCTCCGCGGTGGGGCCGCGGGATAGAGAAACCGGGGCGAGGTCATTCCCCGCCCCGGTGGATGTGTGGATCAGTCTTTTTCGTTCAGGCAGGCGATGCCCGGCAGCTCCAGGCCCTCCAGGAATTCCAGCGACGCGCCACCGCCGGTGGAGATGTGGGTCATCTTGTCGGCAAAGCCGAGCTTTTCAACCGCCGCAGCGGAGTCGCCGCCGCCGATGATGGAAATTGCGCCGCTTTCGGCAACCGCCTTCGCAACCGCAATGGTCCCCTGCGCGAACGCCTCCCACTCGGAAACGCCCATCGGGCCGTTCCAAACGACCGTGCCTGCGCCCTTAATGGCTTCCGAGAAGAGGGCCGCGGTCTTCGGGCCGATATCCAGGCCCATCCAGCCGTCCGGGATTTTGTCGGAGTCGACCGTCTGGTGCGCCGCGTCGGCCGCGTACTTGTCGGCGACGATGTTGTCGACCGGGATGAGGAATTTCACGCCCTTTTCCTTCGCTTTCGCCATCATGTCTTTGGCGAGGTCTACTTTATCATTCTCGCACAGCGAGGTGCCGATGGAGTAGCCCAGCGCTTTCATGAACGTGTAGGCCATGCCGCCGCCGATGATGAGCGTGTCGACCTTCTCGAGCAGGTTGTTGATGACGCCGATCTTGTCGGAGACCTTGGCGCCGCCGAGGATGGCGGCAAACGGGCGCTTCGGGTTCTGCAGCGCGCCGCCCATGATGGTGATTTCCTTCTGGATCAGGTAGCCGCACACCGCCGGGAGGTACGCCGCAACGCCGGCCGTCGAGGCATGCGCGCGGTGCGCGGTGCCGAACGCGTCGTTGACATAGATATCCGCCATCGAAGCGAGCTCTTTGGCGAACGCCGGGTCATTCTTTTCCTCTTCCTTGTGGAAGCGGACGTTCTCCAGCAGCTCCACTTCGCCGTCCTGCAGGGAGGCGGCGATGCCCTTTGCGCTCTCGCCGATGACGTCCTTGGCCATTTTGACCTCTTGGCCCAGCGCCTTCGAGAGGTACGCCGCAACCGGGGCCAGCGAATACTTCATGTTGAACTCGCCCTTCGGGCGGCCCAGGTGGGAGCAAAGGATGACCTTCGCCTTGTGGTCGATGAGGTAACGGATGGTCTTCATTGCCTCGTTGATGCGCTTCGGGTCCGAAATGTTCCCTTCGCCGTCGAACGGGACGTTGAAGTCGCAGCGCACGAGCACGCGCTTTCCGGCGACGTCGATGTCTTCGACCGTTTTCTTGTTGAGGTAATTCATGGCCTAGCACTCCTTATTTTTGAAATTCAGCCGTCCCGCGGGTTGCGGCGCGGCCTGTTGGACCGTCTTGCTTTCCACCCCTTATTTTATACCAAAAGGGAGAATAATGCAAGGCGGTGCGGCGGGTTTCTGCCGGAAGATGAGAAAATTTTACCACTGGTATTCCCGCAGGCGGCCTTCGCATACTAATTCGGGATAACCCCATTGGCGCAGCGCTTCGTAAACGCCGATGGCGACCGAGTTGGAGAGGTTCAGGCTGCGCGCCCCGCCGGTCATGGGGATGCGCACGCAGGCGTCCGGGTGGGCGTAGAGCAGCGCTTCCGGCAGGCCGGCGGTCTCTTTGCCGAAAAAGAGGTACGCGCCGTCCGGGTACGAAACCTCCGAATGGATTTGCCGCGCTTTGGTGGAGAAGAAGAACCCGTTCCGCTCTGCGGCGGGGTTGCGGGAGAAAAAATCCGCCAGGCCGTCGTAGTACGAGATGTCGAGCAAGTGCCAGTAGTCCAGGCCGGCGCGCTTGAGCTTCCGGTCGTCGATGGTAAAGCCCATCGGCCCCACCAGGTGGAGCCGCGCGCCGGTGGCGGCGCAGGTGCGCGCGACGTTGCCGGTATTCTGCGGGATCTCAGGTTCGACCATTACAATATTGAGCTGCGCCATAGCGTTCCTTTCCGCGCATTGGGATGCGCTACCCAACGGATCGGGGATGGGATGATCCGGAGCTTTTAAAATCAAGCAATTTACAAAATCAACTTTACAAAATCGGCCAAATTGACAACATCAAACACGTAGAACACGCGCCGGGCGCTGGCAGCGGGAGGCAGATCCGCCTGATTTTTCCCGCTGCCCGCGGCGATAAACCGGCGGGAAGGGGGAACCATAAATGACGGTGGCCTTGTGCCAGAGTATTCTTCAATTTGGGAGGGCTTATCTCATGGTAAAAAGCACGATGAAGGTCGTCAAAGGCGTCGGTATCGGCATGCTGGCGGGAGCCGCCGCCGTGACGGTGGGCGCGGCGGTGTGGAAAGACAAGAAGCACCTGAAGAAGAACGCCGGGAAGGCGCTGCACGCCTTCGGCGAACTGGTGGACAACGTGGAGGGCATGTTCCGTTAACGCCGCGTCCGGTCTGGCGGGGAGGGCGGCTGCGGGGCGACGTTTTGCAGGTGGACGTCCATTTGCGGGAAGGGGATCACAATCCCTTCTTCGTCAAATTTCTTTTTGACATTTTCCTGCATATCATAATAAAGAGTCCAGTAGTCGTCCTTCGCGCACCAGACCTTCACCACGAGCGCAACGCTGCTGTCGCGCAGCTCGCTGACGGCGACCAGCGGTTCGGGGTCTTTGCACGCGAGGGGGTGCGCTTCCACGAGGGCGCGCAGCACGGCCTTGGCGCGGTCGAGGTCCGCGCCGTAAGAGACCGTAAAAGTCAGGTCCAGGCGGCGGGTCTGCATGGCGCTTACATTGACGACGGTGCTGGCGATCACCTCCGAATTCGGGATGATGATCTCCTTATTATCAAACGTCCGCAGTGCGGTGAACATCATCTCGATGCGTTCCACGGTGCCTTCGTTTCCTTCAATGGCCACATAATCCCCGACGCGGAACGGCCGGGTGAAAATAATCTGCGCGCCGCTGGCAATGCCGGAGAGGTTTTCCTTCATGGCGAGGCCAACGGTCACGCCTGCCGCCGCCACCGTCGCAATAATCGACGAAACGTCCACAAACTGCGCAATGGCCGTGATGACGACGATGGCCTTGAGCGCCACGCGGATGCACGAGCCGAAAAACGAGACAAACGTGGCGTCCGCTTTCGAGCGTTCCATCCCCCGCAGGATGACCCGGTACAGAAGCCGCGCGGCCCAAAAACCCACCGCCAGGATGACCCCCGCGGCGATCACCTTCGGAACCAGGCCGCTCAGCCATGTGAGAAATTGTCCCCAAATCTCTTCCAACTTCCCCATCCTCCTTTTTTACGTCGCGCCTTTTTTACGTCGCGCCTTCGGCCTCCTGACGTCGGCCTTCCCTCGCGGAAAAACAATTCTTGTTGTGCCCGCAGCCGAACCGGTTGTGGAACACGCCTCCCGGGTGTCCGGCCCGAGAAACCGCACAGCTGGAAACAGCCCCGCTACACGGGAGCGGCCCCTTTTCTCTCGCGCGCGCTGTCAGGTTCTTGTTTTTACAAAGCCCCGCGCGCGGCGGGGGTGCAGGCTTTAGCCCGCCGGTGCCGCCCCCTTTCTCTCGCGCGTGCAGCCAGGTTCTTATTTTTACAAAGCCCCGCGCGCGGCGTTGGTGCAGGCTTTAGCCTGCCGGGAGCGGCCCCT
>CALWIP010000011.1 GCA_944380775.1 uncultured Clostridia bacterium | reverse complement strand
TCAACTACACCCGCGATGAAAACAACGTCCACTATGTCCCCAAGCGCCGCCTGGAGGACGTCGTCCTCTGAGCGCCTGCGCCGCGGCAGGCCAACGCCGCGCGCCGGGCCTTGAGAAAACAAGAACTCGGCTGCACGCGCGAGAGAAAGGGGACGCTCCCGGGGAAGATAAAAGTACGCCCGGTATTTAGATCTCGGTCTAAATACCGGGCGTTGTGCTTTCCAGCTGTGCGGTTTCCCGGGCCGGACACCCGGGCCAGGTGTGTTACACAATGGCTGTGATGCGGGCGCAATCCTGTTCGTTTTCCTGCGCGGTGAGGCCGACGTCAGGAGGCCGCAATGCGCGGGTTAAAAAAGCGGGTTAAGAGAACATTTCCTGGGGGTCGTAGTGAGAAACCGCTTCCTCGTTGACGGTAACGTCCATCGCGTCGATCTCTTCGTACGCGGCCTGGAGGAATTCGTCGTATTTCATCGTGCCGAGGGTGTTGTTGCGGTTTGTTTCGCCGGAGAGGTATTCCTCCGCATACGGCGCGATTTCGTCGGTGTAAATCAATAAATAGAACTCGCCGTTCGGCAGCGTCAGCTGGAGGGTAGAGGCTTCGCCCGGCTCCAGCGCATCCAGCGCCGCGATAAATTCCGCGGGATAATCCGAGGCCAGGTCCTCGCGCGGGGTGATGGAATCCTGCAAGAGGAATTCGGCTTCCATGGCGTCGTTTTGCGCGTAGCCGCTTTCGGCGTAGCCCTCGGCCGCTTCTTCCATCGTCATCGCCCCGCGGCTGACGCGCCCGGCGTACCCGTCGAAAAGCTCTTTCGCTTCGGCAAGCTCTTCCTCCGTCCAGGCTACCGGTTCCGCTTCGCTGCTTTCGCCGTCCGTTTCCTCCGACACAGCGTCAAACAGCGGCATCATCAGGTATTCGAGATGGACGTAATTTTCGTTGAAGAACTGCTCCAATTCGCCGTCGCTCACCGGTTCGGTCCCGCCGGGGCCGTAAATGGCCTCAAACAGCGCCGCCATCTTGACGCCGTAAGCGGCGTAGGCCGTCTCAAACGAATCTTCCGAGACGCCGAACGGCTCAAACGTGTCTTCCACCTGGCTCCACGTCAGGCTCGAAAGGGACGTAATCTGCTCTTCCTCTTCCTCGCTCAGCGAAACGCCCAGTTCCTCGAGCTTGCCGTCCACATAGAAAATCCCTTTGGTGTTGCGCAGCGCTTCCTGCTTGATCCAGTCGTTGACGGGCACGCCGTCAATCTCCTGCGCGAAGAGGTCCTGCGTCAGGTCCGCCTGCATCACCGCGTTTTGATACGAGGTGATCAGGTTGCAAATATACGTCCCCACCGGCAGCGTGCGCTCCCCGTCCTGCACGGCCCAGGTGGGCGTGCTGCCGCATCCCGCAAATCCCGCGGCGCAGAGCGCGGCGGACAAAAGCGCGGCGGCAATCCGCTTCTTCAGTCGTTTCATCTGGTCTGTCCTACTCCTCTTTTTTTAGAATGGTTCGGCCGCCCCTGCCGCGGGACGGTTTTTTCTATTATACCCGCGTTTTCCCCGCTTGTCCAGACCGGAACGCCCCGCAGCGCGGTTGCGCGTGCGGGGCGGCTGTCCGGGTTCATTGGCTTGGGGCGGCGGGGTTATAGATATTCGTGCGCCATGACCATCATAATGCTGCCGGTCCAGGTGTAGGCCTTGTCGCGCAGGGCCTCGCCGGTGAGCGCGTCGAAGTTCTCGGCGCAGCCGCCGTTCTGCACCAAGGCGCAGAAGCGGCGCGTCACCTCGGCGGCCAGCTCCGTCTCGCCGCAGCGGCGCAGGCCGTCCAGCAGGAGCATGGTGCTCGGCGCCCAGATGGGCCCGCGCCAGTAGCCGTCGGATTCATACCGCGGGCTCTTCGGGCTCTCGGTGGCGTAGCCGTGCGGCGTGAGGAATTTGTCGCTCTTGAGCACGTCCAGCATGTAGTCGCGCGCTTCTGCGGGCAGCTTGTCCCCCAGCAGGACGGAGAGGTACGGCAGCAGGCTGTCGTTCGGGATCTCCTTGCCCGTCGCGGCCTGGATGGAGAGCGGGCGGCCGTGGTCGAACAGCTTTTCCGTGGCGGCGCGCAGCATGGCGTCGGAGCGCGCGCGCCAGGAAGCGGCGTCGTTGTGGCGGCCGAGCGTCTCCGCCACATCGGCGAGCTCGTCCATTTGCAGGATCAGCAGCGCGGCGAGGTCCGGCGTGGCCACCGGCGGCAGGCCCAAAAACGCCGTGGAGTTGTCCCAGCCGGAGTCGTTGCCGTGGGTGTACTCGCACAGGCCGTCGCGGTCCTGGTCCCGGTAGTTGAGCCACCACTCTGTGAAGCGGCTCAGCTTGGCGTAGGCGTCGGCGAGCTTTTCCGGTCCGATGGGCATGAGCCTGCGAAGGATGCCCAGCGCCCAGCCGTGGATGGGCGGCTTGCAGTAGTTGTCAATGAGCAGGTAGGCCTCCACGCTGTCTGGGATGCGCCCGGTCGGGCTTTGGTAGTCAAACGGCAGCAGGAACTGGTCCCACGCGGCCTCCGGGTCGCGGTAGGCGAGGGCCATCGCGTTGAAGCAGTGGTCCCAGCTCCACACGCGGCACATCCAGTTTTTCGACATCAGCATCGCCGGGCGGCGCAGCAGGCAGTGCGGCTGGATGTACGCGCTGTAGTCCACATAAGCGGAGATCTCGCGCGCCGGTTCCCACTCGGCCGGGACGGAGGGCATCCCGTCTAAAAATGCCGCGAACGATGCGCGGGACGCGGCCGCAGCCGCTTCAAAATCGAACGGATGCGCCGGGCGCAGCCACTCGTCCAAAATTTCCTGCCATACCACCAGCAGGCGGCCGTCCTCCGGCAGGAGGTCCGCCGTGCCGCGCGTGGTTTCTTCGCCGTTCCAGTCTTGGTCAATCTCCGCGCGGCCCTCCTGCATGCCCAGCATGTAGCGGGTCAGGCTCTTGAAGCTGTTCACCAGGTACCACGTGCCTTCGCCGAGCACCGGCTCAAACAGGTTGAACGACGAGCCCCCCGGCAGGAAGTCGAAGCGCAGGCCCACGCCGCGCCCCTCAATGAGCAGGGTGTCCGCTGAGGCGAACGTGAAGCGCAGCGTGCCGCCGGGCGTCTTCACTGTCAAAAGGTGCGGCTGCGCCTCCGTTTCATAGGCGCACGGCTTGCCGTCGAGCAGCGGGATGAGCCGCCCGATGACCGGGTCGCGCTTTCCCTGCACGGAGCGCAGGTAGAGGCCGCTTTCCAATTCGCGGCCGCGGAAGCCGCCCTCCAGGTATGAGATGGCCTGGTAGCTCCCCTTGGTGCTGAACGGCGTGGATCGAAGGTCAAACGTCATGTTGTCAAAATCCCCCTTTGTTCCTGCGGGGCCGCGCCCCGCGGTTCCTCCCTGCGGGAATCCCCCGCGTGAAATCATCCCCAGTATAGCAGGTTTCCCCGCCGCGGTCTACACCCTGGCCGAAAAATGGCCGCGCCCGCGCGCAGACGATTTGACGGGCGGGGGAAAATCCGTTATAATGGAAAGCACGAACGGAACCGCAGCCCCGCGCTGCGTTTTGAGAACGGAAAGCAGGAGTTGATAACCTTTGGATCGTAACGCGATGGATCTCATCGCCGCAAAGGTGCAGGAGGCCCTCGCCGAGCAGGGCTTTGCGCGCCAGGACGGCTATGTCGAGGAAGAAAACGGCGCGTCCGTCTGGTTCCTCAGCGAGACGCTGGCTTACAGCGTGTACTACGACAACCCGCACAAGCGTTTTGAGCTGCGCAGCAGCGCGCTGGAGGGCGGCAAGCCCGGGAAATGGAAGAGCCTTTCCATGTGGCTCTACGACCCCGAGACGGACTCCCCGAAGGACACGGAGAGCATCTCGAACGACTTTGTCGAGACCATCCAAGGCCCCAAGCGCGTCGAGCTGGCGCAGCAGGCCAAGCGCAAAAAGAAAAAGGACGAGGAGAGCAGCAACGACCCGGTGTTTTTCTTCAACCGCATGGTCGGCGTCTTCCCGGAGCTCAAGGCCGAGATGAACGAGGAACGCGCCACCTACGGCCAGGTGCGCGCCGTGACCTTTGCGCGCGAGCGCCTGCTGCCCAAAATGGAACAGCTCGCCGCGCACTACCCCGGCAGCGAGCCCTACCGCCGCATGTGCTCGCTGCTTGGCGACATGTACCAGTCCGGCGACATGGACGTGCGCTCGCTCATCACCATGACGCTGCTCAACGGCTTTCAGGATGAGGCGGCCGTCTCCGCCATCTTGGAAAATACGGGCGAGGACCTGCAAAAGGCCTATCCCTACGCGAAAAAATACAAGGGGAAGACCGTCAAGCCCGAAAAGCGCAAAAAGCAGTCGAAACTCTCGAAATTCCGCGCCGACACCCTCAATGAAATGAACCGCTGAGCGCGCCCGGCGGCGCGGGCCGGCTTTTTTTAAGGAAAAGCCTTGACCTGCGCCCCGGAGTGTGCTATAATGGTTCCACCTCGGCGATGGGGCTTATTTTTTTGCGCCCTTTCCCGCTTAGAGGGAGGCCGTGGCCCCCTTGGATGGGGCCGAATATTTTTCCGTAGTACGGGAGGTGCCGATATGCGAGTGAAAATCACCCTGGCTTGCACCGAATGCAAGCAGCGCAACTACTTTACGAACAAAAACAAGAAGAACGACCCGGACCGGCTTGAAATGAACAAGTACTGCCGTTTCTGCCGCAAGCACACGGTCCACAGGGAAACCAAGTAAGGTCGGGGGAGAAGTTATGGCTGACGAAAAGAAAAAGGCGGAGGGCGCCAAAAGCGCCAAAAAGCCGAACCGCTTCGTCCAGGCTGGCACGAAGGGCGCCAGGTTCTTCCGCGAGTGCAAGGCGGAGATCAACAAGATCGTCTGGCCGCAGCCGCGCTTTGTCTTTAAGAACACCGGCGTGGTGCTCGCCACGGTTGTTGTCATCGGCTTGTTCATCTTTGGGTTGGACAGCCTGTTCATGCTCCTCCTCAGCCAGTTCATGAGCCTTGGCTGAGCCAGGCGCCATGCGGGAAACGGAGGATTGCTAGATGCAGGAAAACGCAAAATGGTATGTGGTGCATACCTACAGCGGGTATGAGAACAAGGTTGCCTCCAACCTGGAAAAAACCGTGGAAAACCGGAACCTGCACGACCTCATCCAGGAAATCCGCGTCCCGACGGAAATGGTGACCGAGGTCAAGGACAACAAGCGCCGCGAGGTCGAGCGCAAGATTTTCCCCGGCTATGTGCTGGTTAAGATGATTTTAACGGACGAGTCCTGGTATGTGGTGCGGAACATCCGCGGGTGCACCGGGTTCGTGGGGCCTTCCTCCAAACCGATCCCTTTGACGGACGAGGAAGTCGCGCGCCTGGGCGTGGAAAAACGCGAGGTGGAGGTTTCTTACCAGGCTGGGGACCATGTCTCCATCACCGACGGCTCCCTTGAGGGATTCATCGGCCTGGTGGACCAGGTGGAACCCGAAAAGAACCGCGTGCGCGTGATTGTGCACATGTTTGGCCGCGAAACGCCGGTAGAGCTCGAGCTCGACCAGGTGGAACCGGTGGAATAACGGCCCCGCAGCGCAAGCGCTGCAAATTGTTGGTAATTCGCGGGATTTTCCCGCTGGTTATGAGGGGCATCGCCCCTGTGGGAGGGACGGCGCATGCGCGCGGTTCCGCCATCCACCACGAATTTTGGAGGTGCAAACAAAATGGCTCAAAAGGTTACGGGCTTCATTAAGCTCCAGATACCTGCCGGCAAGGCTACCCCGGCGCCCCCGGTTGGTCCGGCGCTTGGCCAGCACGGCGTCAACATCATGGCGTTCACGAAGGAATTCAATGAGCGCACCAAAAACGACGTAGGTCTCATCATCCCGGTGGTCATCACCGTGTATGCGGACCGTTCGTTCACGTTCATCACGAAGACCCCGCCCGCTGCGGTGCTCATCAAAAAGGCCTGCGGCATTGAGAGCGGTTCCGGTACGCCGAACAAGACGAAGGTTGCGAAGATTACCCGCGAACAGGTCAGGAAAATCGCGGAGCAGAAGATGCCGGATCTGAACGCCGCCACGGTGGAAGCCGCCATGAGCATGGTCGCCGGGACTGCGCGCAGCATGGGCATCGAGGTTGTAGATTGACCCACCCGGGTGGGAGGAAGAAATCCGATTTTACCACTCAATAGGGAGGATTAGACCAGTATGAAACACGGTAAAAAATATGTAGACGGCGCGAAGCTGATCGACCGCAGCAAGCTGTACGACCCGAACGAGGCGCTCGACCTCTGCGTGAAGACCGGCACCGCCAAATTTGACGAAACGGTCGAAGTACACGTCAAGCTGGGCGTCGACAGCCGCCACGCGGACCAGCAGGTCCGCGGCGCCATCGTCCTGCCGAACGGCACCGGTAAAACGGTGCGCGTGCTGGCCATCTGCAAAGCGGATAAGGCGAAGGACGCGGAAGAGGCCGGCGCGGAGTTTGTCGGCGCGGAAGAAATGGTGCAGAAGATCCAGAACGAGAACTGGATGGACTTCGACGTGCTCATCACCACCCCGGACATGATGGGCATGGTGGGCCGCCTCGGTAGGATCCTCGGCCCGCGCGGCTTGATGCCGAACCCGAAGGCCGGCACCGTGACGCCGGACATCGGCAAGGCGGTTCGCGAGGCCAAGGCCGGTAAGATTGAGTACCGCCTGGACAAGACCAACATCATCCACTGCCCCATCGGCAAGGTTTCCTTCGGCGTGGAAAAGCTGCAGCAGAACTTTGACACCCTGCTCGGCGCCATTGTCAAGGCGAAGCCGGCGGCTTCCAAGGGCCAGTACATCCGCTCCTGCGTGGTAGCGGCCACCATGGGCCCGGGCGTGCGCATCAACCCGAACAAGGTTGGCTGAGCCGGGATGCCGGAAAAGGGCTTGACAAAAGCCCTGTGATGTGATATCCTATCTACTGCTATGCTTGTCCTGAGACAGCAGGTGCATCCGCGTAATGGAGCAATCCAGCCTGCCGAGGTAAGCGCGCAAAAGCATCCCGCCAAAGGCGGGGGTCGTTTTGACGCTTTGCGCCCTTCCCGCGGCTTGTACGCGGGAAGGGCTTTTTGTTTATCCAGTGGAACCGATTGGCAAAAGCCCCGTGGAAATTATGACCAACGGAGGTGAAACGAATTGCCGAGCGAGAAGATTTTAGAGCAGAAGAAGCAAGTGGTTGCGGAGCTGGCTGAGAGCCTTAAGCAGAGCTGCACCGGCGTGCTGGTAGACTACAAGGGCATTACCGTCGCGGAGGATACCAAGCTGCGCAAGGAGCTGCGCGAAGCGGGCGAGGACTACCGGGTTGTGAAGAACACCCTGCTGGGCCGCGCGCTGAAAGAGGCCGGCATCGACGGCCTGGAGGGCGTGCTCGAAGGCGCCACCGCCATTGCGATGAACAAGGGGGACTATGTCTCCGGCGCGAAGATCCTTGCGAAATTCGCGGAGAACAGCAAGGCCTTTGAGATTAAGGCCGGTTTTGTCGACGGCAAGGTGATTGACGCCGAAGGCGTGAAGAACCTGGCCAAGCTGCCGAGCAAGGAAGTGCTGCTCGCGCAGGTTCTGGGCGGCCTGAACGCGCCCATCACGGGCTTCGTCACCGTGCTGAACGGCACGATGAAGGGCCTGGTCGTCGCGCTGAACGCCATTGCCGAAAAGCAGGGCGCCGCGGCTGCGGAATAACAATTTGCATCCCATTAAAACAAAAATACGGAGGTATCTTACAATGTCTGATAAAGTTGTCAAGCTGATTGAAGATGTAAAGGCTCTCACCGTTCTCGAGCTGGCTGAGCTCGTGAAGGCCCTGGAAGAGGAATTCGGCGTCTCCGCCGCGGCCCCGGTCGCTGTCGCCGCCGCCCCGGTTGCCGCCGCCGCTCCGGCTGCGGAAGAGAAGACCGAGTTTGACGTCGTGCTGAAGGCTGCTGGCGCCAACAAGATCCAGGTCATCAAGGTTGTCCGCGAGATCACCGGCCTGGGCCTGAAGGAAGCCAAGGAAGTCGTCGACAACGCGCCGAAGGCTGTGAAGGAAGGCGTTTCCAAGGACGATGCGGAATCCATCCGCGCGAAGCTGGCGGATGCCGGCGCCGAGGTCGAAGTTAAGTAATTTTTCCGAGAGGAACAAAGAAGGGCTGGCCCGCCGGGCCGGCCCTTTTTGGCTTTTGGGGGGAACGGGGGGACGCTGGCCCGCCGGGCCGGAGAGGAGAAACTGCATGGAACATTGGAACATCCGCCACGCGGAGCCGGGGGACCTCCCTGCGCTGCTGGAGATCTACCGCGCCGCGCGCGAGGCGATGAAGCGCGCCGGGAACCCCACGCAATGGGGGGACCATTCCCCGCGGCGGGAGCAGCTGGAGGAGGACCTCGCGCTGCGCCGCCTGTACGTGCTGGAGGAAGGCGGCGTGCCGTGCGCGGCGTTTGTGCTGGCGCTTGGCCCGGACCCGACCTACGCCTCCATCGAGGGGCGCTGGCTCTCAGACGCGCCGTACGGGACCATCCACCGGCTGGCGCGCGGGGAGAAGACCTCCGGTGTGTTTGCGCGCGTGCTGCCGTTCTGCGAGCGCATCATCCCGCATTTGCGCATCGACACGCACCGCGACAACGCGCCCATGCGCCACTTGATTGAAACGTCCGGGTTCCTGCGCTGCGGCATCATCACCGTCGCCGACGGTTCGCCGCGCATCGCCTACGAAAAATGCCCCGGTCTTACATCCGGCGGTATTTCTTCACGCGGCGCAGGTTCTTCTTCTTGCGGTTGTAAATGACTGAAAGGATGATGTAGAGGAGGAGCAGGACCACGATGACCGCCGACACAGCCAAAAACCAGGTGGAGCTGACAATCTCGCCGACCGTTTTGGCGGAATTCAGCAGTTCGCTGCGCTCGACGGAGACGGCCGCCACCAGATTGACCTCTGCAAGCTCCTGCCCGGCGTAGCTCAGCGTGGCCGTGCCGACCACCTCGCCGCGCGTGACGGGCGCCTCCACGCTCTCCGGCAGGTGCGGCGTGACGATGACGCTCGTCGCGGCCACGTCCACCGGCAGGATGGCGGCGTAATTCTGCTCGGGGACGAGCAGCAGGGTGTCTTGGTTCCAGGCGAGTTCCAACGGCACGTCGCAGACGCTGCGGGTTTCCTCGAGCACCGTCTTAATCTCCAGGTTGTCAAACGCCCATTCGTACAGGGCCTCGGCGTCGGTGAACGCGCCGTTCACCGGGACGCGCGCGCCGTCCGCGTCCACGCTCGGCGCGCCGAGCGTCACGCAGAGGTAGCTGTAGCCGTTCTTCACGGCGGTAGAGGCCAGGCAGTAGCCCGCCTGGTCGTGCGAGCCGGTCTTGCCGCCGGTGCAGTAGCGGTAGTAATACTCGCTGTTCTGGCTCAGCAGCATATTCGTCGTGTAGACGTAGCGCGGCTCGGCCGAAACGTTCGTCGCGGGCAGTTCATAGTACGTCTGCGCGCAAATCTCCGAAAAATACGGCAGCGTCAGCGCATATTCCAGCATCACCGCGAGGTCTTCCGCGGTGGTGTAATGCTCCGGGTCGTGCAGGCCGTGGGGGTTTGTAAAATGGGTGCCGGTGCAGCCGAGTTCCGCGGCCTTTTCGTTCATCATGGCGACAAAGGCCTGCGGGTCCCCGCCGCCGACATAGTAGGCGAACGCGAGCGCGGCGTCGTTGCCGGACGGCACCATCATGCAGTTGAGCAGCTGCAGCGCCGTGAGCACCTCGCCCTCGCGCACGCCGGCCAGCGAGCTGCCGGTGCCGAGCAGGTCTGTCACGACCTCCGGCGTGATGGTGATCTGCGTCCCCGCGAGGTCCGGGATGTTCTCCGCCACGACGATATAGGTCATGATTTTCGTGGTGGACGCGGGCTCCAGGCGCTGGTCCGCGTTCTTTTGGTAGACCACCGTCCCGGTGTCGAGGTTCACCAGCTGGATCCCCTGGGAGGCGGTTTCAAAATCGACCTGGAACACCGCGGCGCGCGCGGGCAGGGCGAAAAAGGCGCAGGCGAAAAACAAGACGGCCAGCAGGCCGGGAAAGAGCTTTTTTTTCATGGAATTTTTTCCTCCGGTATGCTATAATAAAGGGCGGAAAAGGGCGGCGCGCCGGCAGGGCCGGCCGCCCCTGTTTCTTCTAAGTATAACAGGTTTGCGGGGAAAAGAAAAGCGTTCCCCGGGGCTTTTGCGCACAGGAGGAATCCAAAATGAAAAAAGTGTGTTTCACCGCGCCCGCCGGGGATGCGGCGGCCGGCAGCGGGGCGGAGGGATCGTTTTGATTGCGGTGACAGGAGATACGCACGGCCTGCCGGACCGTTTTGACGACCCGCGGCTGCGCCGGCTCAAAAAAGGGGACAGCCTCATTATTTGCGGCGATTTCGGTTATTTCTGGGACGGCGGCAAGCGCGAGCGGCGAGTCCTGGAAAAGCTTCAGAAAAAGAAATACCAGATCTTGTTTTTAGACGGCTGCCATGAAAATTACGACCGCCTGCGCGAATTCCCCACGGAAGAGTGGAACGGCGGCCTGGTGGGCCGTGCGGCGGAGAATATCCTGCACCTGCGCCGCGGCCAGGTGTACCAGCTGGGCGGCACGTCCTTCTTCACGTTCGGCGGCGGCGAGAGCCGCGACAAGCAGATGTATGCCGACATGGGAAAGTGGTGGCCCGAGGAAATGCCCACGCTTGCGGAAATGGCGCAGGGCGTGCAAAACCTGGACGCCCACGGCATGAAGGTGGACTACGTCCTCACGCATTCGCCCGCGCCGCGCATGAACCTGCTGCACGGCGAATTTTACCGGGAAAAAACGGAATTGGAGATGTATTTCGAGCGGCTCGCGAAAAAAGTCCAGTTCCGCCGCTGGTACTTCGCCAGCCTGCACATCGACCGGCATGTGACGGAGCATTATTGGTCCCTTTTCCGTGAGATCGCCGTGCTGACGCCGGAGGAACACCGGGGGAAAGAGGTCCTCTGACCCCGCAAAGAAAAAGCTGTTGTCCGAAAAAAGAATCGCTGAAAAAATTGACTTTCCGGCGAAATCTTTGTATGATAAGGACAAGAGCTTTTTTCTTTTCCGCCCTTTTCGGGCGGGAAAACGGCAGGACCGGATGGGAAAGGAGGATTTGACATGAAGAAAACAGATGCGGCAAAGCGCTGGCTGGGGGCGTTGCTCTGCCTGGCGTTGGCCGTCCCCGTGGGCGGCTGGGGCGCCCCGGCGCAGGCGGAAAGCGCGGCAGAGCTGAACCCGCCTGGCACGCCGACGGTGGAAGAGATCCGGCAGGCGTTTGAAGACTACCGCTATGAGGAACTGATCTCCAGCCGGATAACCTATGCGGAAGAGCCGCGGGTAAGCCCCGCGCAGTCGCTCAAGGCGGGCGCGCTCTCGCAGGAGACCATCCGCGACGCGCTGGACGGCGTCAACCTGGTTCGGTCCGTCGTCGGCCTGGACGAGGTGAGCGAGGACCCGCTGTACAGCGAGGCGGCGCAGCACGGCGCGGTGCTGCTGACTTACCGCAACAACGGCCTTTCCCACACGCCGCCGCAGCCGGCCGGCGTTTCCGATGAATTTTACGAATTGGCCTATGAAGGCACCAGTCAATCCAACATTTCGTGGATGTCCGGCTCATGGACGGGGAATTTCTTCCAGACCACGCGCATGTATATGAGCGACGCCGGTTCCAATTTCTCCACCGTCGGCCACCGGCGCTGGCTGATTTACCCGAACCTGCAGTCGGTGGGCTTCGGCTATGCGCAGGACGGCTCCGTCGCCTACTCCGCGACCTATGTCATCGAGGGCGCGCCCCGCGGCGGCGAGGAACCGGACCTGGCTTGGCCCGCCCCGGAAATGCCGCTGGAACTCTTTGCGGACGAGGACCCGTGGAGCATCAACCTCGGCAGCGGCTACGACGACCCGCGGCGCTCCGAGGTCCGGGTGACGCTGAGCGAGCGCGGCGGCAAGACCTGGACCTTCCACAGCGGTTCCCCGGCGGATGCGTTTACGGTCAATAACGCCTATTACGGCCAGGGCCGCTGCATCATCTTCCAGCCCACCGGTATCTCCTACGACGACGGCGATATTTTCGACGTGCGCATCGAGGGCCTCTCCGGGACGTCGGACGTGCTGGAATACAGCGTGCATTTCTTTGAGGCCACCTCCGAAAAGCCCGCGTCCCAGCCGGAACAGCAGCCGGAAGACGAGCCGGAGCGCGAACCGGAACGGGAACCCGAAGACGGGCCGGAGGACCCCGGGACCATCCCTCAAGAGGCCGGCCTGGTGCAGTTGGTCGAGGACGTTTCGGTCCATGAGTTCGAGATCCCCGCGGGCGCGCGGGCCGTCTCCAGCGACACCGGCGTCGCCGCCGTCACAGTGGCCACGCAGGGCGGCGCCCGGGTCTGCCGCATCCAGGCGCGCAGCACCGGGGCCTGCACCGTCACGGTGACCGGGGATGGCTCGCCGTATCAAATCGACGTCTTTGTCCTCCCGAAGGGCGGATCCATCACGCTGGATACGGTGAATTACCGCATGGATGAAGGGGATCTCTACGACATCGGCGTCACCATTACAGACGGGGAAGGCAACCGCCTGAGCGGCGCGGCGGTGCAGCAGATGTACCGCAACGGCGTGCTGCGCGTGAGCGACTCCCGCACGGGTTCCGTCGTCCACCTACAGCAGCTGCCCAACGGGAATTTCCGTGTCACCGGCAAAAACCCGGGCACATGCTACATCGTTTACGAAATCGTGCAGGAAGGGCAGGCGTGGACGCACGCCTCCGTCAAGCTCGACGTAATCCCCGGGCAGGCTCAGGGCGGCGTCGCTACGCGGGACACCTCCTGGTGGCCGGCCTACTGGTTTGTGCAGGGATAAAAAATAGGGCCTCCGGTGTGAACCGGGGGCCCGTTTCTTGTCCGGTTTATGCGCTGCCGGCGGCGGAAAACTGCGCGCGCACTTCCGCGCGCAACAGGCGGTGGGAGTCCAGGGCCGGGTCTTCCCGCAGCAGCGCCCGCGCCTCCTCCTGCGCCAAATGGAGCAGCGCCATGTCGCCGGAGAGGTCCGCGATTTTCAGCGAGGGCAGGCCGTGCTGGCGGGAGCCGAAAAAATCCCCCGGGCCGCGCAGCCGCAGGTCCTCGTCTGCAATGCGGAAGCCGTCGTTCGTGCGCCGCATGATTTGCAGCCGGGCGACGGCCTCTTCGTTTTGCGCGTCGGAAACCAAAATGCAGTAGGAGCGCGCGGCCCCGCGCCCGACCCGCCCGCGCAGCTGGTGCAGCTGCGAAAGGCCGTAGCGCTCGGCGTTTTCCACCAGCATCACGGTGGCGTTCGGCACGTCCACGCCGACCTCCACCACCGTGGTGGAGACCAGGATATCCCGCTCCCCGGCGGCAAAGGCGGCCATGGCGGCCTCCTTTTCGCGCGGCTTCATCTTGCCGTGCAGCACGCCGACCCGCGCGCGCGGCAATTCCTGCTGCAAGCGCGCGGCGTAACTCCCCACCGAGGCGAGCTCCGGCGCGCCCTCCTCCACCATGGGGCAGACCACGTAGCACTGCCGTCCCGCGTCAATCTGCTTTTGCAGGAAGCCGAGCGCGCGCCGCCGTTTGCCGGAGCCGATGACATAGGTGCTCACCGGCTGCCGCCCGGGCGGCAGTTCGTCGAGGACCGAGAGGTCGAGGTCGCCGTAGATCATCAGCGCGAGCGTGCGAGGGATGGGCGTCGCCGACATGACGAGCAGGTGGGGCCGCTCGCCCTTCGAGGCCAGCGCGGCGCGCTGCGCCACGCCGAAGCGGTGCTGTTCGTCGGTGACCACCAGGCCCAGCCGGGCAAAACGCACCCCTTCGCCGAGCAGCGCGTGCGTCCCCACAACCAGGCGGATCTCCCCGCTGGCGAGGCCTTCCAGCGTTTGGCGGCGGCTGGCCGCGCCCTGCGAGCCGGTGAGCAGCGCCACCGGGATGCCCGCAGGCGCAAGCAGCGCCGAGAGCGAGCGGTAATGCTGCTCCGCAAGGATCTCCGTGGGCGCCATCAGGGCGGCCTGCGCGCCGTTTTTCGCCGCCATGTAGCACAGCGCGGCCGCCACCACGGTTTTCCCGGAGCCGACGTCCCCCTGCACCAGGCGGTTCATCGGCTTGCCGCCGCGCAGGTCGCTTACGGCCTCGCGCACCGCGCGCCGCTGGGCGCGGGTGGGCGCAAATGGCAGCAGGCGGAAAAATTCCTCCGTGCAGTCGCGCGGCAACGCCGTACCGGCGGGCGCGCGCTCCCGGCTGCGCAGCAAAAACAGGCCGAGCTGCAACACAAGCAATTCCTCAAACACCAGCCGCCGCTTGGCGCGTTCCAGCGCCTCGCGCGAATCCGGCCGGTGGATCTGCACCAGCGCCTCGCGCAGGCCGCAGAGGCCGCAGCGCTCCCGCAGGTCCGGCGGCAGAGGGTCGCGCACCTGCTGCGGCAGCATCTCCAGCGCACGCGCCACCGCCGCCGTCACCATGCGGTTGGAAAGGCCTTCTGTCAAACGGTAGACCGGCCGCACCGGCAGGTTTTCCCCGGCGGGGAGGAATTCCGGCGCGCTCATCTGGCGGCGCAGGAGCGTGCCGCCCATCTTGCCGCGGAAAAGGTATTCCCGGCCCTCTTGCAGCTGGTTTGGAAGATAGGGGTTATTAAAAAAAACCAGATCCATCACGGCGGAGCCGTCGCCTGCGGCGGTTTTGTAGAGCGTGAGGCCGCCGCGCACGCGCTGCGCCGCCGGCCGCCGCAGCACGGTGGCCTTCACCAGGCAGGGAGAGCCGGGCGCCGCCTGGGCAATGGGCTGCGGGCTGCTCCAGTCCTCGTAAGAGCGCGGGTAACAGCGCAGCAAGGCGCCGACCGTGGGCGCCCCCAGCTTTGCAAGCTGCGCGGCGCGCCGCGGGCCGACGCCCTTGAGCGCAGTGAGTTCAGTTTCAAAAAGGGACGCCACGCCTTATTCCACCGAGAGGATGAAATAATACACGGGCTGGCCGCCGTTGACGAGCGTGATCTCCACGTCGCTGCCCGCCTTGGACTTGATGCGCTCGTAGACCTCCTCCGCCTGCGCTTCGGTGATCCCGTCGCCGTAGATGAGCGTGACAAACGACGTGTCGCGCTCGATCATCGATTTTGCCAGCTTGACGGCCGCCTGGCACGGGTCTTTTTCGGTGGAGACGACCTTGCCGTTCTCCAGCGCGAGGATTTCGCCCTCCTTCATCTTCATGCCGCCGAATTCCGAGTCGCGCGCCGCAAACGTGATCTGCCCGGTGGAGACGCTCTGCATGGCTTCCTCCATCTCTTGCAGGCAGGCGTCGAGGTCCGCGTCGGGGTCGTAGGCCAGCATGGCGGAGAGGCCCTGCGGGATGGTGCGGCTCGGCAGCACCACGACGCGGCGGTCCTTCGCCAGCGGGATGACCTGCTCCGCCGCGAGGATAATGTTTTTATTGTTCGGCAAAATGACGACCGTCTGGGCCGGCGTCGCCAGAACGGCGGTGAGCAGGTCCGCGGTGCTGGGGTTCATGGTCTGGCCGCCGTCCACAATGTGGGCGCAGCCGAGGTCCGTGAACAGCGTGCGCAGGCCCGCGCCCGCCGCCACCGCCACAAAACCGACCTCGTCCACCGGCTCAGCCGGCGCGAGCGATTCTTTCTCCTGCGCGGCGGCCTTGACTTTGGCGCGCTCGTTTTCCTCGGCGGCGCGGCGGTGCTGCTCCTTCATGTTTTCCACCTTGACGGTGAGCAGCTGGCCAAACTCCAGCGCCTTTTGCAGCACGGCGCCCGGGTTTTCGGTGTGCACATGCGTTTTGATGATCTCGTCGTCGTCCACCACCAGAACGCAGTCGCCGATGCTTTCGAAATAGGCGCGCAGCGCCTGCGGGTCCGTCTCGCACGCCGGGTCGCGCCCGACGATCAATTCGGTGCAGTAGGTAAAGCGGATGTCCTCGTCAAATTCGGCGGCGGCGTTGCGGAAGAATTCGTCATCCGCGAGGCTCGGCGGCGCGCTGCGGTCTTCGGCGGGGATGACCACGCCGTCTTTCCAAACGGAGAGCATGCCGTCGAAAATGACGCACAGGCCTTTGCCGCCCGCGTCTACCACGCCCGCGCGCTTGAGCACCGGCAGCAGTTCCGGCGTTTCTTCCAGCGCCTCGGCCGCGCCTTTGCACACGGCCGCCCACACGAACGCCGGGTCCTCGTCGACCGACGCGGCCGCCTTGCCGGATTCATAGGCCAGGCGCGCCACGGTGAGGATGGTCCCCTCGGTGGGCTTCATCACCGCCTTGTAGGCGGCCTCCACGCCAAGCCCCAGCGCGTTGGCCAGGTCGGCGCCCGTCACTTCGTCCATGCCCTCAATCCCTTTGGCAAAGCCGCGGAACAGCAGCGAGAGGATGACGCCGGAGTTGCCCCGCGCCCCGCGAAGCAGGGCGGACGCCGCCTTCTTTGCGGCCTCGCCGGCCCCCGTTCCGCTGCCCAGCGTTTCCAGTTCGGCGGCGGCCGCCGCCATCGTCATCGACATGTTGGTGCCGGTGTCGCCGTCCGGCACGGGGAAAATGTTCAGCTCGTCGATGGCGGTCCTGGAGCGTTGGATGTTATTCGCGCCAGAGAGCAAGGCCTGCTTGAGGTCAGTCCCGTTTACCACAAAAAACACTTCCTTTGCTGCGTCCCGCAACAGAAGGGCCGCCCGCGGCGGATGCGCCCGGGGAAAGCCCGCAAATTCCACAGAAAACGCAGAGAATAATCCTAGAGTATGATCATTATAGCACAGAAGCTCCCGTTATTCAATGCCGGATGGGCCGGAACCGCGAAAAAACGGGAGAAAGAACAAAGAAAGCCACAGTCGCCTGTGGCTTTTTTATGAGCGCGGAAAATTACCGCGGCTCCACGATGAGCTTGATCGCCGTCCGCTCCTCCCCGTCAATCGAAACGCAGACAAACGCAGGGATACAGATCAAATCCACCCCGGAGGGCGCCAAATATCCCCGGGCAATCGCAATCGCTTTGATTGCCTGATTGGCCGCCCCTGCCCCCACTGCCTGCACTTCGACGGCGCCGCTTTCGCGGATGACCCCGGCGATCGCGCCGGCGACGGAATTGGGAGAAGATTTTGACGATACCTTCAGTACCTCCATTTCAAAAACCCCCTATCAATACATGGGCCTCGCAGCCACTATTGTAATGATAACGGGTATTGCACAAAAATTCAAGTATTTTTACCTAGAAAAAGCGATAGAAGAAATACAATTTGTCAAATTCGCTTATAAATTTTCAAAAAAATCAGACGCTTTCTATCAAAGCAAATTAAAATACGGAAAAGCGTTCCACATTGTGGCACGCGCCGCGCCGTTCATCCACGTCGAAGAGGACGCAGTCCATGCGGCAGGGGCCGCTGGCGAGGTCGAAGCGGGCGGGCATGCGGGTGCGCAGCCGGCGGATGACAATTTCCGGCTGGACGCCAAGCACCGAATCGATGGGGCCGGTCATGCCGGCGTCGGTGAGGTAGCCGGAGCCGCGCGGGAGCAGGCAGGCGTCCGCCGTGGGGACGTGGGTGTGCGTGCCGTAGAGCGCGGTGACGCGGCCGTCCAGGTAAAAGCCGAGGGCGCGCTTTTCGCCGGTGGCCTCGGCGTGGAAGTCGACGATGACGGTGGGCGGCAGGCCGGGCGTTTGCAGCAGGCGGTCCGCGGTGGCGAACGGGCAGTCCAGGCTGTCGAGGTACATGGTGCCCATCAGGTTGAGCACCGCCACCTGGAAGCGCCCTTTGTCGATGACGGCGAGGCCGCGGCCAGGCGCGCCGCCGGACGGGAAGTTGGCGGGGCGCAGGAGGGCTTCTTCCTCGTCAAAGTAGGGAAGGGCCTCCTTCCGGCGGAACGCGTGGTTGCCGGTGGTAATGGCGTCGACGCCGCTGTCGAATAAATAGCGCGCGGAAGACGGGGTAATCCCGTTGCCGTCGGCGGAATTTTCTCCGTTGGCAATGACGAGATCGATCCCCTTTTCCTGTTTGAGCGCGGGCAGGCGCTGGCGGAGGAACCGGCAGCCGACGCTGCCGACCACGTCGCCGATGCAGAGGATTTTCATGGTGATCACGACCTTTTCTATCTTCTAACAATATCATATCGAGCGGAAAATTACAACCCGGGATTGACGCCGCGCGGCGGGCCGCCGGTGACGGCGAAGGAGAAGGCGGGGTTAGGCCAAAGCCGGCGTGAGGATGAAAGATGGGGTCTTTCCACAAAAAGAACTTCACAGGGGAGAAAATTTATGGTATCATATCCGCAGAAAGCGGCAATGCGCGACGCGCCCTCCGCAGGAGCGGACACCCAGGGCGCGTGTCGCGCAACCGGCTGGGCCGCGGGCGCAAACAGAACCGCTCTGCACCGCGGGACGGCCGACGCCAGGAGGCGGAAGTCGCGGCGCGCCCACCGCAGGAGCGGACACCCAGGGCGCGTGTTGCGCAACCGGTTGGGCCGCGGGCGCAAACAGAACCGTTCTGCACTGCGGGAAGGCCGACGCCAGGAGGCCGAAGGCGCGACGTAAAAAAAGAAATTGGGAGGAGAATGTATGAAGGTTCGGGACATTATTGGGATTTTGGACGCGCAGGTTTTGCAGGAGGGGGATCTCGACACAGAGGTCATCACGGCCTGCGGCAGCGACATGATGAGCGACGTGCTTGCGTTTGTCAAAGACCAGTCCGTGCTGCTCACAGGTCTGATGAACACCCAGGTGGTGCGCACCGCCGAAATGATGGACATGCGCTGCGTCATCTTTGTGCGCGGCAAAGAAGTCGACCCGGCCATCGTGCAGCTGGCCGCCCAGAAAAATATCACCGTGCTGCAGACGCGCTACCGGATGTTCACCGCGTGCGGCCTGCTGTATCTCAACGGTCTGCGGGGAGGTTGCGAAGGCGCATGAGTATGCTGTCGTTAAAATATGAGGTGCCCGGGGACGACTTTACCCGCGCCGGGGAAGCCTCCAGCGACGTCAAACATAAGCTGAAACAGCTCGGCTACGACCCCGGCGCCGTGCGCCGCGTCGCCATCGCCATGTATGAGGGCGAGATCAATATGGTCATCCACGCGGGCGGGGGCGAGGCTTACGTCGAAATTTCCCCCGAGGAAGTGGAAATCCACCTGGTGGACCACGGCCCCGGCATCCCGGACGTGGAAAAGGCCATGCAGGCCGGGTATTCCACCGCGCCGGACAACGTGCGCAGCCTCGGCTTCGGGGCCGGCATGGGCTTGCCGAATATCAAAAAATATACGGATGATTTGCAAATTGAAACCGAGGTGGGCAAAGGGACCACGCTCATTATGAAAGTGCGCCCCGGCGCCTGAGCCGGCGCGCGGGGAGGAGGATCGGGGATGGACCGTTTTTTCCATTCCGTTACGCTCGACAGCGAAAAATGCGTGGGCTGTACAAACTGCATCAAGCGCTGCCCGACGGAGGCCATCCGCGTGCGGGACGGCAAGGCGCATATTATTTCCGAGCGCTGCATCGACTGCGGGGAGTGCATCCGCGTCTGCCCGCACCACGCCAAAAAAGCGCTTTATGATCATTTGGATGTAATCAGCCGCTTCCGCTACCGGATTGCGCTGCCCGCGCCGACGCTGTACGGCCAGTTTAACAATTTGGACGACATTGACATCGTCCTCACCGGCCTCAAGGAGCTGGGCTTTGACGAGGTGTTCGAGGTCTCCCGCGCCGCGGAGCTCGTCTCAGACGCCACCCGCCGCCTTATGGCGGAGGGGAACCTGCCGCGGCCCGTCATCAGTTCGGCGTGCCCGGCTGTGGTGCGGCTCATCCGCGTGCGCTTCCCGGACCTTTGCGGCCATGTGCTGCCGCTCAACGCGCCGATGGAGACCGCCGCGCGCCTCGCCAAGCAGGAGGCTTCCCGCCGGGAAGGCATCCCGCAGGAGGAAATCGGCGCGTTTTTCATCACGCCCTGCCCGGCCAAGGTCACGGACATCCGCGTGCCCATCGGCACAGACGGCTCCGCCGTGGACGGGGCCATCGCCATCAGCGAGATTTTCCCAAAGCTCTCGTCCAAGATGGATAAGCTCACGCGCGTGGAGCCGCTCTCCAAATCCGGCGTCATCGGCGTCGGCTGGGCGTCCTCCGGCGGGGAATCCGCCGCGCTGCTCGACGAGAAATATCTCGCCGCCGACGGCATCGACAACGTCATCCGCGTGCTCGAGGAGCTGGAGGACGAGCGCATCCGCGAGTTGGATTTCATCGAGCTCAACGCCTGTTCCGGCGGCTGCGTGGGCGGCGTGCTCTGCGTAGAGAACGCCTATGTCGCCAAGGCGCGGCTGCAAAAGCTGCGCAAATACCTGCCGGTGGCGCAAAACCATCTCGAGGGGCAGATCCCCGGCTACATGGAGTGGCAGGAGGACCTGGAATATGCGCCGGTGCTCAAACTTTCGAACGACCTGGGCGAAGCCATGCGCATGATGTCCGACATCGACCGCATGAGCAAGGAGTTCCCGGGCCTGGACTGCGGCGCCTGCGGGGCGCCGTCCTGCCGCGCGCTGGCCGAGGACGTGGCCCGCGGCGTGGCGAAAAAAAGCAACTGTATTTTTGTGCTGCGCGAGCAGATCCAGTCGATGGCCGACACGCTTTCCGCCATCGGCGGGTCGATGCCGCCGGCAGGGAAGAATGGGGAGGATGCGGAATGACCGTACAGGAATTGGCCGGCCGTCTCGGCTGGGAACTGCTGGCCGGGGAGGGCGGCTGCGGCCGCGAGGTGGACGGCTGCTATGTGGGGGATCTGCTCAGCTGGGTGATGTCCCGCGCGCAGGCCGGGAACGTCTGGCTCACCGTCATGGGGAACATCAACGCCATCGCCGTGGCGTCGCTCACGGACAGCGCGTGCATCGTTTTGACGGAATCCGCCGCGCTGGACGCCGAGGCGCGTGCCCGCGCAGACCAGCAGGAGATCCCGGTGTACACCACGGGGAAAAACAGCTATGAAACGGCGCTCGCCGTGGCGGAGGCGCTGGGGTGATGCGCGTGCTGTATGACCTGCACCTGCACTCCTGCCTTTCCCCGTGCGGCGGCGACGACATGACGCCTTACAACCTGGTGAACATGGCCGCGCTGCTCGGCTACCAGCTCATCGCCCTGACGGACCACAACACCTGCCGCAACACGCCCGCCGCCGTGCGCGCGGGGGAGCAGGCCGGCCTGCCCGTGGCGCCGGGCATGGAGCTCACCACCGCCGAGGACGCGCACGTGGTCTGCCTGTTCCCCACCGTGGAAGACGCGTTCGGCTTTCAGGAGGAGGTGGAGCGGCGGCGCGTCCGCGTGCCGAACCGCCCGGAAATCTTCGGCAACCAGTTCATCATGGATTCCGAGGACCACGTCCTCGGCGAAGAGCCGGACCTGCTCATCAACGCGACGTCCATCGGCGCGGGCGAGGCGCTCGCGCTGGCGCGGCGCTTCCACGGCACGGCCTTCCCCGCGCATGTGGACAAGGACGCCTACAGCCTCATCGCGTCGCTCGGCGCCATCCCGCCGGAGACGGGGTTTGCGGTGGCGGAACTCAGCCACAACGCCCAGCTGCACCGCCTGCTGCGCAGCAACCCCGAGCTCGGCGGCATGACGCTGCTGCGCAATTCCGACGCGCACTACCTGGAAAACATGCCGGACCCCTCCGCCTGGCTCGAGCTGGAGGAACCCTCCGCCGCCTGCCTGGTGGAGACGCTGAACCGCCCCGGCAAAGTAACGGGAGCTTGGTGATTTTTTCGTGCAAAAGGGAGAATTTTGGCGGCTCCTATTTTTTTACGGGTCCGTTTGCACAAAGATATAGATTTTTTCTTGTAAATCTGCTATACTTAATACAATTGGCATAGGGCTGCTCGTTATCTTTTTCACAAACAGGGCCCCGCCAACTATCCACAGGGAGGAAAAAGAATGCAAAAGCGTATCAGCAATTTGCCCTTTCAAGGCACGAAGGAGCAGGAAGAGAAGCTCCATGCCGTGATTGCAAAGCACAAGGGCGAGCAGGGCGCTGTCATGCCGGTGCTGCACGAGGCGCAGGAGATCTACGGGTACCTGCCGGTTGAAGTGCAGACCATGGTGGCCGACGGCCTGGGCGTGCCGCTGGAGGAGGTCTTCGGCGTCTCCACGTTCTACTCTCAGTTCTCGCTCACCCCGAAGGGCAAGTACAACATCTCGGTCTGCCTGGGCACCGCGTGCTATGTAAAGGGCGCGGCCGCCGTGCTGGACCGCGTGAGCCAGATCCTCGGCATCCAGCCGGAGGAGTGCACGCAGGACGGGCTGTTCTCGCTCACGGCCTGCCGCTGCGTCGGCGCGTGCGGCCTGGCCCCGGTTATGACGGTGAACGACGACGTGTACGGCCGCCTGGCGCCGGAAGAGGTCGACGGGATCCTGGCCAAGTATCAGGCGTAAGAACATGAGGGAGCTTTCGCTGAATGTCATGGATATCGCGCAGAACTCCCTGTCGGCCGGCGCGTCGCTGATCGGCGTCGAGGTGGAGGAGGACGCCGCGCTCGACCAGTTGGTCATCCGCATCAGCGACAACGGGCGCGGCATGGACGAGGAGACCGTGCGCCGCGTGCAGGACCCGTTTTACACCACGCGCACCACGCGCAAAGTGGGCCTGGGCGTGCCGCTGTTCAAAATGGAAGCGGAGATGACGGGCGGCGGCCTTGAGGTGAAATCCCGCCCCGGGGAGGGGACGGTGGTGACCGCCCGCTTCGTGCCGTCCCATGTCGACATGATCCCGCTGGGGGACATCTGCGCGACGATGCTGCTGCTGATTACCGGAAACCCGGACCGTGACTTTTTGTTCCGCTGGCAGCGGAACAGCCGGGGCTTCACGCTGGACACCCGCGAACTGCGCGGCGTGCTGGGAGGAGACGTGCCGCTGGACAGCCCGGATGTGGCGGAATGGATCGGCGGCTATTTGAAGGAGCAGGAAGAAGCGTTAAAGGAGGAGTCTTGAGATGAAATCATTAGCGGAGCTGCAGGCTATCCGCGACCGTGCGCGGGCGCAGGTGGACCTGCGGGAGAAGTCCGACGATAATATCCGCGTGCTGGTGGGCATGGCCACCTGCGGCATCGCCGCGGGCGCGCGCCCGGTGATGCTCGCGTTTGTGGACGAGGTGGCGAAGCGCCAGCTCAAAAACGTGACCGTGACGCAGACCGGCTGCATTGGCATTTGCCAGTATGAGCCGGTGGTCGAGGTTGTCGCCCCGGGCAAGGAAAAGGTGACCTACGTCAAAATGACGCCGGAAAAGGCCCTGCGCGTGGTCAACGACCATCTGGTCAACGGCAATGTCGTCACGGAATACACCATCGGGGCGAATTCCTGACAAATCCCGCACACTCACACAACGGAGATAAGGAGAAAACAGAATGTATCGTTCAAATGTATTGGTTTGCGGCGGTACCGGGTGCACTTCCTCCAACAGCGAGCAGATCATCGAGCGCCTGCGCGAGGAGATTAAGGCGAAGGGTCTGGAAAAGGAAGTCAACGTGGTCCGCACGGGCTGCTTCGGCCTGTGCGCGCTCGGCCCGATTATGATTGTGTACCCCGAAGGCTCGTTCTACAGCATGGTCACGCCGGACGACGTGCCGGAGATTGTGGAGGAGCACCTGCTCAAGGGCCGCATCGTCACCCGCCTTTTGTACCAGGAGACGGTCGTGGACGACCGCACGGTCAAGTCGCTCAACCACACCCCGTTTTATGAGAAGCAGATGCGCATTGCGCTGCGCAATTGCGGCGTCATCAACCCGGAAGTGATCGACGAGTACATCGCCCAGGACGGCTACCAGGCGCTGGGCAAGGTCCTCACCGAAATGACCCCGCAGGAGGTCATCGACTGCATCCTCAAGTCCGGCCTGCGCGGCCGCGGCGGCGCGGGCTTCCCGACCGGCCGCAAGTGGAGCTTTGCGGCGGCGAACCAGGCGGACCAGAAATATGTCTGCTGCAACGCCGACGAAGGCGACCCCGGCGCGTTCATGGACCGCTCCGTGCTGGAAGGCGACCCGCACTCCGTCATTGAGGCCATGGCTATTGCCGGCTATGCCATCGGCGCGACGCAGGGCTACATCTACATCCGCGCGGAATACCCCATCGCCGTGCAGCGCCTGAAGATCGCCATCGGCCAGGCGCGCGAATACGGCCTGCTGGGCAAGAATATCTTCGACTCCGGCTTTGACTTTGACATCGACATCCGCCTCGGCGCCGGCGCGTTCGTCTGCGGCGAGGAGACCGCCCTGATGACGTCCATCGAGGGCAAACGCGGCGAGCCGCGCGTCCGCCCGCCGTTCCCGGCGGTGAAGGGCCTGTTCGGCAAGCCCACGGTCCTCAATAACGTGGAAACGTACGCGAACATCCCGCAAATCATCCTCAAGGGGCCGGAATGGTTCAGCTCCATCGGCACCGAGAAGTCCAAGGGCACCAAGGTGTTCGCCCTCGGCGGCAAGATCAAGCACACCGGCCTGGTGGAGGTCCCGATGGGTACCACGCTGCGCGAGATCGTCGAAGAAATCGGCGGCGGCGTGCCGAACGGCCACACCTTCAAGGCGGCGCAGACCGGCGGCCCGTCCGGCGGCTGCATCCCGGCCGAGCACCTCGACGTGCCGATCGACTACGATAACCTCATCGCCATCGGCTCGATGATGGGTTCCGGCGGCCTGATTGTCATGGACGACACCACCTGCATGGTGGATATTGCGAAATTCTTCCTCGAATTTACCGTAGACGAATCCTGCGGCAAGTGCACGCCGTGCCGCGTCGGCACGCGCCGCCTGCTGGAGATCCTGGAGAAGATCACCAGCGGCAACGGCACGCTCGAGGACATCGACCGCCTGGAGAAGCTCTGCCACTACATCAAGGAAAACGCGCTGTGCGGCCTCGGCCAGACCGCGCCGAACCCGGTGCTCTCGACGCTGCGCTATTTCCGCGACGAATACATCGCCCATGTGACGGACAAGGTTTGCCCGGCGGGCGCGTGCAAGGCCCTCACCAATTACTACATCCTGGAAGACCAGTGCCGCGGCTGCACGCTCTGCGCGCGCAACTGCCCGGTCGGCGCGATTTCCGGCACGGTGAAGAAGCCGCACGTCATCGACCGTTCGAAGTGCATCAAGTGCGGGGCCTGCATGGAAAAATGCCGGTTCGGCGCCATTGTGAAGAAATAATAGGAAGGAGTGTGCCCCAAAATGGATCATGTTCAGGTGAAAATCAACGGCATGCCCTTCTCTGTGCCGAAGGACTCCACCGTGCTGGAAGCCGCCCGCTACGCCGGGATCGACATCCCCACGCTGTGCTACCTCAAGGGCATCAATGAAATCGGCGCGTGCCGCATGTGCGTCGTCGAGGTAAAGGGTGCGCGCAGCCTGGTGGCTTCGTGCGTGTACCCCGTCAACGAGGGGATGGAAGTTTTTACCAACACCCCCAAAGTGCAGGAATCCCGCCGCATGACGCTCGAAATGCTGCTCTCGGTCCATAACCGCAACTGCCTGAGCTGCAAACGGAGCGGCTCGTGCGAATTGCAGGCGCTCTGCCAGGAGCTGGGCGTTGAGAACGCCGCCGAATTTGACGGCGCGCTGCCGGAGGCCCAGACGGATACCTCCACGCTGCACCTGGTGCGCGACAACTCCAAGTGCATCCTCTGCCGCCGCTGCGTGGCCGCCTGCCAGGACCAGTTCGTCTCCGTCATCGGCACGAACAGCCGCGGCTTTGACACGCACATCGGCTGCTCGTTCGAACGCCCGCTTTCCGACGTGACGTGCGTCTCCTGCGGGCAGTGCATCGTGGCCTGCCCGACCGGCGCCTTGGTCGAAAAGGACCAGTGCCAAGAAGTGCTTGACGCGATCAACGACCCGTCGAAATACGTTGTGGTGCAGACCGCGCCGTCCATCCGCGCAACGCTGGGCGAATGCTTCGGCATGCCGGTGGGCGCCAACGTCAAGGGCAAGATGGTCGCCGCGCTGCGCCGCCTTGGCTTTGACAAAGTCTTCGACGCCGATTTCGGCGCGGACCTCACGATTTTGGAAGAATCGCACGAATTCATCGACCGCGTGCAGAACGGCGGCGTCCTGCCGCTCATCACCTCCTGCTCGCCGGGCTGGGTGAAATTCTGCGAGCATTATTACCCGGACCTCCTCCCGAACGTCTCGAGCTGCAAGTCCCCGCAGCAGATGACCGGCGCGGTCATCAAGACCTGGTATGCGGAGAAGAACGGCATCGACCCGAAGGATATCGTCGTCGTGAGCATTATGCCCTGCACGGCGAAGAAGTTCGAGAGCCAGCGCGACGACCAGAACGCGGCCGGCCCCGGCATTGAGGACGTCGATATCGTGCTCACGACGCGCGAGCTGGCGCGGCTGATCAATCTGGCGCACATCAACTTTGCGCGCCTGCCCGACGAGGACTTTGACCCGGCGCTCGGCATCACCACCGGCGCGGGCGCCATCTTCGGCGCGACCGGCGGCGTCATGGAAGCGGCGCTGCGCACCGCGGCCGACGTGCTCGAGGGCCATCCGGTCGACCAGATTGAATACCAAGAGGTGCGCGGCACCGAAGGCATCAAGGAAGCGGTGTACAAGATTGCCGGCATGGACGTGAAAGTCGCGGTTGTCAGCGGCCTGAAGAACGCCAACGAGGTGCTCAGCAAGGTGCGCAGCGGCGAAGCCGACTACCACTTTATTGAGATCATGTGCTGCCCGGGCGGCTGCGTCAACGGCGGCGGCCAGCCCATCCAGCCGGCGGCGGTGCGCAATTTCACCGACCTCAAGGCCATCCGCGCGAAGGCGCTGTATGAAGAGGACCGCAACCTCCCGCTGCGCAAGAGCCACGAGAGCCCGGTTGTCAAGACCGTGTACGAAGAATATTTTGGCGAACCCGGCAGCCACAAGGCGCACGAGGTCCTGCACACGACGTATGTCGCACGCAGCCGCTTCTAAGGCCGGAGGATTCGCATCCCTTTCCCCCTAAAACAGAGGCTGCCGCATCCCGCGTGAGCGGATGCGGCGGCCTTTTTTGCGCCAATTCCGCAAAAGGGGTGGTCAGCCGCGCGCCGCTATGCTACAATATAAAAAACGGCGGAAGGGGGCGCGGGCGGTGAAGGCGCTGCGTTCAGGGGCTGGGCGGGCAGGCCGCGCGCTGCCTTATACGGTTGCGGCGCTGGCCGCCGCGGCGTTCCTGTGGTTTTTCATCCCGGTAGCCGCCGGGGTTTTGAACATCGGCAACGGCCTGGCGCTCGCCGCCTGCGGCGCTACCGCGCTGGCCGCGGGGGCCTACCCGCGCCTTTGGGAGCGTGCGGGAAGAAGGAGGCGCGCGCTGGCGCGCGCCTACCGGGCGCTGGCCCTGCTGCTCTGCGCTTGCCTGACGTGGGCCGGCGTGGTCACCGGCTGGATGGCCGGGGCGGTCTCCGCTGCGCCGCCGGAAGGCGCCGTGGTGCTGGTGCTGGGAAGCCAGGTGCGCGGCACGCAGCCGAGCCTGGATTTACAAAACCGCATCGACGCCGCGGCGGCCTATCTGCGCGCGCACCCCGGCGCGGTGTGCATTGCGAGCGGGGGCCAAGGGGACGGGGAGGACGTCAGCGAAGCGCAGGCCATCGCCGCGTCGCTCACGGAACAGGGCGTCGGCGCGGAACGTATTTTCCTGGAGGACGCTTCCACTTCCACGGAGGAAAATATGGCGTTCTCCGCCGCGCTGATCGAAGCGGAAGGCCTGCCGCGCGAGGTAGCCGCCGTCACGGACGAGTACCACCAGTACCGCGCCGCCTGCCTGGCGCGCGAGGTGGGCCTCACGCCGTACGCCGTGCCGGTTTCCACGCCGTGGTTCCTGTTCCCGGCCTGTTACGCCCGCGAGCTGCTCGCGGTGACGTGGATGAAGCTGGGCCTTTGACGGCCGCACCGCTTCCGTTGTACAAATATGAGGGAAAACGGCGACATGCCGCCGCAGAAAGGATGACATCATGACGGAACGAATGGTATTCCGGTCCGCCCGCCTCATCGACCCCTCGCAGGGGCTTGATGAAATCGGGGACCTCCTGCTGGAAAACGGGGCCGTCGCCGCCGTGGGCGGCAGGATTGAAGCGCCCGGCGCGGAGGAGACCGACGCGCGGGGCATGGCGCTGCTGCCGGGCCTGGTGGACATGCACGTCCACCTGCGCGACCCCGGCTTCACGCAGAAAGAAGACCTCTTCAGCGGCTGCCGGGCCGCCGCCGCAGGCGGCGTGACCAGCTTGCTCGCAATGCCGAACACCAACCCGGCGATGGATTCGCCCGCGCTTGTGCGGGACCTTTTGCGCCGGGCAGAGGCCGCGGACGCGCGCGTTTATGTGGCGGCCGCCATTACAAAAGGGCTGGAGAGCCGCGAACTGTGCGGCCTGCGCGCGCTGCGGGAGGCCGGGGCCGTCGCCGTGTCGGACGACGGCCGCCCAGTGACGGATTCCCGCCTGATGGCGCAGGCGCTGCAACAGGCCCCGGCGCTCGGCCTGCGCGTGACCGCCCACTGCGAAGACCTCAGCCTGGCGCGCGGCGGCCTGATGAACGAGGGCGCGGTTTCGCGGGAGCTCGGCGTGCCGGGCATCCCCGCCGCGGCGGAGGACTGCGGCACGGCGCGCGACCTTGTGCTCGCCAAAGACCTGGGCGCGCCGCTGCACGTCTGCCATGTGAGCACGGCGGCGTCCGTTGGGATGATCCGCGCGGCAAAAGCCGCCGGGGTGCGCGTCACGGCGGAGACCTGCCCGCATTATCTTTTGCTGACGGAGGAAGCGCTGCGCGCGCGGAACGCGGATTTCCGCATGAACCCGCCGCTGCGCACCGAGCAGGACCGCCGCGCGCTCCTCGCCGCGCTGCAGGACGGCACGCTGGACGCCATCGCCACGGACCACGCGCCGCACACGCCGGAGGAAAAAGCGGATTTCCTGCATGCGCCGAACGGCTCCATCGGCATGGAGACCTCGCTCGCCGCCTGTTATACGGCGCTCGTCGCGCCGGGCCTGATGAGCCTTTCCGCGCTGGTGGAAAAGATGTCCTGCGCCCCGGCGCGCATCCTCGGCATCCCGGGCGGCACGCTGCGCGTGGGCGCGCCCGCCGACGCCGTGCTCTTTGACCCGCAGGAAACATGGGTGGTGGACCCCGCCCGCCTGCACGGGAAGAGCCGCAACACGCCGTTTGCCGGCATGCGCCTGCAGGGCAGGGTGCGCATGACCGTCTGCCGCGGGCGTACCGTTTACCGCGCGGACTGACCGCGCCCCGTAACCACCTGTTTTTGGGAAATGCAAAAAGGAGGAAATCCCATGTCTTTTGACCGTCTCATCGAGCGCATCGCCGCGCTGGAAAACCCCACCGTGGCGGGCCTGGACCCGAAACTCAGCTACATCCCGCAGGAATTGCGCGAGGAAGCCTACCGCGCGCACGGCCGCACGCTGGAGGGCGCCGCCGCCGCGCTGTTTGCTTTTAACCGCGGCCTCATCGACGCGCTCTGCGACATCGTCCCGGCGGTGAAGCCCCAGTGCGCCTATTATGAAATGTACGGCTGGCCGGGCGTCAAGGCGCTGCACGACACCATCGCATACGCCAGGGAGAAGGGCATGTTTGTCATCACCGACGGCAAGCGCAACGACATCGGCGCGACGATGGAGGCCTACGCCGCCGCGCATCTCGGCGAAACGGAGGTCGAGGGGGCGCGCGTTACGCCGTTCGGCGCGGACGCGCTCACTGTCAACGGCTATTTGGGCAGCGACGGCATCCGCCCGCTGCTGAAGATCTGCCGGGAAAAGGACGGCGGCATCTTCGTACTGGTGAAGACCTCGAATCCCTCTTCGGGCGAGTTGCAGAACCTGGCGCTCGAAGGCGGCCCGGCGGTCTACCGGCAAATGGGGGAAATGTGCGAGGAGTGGGGACGCGAGCTGCCCGGCCGCTACGGCTACAGCGGCGTTGGCGCCGTGGTGGGCGCCACTTACCCGAAGGAATTGGCCGAGCTGCGGCAGGCGCTGCCGCATACGTTCTTCCTGGTGCCGGGCTACGGCGCGCAGGGCGGCGGCGCGGCAGACGTGGCCCCCGGCTTTGACGGCAACGGCCTGGGCGCCATTGTCAACTCGTCGCGCGGCATCCTGTGCGCGTGGCAGAAGGAGGGCTGCCCGGGCGCGGAGTATGCGGCGGCCGCCCGCCGCGAGGCGCTGCGGATGCGCGACGCGCTGCGCGCGGCCATTGGGCCGGTGAAGCTGGAAACGGAGGGGTCCCATGAAACGGTATGACGTGCAATCCTGCCGGATTGCGGCAAAACGGGAGATTGCCCCCGGCATCTTCGACGTGTGGGTGGAAGCGCCAGAATTTGCCGCCGCGGCGCAGCCCGGGCAATTCGCGCAGATCCTCGTGCCGGGCAAAACGCTGCGCCGGCCCATTTCTATCTGCGACGCGGCGGACGGCATGCTGCGCTTTGTGTTCCAGGTGCGCGGCGGCGGCACGGCGCGCCTTGCAAAGGATTCTGCCGGCGACGCGTGGGACATCCTCGCGCCGCTGGGCCACGGCTTCTCGCTTCCGGCGCGCGGGGGGCGGGCGCTCTTCGTGGGGGGCGGCATCGGCGTGCCGCCGCTGCTGTTCGCGGCCCGGCAGCTCGGCGCGGGCGCGCGGGCCGTGCTCGGCTTCCGCAGCCGGGACGGCGTCATCCTCGAGGAGGATTTTGCCCGCGCGGGCTGTGAAGTCGCCGTCGCCACGGAAGACGGCAGCGCCGGATACCACGGCCTGGTGACCGGCTGCCTGGACGGCCCGGACCCCGACGCGGTGTTTGCCTGCGGCCCCACGCCGATGCTGCGCGCCGTGGCCGCCTGGGCAGAAGAAAAGGGCGTGCCGTGCCAGCTTTCGCTGGAAGAGCGCATGGCCTGCGGCCTGGGCGCGTGCCTTGGCTGCGCGTGCAAGCTGCGGCGGGACGGCCGCGAGGAGTACGGCCATGTGTGCAAGGACGGCCCCGTGTTCGACGCGCGGGAGATTGTGTGGGAGGTGGAGTAAATGGCGGAGCTCCGTGTGCAAATCGCCGGCGTCACGCTGGAAAACCCGCTCATCGCGGCCTCGGGCGCCTTCGGGTTCGGGCGCGAATACAGCGAATTTTACCCGCTCTCCACGTTGGGCGGCATTTCCTGCAAGGGCATTACGTTAAAAGAGCGCTCCGGCAACCCGCCCCCGCGCATTGCGGAAACGCCGTCCGGCATGCTCAATTCCGTCGGCCTGCAAAACCCCGGCGTTGAGCGCTTCATCCGCGAGGACCTGCCGTGGCTGCGGGAACAGGGGACGCGGATTTTGGCGAATATTGCCGGGAATACGCCGGAAGAATACTGCGAAATGGCGGAAATCCTCTCCGGTACGGACGTCGATCTGATCGAGCTGAATATTTCCTGCCCGAATGTCAAGCAGGGCGGCGTGCAGTTCGGCACCTCCTGCGCGGGCGTGGAGGGCATCGTCTCGCAGGTGCGGCGCTTCTGTAAAAAGCCGCTGGTGGTAAAGCTTTCCCCCAATGTGGCGGATATCGGCGAAATCGCCGCAGCGGCGGAAGCGGCGGGCGCAGACGCGCTCTCGATGATCAACACGCTCACCGGCATGCGCATCGACATCCGCACCCGGCGGCCCATCCTGCACAATAACACGGGCGGCCTCTCCGGCCCGGCGGTGTTCCCCGTCGCCGTGCGGATGGTCTGGCAGGCGCGCCAGCGCGTGAAGATCCCGATCATCGGCATGGGCGGCGTTTCCTGCTGGCAGGACGCCGTGGAAATGCTGCTGGCGGGCGCTTCTGCGCTGCAAATCGGCACGGTCCTGTTTACGGACCCGTATGCGCCGGTGAAAATTTTGGACGGCCTGCGCCGCTACCTGGACGAAAACGGGATTGCCGCCGTACCGGACCTCACCGGGCAGGTGCGGCCGTATGGAAAAGAGGGATAAGATGACGCGGATTTTGCTGGTCCGCCACTGCGAGGCGGAGGGCAACCACAAGAGGGTGTTCCAGGGCCACACGGATGCGGCGGTGAGCGAAAACGGCCGCCGCCAGCTGGAACTGCTGGCCCTGCGCTGCCGGAATATGGACATCGGCGCCATGTATTCCAGCCCGCTGCGGCGCGCCTATGAGACGGCGCAGGCCATCAACGAATACCACCATTTGCCCATCCGGACCGACGCGGGCCTCATTGAGATCGACGGCGGCGTCTGGGAGGGCAAGCCCTGGGAAAAGCTGCCGGAGCTCTACCCGGATGATGCAAAGGCGTGGAACGCGCGCCCCTGGGATTTCGCCCCGGAGGGCGGCGAGCCGATGCGGCATGTGTACGCGCGCATCTGGGACGCGGTGACGGGTATCGTCAAACAAAACCCGGGCAAGACCGTGTGCGTGACGTCGCACGGCTGCGCTATCCGGAATTTCCTCTGCCGCGCGATGGGCAAGCCCATTGAGGAACTCAACGACGTGGATTGGTGCGATAATACGGCCATCAGCATCGTCGATTTCGACGAACAGCTGCGGCCGGAGATCGTCCTGCTCAACGACGCCTCCCATTTGACGGAGGAAATTTCCACCTTTGCCAAGCAGGAGTGGTGGAAGCCCGAGTACCGCGGCGGCGACCGCTTCCAGTGAGGCGCGCCATGCGGGTTTTGGCAGTGGATTATGGGAAGGCGCGCACCGGCCTGGCGGTGTGCGACGCGGCGGGCATCCTCGCGAGTCCGGCCGGCGTGATCGAAGAGCGCAGCCAGGAGCGGCTGGTGGAAAAAATCGCCGGGCGGGCGGCGGAACTGCGCGCGGAGCGGCTGGTGGTCGGCCTGCCGCGCAACATGGACGGCACCGAGGGCGAAAGCGCGCAGGCGGCGCGCGGCCTGGCGGCCGCGCTGGAGGCGGCCTGCGGCCTGCCGGTGGAGCTTTGGGATGAACGCGGCACCACGCTGCTGGCCCACCGCTTTTTGAACGAGACGAACACGCGCGGCAAAAAGCGCAAAGCCGTGGTGGACGCCGTGGCCGCCGTCATCATCCTGGAGAGCTACCTGCAAAAATGCGCGGCGCAAAAACGCGGCGAAACGGCCGGGACAAAAGAAACCGGGGAATAGAAAAACGGCGCATCCTCCGTCTGGGGGATGCGCCGTTTGGCGCGGTCCAACACGGCCCAAAGCCGCCTGCCTCAAAACCCGCTTTAAAGCGGGCCCTTTTTAGGACAAGACGGTCACGCGCTTGGCGGTGAGGAAATCCACGCCGCCGTTGTACGGGTGGAACACTACGCCGGAGACGCCCGGCCCGCACGCGTAGTAATGGGACTGGTAATAAAGCGGGTAGAACACCGCCTGCGTGTTGAGGTACGCTTCCGCCTGGCGGTAAAGCTCCAGCGCTTCCATGCCGCCGGAGGCGAGCGCCTGGTCGAGCAGCGCGTCGTACGCGGGGTCGCTCATCTGCGCGGGGTTCGACTCGCTGCCGCTGGCAAACAGCGAGAGCAGCCGTTCCGGCGTGCCGCCGTCCGGCTGAAGGGCGTACACCGCCACCTGGAAATCCCCCGCCGCAACGCGGGACTCCAGTTCTTCCTGCGGCAGCGGCTCCATGTTGAAATAATTGCCAAACGCGCTGTTCCACGCGGCCAGCATCTCGTTAACCATGTGCTTGACGTCGCCGTCGTCGGGGCAGAGCACCGTCACGGTCGGCATGACGTCAATCCCCAGCGCGCGGAGGACTTCCGCCGCGCCGGCTGCCGCCTCGGCGCTCTGCGGCAGCAGCATGCCGCCGCCGGCCTGTTCGCGGTAGCTTTTGCCGAGGTAGGTGGCGTCCGGTGTGACAATATCTTCGGCGGGCTCGCTGTTTTCCGGCAGGTAGCGCAGCAGCGCGGCGCGGTCCAGCACCTGCACAAACGCGCGGCGCACCTCCGCGTGCGCCATAATGTTCCCGCCGCCCTGGTAACTCTCCGAAACCTGGAACAGCAGGCCGCAGGTGGTGTCCTGGAACGAGGTGACGGGCAGGCCCGCCGCCTCCGCCTCGTCCAGCAGGCTGGCCGGGAGCGGCGCGGCGTCCACGGTGGAATCCCGCAGCGCCTGGATCAGGCCGCTTTCCTCAAGCTCCAGCTCTCCAAGGTAGAATTGTAGCGCCGCTGGGCTCGGTTCCTGCTCGCCTGCATAGGTGGAGGAGGCTGTCAGCTCCACGCGCGCGCCGTGCTCCCAGCTGTAGCGGTTGCGGATGCGGAACGGCCCGTTGCCGAGCACGGTCTCCGGTTCGAGGCCGTAGCGCCCGTAGGTATTTTCAAAAAATTCCTGCTGGCACGGCATAAAAGGCGTGGACGCCGTGAGGGCGGGGAATTCTTCATACGGATATTCCAGCGAGATTACCAGCGTGCGGCTGTCCACGGCGGCGACGCCGAGGGATTCCACCGGGAGCGCGCCCTCGCGCACGGCGCGCGCGTTCTCAATGCAGTACATGGCTTCGCACGTCTCCGAGCCGGTGGCGGGGTCCAACGCGCGGCGCATCCCGTAGACAAAATCGGCGGCGGTGACAGGGTCCCCGTTGGACCAAGCGGCGTCCTCCCGCAGCGTAAAGGTGAATTCCGTATTCGTCTCGTTCGCAGACCACGACGCCGCCGCGCCGGGGTACGGCTCGTTGTCCCCGTCCAGCCGGACGAGGCCCTCGTACAAGGCCTCAATCAAGACCACGGCCGCCTGGCCGCTGGCAATCTGCGGGTCCAGCGTTTCCGGTTCCTCCTGCAGGTCGTAGGAGATCGTCTCGCCGCTGCCGTCTTCCCCGCCGCCGCCGCACGCGGTGCAGCCGAGCAAAACGGTGAGGCAGAGCAGCAGGCAGAGCATCCGCTTCAAACGCCGCCTCCCCCTTTCGTTTCATAGTGGAAATATTGTAGCATGTTTTCGCCCGGATTGCAATTTTCATGACAGAAGTGTAAAGGTTATTACAATCCGCCGCGCCGCCTTCGCGCCCACACAAAAGCCCGCCCCGGGGCAGGCCGGGGCGGGCGCAGCGCGTTTCAAAGGGCGGTGTCCCGCTGGAAGCAGGAGGCGCGAGAAAGGAGGCAGGCGGTCTCGACTTGTGTATCGTTGTCCAAACTTATTTCCATATCTTCCTCTATGATCGGCAGCTTGAATTTGATGGATTTCAACCACTGTCCGTTGGGCTTCCGTTCCTCAAAGATATGGATTTCGGA
>CALWIP010000010.1 GCA_944380775.1 uncultured Clostridia bacterium | reverse complement strand
GCTTGTGCGGGATCCCCGCGCGCTTGAGCCGCTTGAATTCTTTCGCCAAATCCAAAAAATACCGGATCTCCTCCGGCGTGAAATCCAACAATTTCAAAAAACTGCGTCCCCTGACATTGACGCCCATGTCCCTTTCCTCCTTTTTTTACTTCGCGCATCGCGGCCTTTTTTAACCCGCGCATCGCGGCCTCCGCAGTCGGCCTCACCGTAGTGCGGAACGGTTCCTATTCCGCCCGCGAAAAGTCCCGGTTCTCCAACACACGCGGCCCGGGTGTCCGCTCCGAGAAAGCGCACAGCTGGAAACACCCCCGCCCCGCGGGAGAAGGGTTCTTCCCGCGGCCACATGAACGGTGAAACACGCGTCCACAGGAGCGCGCCCGTCCCCTTCCACGCCGCATGTTGTTTTTGATTATAACACACGGCGGTGCGGATTGTCCAGCATTTCTGCATAACAATTCATATTTCATGAATTTTTATCCATAATTTTTTTTCATTCCCCTTGCGCGCACGCTGAAAAAGATTTATACTAAAGAAAGATTTTCACGTACCGGAAGAGGGTTCATCATGGCAAATTACCGCATCTGCGATGCCCACACGCATATTTTCCCGCAGTCCATCGCGCTCAAGGCGTCCGTCAACATTGGGGAATTCTACCACATTCCCATGTTCGCCGACGGCCTCGCGTCCTCCCTGCTGCGCGAGGGCGCAAAAATCGGCGTTTCCCGCTACTTGGTCTGTTCTGCCGCCACCACGCCGAAGCAGGTTTCATCCATCAATGATTTCATCGCCGCTTCCTGCCGGGAGCATCCCGAATTTGTCGGCCTGGGCACGCTCCATCCCCACATGGAGGACCCGGATGCCGAGATCTCCCGCATTTGTGAATTCGGTTTCCCCGGCGTGAAACTCCACCCGGATTTCCAGCTCTTTTACGCCGACGACCCCGCCATGCGGCCCATCTACGCGCGGCTGGAACGCGAGGGCCTGCTCGTCCTGTTCCACGCCGGCGACGACCGCTACGACTACTCCGCGCCCGCGCGCATTGCCCGTGTGGCGGCCCAATTCCCGCGCCTGCGCTGCCTGGCCTCCCATTTTGGCGGCTACAGCCGCTGGTCGGAGTCCGGCTGCTACCGCGGCCTTTCCAACATTTGGTTTGACACATCCAGCAGCCTGTTCCGCCTGCCGCCCAGCGAAGCCGTCGCGATGATCCGCTCCTTCGGCGCGGACCGCTTCCTCTTCGGCACCGATTTCCCCATGTGGAGCCACGAAAAGGAGTTGCAGCGCTTCCTCGCGCTGGATTTGACCGAAGCGGAACGCGAACAGATCCTCTCCGGCACGTTTTCGTCGTTGTTCCCGGCGTAACAGATTCACAGCAAAGCAACGATCCCCCGTGCCGCGGGGGATTTTTTTGTTTTTTGGGGGACGCTATTCAGAGAGAACACAACCGCGCCGCGGCATCCGCGGCAAAGGAGGGATGGGTTTGAAACCGCTCGGCGCATCGGCCCCGCTGGCCCGGACCCTGCGCGCGCTCGCCCCGGCGCTCCCGGCAGCGCTGCTGGCGGGCCTGGCGCTGCGCCGCCGCCCAGTTTTTGGGGGCGCGCTGTTGGCGTTGCTGGCGGTGTATTGCGCGGCGCTTGGATGGTATTTCCCGCGCGCTGTGCGCGCCGCGCGGTGGGATGCAACGGGCGGCGTCCTCTTCTACCGGCGCGGCCTGCTGCTCCGGCGGGAAACGCTGCTGCGCCTTTCAGACGCCAAAGCGGCCTGCCGCACGCGCACGCCGCTCCAGCGGGCGCTGGGCCTCTGCACGGTGCTGCTGTACCCGGAGAGCGGCCGCGCGCTGCGCCTCGCGGACCTTTCCAATGAAGACGGCGCGGCGCTGTTGCAGGAATGGGGGCGGCTGCATGGATAAACGGCGCATGCACCCCTGGGCCGCGTGGGCCCCGGTCCTCCGGCGGGCGCTGCTGCTGGCTGCGCCGGTGGTCCCAGCCGTCCTGCTGAGGGACGCGCGGGCGTTTTGGGCGGGCGCGCTCCCGCTTTTGGCCGCCGCTGCGGCGGTGGCCGCGGCGCGCTGGCGCTTGTGCTGGTATGCGCGCTCCCGGCGGGGCGCCGCCGTTTTTTCCGGCCTGTGGAAGCGCCGGGAATTCCGCCTGCCGCGGGACGCCGCGTTCTGCGCGCTGCGCTTCCCGTTGTTTGCCGGGTGGTTCGGCGCGGCGGAGGCCTGCGCCTCCTTTTCCCCGGCGGGCCGCGCCGTGAAGCTGGCGCTGCCCCGGCGGGCGCTGCTGCGCTGGCTGAAAAGCAACGCACCGCGCGCGGCGCGCTGGCGGAAAACCCCCGCCCGCCGCACGCTGCTTGCGGCCGCGTTCGGCTCCAGCCCGGCGTCCGGCCTGTTGCTTTTGGCGGTGTTTTTCCAGCGTGCGGCGCGCGTTCTTGGGGAAGAAACACCGTCCCGCTGGCTGCAGGCCGTCAACCCTACGGCCTATTTTGTCGCGCTCGGCCTGCCGCCCGCCGCTGCGGCCGCCGGCTTTGTCCTCACGCTCGGCTGGGCGGCGGCCTTCCTGCGCCGCGCAGCCGGGACCAGCGGCCTCTCCTCCTGTGCGGCAGGGAAATGGTTCTGGGTCTCCGCCGGGTTCCCTGCGCGCGCGTGCCTGCGCATTGAAAAACGCCGCGTCGCTGCGGTGAGCGTGAGCCAAACCCTGCCAATGGCGCTGTGCGGCGTCGCCCCGGTGCTGCTGCATCTGCCGGGCCGCCCGCGCGGCCGGGAACCGCTTTGGGCCGTGCAGCGCGGGGACGCCGCCCCGGCGTGCGGGCTTTTCCCGCTGCCGGCGCAGTGGGAAGCGGAATTGCGCCCCGCAAAGGGCAGCTGGATGCGCGCTCTCACCCCGCCCGCGTGCGAAGCGCTGCTCTGGTTGGCGTTTTGGGCGCTGCTCTCCCGCCGCAGCGCGCTGCTCGGCGCGGCGGCCTCGTTCCTGGCGGTGTTCCCGCTCTGGCACGCGGCGGCGCGGCTCTGGGCCTGGCGGCGGTCCGGCGTCCGCGCAGGCGGCGGTTTCTGCGAGATCTGCGCGTGGCGGGGGTTCCGCTCGGTGCGGCTCTGGGCGCCGGTCTCCGCGCTGCGGGAGGTCTCCGTTTCCCAAACGCCGTTCCAACGGCTCCGCGGCCGGGCCACGCTGCGCATTTCGCTTCCCTTTGCGGGATGGCGCCCCTCTTTTCTGATCGAAATGAAAAAAACCCGTCCCTTCCTGCTAAAATACTTGAAAGATTTGAAAAAAACTGTATAATAGTACCATAGATTCAAACCGCGCCGTCCTGCGCGGCAAACGAGATCGAGGGGAAGCGGAGGCAAGCGCCCCGCGCGTGGAGGTGGCCCAAAACCATGTTAGATCAAGTGAATTTGAACAAAAAAGCGTCGAAAGAACAGGCGAAGTCGGAGCTCAAGCGGCTGGAGGAGGAGCTTTCGCTCATCCAACAGGAAATCAAAAAAGAAAAGCTGCCGGTGGTCATTTTATTTGACGGCTGGGGCGCGGCCGGGAAGGGCAGCATGATTGCGGACCTGATCCTCAATTTTGACCCGCGCGGATGCCGGGTTATTTCGAACGCGCCGGCCACCGACGAAGAGCGCCGCCGCCCGCTTTTGTGGCGGTACTGGCGGAATATCCCAGAGTACGGGCAGATTATGGTGCTGGACCGCAGCTGGTACCAGGACATTTCGACGGCGCGCGTGGAGGACGGCCTGAGCCGGGAGACGGTGCTCCAGCGCATTGGGGACATCAAAATTTTCGAGCGCCAGCTCACGGACGACGGGTACCTGGTGCTGAAATTCTTCCTGCACATCAGCAAAAAGGAGCAAAAGAAGCGTTTCGACAAGCTGGAAGGCGACAAAAATACGGAATGGCGCGTGACGGAAACCGACCGCCGCCGCAACCGGAATTACGAGGACTATTACCGCGCGTTTGACGAGATGCTGGAATACACCGACACGCCGAACGCGCCCTGGCATTTGATCCCGAGCCATGACCGCACGCTGGCGAAGCTGGAGGTCTACCACACGGTGCTGACGTCCATCCGCAAGGCGCTCGCGCAGAAAGCGGTGCCGCAGCCCGCGCCGGGCAAGGTGATGATCCCGCAGACGTTCACGCTCGTCAAAATGCCGGAGCTTGCCGACGTGCCGCTGGACAACGCGCTGGGCAAGGACGAGTACAACCGCAAGCTGAAAAAGCTGCAAGCGCGCCTGAGCGAGCTGCACAACGTGCTGTACCGCGAGAAGATCCCGGTCATCATTGGCTACGAGGGCTGGGACGCCGCCGGCAAGGGCGGCAACATCAAGCGTGTGGCGGCGGCTCTGGACCCGCGCGGCTACGATGTGCACCCCATCGCTTCGCCGACGCCGTCGGAGCTCGCGCACCAATACCTCTGGCGGTTCTGGACGCGCCTGCCAAAGGACGGCCATGTGGCGATTTTCGACCGCACATGGTACGGCCGCGTGATGGTAGAGCGCCTCGAAGGGTTCTGCACGCCGCAGGCGTGGCACCGCGCGTACCAGGAAATCAACGAATTTGAGCGCGTGCTGACGGAATGGGGCGCTATTGTGCTGAAATTCTGGCTGCACATCGATCAGGACGAGCAGCTCCGCCGGTTCACGGACCGCCAGAACACGCCGTCCAAACAATGGAAAATCACCGACGAGGATTGGCGCAACCGCGAAAAATGGCCGCTCTACGAGGAAGCGGTCAACGATATGCTCCGCTACACTTCCACGGATTTTGCGCCCTGGCACATCATCCAATCCCAGGACAAAAAATACGGCCGCATCCAGGCCCTGGAACTCATCATTTCCGCCATCGAGTCCCGTCTGTGACGCCGCGCGCGGCGGCCGGGCAGGGGACAGGACAAAAGAATCCTCCAATGAAATGGGCTTGCGGCCTGCGCTCTCAGGCCGCGGGCCCGTTTTTCTTCCGCCGTGCGGCGGGCCGGGACGGCGGCCTCCCCCGCCGTTTCCCGCCGGGGGCGAGCAGGAGCAGCGCCGCCGCATTGGGAATGGCCATCAGACCGTTGCACAGGTCGCTGAGATCCCAGGCAAGCTGCAAGTCCATTTGCGCCCCGGCAAAGGCCGCCAGCACAAACGCCGCGCGGAACAGCCGGACCTTCCGCCCGCCGCCGAGGTAACGCGCGCCGCATTCGCCGTAGTAGCACCAGCCGAGCATGGTGGCGAACGCGAACAGCGCGAGCGCCCAGGCCAGGAACCCCTCGCCCGCCGGGCCAAACACCGTGCCGAAGGCCGCTGCGCCCCACTGCGCGCCGCCGTCCCCGGGCGGCGCGCCGCTGCAAAGCAGCACCAGCGCAGTGAGCGTACACAGGACAATCGTGTCCAGAAACACCTGGAACATCCCCTGGAACCCCAGTTCCTGCGCGCCGCCGGAGGCGTTGGCGTGCGCCAGCGACGAGCTTCCGAGCCCCGCCTCGTTGGAAAAGATCCCGCGGGAAAGGCCTGTTTTCACCGCCGCGGCAAGGGCTGCGCCGCTGAACCCGCCCGCCGCCGCACGGAACCCGAACGCGCCGCGGAAAATGGAGGCAAACGCCGGGAGGACCGCCTCCGCGTGGCACGCGAGGACAACGGCGCACGCGAGGAAATAACCGCCGGACAGCGCCGGGACCAGCACAGAGGTCACGCGCCCCACGCGCGCCGCGCCGCCGCGGAGCACCGCGAACAGCAGCAGGGCCGCCGCCGCGCCGCACACCGCTTCTGGAATGCCGAAGGCGCCGTGCAGCGCGGACGAAAGGGAGCGCGCCTGCACAAGGTTGCCCATGCCGAGCGCCGCGAGCACGCAGCCCACCGCGAACACAGCGGCAAGCGGGCGGCAGGAAAGGCCGTGCTCGAGGTAATACATGGCCCCGGCGCGCCAGGCGCCGCCCTGCTTGCACCGGTACCGCACCCCAAGGGCTGTTTCGGTGAACAGCGTCGCCATGCCGAACAGCGCGGAAACCCACATCCAAAACACCGCGCCGGGCCCGCCCGCGGCAATGGCGGCCGCCACGCCGACAATGTTCCCCGTTCCGAGGGACCCGGCCAACGCCGTGGACAGCGCCCGGAACCGGGAGCGCGCGCCGCCCTCCCCACGGCCGAACAGCCCGCGGCAGGCGGCGGAGATCCACTGCCGCCATGCGCGGAACTGCAAAAAATGCAGCCGGAACGTGAGGAAAACCCCCGTAAAAAGCAGAAGGCCCAGCACCGGCCAGCCCCAAAGGCACGCGTGCAAGACCGCAACCACCGCCTGCAGCCGGTCCATCCCACATCCCGCCCCTCTCCTCCGATTCGCGCGCGCGGCGCCCCATCCAACGGTATGCCGCCGCGCGGCGGGATATGCGACGCTCCGCTTCCCGCCGAAAGCCCCGGAACCAGCAGACGACCCCGCGCCAAAATTTTGACTTGCATCTTTGCGTTATTGCGTGCATTTTGGCGCACTTTTGTGAATTACCAGAAAAAGGGGAAACCCTGAAAAATGGCGAAAAGCAGCCATTTTTCAGGGTTTCTTTTGGCCCGCCCGGAGGGATGCCGGAATGGCTGCGCCATTCCGGGAACGCGCGGACTTCCCCCGAAAGGGGGCCCCGCCGCGCGCGCTCCTCGCGCAAAACGTGCCACCGGCACGTTTTTTTCCGCTCGGACCCTCTCAGGGTTCGAATCCCTCCCGAATAAAAAAGAAAAAGCCGCCCTGTGGACGGCTTTTTCTTCTTTGGCCCGCCCGGAGGGATTCGAACCCCCGGCCTTCAGAATCGGAATCTGCTGCGATATCCCGCTTCGCCACGGGCGGGTATCTGCCGCGGGGATCCCCGCGGCCTTGCGGCAATTATTATAGCACATCTGCGGCGCATTTGGCAAGGCCCCGCGCAATTTTCTTTGGGCCCCGGCGGGACGGCGCGGAAGGCATATCATTTCCGCTAAAACACAGCGAGGTTGATTGACAAAATTAGTGAGAAATGATAAAATAAAAAAAGAAAATCTCAAGCCGCAAGGTGCGTATTGCCAGAACGGCAGGAAAGGGCGCGATTGCTATGAAACTGTCACGGGACGGTCTGAGGGACCGCATGGGCTGGGAGGACTCAGGGGTCGCCCTGCCATGCTTTGATGTGGAAAAGATCACGGCCTGCACGCGGGCGTGCCCGCGGTGGGTCCATTTTGGCGCGGGGAATATCTTCCGCAGTTACATTGCGAAGATCCAGCAGCGCCTGCTGAACCTTGGAAAGAGCGATTTTGGGATCATCACGGCAGATACGTTTGACTTTGAGATCATCGATAAAATCTACCGCCCGTTTGACAACCTGAGCCTGCTCGTTCTGATGCATCCCGACGGCACGCTGGAAAAAGAAGTGCTGGCCAGCGTTTCCGAGAGCCTGAAGGCTGCCCCGCAGGAGGCGGACGACTGGGCGCGGCTGCGGCAGGTATTTTGCAGCCCGTCGCTGCAAATGGCCAGCTTCACCATTACGGAAAAGGGGTACGCCATTACAGACCTGGCAGGCCGCGTGCTGCCCGCTGTGCAGCGCGACATCGACGCCGGGCCGCAGGCCCCTTCGAGCGGCATGGGGATTGTCACGTCGCTGTTGCTCGACCGGTTCCGCGCGGGCGCAATGCCCATTGCGATGGTGAGCATGGACAACTGCTCGCACAACGGCGACAAGCTCTACCACGCGGTGCAGTTTATCGCGCGCAAGTGGCAGGAAAAAGGATTCGTCGGGCAGGATTTCCTCAATTACATCAATAATTCGGGCCGCGTTTCGTTCCCGTGGACGATGATTGACAAGATTACGCCGCGGCCGTCTGCGTTTGTGCGCGACGCGCTGGAAAAGGACGGCATTGAGGGGATGGAAATCCTCACGACGAACCGGCACACGGTCATTGCGCCGTTTGTGAACGCGGAAGCGCCGGAATATCTCGTGGTGGAAGACGAGTTCCCGAACGGGCGGCCGCCGCTGGAGCAGGCGGGCGTACTATTTGCGGACCGCACCACCGTCAACAACTCCGAACGGATGAAGGTCACCACCTGCCTGAACCCGCTGCACACGGCGCTGGCGGTGTTTGGGTGCCTGCTGAATTTCCCGACCATCGCCGGGGAAATGGAGGACCCGGACCTGCGCGCGCTAGTGGAAAAGATCGGCTACCAGGAAGGCATGCCGGTCGTCATCAACCCGATTATCCTCAACCCGCTTGCGTTCATCCGGGAAGTCATTGAAAAGCGGCTGCCGAACCCGTATATTCCGGACACGCCGCAGCGCATTGCAACCGACACGTCGCAAAAGCTCTCCGTCCGGTTCGGCGAAACGATCAAATCCTACCGGGACCGCCCGGACCTGGATATCCAGTCGCTGACCTTCATCCCGCTGGCAATTGCGGCGTGGTGCCGCTATCTGATGGGCGTGGACGACGAAGGGAATCCGATGGAGCTCAGCCCGGATCCCATGCTGGAAGAACTCACGGCGCAGATGGCGGGCGCTAAGCTCGGCGAACCCGCTTCGGCGGACGGCGTGCTCCGGCCCATCCTCTGCAACCCGGTGCTCTTTGGCGTAGACCTCTACGACGTCGGCCTCGGGGAAAAAATCGAAGGCCTGTTCTGTGAACTGATCGCCGGGCCGGGCGCTGTGCGCCAGACCCTGCACCGTCTCCTCACCGAACCGGTTTAAGCTGCATCCTGCGGCGGGCGTCCCTGCCCGCCGCTTTTCCTTTTTTACGTCGCGCATCGCGGTCTTTTTTACGTCGCGCATCGCGGCCTCCTGGCGTCGGCCTCACCCCGGCGCAGAACGGTTCTTCTTGCGCCCGCATCACGGCCAGGCTGCAACACACCTGGCCTGGGTGTCCGGCCCGAGGACCCGCACAGCTGGAAACAACCCCGCCTCACGGGAGCAGCCCCTTTCTCTCGCGCGCCTGCGGCGGGCATGTCGCGCCTGTCCCCCGTATGGGGGGAGCGTGCATCCAAGCTCAGCTTGGTTGAATTGTTCATAATTTAAGGGTAGACTGGAAATAAGAAATCTGAATTCAGCGCGCCGGTTTCCAACCGGCGAGGAGGCGGGAGAAGCATGGCGAAGTTTATTTCATTCCGGGGTGTGGTCAAGCGCTACCAAATGGGGGAAGTTACGCTCACAGCGGTAAACGGCGTGGACTTCGACATTGAAAAAGGGGAATTCGCCATTATTGTCGGGCCGAGCGGCGCGGGCAAAACCACCGTGCTGAACATGCTCGGCGGCATGGATTCCTGCACGGAAGGCGACATCCTCGTGGACGGCGCGCGCGTCAGCGCATACTCCCCCAAACAGCTCACCACCTACCGCCGGTACGACATCGGCTTTGTCTTCCAGTTCTATAACCTCGTGCAGAACCTCACCGCGCTCGAAAATGTCGAATTAGCGGCGCAAATCTGCCGGGACCCGCTTGACGCAAAAGAAGTCCTCGAGCACGTCGGCCTCGGCGAACGGCTTAACAATTTCCCCGCGCAGCTCTCCGGCGGCGAACAGCAGCGCGTCGCCATTGCCCGCGCGCTGGCGAAAAACCCGAAGCTTTTGCTCTGCGACGAACCCACCGGCGCGCTCGACTACGTTACCGGCAAATCCATCCTCAAATTATTGCAGGATACCTGCCGCCAGCGCGGCATGACGGTCGTCGTCATTACGCATAACACCGCGCTCACGCCGATGGCGGACCGCGTCATCCACATTAAAAACGGCAAGGTAGACCAAATCGAGCGCAACGCGCACCCGATGTCCGTGGAGGAGATTGAATGGTGAACCACAGCGGAATTCGAAAGAAAAACCGGCTGCTCACCGACGCGCTCCGCGAGGTGCGCCGCACGCGCAACCGCTTTTTCTCCCTCTTTGTGCTCTCTGCGCTGGCGGTGGCGTTCCTCTCCGGCCTGCGCGCCGCCGCGCCGGACATGGAATATACGGCGGACCGCTACTACGACCGCCTAAACCTCATGGACGGCCAGGCGCTCTCGACGCTCGGCCTCACCGAAGACGACCTGCGCGCCGTCGAGGGGTATGACGGCGTCGCGCAGGCGGAGGGGGAGTACAGCCTCGACATGTTTGCCGGGGATGAAATTGTCCATGTGGCGTCGCTGCCGGAAGAGCTGAACCTGCTCTCCGTCACGGAGGGCCGCTTGCCGCAGGAGCCCGGCGAATGCGTCACCGAACAGATGCTGCTTGACCAGCTCGGCCTCTCGCTCGGCGACACCGTCTCCCTGCGCGCCGACGAGGGCGCGGACCTCGTCCCGCTGCGCACGGAGTTCACCGTGGTCGGCGTTGCGGACAGCCCGCTCTACGTTGGGCCGGACCGCGGCAGCTCGACCCTCGGCAGCGGTTCCGTGAGCGCGTTTTTCTACATCCCCAAAGAAAATTTTGATTGGGACACCTACACGGCGCTGTATTTTACCGTGGACGGGATGAAAGATCTGGACTGTTATTCCGACGGATATGAAGACCGGATGGACGCGTATCTCGAGGAAATGGAGCCCTTCGGCGACGCGCGCGCCAGGCAGCGCTACGACGAGGTCATCGGCGAGGCGCAGGCCGAATTGGACGACGCCCAGCAGGAATATGACGACGCAAAGGCGGAAGTGGAGCAGGAGCTCGCCGACGCGGAGCGGGAACTCGCCGACGCCCGCGCCGAATTGGACGACGGCTGGACGGAATACCGCGACGGCCAGGCGGAACTCGAAGAGGAGACCGCCAAGGCCGAACGGGAGCTCGCCGACGCGGAACAGGAGCTCGCCGACGCCTACGACGAATTGACCGGCGGCGAATCCGATTACGCGGAAGGCCTCGCCGAATATGAGGACGGGCTCGCCGAATGGCAGGACGGAAAACAGGACTATGAAGACGGCGAATCCGATTACGCGGAAGGTCTCGCCGAGTGGGAAGACGGCAAACGCCAATATGACGACGGCCTTGCCGAATATGAACAGGGCCGCGCGGACCTCGACGAGGCCTGGGAAGCCTACGAGAGCGGAAAAGAAGCCTACGACGACGGCCGCGCCGAGCTCAACGCCGGCGAATCGGAACTGCGCGCAGGCTACCAGAAGTTACAGGAAACCCGCGCGCAGCTGGACGCAGCCTGGTCGGCGGCCGGGATGACCGCTTCCAGCGCGCAGGCGGCGCTGGAAGCGCTCAACGGACGAATGGAACGGGCACAGCAGGCGCTTTCCCTGGCGCAAGAGGAGTTGAACGCGCTCGGGCCGGACAACCCGAACTATGCCAAAGTGCAAGCCGCCGTAACTGCGGCGCAGAGCGTGGTGAACCAGCTGCGCCAAAGTATTTCCGGCATTCAAACCCTGATGGCGGCGGAGCGCGCGTACCAAGAAGGCGTAGCGGAGTATGAAGCCGGGCAGCGCAAGCTGGACCGGGCCCGCAGCCAGCTCGACAGCGCGCGCAAGGAATTGGCGGACGCGCTCGCGCAGCTGGAGGACGGCGAAGCGGAGCTGGCCGAAGGCAAGGCGGAGCTGGACGACGCCAAGCAGGAGCTGGACGACGGCTGGGCTGAGCTGGTTGACGCCCGCGCGCAGCTGGACGACGCCAAGCGGGAGCTGGACGACGGCTGGGCCGAGCTGGAAGACGCCCGCGCGCAGCTGGAGGATGCCCGCGCCGAATTGGACGACGGCTGGGCGC
>CALWIP010000009.1 GCA_944380775.1 uncultured Clostridia bacterium | reverse complement strand
CGCTTGGTCTTCTGGTTTTCCGCAATGACCCGGCGCAGGAAATTCTCCGCGGCATAAAAATTCCTTTCTGTTTTAAAATAAAGATACCGCGCAAGGCAGCCGGCGGATTCTTCGTCCAGTTCAAACAAGGTCTCCCGGTAAAACCGGCGGATAATCCGCAAATATTCTTCCTTCTGCACCCCGTTCATGCTGACGGCGGTGGCCTGCCCCGGGTGCCTACGGTACAAGAGCAGGTAATCCGGGTTCCTGGCAATCCGCTTCCCTTGGCAGAGCATCCGCGTCCACAGGTCCAAGTCCTCCGTACAGGTATAGGCCGGGTCATAGCGCATGGCGCGCAGGTCTTTCATGCGCAGGATGGAGCCGCAGTGCGCGATGGGGTTCGAGATGGTAAACAGCGCGCGCACGGCCGCGGACCCCTTGCGGCGGAAATCGGCCCCCCGCACCGTGTCCCCGCCTTCCCATTCCAGCACCTGGCAGCCGCAAACGCTGACCGCCGGGCGCCGGTCCATATAGCGCACCTGTTTTTCCAGCCAGTCTGCGCGGTGGACGTCGTCCGCGTCCATGCGCGCAGCATATTTCCCCTGCGCAAGATCCATCGCACGGTTGAGCGACGCCGCCAAGCGCATGTTCCGCTCGTTGCGCACTACCCGGACGCGCCCGTCGCGCTCCGCATACCGGCGCAAAATCTCCGGCGTGCCGTCCGTTGAGCAGTCATCCACCACAATCAACTCAAAATCCCGGAAGGTCTGCGCCAATGCGCTGTCGAGCGCTTGCGCCAGATATTTTTCCGCATTATACGCTCCCATCAAAATGGAGACTTTCGGTGTTTTCACGTTGCCCCGCCCCTTCCCTTCCTCCGGATTTTCTGGGCCATCCGCACGCCAACGCCGCACAAATACCGAAAATTTTCCGTGCGGCAATAGGCCGCGAGATACACAACATGGGGAACGGCGCCGCAGGCCAGCAGCTTGAGCGCGAAGCCCCCCAGGCCGCCCGGCGTGAGCGCACAGAGCGCGCCGGTGGCCGCGCAGGCCGCAGCCGTAACGGAAAAGTAAAGCAGGTACCGCAGGAAAAACCTGCCCACCGGCTGCAACAGGCCTTTTTGGAACAGGACCCACGGCTCCACCCAAAACGGCACCACCAGCGTGCTGACGACCGTGCCCAGCAGGACGCCTGCAATCCCGATCTGCTGCGCCAGCAAAACGGAGACGGCCAGGTTGACGGCCACTTCCGGCAAGGGGGTATAGCGGTCGTACCAAAAAAGGCCCATCGCGTTTTTGGTCGTGCTAACCGGGATCCGCATGCAGTAGAGGTAGAAATTCACGACGATGAGCAGCACCACTTCCATTGGGAAAAGGTATTCTTCGCCAAGCCAAAGCTCAATAAACGGGTTATAAAGCCATAGCAGGCAGATGCTCATCCAGCCGAACAGCCATGCGGAAAGGAAATGGACATGGCGGAACGCCTCCCGCTTGTGCTCGATGCTTTCGCTGGCATTGAGGTTCCCCATGCTCGCCGTAATGGCGCTGAACAGCATATCGATCACCATGACCAGCGTCCTGCGGATGAGCATGTAATTGGAATAAACCCCCACGGCAGCCACGCTGACAAACCGCGCCATGAGAATGCTGTCTGTGCTGAACACCGCGACGTCTCCAAATTTGTGGAACATGGACGCCGCCACGTTCCGGCGGATCACCCGGCGGTCCTCCTGCGGCAACGGGAGGATCTTTTTCTCCCGCAGGTAGGGATAGCGGCGGTCCGTCTGCCAGGAAATAGCCAGGTTCTGCGCCAAAGTGGAGAACAGCATGACGCCGAGGTAGAAAAAATAATCCCGCGTGAGCAGCAGCCCGGCAATCTGTACCAAGCCCGAAGCCGTCTTGACCGCGGTGGTCACCAGCATCTCGACATATTTTTTTTGATAAGCAAACAGCAGCGACGCTTTATAGATAAAGAAATAGGAAAAGCTGGAATTTACTACATTTAAAATATAGATCAGCCGGATGTGCGGGATCCCTTCCGGCATTTCCTGGACAAACCACTCCAAAAACGGCGTGAGCGCCAAACCCGCAGCCAGCACGGCCAGGCCGATGACCCGGTAAGCCTTGCGGTAAAGCGCCATGAGCGACTTGATCTTTTTCACATCGCCCTGCGCAACCGGCTTGTAGAGGCTAAACAGGATGGATGTCCCGAACCCCAGCTCCGCCAGCGAAAGCATGGAGAGGATGTCGGAAAAAAGGCTGTTCAGGCCCAGGTATTCCTGCCCCAGCGTGGCGGTGAAAACCCTGCGCACCACAAAGTTGACCACGCCGGTCATCAGCTGGCAGAGCAGCGCAAATTTGAAATTTTTCGCCACGTGGTCCACCCGCGACATTCGCACCTCTCCCTTCGCCTTCTTTAAGCTTCTTTCCCTTTTTGAAGCTGCTTCTGGCACCAGTCCCAAAACTGGCCGTACCCGTCAAAGTCCGGTTCGGTAGCCAAAAACGCGTCGCGGACGGCCTCGAAATTCCCGCCCTCCTGCATTTTGCGGAGGAAAAGCGGCGGCAATTCTTCCGCCCGGCGCGGGGAAAACAGCCAGAAATATTCATGGAAGATCTCTTGCGGCGGCTTACGCCCAAACCGGCCGTAATATTCCCTCGCCAACGCCAGGGCTTCCCTGGGCTGCGCCGCTTCCCGCAGGCCCTGGAACTGCTCCAAGCTGGCGACCCGTTTGGCCGGCGCCCCGGAATAAACGCCCGGCTCCCGGATGGAACGGTCCACCACGCTGTTGACCCCGATGATCACATTGTCGCAAATGGTTACGCCGCACAGGATGATACTGTTCATCCCGACAAACACGTTGTTCCCGATTTTCGTCGGCGCCATATGCCCATTCATCGAGCCGTTGACGCCCCTGAGCACCATCCAGCTCGCGTCGTGGGTCAGCACTTTGACCCCGGCCGCCAGGCTGACATGCTTCCCAATGGTCAAAAGCCACGGGTTTGTCGCGTCTAAAAACACGGACTCCGGCGTTGGCAGAAAGAGGCTCTCGTCAATGGCCGCCCCGCGCTGGTTCAGCCAGCGCAGGTAGGACAGCGTATCCCCCCGGACGCCGAACAGGAACCACTTGCGCAGCCGGTTGAGCGCTGAGCCAAGGAACCCCAGCTTCATCATCCCCATTGTTTTTCATCCCCTCCCTTTCAAGCGCCGGCACACATGAAGGAGCGCGCCGGCCGCGCGGTACCAACCCCTGCGCATCAGCCAATAAGCGAGACGCGTTTTCGGCGTCACGCCGGAAAACCGCGCCCGGCGCAGGCGCGTTTGCAGCTCCGGCCTCTTGAGGTAGTCAAAAGCCGCGTCCGGGAAACGGCCCGGCCCAAAAGCGGGGACCGAGTCCATCATGACAAAGCAGAGGAAGCTGCTGTAGCGGTCGACCTGCTCCTGCCAGCCCGGCCCGAAGTCCAGCTTCTCGAGGGATTGCAAGACCAGCAGCATCTGCTCAAATTGCACCAAGCGGAACGCCCGGGAATCGGACCCCGGACGCACCAGGCAGCGGTATCCCGCCTCCCCGCTGAGGCAGACCCGCTCAGCCCTTTGGTACACCGGCATCAGGCAGGCCACGTCCTCCCCCAGGGAGATCCTCGGGTCCACCGCCATCTGGCAGGGGAACAGCAGGCTGCGGCGGATCGCTTTGCCGCAAAGGTACCAAAACATATGCCGCATGTCCGGCGCCATCAGCAGCAGCGGGTAGAGTTCCCGCTCCTTGCGCGCGCGGCCATACAGCCCTTCGGGAAGCGGTTCGGACTGGGTGACATCCGGCCCGGCGCCCGTGTAAGTAATGGCAAAAGAAACCACGTCCGGGTCCTCTTGCCGGATCAGCGCCGCCGCCCGCTTGAGCATCCCCGGCGCAAGGGCGTCGTCCCCGTCGACGTTTACCACGAACTCCCCGCGCGCCCGCTGGATTCCCGCCTGCCGGGCGCTCACCAGGCCGCCGTTCGGCTTGTGAAGCACCTGCACCCGCCGGTCCTGCGCCGCATATGCGTCGCAAATGCCCGGGCACCCGTCCGGCGAGCCGTCATCCACGAGGATCAGTTCAAAATCTGGGAAGGCCTGCGCCAAAATGCTGTCCACGCACCCACGCAAATAGGGTTCAACCTTGTAAACCGGCACAATAACCGAAAAAAGCATCCCGCTCCCCTCCCTCATAATTTTTCGCGCAGCGCCACCATCCACCGTTGCAGCCGCGCCATCCGGAAGCGCATGGCAAACGCGAACGCCGCCTGCATCCGCGGCAATTTCCACCACGGGTAGCGCCGCAGGACAGTTTGCAGCGTTTCGTCCGCGCTGCACGCGCGCAGGCGCCGGTTTGCCTCCCGCGCGGGAAGGCCCTCTGCCCGGCAGCGGACGGCTTCCTGCACCAACGCCACCCGCGCGCTGGATTCCAGGTAGCGGTCGACATACAGTTGGTAGCGGCTGGGCGGTATCCACGCGCCGAGGCGTCGTTCCATTTCGGCGGCGAGCTGTTTTTGCCGCGCAAAACGATCCGCCCGGTATTTTTTCGAGAACGAGTCCCCGTTCCGGCAGTAACAGTACCATGCGCCGGGAATCCCCACGGCCTGCGGGCAATGGGAAGCCACATCCAGCAGGAAGAGCACATCCTCCGAGATCCATTCCCGCTCCGAGAGGAACCGGATGTGGCGTTCTTCCAAAAACGCGCGGCGGTACAGGTTTTTCCACACGGCAAAATTATACCGGGAATCCTCCGGCTCCCACGGCTCCGCGCCCACCAAGCCAAGCATCAGGCGTTCCCGGCCCGCCGCGCCTTCAAACCGCTCGGCCTTGGCAAAGCAGTGGCGCAGTTCCTCCCGGTCCTCTTCCCCGAAGACCGCGCCGCCGCGGTAGCGGATGCCGGAGAGGACCATGTCCGCCCCCGCCTCTTCCGCCGCACGGAAGAGGGACTCGAACATTTCCGGGAGCAGGAAGTCATCGGAATCGGCAAAGCCCACATACGCGCCCGTGGCGATATCCAACCCGGCATTCCTTGCAAAGCCCTGGCCCCGGTTTTCCTGGTGGATGACCCGCACCCGGGGGTCCCGGGCGGCGTAGCCGTCGCACAGGGCCGGGCAGCCGTCCGGCGAGCCGTCGTCCACCAAAATAATCTCCAATTCCCGCAGGGTCTGCCCCAGCAGGGATTCCACGCAGCGCGCCAGGTACGGTTCCACCCGGTACACCGGCACAATGACGCTCACCTTCGGCTGCATTTTGCCCCTCCTCCCGCTTTCACCAGGGGTCCGTCTCCAGCGCCGTCCCGTTTGCCAGCGCAACGCGCCTGGCAAGCCGCCGGCGTTCTTCTTCCACTCGCCCGTCAAAGCCGTGGCCTGCGATTAAAATGCCGAGGCAAGTGTGCACCAGCGGGTAGGACATGGTGTTGTCCGTCGTCGAGACCAAAAGCATATAAGCGACCAGGGTAAAGGTATTGACGGCCTCTGCGGCCTTCCCCTGCCGCGCGAAATACCAGATGCGCAGCGTGGCAAACGAAAGCAGCCAGAGCAGATATCCCCAGAACCCGAGGTCGATATACATCAACAAAAAATCATTATGGATTGCCGCCATTGGCAAATGGAGGTTTTCCGTTTCGTTGATTTGGTAAGTGAGGAACCCCATGCCGTTGCCCAAAAAGGCGGGAGAAATTTGGTAAAACGGGCTCACCTGCTCGTAAGCGTCCGCGCGCCCTTTGGTGTCAATCCCAATTTCCTCTAAAAACGAAAAAGCACCCAGTTTGACCGCCGCTACGTACAAGAACAGGAGCAGCAGCCCGATCAATGTGATCACCTGGATGAACCGGATCAACCGTTTCGGGGGCCAACGTTTTTCCAACAGGCGCAGCAGCCAGCCCATGGCCAGCGCCGCGGCAATGGCCGCCATGGCAATGCGCTTAAACGCCGAGAGGAAACAAAAGCCCGCCGCGCCCAGCAGCGCGAAGAACCACGGCTGCCGCTTGGGCCAGAGGAACATGTAAACAAGGTAAACCCCCAGGCAGAACGCCAGCTCGTGGATCTCCGCTTCGACAATGATCTGCCCGGTCTCCCCTGCAAACGTCCGGATCAGCGTCCACAGCTCGTTGAGGTACGGGCCGACGCCGTTTTCAACCATGATGGTCGCAATCATCAGCAGGTTTGCGCACAACACGGCGATCAAATTATACCAGACGCCCCGCTCCCCAAACAGGAAGAGGAACGAAACCGCCGCAAACATGGCCGTCGCCTGGTTGAACGCGATGATATTGTAAGACAATCCGCGCGAAATCATTTCAAAATCCGTGCGCTCGAGGAACCACACCGGCAGCGACGCGGTGGTCATCACCAGCAGCGGCACGCTCAGCGCCAAGCCGGATTTCACCGCAGCGGCGGCCCGCGGCAGGTCCGGCCGCACGAGGAAATACACGAACGTGCAGAAGACGATGGCCAGCGCAAAAAGGTGCCGGTAAGAAATATAGACGCGAAGCTCTAAAATCTGCGTTAAAAAATAATACATCAAGGTCGCTAAGGCGATAAAGAAAACAGCCTTAGCGGGCCGGTCGGCCCTTTGTTCCGGCATGCCGCGCCTCCTCTCCGTCAGAAACGGCCCCGCATCCCTTTGGCTGCGGGGCCCCAGGCAGGTTACCCTTCTGCTTTCTCCTCAGCAGTGATCGGTTCCGCGACGTAATCCACGCGGGATTCCATCGCCTTGGAGAGAAGGCCGCGCACTCGGTGGACCTTGTCGCGGTACGTTTCGGCGATGCCGATATCGTACGCAATGCGTTCCTCTTGCAGTTTTTCCCTCTTCTCCAGCAGCAGGCGGAAGCGGTGCAAAATATACTCTACGGTGACGTAATCAGTCCGCTCCAGCATGATGAAGAACTGCGAATTCCCGTTATATACCAAATAGGCGTTGGTCTTGCGGAACACTTCCTTGAGCGTATCGGCAAACAGGCGGATCGTCTCGTCGCCGGCCGGCCGGCCGTATTTCTGGTTGATCTCCGCCTGGTTGCGGATGGCGACCGCCGCGCAGACCGTGCCGTCGTCTGCAATGGCGTTGTCGCGCCGGCGCAGGTAATTGTCGAACGCCGTGCGGTTGCTCATGCCGGTCATACGGTCCGTGTAGAAGAAATACTGGACGATATCGCCCATCCTGCCGAGCAGGACCGCCCCGCAGCAGCAAACCACCAGGAGGAAGAACGCGGCAATGGCGGTGTAGAGCAGGACGTTCACGCTCTCTTCCACGGAAGAGGTCGACAGCATCGAGATGCTCTGCGCGCCGCGGTACTCGTTGTACTCGGCGTTGGTCTGGTCGACCAGCCCGTAAAGGCCTTCCAGCTCGTCCACCAGCGCGGTGATGTCCGCGGCCACTTCTTCTTCCAGCGCGGCGTAGTCCGGGTCCCCCAGAGCCGTGCAGGTCAACGGCGACGACGCGCAGGGCGAAGCGGCCGCTTCCGCAGCCGCCGCGCCGTCCCCGGCCTCAGCGGCATCCTCCGCCGTTTCCACGGCAGGCGCGCCGCCGCAAGCTCCGGTGCACGAGCCGAACACGCCGATAATGTAGTTGCAGTATGCCGTGTCGATGACGGCGTACTCGCGGCTCTCGCTGTGGTCGCGCCAGCTGAAGATCAATTCATCATATGTGACGGTCTGGTCGCCTTGGCCCACCACCTCGCCATAGGCGTCGATCAAATCCCGTTCATAGACATCGTCCAAAATATATTCGTACGTGATGTTCGTATTCCCGGAATTGCGCATTTTTTCCACATAGGCGTCGATAAGCCGCACGACGTCGGCGATCATTTCCTCTTCCGCCAGGTCCGTCACGCCGTTTTCTTCAATGCGGTGCGAATAGGTGTCCAGCAAAAGCTGCTTATCCTTCGTGATCTGGTTCCCAAAGATGCGCGCAAACAGGTCCGAAACCCGCACGCTTTGGATGAACTCAAAATCCTGCGCGAGGTCGTTGAACGTTAGGCCGGTTTCCGTCGAGCGGAAGGTGCTTTCCTCCTGCACACGCTGGTAGAGCACGGAAATCGTGCTGGTAATATCCTGGTCGATGATCTCCATCATCTCGATGTAATCGTAATTATCATTGTAGAGCTTGCTCAACGAGCTCTGCGTCGACCCGGTGTTGACATAATTTTCACTGTAGTCAGAAAAATAGAGGTCCAGCACTTCATCTAGCACTTGCCGGGCAAATTCCGGGCCCTCGCTGTGGTCCGCCGTAAACGAGACGATGTATGTAGTCGGCTCCACAAGGTATTCCTCGCCGTTTTCCAGCATAGCGTCCTTCAAGGCCTGGTCGTCCTCGTCCACAACTTCGGTGATGGTCACGCGGGAGATGAGGTCGTCGACGGAGTAGGAATCCCCCAGCTCCAAGTTGTAAAGCACACGGGACAAGATGGAAGAAGACTTAATCTCATTGACATCCAGCTCTGTCCCCAAAGGGGTTTCCCCTTCCTGGGCCGCCGCGTCATTGTAGTGGATGACGGCGGAGGCAACATAGTTTTGCGCAGCGCTTAAACCGATGTAAACCGCCACGGTCAAACCGACGCACAGCGCTACGATCCACGGCAGCCATTTTTTCAGGTACCGCAGCAGCTGAAATTCTCTCATCGCTTCCCCTCCCGTTGCGTGTAATCAAAAAAGGTCATTCCGCGCCCCTGTGGTTTTCTTCCGCCTCAGGGCCTTCCATCCAATCCTCCACCGGCAGGCGGAAGCCCTCCCGCCCGATCTTCGGCATGCGCAGCGCAGCGCCAAGCAGGGAAACCGCCAGGTAAAACGCTACCGCCCCGCCCACGCAGAGAAGCAGCACGGAAAGCAGGGAAAAGCCCGAAACGCTGGCGGAGATGCACTGGTTCAATTTAGTTTCTGAATATTCCTGCCCGGCAATTTTTGCCGCCTGCGCGTAGTCGGAAAGCGTCGCGGTAATCTCCGCGATGAGGGTCTCCGCAACGGGGTCCTCCCCGCCCTCTGCGCCATCGAGCGCAGAAATGGTGAGGCTGTTGGTCTCAATCTGCGACAGATCTTCCGCCGCCGTTTGGCTGTACTGTTCCGCTTCCAGCGAAAGGTCGTCGATGCCGACCTTCGTGCGGCCCATGTAGTACTCGCCCTGCTGGTCCCAAGTTGGCACAAGCACAATGCGCGTCATTTCCTCTGCGTACATGTCCACGGCGTCGTTGCGCACCTCAAACGAGGCGTTCGCGCGCTGCATGTCGTAGTCTGTCAACACATTGTCGTACTCCAGCCGGTCCACATAGCTCTGGGCGTCCTTGGAGACGCCATTTTCCAGCAAATAAGAGGCGAGGCGGTCTTGGATTTGGAAATCGATCAAATTGGAAACCTTCGACGCCAGGGAATAGAACGAATCGCCGCGCGAGGAAAGGAAGCTGGCGTTTTCATCCCCCAGGACATACATATAATTCATCACGCGGGTCGCCCGGTTTTGCAGGTAGGTCACGGTGTCCAGGTAATCGAGGCCTTCCAGGGCCTCCGCGTCCAAGTCCATATCCAAAACGGAGAAATTATTGGCGTAATGGTCGATGTAGAAGAATTTATACGCGCTCGCAATGAGCTTGAGCACGTTTTCCGCGTCGAGATGGGCGGTATTATCGTCCGCCTCGTACGAAACGAGGAATTCCGTCGCGATGTGGTACTCTTCCTCCGACGAGGAACCGCCCTCAACCAGCGGCGCAATGCTCAGGCAGGCGCGCAGGTCGGCGGGCGTGACGCCGTCGAACGCGCCCATTTCAATCGCGCGTTCGAGCACCTCGTCGCAGAGGATTTCCGAGCTGTTGTAGCGCGTGCCGTTGGCGTTCGCGCCCCAAGAGGCCTCGGCGTAATTCAGCGTCACGACCATTTCCGCCCTGCCGGAGCCCAGCCGCCAGCCGGGCGCAAGCATTGCCAGGGCAAACACGGCCGAGAGCGCCAGCGCCCACACGCGGAAGCCCCAGCTGCGGCGAAACATCCGCTTAAACTCACTGTGCGACATGTTGTGCGAGCGGGAATACAGCACCCAGAGCGCCGCAACAGCCACCACAGCCGCCACGCCGCATAGGCCGGCTACGCCGGCCTTACTGAGAAGCACGGTATGTTCACGCAAAATATCCAGCATCCCGTCGTCCTCCTTTGCGTTGCAGGAACTGCCGCGCTCAATAGCGGCTTACGTCGACAATGACCAGTTCCGGGCGGTTGTTGATGCGAAGCGCCCCCCGGTTGGTCATGCCCCCGCTGACGATGACCGGCGTCGCGCCGGCCGTATAACGCCCGTAGACCATCCCGCTCTGGAACAGCTCCGGGAAAAGGCCCCACTCGAGCTCATACACGCCGCCCACATACGGCAGGCGCACTACGCCGCCGTGCGTGTGCCCGCACAGCGCGAGGTCTCCCCACGCATCGTCCGGCAAAGCGGTGAACAGGTACGGCTCATGGCAGAGGAACAGCTTAAAGTTCTCCGGGTCTTCCAAGAGGAATTCTGAGAAACTCCCCCCGGCGTAGGGCCAAAAAGCCGAGGGGTTCGAGGTCAGCGTGCCGTAAACGTCTACGGCGGTCCCGTTCAACTCGAGCGTCAGCTCTTCATTGAGCAGAACAAACACGCCCGCCGCTTCCAGCTCCTCGCGCAGGGGATCTTCCCATTCGCGCAGCGCCGCGTCGTCCCGGGTCCCGTCGCCCATCCCCAACGTCTCGTCGAGCGAATCTCTCGTCATCAGGTTCCCGTACACGCGCGCGCATTCGTGGTTCCCGTAAACATAGCACACCGGCGCAATCCCGGCGAGACGCTCGCACAGGTCCACCGTGACGGACGCGTCCGCGTCGTTTTTGTCCACGCCGTCGCCCGTCAGCACCACGAGGTCCGGGGCCAGGCGCTCGACCCGCTCGAGCAAAGCCTCGTTGCCGTCCCCGTATTCCGTGCCGTGCAGGTCCGAAATCTGGATGATGCGCAACCCGCCGTCCACCTTGCCGGAGCTCACCTGGTAGAAGGTCTCGCGGAACGATTGGTTCTGTGCAACGCTGACGCCCAGCACAACCACCACTGCGGCCGCACCGAGCAGCAAAACGCTCAGCAGCGCCAAAACAGCCTTGCGCGCCGCGCCCCTGCGCCGTTTGCGGCGCGCGGTGTCCTGCTGGAAGCGCACCCGCACTTCATAGGGCAACACCTCGCGCAGGCTCTGCTGGAGCGCCTCTTCATATTGCCAAAGGAACATTTCGAGGTCGACGTCGTTATCCACGTCGATGACCGCTCTCCCGCGCCCCAATTTGGCCAGATGGAAATGGTCCATCCACTCCCGCATGGCCTGCTCGGGAAGCTGCTCCTCCATTTTTGCGTAGACTGCATTCCAGACGGACCGCAGCCGGAATTCCTTCCCGGCGCGGCTCCCGTTCGTCCTACTCATGACGGCCCGCACGCCCCCTTTCTCCAGCCGCGCCGCCTTTTTCGGGGGCTTTTGGCCGGAACAATGATTTCTAAAGGATCTCCCCGGCGCATGGCCCGGGGTCCCGCCGCACTCAGCGGCCGCCGCGGCGCAGCATTGCGACCGGCGTTTTCAAAATCAATTTAATATCCTGCCGCATGGTGCGGTGCTGAATGTAATGGAGATCCATCTCCACCCACTGCTGGAACGAGATGTCGTTCCGGTCCGGCGCAACCTGCCACTCGCAGGTGAGGCCGGGCGTGACGATCATCCGCAGGCGCTGGTAATCGGTGTAGCTCTCTACCTCGCCGGGCAACGGCGGGCGGGGACCGACCATACTCATGTCGCCCTTGAGCACGTTAAACAGCTGGGGCAGCTCGTCGATGCTGGTGCGGCGCAAAAAACGCCCCACGCGCGTGATGCGCGGGTCATCCTTAATTTTAAACACCGGCCCGTCCATCTCATTGCGCTCCATCAGCAATTCGCGGAGCTGCTCCGCGTTGTTGACCATGGTGCGGAATTTATAAAGCAAAAACGGCTTGCCGTGCCGCCCGATGCGCACCTGCTTAAAGATCGGCCCGCCGTGCGGGTCGTCGATGCAGATGGCAACGCTGATGACCACAAACAGCGGCAGTAAGAGCAAAAGCAGAAACGACGCGACCGTCACGTCAAAAATCCGTTTCTGCTTCCAATAGGTTGCGCGGGAACGTTCCAACAGCTGCCGGAGCCGTTCGTTGGTTTTCTCATCCAAATCGGCGGCTTCCAGATATTTCGCCATGCTCCCCACCTCGTTTGTTCTTACCACCCGGCCGGACGCGCCGCGCCCTGGGCGCCGCAATGCGCCGTGCCCAGGCCCGTAGCCCCCGGCCGCCGCATGGCCGGTGACGCGCTGTTTCCTGCCGTATAACCCAAACTTCATAATAAGGTTTTTAATGCTTTAATTTTAGCATAGCGGCAAGATGAGGTCAACATCTGCGCCAAATTTGGATAAAAATTGTTGTTTTTCCACGGCCCGCGCCAAAGCGGGTCCACAGGCCTTTTTATGTGGGGAAAACGATCTGCCCGGGCCTTAGCTGCGTCCAGCGGGCGCGCGCAACAGCCTCCCGCGCGCCGCAAAGCGCCGCGGGGAACCCCTCCGCCTCGTGGAAGATGCGGACGGCGCAGGCGGGGTCTTCCTCCACGGCAAAGCAGTCCGGCCCGTCCGGCAGCAAGGTAAAAGCGTCCAGGGAGAGCGTCAAGCCCCGGCCGAGGTATTTGACGTAGCTCTCTTTGGCGGTCCAGTAGCGGAAGAACAACGCCGCCTGCGCCGGTTCCTCCGCGGCCAGAATGGCTTCGCGCTCCGGCGGGGCAAACCGCGAGGCCACGCGCAGCGGGGCGCGCCGCCCGCCCTCGATGTCTACGCCTACAGGGCTTTCGCCGACGGCGCACACCACCCAGTCCCCCGCGTGCGATACATTGTAGTGGAAGCCGGGCCACCCGGCAAAAAACGGCTTGCCCGCCGGGCCTTTTTCCGTTTGCAGCGCCCGGTCCGGCACGCCGAGGGCGGCGCAGGCCAGCCAGCGCGGCAGCATTTCTCCCAGCAGGCAGCGCCGCGCGGCCTGCTGCGTGCGGGCGCGCGCCACCCGCGCCCGGCGTTCCTCCGGCGCGCGCGCAAGGCAGGCTGCAAACCAGCCCGGCGGCAGGGGCCCGTCCAGCCGCAGCGCGTAAATTTCCATCCGCTCACCCCGTTCCACAGGCATAACAAAAAGCCGGAACGAAAAATCATTCCGGCTTTTTCTGGTGGACGATACAGGACTCGAACCTGTGACCCTTCGCACGTCAAGCGAATGCTCTACCAGCTGAGCTAATCGTCCGTTGAATTGTCCGCCCTATTTCCTGAGCGCTTGATTATTATAGCGCGGCAACGCGGGATTGTCAAGGGTTTTGGAAAAAATAATTCAAAAGATCTCTCCCCCGCGCTCCGGGTTGACAGAATCCCGGAAACGCGGTATCATAAATCCCGCACAAAGATGCGAATCATTTGCATTTAGGAGGGCGCTATGAAGCGGATACTCGCCGCAGCCGCGGCCTGTTTGCTCTTTTGCGCGGGCAGCACCGCCTGCGCGGCGGAACCGGAGGACGAAGCCTCGTTCCGCATTGTCACATCTTTTTACCCTATGTATATTATTTGCCTAAACATTACAGAAGGGATTGACGGCGTTTCGCTGGAAAACATGGCAGGGCAGCAAACCGGCTGCCTGCACGACTACCAGCTGCAATCGAAGGACCGGAAAAATTTGGAGCGCGCCGATGCGTTCGTCATCAACGGCGCGGGGATGGAGAGCTTCCTCGACGACGTGGTTGCGTCGCTCCCGTCCCTCACGGTGGTGGACGCGAGCGAGGGCCTCGCCGTGGTGGAAGAAAACCCGCACCTCTGGGTCTCTGTAAGCAACTGCATCCGGCAGGTAGAAAACGTCGCCGGGGGGTTGGCGGCAGCGGACCCAGCGCATGCGGCGCAGTACCGCGCCAATGCGGAAATTTACGTAGAAAAGCTTGAGGCGCTGCGCGAGGAGATGCACGAGGCGATTGACCCGCTGCCGAACCGGCGCATTGTCACGTTCCACGAGGCGTTCCCCTACTTTGCTGAAGAATTCGGCCTGGAGATTGCCGCCGTGGTCAACCGCGAGCCGGACAGCCAGCCCAGCGCCCGCGAATTGGCCAACACCATCCGGCTCATCCGGGAGACCGGCGTCACCGCGGTCTTCGCGGAGCCGCAGTACCCGGAATCCGCCGCGAACATCCTTGCGGAAGAGAGCGGCGCAACGCTCTACTTCCTCGACCCGTGCGTCACGGGCGAGGACGACCCCGACGCGTATCTCGACGCGATGCGGGAGAACAAAGCCGTATTACAGGAGGCGCTTTCATGACGGACCATTGCCAATGCAGCGTTACCGTGCGGGACGTCTGCGTAAAAAAGGGCGGCGAATTGCTGCTGGACCACGTTTCCTTTACCGTGCGGCACGGGGAAGTCGCCGCGCTGCTCGGCCGCAACGGCGCGGGCAAGACGACGCTGCTGAAAGCGCTGCTCGGCCGCATCCCCTACACGGGGGAGATCTCGTTCCACGGGCCGGACGGCGCGGCCATCGCCAAGCCGCGCATCGGCTATGTGCCGCAGAACATGTCGTTTGACCGCTCTTCCCCGGTGACGGCGGCAGACCTGCTCTGCGCCCGCATGGGGCGCCGGCCGGTGTGGCTGGGCCACGGCAAACGCCGCTTGGAAAAAGCCGCTTCCCTTTTGGCCGCCGTGGGCGCAGGCCCGGAGCTGCTGGAAAAACGGCTCGGCTCTCTCTCCGGCGGGGAATTGCAGCGCGTGCTGCTCGCGTTTGCGCTCGCGCCCCAGCCGGACCTGCTGCTGCTCGACGAGCCGGTCTCCGCCGTGGACCGCAAAGGCGCCGGGGTCTTTTATTCGCTCATCTCGGCCATGCGGCGGGAGCACGACATGCCGGTGCTGCTGGTGTCGCACGACCTCGCGCATGTGGAGGACGCCGCCACCCGCGCCATCCTGCTCGACCGGCGGGTCGTTTGCAGCGGCCCCGCCGCCGAAGTGATGAAAAGCGCCGCGCTGCGCGAGGCGTTTGGCCTGCCGAAAGGAGGCGCTTGAGATGGAAACCGTTTACCAAGTGATGGAAGCGCTGCTCCCATTTGACTGGATGGAATTTGACTACATGAAAAATGCGCTGCTGGCCGTTCTTCTCATCACGCCGCTGTTCGGCCTTGTCGGCACGATGGTCGTGAACAACCGGCTCTCGTTTTTCTCAGATGCGCTCGGGCATTCCGCGCTCACCGGCATTGCCATCGGCGTGTTGCTCGGCATTGACAATTACCTGGCGTCGATGCTTGGCTTTGCGCTGCTGTTTGCGCTCGGCATCTCAATGGTGCTGGACTCCGGCGCGTCGTCCGCCGACACGGTCATCGGCGTCTTTTCCTCCACGGGCCTAGCGCTCGGGGTGGTGCTGCTCTCCGCCTCCGGCGGGTTTGCGAAATACTCCGCCTACCTCGTGGGGGATATTCTGACCGTACAGCCGGAGGAAATCCTCCTGCTCTTTTTGGTGCTGCTGGCCGTTCTGGCGGTTTGGGTCCTGCTGTTTAACCAGCTCCTCCTCGTGAGCGTCAACGCGGACCTCGCGGCGAGCAAGGGCGTGCGGGTCAAGCTGTTGGAAAAGCTGTTCGTCGTCATCGTCGCCGTCATCGTGACCATTTCCATCAAGTGGGTCGGCGTGCTCATCATCAATTCGCTGTTGGTGCTGCCCGCCGCCGCCGCGCGCAACGTCGCGCGCAGCATGCGCGGCTACCACGGCATCTCCGTGCTGATCTCCATGCTCTCCGGCGTGGCGGGCCTCATTTTGTCCTATTATCTCGGCACCGCCACCGGCGGGACCATCGTTCTGCTCTCCGCAGCCGCTTTCTTCGCCACCTTCGCGCTCTCTAAACTGCGCGCGCGCTAACGGCTCTCTTCCCGCCAAAGCTGCCACACCTTCCAGCCGAAGGAGAGGAAAATGCACAGGTAGACGAAAAAGAGGATGAGGAACAGGAACGAAAGGACCGCGCGGTCTTCCCCGCCGGAGCGGACCGACTCCCACAAATTGGGCAGGACGGCCAGGAAAAACACCACCAGCAGCGGGACCATCCGGCCCCGGAACACGCGCTGGAGCATTTCCAGGCGGGAAGCGCTGTCGCAGAAAATCCCCTCGTCGCCGCGCATGGCCGCGCGCGGCTTGCGGAAATAGCTGTACCCCATGAAATCCTGCAAATATTCCCATCCGCAGTCGCGGAACAGCTGCACATAGTCCTCTTTTCCGCCCTCTGCGTGGTAATCCAGCTGGTAGACCACGTCTTCCGGCTCGCAGCGGGTGAAATGGTAGACCGCCAGGCCGGAAATGCGCTCGAACTTCCATCCCTCGCGGTGCCGCCGCTGCAAATATTCCTGCTCTTTTTCCCACTGGGTAACCAGAAAGAGCCGGACTTCTGTTTTCGTCTGTTTATCGCGCTTCATTCTCCTGCACCTCCCGCATATTCCGGTAAAGCCGTTCAATCCGTTTTTCCTCCAGGGCAAGCACCTGCCCGCCCAGCGCGCTGAGCCGGTAGACCTTCCGTTTCTCCTCCTCGCGCACGAGCTCGATGAGCCCGTCCTTTTCCATTTTGGAAAGGCTCCCGTACAGCGTGCCCGGGCTAAGCCGGACCTCGCCCGCGGTGAGTTCCTCCACGCGCTGCACAATGCGGTAGCCGTGCGCCTCCTCTTGCAGGCAGAGCAGGATGTAAAACCCGGTCTCCGTCATCGGCACATAGACCTTTTTGATATGGGCGTCCACCGTCTCCCTCCTATCTTTCAGCGCGATGCATCGCACTGCGATATTTGCAATTTTATCTTACCCCTTCCCCTGCTGTTTGTCAAGGGGGCGGGCGCAAAAAACCGCCGGGAATTTGATCCCGGCGGTTTTTCTGACGCCCCTGTTTTTGGAGGCGCGGAAACAAAGGGGAGGGTTACCCGATGGCGATTTTAAAGCAGAGCGGCAGGCCGGTTTGGTCCGCCTCGGGGAGGCGCAGCGTCATCGCCGAGGCGTCTTGCTCCCATTCCACAGGCTGGCTGCCGCCAAGCAGCGACACGCCCGCAATGGGGTATGTGATGCCGCGGTTGTTGTCAAAACAGAGGCTCTTGACGCGGAATTCGCGGCGGCCGCCCGGCGCAAGCACAAACGCGTAGATGGCGCCGCAGCGGTAGGTAAAGCGGTAATCTTCGCCGGTGAAGGTGGGGTTTTCCTCAAACGCGCCGCTCTTCTGCTCGGCGCCCTCGCCGTAGACGGTGAACGGCTCCGTGCCGTAGACGGCCTCGCCGTTTTTCTCCATCCACGCGCCGATCTCCAACAGCAGCGCGCGTTCTTCCTCGCAGATGCTGCCGTCCGGGCGCGGGCCGACGTTAAGCATGAGGCAGCCGTTTTTCGAAATGACGTCGATCAAATTGCAGAGGCAGTCGTTCGCGCTTTTAAAGCGGTTCCCTTCGGTAAATCCCCAGGAATTCCAAGAAAGCGAGGTGTCGCACTGCCACGGCTCGCGCGCGACGCCCTGCACCTGGCCGCGTTCCACGTCAAAGACGCCGCAGCCCTGCATAATGGCGTTATACTTATAAAACACGACGGGTTCCACACCCCACTCCGCGGCGCGGTTATAATAATAAGCAAGGAATTTTTTGAGGTAGGGGCGGAATTCAAACCGCTGGATCCACCAGTCGAAGTAGACGCCGCGCGGGCGGTTGCGGTCGACCATTTCGCACGCGGAGGCAAGCCAGTCGCGCAGCCATTCCTCCGTAGGGACGATGTCGTCGCTGTCCCATTCGGCGCCGCCGTTCGAGCCGAGCGCGCACGGGCCGTAGAGGTCGCGGTATTCCTCGCCGAGCGCCTCCGAATCCGGGAAATTCTGCCGCGCGCCGTTGAGGAACCAGTAGTGCTCCGCACGGTGGTTCGACAGCAAAAAGCCCATGCCGCGGGCGTCCGCCGCCCGGTGCAGCTCCGCCATGAAGTCGCGGTGCGGGGCCAGCTGCATCGTATTCCAGCGGTTGAGGCCGCTCTCGTACATTTTCACGCCGTCGTGGTGTTCGCCCACGGGCATGATGTACTGCGCGCCGGATTTTTGGAACAAGTCCAGCCACTCGTCCGCGTCAAATTTCTGCGGGTTAAACTGCTCGACAATCTGCCGGTAGTCGGCGTTTTTTCCGTAGTGCGCTTCCTTATGCGCAAAGCTCTCGGTACCCGGGCGGTACATCTGGCGCGGGTACCACTCCGTCTCGCACGCCGGCACCGAATAGCATCCCCAATGGATGAACAGGCCGAATTTCCCCTTTGAGAACCATTCTGGGATTTTCCGGTGCTTCAGGCTCTCCCAATCATCGGAATACGGGCCTTTGGAGATCACCTCATCTACTTGCTGCAAATATTGGTCGATTCTGTTCACTTTCGCTCCTCCTTTTTCAAGCCGCCCATGGCGGCCGGCCGGGTGCGCCGCACGGGCGGCGCTCTGCTGGTATTGTATCATACGCGCGCCCAGGGCGCAATGCCCCTCCCCGCAGGATGCCTGAAATCCCGGCGTCTTCCCCCCGCTTTTTGCGCTTATTTTTTCCTTCCTGAAATTCTTGCGGGCCGCTTTCCGGTATGCTATAATAGGAAAGCACATTTTCGCGCCGTTTCTAGGCCCCGCCCCGCTCAGGGGAGATTGGAATGCGGATGTTCGTCCGCATTCCCGGAGTCTGGACTCCGGCGCTTCATTCCCCAGGAGGATTCCAAATGGACAAAACCTGCATCCAAAGCGGAGCGCCGTCCTCGCAGGAGCTCATCTCCTCGCTGCTCTCCGCCCTGAACGACATGTTTTTCTCCATTTTGCAAGTGGACCTTGAGAAATCCACCGTAATGGTCCTGCAAAGCCACGATTTTCCGCCCAGCCTCTCTCATTTGCTGGACTGGGACGCCTATCTCGCGCGCTACGCCGGGGTGCTCACCAAAGAAGGCTATGCGCAGGTGCTCCGGCATTTTTCCTGCGACGCGCTGCGGGAGGCCTCCCGCAAGGGGACGACCCATTTTTCCTTTGATTTTTCCTACATCCGCGCGCACCGCACCAACTGGATTACCATCTCCGCCACGCTGAAGCGCGGCAGGGACGCCGCGCTCATCTTCGTTCAGCCGGCCAACCAGGAGCACCTGCTCAAAAGCATCATCGACCTCTACGTCTACAGCCAGTGCGATTTTTTCCTCTCGCTGGACGCGCGAAGCGACCTCTATGAATTTTTTAACGTCAGCCCCAATAGCGCGCCGTTCCCGTCAAACCGGGAAGGGACGTATTCCCCCGACGTCGCGGCGTTTGCCGCGCAATTTATCGCGCCCGAGGACCAAGACCTTTTTCTGCGCGAAACGCAGCTTGACCGCGTCCTGGAGCAGCTGGATCTGCACGGCGAGCACTCGTTCTACGCCGGGGTGGCGGACCCGACGCACGGCTACCGGCGCAAAATGTATTCCTACCGCTATTACGACCGGGAGGCCCGGCGCATCCTGCTCACACGGACCGACGTTACGCAGAGCTACCTGCGCTCTTTGCAGCGCGACCTTGAGCTGCAGGCCGCAAAGCGGCGCGCTGAGAGCGACGCGCTTACCGGCCTGCTCAATTACGGCGGCATGGCGCGCCGCACCGAGGAGATCTTGCGAAAACGGGAAAGCGGCGCTGCGCTGCTCTTTTTAGACCTGGACGATTTCAAAACGGTGAACGACACGCTCGGCCACCAGGCGGGCGACCGCCTCTTGCGGCGCGTGGCCGCGGTTTTGCAGGAAGAAGTGCGCAAGGAGGATCTCGTCGGCCGCGTGGGCGGGGATGAATTTGTGATCTTCCTCCCCCGCGTCCAGGACAAAAAGGAGGCGGCCCGCTGCGCCCGCCACATCTGCCGCGCGGTGGCGGCGCTCTCCCCGCTGGAGGGGACGGTGCTGCACGTGACATGCAGCGCCGGCGTGGCGTTCGCCCCGGAGGACGGCGAAGATTACGTTTCGCTCACCGACACGGCGGACCGCCGCGCCTACGCGGCGAAGGCGGCCGGCAAAAACCGCTATGCACTGGAATAACCCCGGGGAACCGCTTCCCCGCCTGCTTGAGAAAGGGGCCCTTTATGCCTGAATTTTCCCTCAACCCCGCCGCGCCGGGCACGCTGCTCATCGTCGACGACGATGCGGTCAACCGCGCCATCCTGCAGGGGATTTTTTCCCCATACTACCAAATTGCGGAGGCGGCCGACGGCCGCGCCGGCCTGGAGATGATCCGGGAGCAGCCCGGCCGTTTCTGCGCCGTGTTGCTGGACGTCGTCATGCCGGAGATGGACGGCATCGAAGTGCTGCGCCGCCTGCACGAGGACGGCTTCCCCGCGCAGGCGCCGGTCTTCCTCGTCACGGCGGACCCCAACGGCAAGGTGACCAAAGAGGCCTACGAGCTCGGCGTCATGGACGTCATCAGCAAGCCGGTGACGCCGTTTGTGGTGCTGCGGCGGGTGCAGTCCGTCATCGAGCTGTTCCAGGCGCGGCGGCGGCTCCGCGGCGTAGTGGAGCGCCAGCAGGCCAGCCTGCTCGTGCAGGCGGAGAAGATTATCCGCCTTACGCAGGGGATGGTGGAAGCGCTGGCCACCGCCATTGAATTCCGCAGCGAGGAATCCGGCGGCCATGTGCGCCGCATCCACGACATTACCTTCACGCTCTTTTCCGAGACGGATCTCGGCCGCGGCATGCGCCGCGAGGAAATCGACCAGATCGCGCTCGCGGCAATCCTGCACGACGTTGGGAAAATCGCCATTCCCGACACCATTCTCAACAAGCCTGGGCGTCTCACGCCCGAGGAATTTGAGGTGATGAAGACCCACACCACACAGGGCGCGCTGCTGCTCGGGCGCATCCCGCAGCTGCAGGAAGATCCTTCCTACCGTTACGCCGCCGATATTGCGCTGCACCACCATGAGCGCCACGACGGCCGCGGCTACCCGGAAGGCCTGAAGGGCGATGAGATTACGCCGTGGTCCCAGGCCGTCTCCCTGGCTGACGTCTATGACGCGCTCAGCTGCAAGCGCGTGTACAAAAACGCATTCCCGCGCGAACAAGTGCTGGAGATGATCCGCGGCGGCGCATGCGGCGCGTTTCACCCTGAGTTGCTGCGCTGCTTCTTCTCTGTTGAGGAGGAACTCTCCCAATTTTACCACAAGGACGAGAAAGGAAGGGAAACGGTATGACCCCGCTGCAAAAGGAGACCCTGGGGCGCGCCGGAATCGACGCCGCCGCGGCGTGCGAACGCTTTTTAGGAAACGAAGACCTCTACTGGCGCTTTTTACAGCAGTTCCCCGAGGACGGCAATTTCGTCCGGCTCGTGGAGGCGATGGACGCGCAGGACTGGGCTGCCGCCGAGGCCGCGTCCCACACGCTCAAGGGGCTCTGCGGCAATTTATCCATCGACCTGCTGTTCCGCCTGCTCTCCCTTCAGGTCGCCGCGCTGCGCGGGGAGGACTGGGCCGCCGCCGGGGGCATGATGGGCGAGATCTCCGCAGCCTACGGCCAAGCGGTGGCGGCTATCCGCCAGGCGGCGGCTTATGGCGGCTAAGGCGGCGCGCCGCCCGCTCTGGCGGCAGCTTTTGCGCAGCATGCGTTTCACGCTGCTGGCTTTTGCCGCGCTGCTGCTGCTCGCTTACTCCGGCCTGCACCTGGTGTACCACTCCTTGCTGCGCAACGCGCAGCAAACCGGCGTCACGCTCTCCCGCATTTACGCGGCGGAGGAAAGCAACAACCTTGCGGTGTACGGAACCCTGCTCACCTTTGGCACGACGTCGCTGGACCGCCGCGTCGAAGACGGCACGCCGCACGACAGCCTGACCGAGTGGATGCTTTTATATTTTGAGCGGGTGGAGCAGGTGCTGGGCGGCAACGTTGTAAGCGCCTACGCCGTGCTGGACGGGGAAATCTTCGCGGCTGACCCTTGGGAAGGGGACGCCGTCTACGACTACGAGCAAACAGAGTGGTACCGCCGCGCGGTAGAAGCCGGCGGAGACATCGCTTTTACCGGCGCGTATCACGACGTGGTAACCGGCGCGCCCATCATCACGGCTGCGCAGCAAAGCCGGCACGGCGCGGTGATTGCGTTTGACATCTACCTGGAGCAGCTCCCGTTTAGCACCATTGACCTGAAAGAGGGCAGCTCGTTCTTCCTCTGCGACGCAGAGGGGTCTGTGCTCTACCAGCAGACGGATTTGGAGTTGCCCGAAGCGGAACGGCAGGAATATCTCGCCGAGCTGATCGCGTTGGCGGAATCCGGCGCGCTGGAGGACTACGAGGCGACGGTGCGGGACCTGGACGGCCGCCAGCGCGGCGTCTATTATACGCGCATGTCCAACGGCTGGTATTCGTTCGTCACGCTCCCGTATTCGTCCATCCTCGGCAGCCTCGTTTGGTTCATCCTCGCGTTTGTGACGGCAATGGCGCTGCTCTTTGCCGTTTTGACGTTCATCTCTTGGCGGGACGTGCGCCTGCGCGCCCGCATCCAACGCGCGGATGAGACCGTGCGCGCATTGGGCAATTCCTACTATGCGCTCTACCGCATCAATTTCGTAAAAGACACCTATGAAATGATCAAAGGCTCCGAATACGTCAAAGCACAGCTCCCGCCCTCGGGCGGCTACGGCGAATTGCTGCGCGTTGCGGGCGAGGTCATGGAACCGGATGCGTTCCGCGACTTCCGCAAGAGTTTTTCCCGTGAAAGCCTGCGCGACCTGGTGCGCCAAAAGAGCAAGGATTTCGGCGGGGATTTCCTGCGGCGGTTCGGCAGCGAATACCGCTGGGTCAACGTGCGCGTGCTATTCGACGACTCCCTTCCGCCGGAGGAAGCGGTGCTCTCCTTCCGCGAAGTGGGGGCGGAAAAACAGCGCCAGCTGCGGGAACGCAAGCTGCTGGAGGATTCCCTTGCGCTTGCGCGGCAAAACGAGGAATCCAAGCAGGCGTTTTTCCGCAATATGTCGCACGACATGCGCACGCCGCTCAACGGCATCCTGAGTTCGAGCCGGCTCGCGGCCGAACACCGGGACGACCCGGAACGCCTCGCGGGGTACCTGCGCAATATTGACACCTCCAGCCGGTATCTGCTCGACCTGATCAACGACATTCTCGACATGTCCCGCATGGAGCAGGGGAAAATCGTGCTGGACAACCAAAGCTTTTCCCTTCGCAACTGCATGGAAGACTGCCTTGCGCCGTTCCGCGCGCAGGCGGAGTCGGACGGCAAGATCCTAAAAACAGACCTCCCCCCGGGCGACGCGCTCTTACTCGGAGACCCGTTCCGTGTGCAGCAGGTATTGAACAACCTCCTTTCCAACGCGCTGAAATTCACGCCGGAGGGCGGCGTCATCTCCGTCTCGGTACGGGCGCTTGCGCGCGGGGAGCACAGCCGCTTCCAGTTCGTCGTGGAGGATACGGGCATCGGCATGTCGGAGGAATTCCTCGGCCGGCTGTTCGAACCCTACGCCCGGGAAATGCGCTTCAGCGCGCAGCAGGCCGCCGGGACCGGGCTTGGCATGTCGATCACCAAAAACCTGATTTCGCTCATGGGCGGGGAAATCCACGTGGAGAGCGCGCCGGGCAAGGGCAGCCGCTTCACCGTGGTGCTGCCGTTCACCGGGGCCCCGGAGGAACCGGAAGCGCCCGCGCAGGAGGCGTTCTCGCTGGAGGGCCTGCGCCTTTTGCTGGCGGAGGACAACGACATGAACCGTGCGCTCGCGGCGGAGCTGCTCGCCTCGCAGGGCGCGTCGGTGACGCCTGCGCGGGACGGCGAAGAGGCGGTGGCCAAATTTGAGGAAAGCGGGCTGTTTTTCTTCGACGCCATCCTCATGGACATGCAGATGCCCGTGTTGGACGGGTGCGGCGCGGCGCGGCGCATCCGTGCGCTGGACCGCCCCGACGCAAAGGCCGTGGCCATTGTCGCGGTGACGGCGAACGCCTTTGCAGAAGACATTGCAGCGACCACCGCCGCCGGAATGGACGCGCACATTTCCAAGCCGATTGATTTCCGTGCCCTGAAAGAAACTTTGGGCGGCCTTCTTCGGAGGCGGGACGGCGTTTGACCCAATGATTTCATAGAAAAAAGGATCCGCCAACCGGACGGCTGGCGGATCCTTTTTTCTCTCTTTGCTCTGGCGGTTCCGGGCAGATCCTTCCCCTTAGCGGGCGAAGGGGTTCTCCGTCGGATAGAGCATGCCCTTCGGCTGGTTGAACGCGATATCCTCAACGCCGAGGTATTGCAGCACGCTGTACATCGCCTTGCCCACGTGGGCAAACGCGACCGCGCCGTGGTGCGGGTAGCGCTTCGCGATGAGCACGTGGCGGTAGAAGCGGCCCATCTCCGGGATGGCGAAAATGCCGATGCCGCCGAACGAACGCGTCGCAACCGGCAGGACCTCGCCCTCCGCAATGTAGGCGGTCAGCTTGCCCTCCGCCGCGCCTTGCAGGCGGTAGAACGTGATCTGGCCGGCGGCGATGTCGCCCTCCAGCGTGCCGCGGGTGAAGTCGGGTTCGTTGCCGTTCTCCAACAGGCGGTTCTGGATGAGCTGGTACTTGATGGCGCCCTTGCTGAGCTTGCAGAGCGGGGTATTGCCGCAATGGAAGCCCATGAACGTGTCGGTAAGCTCGTAGGGGTATTTGCCCTCGATCTCCGCCTGGTAGATGTCCTTCGGGACGCTGTTGTTGATATCCAGCAGCGTAACTGCGTCGCCGGAAACGCACATGCCGATGTACTCGCTCAGCGCGCCGTAAATGTCCACCTCGCAGGCCACCGGGTAGCCCTTCGCGACCATGCGGCTGTTGACGTAGCACGGCTCAAAGCCGAACTCCTTCGGGAACGCCGGCCAGCACTTGTTGGCAAACGCCACATACTGGCGCGCGCCCTTGTTTTCTTCCGCCCAGTCGAGCAGCGTGAGTTCGTACTGCGCCATGCGCGGCAGCAGGTCCGGGTAACGGTTGCCGTCCACGCCGAGCTCGTTGGCCATGTCCGCCACAACCTCCGGGATGCGCGCGTCGCCGGCGTGCGCCTTGTAGGCGACGAGCAGATCCAGCTCGGAATTCTCCTGAATCTCAACGCCGATGTCATACAGCGGCTTAATCGGCGCGTTGCAGGCGAAGAAATCCTGCGGGCGCGGGCCGAAGGTGATGAGCTTGAGCGAGCGCAAGCCGATGAGCGCGCGCGCCACCGGCACAAATTCCGCAATCATCTTCGCGACGCCCTCTGCGTCGCCCACCGGATATTCCGGGATATACGCGCGGATTTTGCGCAGGCCCAGGTTGTAAGAGCAGTTCAACATGCCGCAATAGGCGTCGCCGCGGCCGTTGATCAGGTCGTCGCCGCTCTCTTCCGCGGCGGCAACATACATCACCGGGCCGTCAAAGCGCTGTGCGATGAGCGTTTCCGGCGTTTCCGGGCCGAAATTTCCCAGGAACACGACCAGCGCGTTGCAGCCAGCCGCCTTGACATCCTCGACCGCCTTTTGCATATCCAGTTCGTTTTCCACCGTCACCTTGCACTCGTAGATCTCCCCGCCCAGGCCGGCGTACGCCTGCGCAACCGCCGCGCGGCGCTTCTCCGAAAGGGAAATGACGAAGCAGTCGCGGCTCACCGCGATCATGCCCAGCTTCACAGTGGGAATGTTCTTGCTCATATCCGATCCTCCATCCTTCTGTTTCCGCGGGCCGTGCCCGCGTTGCTCTCCCCGGCGGATGCTCCGCGGGGGCTCTCCTTTCATACTACAACACCCGTGGCGGAAAATCAAGGGCGGGCGGCAGAATTTTCCCCGTCCTGCGCCTCCTCTTTTTCGGGTAGGTCCTCCGGCTCGTCCCAGCTGGCAAAGGCAGGGTAAAGGCCCAGCACCGCCAGTACGCACGCGCCGCCGCCCGCCGCCACGGACGGCCCCTCGTAGCCGAACGGCCCGAGGATCATGGCCCCCAGCGCGAGCAGCGCGCCGGCGGCAAACAGGAATGTTGCAACCCAGCGGTATGTCATCAGGCTCCCTCCGTTTCCCGCAGCGCGCGGGCCAGCGCCGCGAACTGCTCCAGCGATAATTGTTCCGCGCGCAGGCCGGCCGCCCCGGCGCGCTCCAGCGCGGGCGCCAGCGCCGCCTTCGGCACGCCGAGCCCCGAAGAAAGCGCGTTGCCCAGCGTTTTTCGCCGCTGCCCGAACGCCGCCTTCACCACACGGAAGAAAAAGGCTTCGTCCCCCGCCTCGACAGGCGGGGATTGCCGCACGCGCAGCCGGATGACGGCGGAGTCCACGTTCGGCGCAGGTAAAAAGCTCCCGCGTGAGACGGGGAACAGGATCTCCGGCTCCGTGTAATAGCGTACCGCCACGCTCACCGCGCCGCAGGCCCGCGTGCCGGGCTGCGCGCAGAGGCGCTCGGCGGCCTCTTTTTGCACCATGACGGTCACCGCGCGCACCGGAAGCCGTTCTTCCAGCAGGCGCATGACCACCGGAGACGTGATGTAGTATGGCAAATTTGCGCAGACCACTGCCTCCATGCCCGGAAATTCCCGCTCTAGCAGCGCGCGCAGATCCAGCTTCATCACGTCGCCAGGGATGACCTTCGCGTTCGGGAACGGCGCCAGCGTCTCCTCCAGCACCGGGAACAGCCGCTCGTCCAGCTCTACGGCGGCCACCTTTTCCGCGCGCGCCGCCAGCTCCCGCGTGAGCACGCCCACGCCCGGGCCAATCTCCAACACGCCTACGCCCGGGCCGGCCCCGCATTGCTCCGCCATGCGCGGGCAGACGGTCGGGTTGACCAGGAAGTTCTGCCCCAGCGCTTTGGAAAACCGGAACCCGTGGCGTTCCAGCAGCGCTTTGACGGTCCCAATGTCCGATAATTTTTCCACGGCTTCCCCTTTCTCCGCCGCAGGCGCGGCGGCCCCGCGCGGCGGGATTTTCCTGCAATCCCCCGCCGGGATTCTTTTTATTCTTTCTTGTTCTTTCTTATTCTTTATTATTCTTTTCTATAATTTATAGGCGGATCAAATTCGATATGATAAAAAGAAACGGCATCACCGGGAAGGAGAATCCCCATGAAACGCAGAGATAAAGAAAATTATTACCTCGACATTGCCGAAACCGTCTTGGAGCGCGGCACCTGCCTGCGCCGCAATTACGGGGCCATCCTCGTCAACCGGGACGAGATTGTTTCCACAGGCTACGTCGGCGCGCCGCGCGGGCGGCAGAACTGCATCGACCTCGGCGTCTGCGTGCGGGAACAGCTCCAGGTGCCGCGCGGCGAGCGGTATGAGCTTTGCCGCTCGGTACACGCGGAGGCGAACGCCATTATCAGCGCGGAGCGCAACGACATGATCGGCGCGACGCTGTACCTGGTGGGCCGCGACGCCAAAACCGGGGCATATGTGGAGAACGCAAACCCGTGCGCCATGTGCAAACGGCTCATCATCAATGCGGGGATTGCGCGCGTGGTGGTGCGCAACGACCACGACTGCTACACGGTGACGGACGTCTCCGACTGGGTGGCGCACGACGAATCGCTGCAGGGCGAATTCGGGTATTGACGGGACTTTACAGCGTCCGCAGGATGTCCAGCACATTCGCGCAGTGCGGGAACGGCAGGCGCAGCAGCGCCCCGGCCGCGCCGGCCATCAAATAGGGGCGGCCCGCCGCTTCCAGCATGGGCAGGTCGTTATAATTGTCCCCAAAGGCCATCACGCGCGCGAGCGGGATGCCCAGCGCGCGGCAGACCGCCCGCAGGCCGGAGCCTTTGTCGGCGAGCGTGAGGTCGACCCACGCTTCCCCGGCGATGGCGACGTGGAAATAGGGGCTCCACACCGGTGTAAATTCCGGTTCCGCCGCGACCGCGCCGTCCGGGCAAAACGCGGAGACCTTGATGATCTCCTCCGGGATTTCGTCGGGATGGGAGACCACGGCGACGTTGTTCCCGGTGAAATAGCGCATGCGGTCCACCATTTTGGGGCTTTTGGGGATTAAATAGCTGGTGTCTGCGCCGCTGATGAGCACTTCGCTGTCGCCGCGCGCGAGAATTTGCGCGATGAGCCGGTTGCAGAGCGCGCGGTCCATCGGCGTTTTGTCCACCGGCGCGCCGCCGCGGTAAGAGATGGCGCCGTTTTCACAGATATAGAGGATTTCATCCGCCACGGGGGCAAACAGGCGGCGCAGGCTTGTGTACTGCCGGCCGCTCGCCGCGCAGAAGGCGATGCCCTTTTGTTTGAGCCGGCGGATCTGTTCAAATATTTCGGGGTCGATTGCCGTCGCGCCGCCGAGCAGCAGCGTCCCGTCGATATCGCTGGCGACCAGGGAAATCGGTTCCATTTTGTTGCCTCATTTCGCTGGCGGCGCATGCCGCCGGTTTTCTTTTTTCCTGTTTTCTGTTTTTATTGTAGTAAAACACGCGGCCGCTGTCAATAGAAACGGCGCGCCCGGCCTGTAGGAAGGAGGCCGCCCATGGATTACGTCTATCTGCTCCGCTGCGCGGACGGCACGCTTTACGCGGGCTGGACGACGGACCTCGCGCGCCGCCTACGGGCGCACAACAGCGGCCGCGGGGCCAAATACACCCGCAGCCGCCTGCCTGTTTCGCTCGCCTATTGGGAGCCCTGCCCCAGCCGCTCCGCGGCGCTGCGCCGCGAACGCGCGCTCAAGCGGCTTTCCCGGGCGGAAAAACTGCGGCTCATCGCCGGGCAACGCGGGGAAGCGCCCGCCCCGGCAGCCGGGGGATCGCAGCAGGGCGGCGTCAGCGCTTCTCTTCCCACACAGAACGGCGGTAGCGTCCGGGCGGCACGCCCATGCGGGCGCAGAAGTGGCGGCTGAACGACGCGCTGTCCGGAAAGCCGCAGCCCGCGGCAATCTGCGCCACGCTGTAATCGGTCCGGCGCAACAATTCCTCCGCCATTTTCACGCGGTACGAGATGAGATATTCCTGCGGCGAAACGCCAAACCCTTTCATAAACAGGCGGTAGAGGTAGGTGCGGTCCACGCCGACGGCGGCGGCCACGTCGGCGACGCGCAAATTGCTCTCGTAGCGGCTCTGGATGACGCCGACAGCCTTTTGCAGGTACTGCTCTGCGGGGACAGGCGCGGCGGGGCGCTCCTCCGCAAGCAGCGCAAACAGGCGGTAGAGGTAGCCAAGCTTTTCATATTCGCCGAGGTTGGCGGGCTGGCGGCAAAGCTCCCGCAGCAGCGGCGCCAGGCGCGGCGAGGCGCAGCGGAAGGTGAGCCGCGCGCCGTCCCCCGGCGAGGCGTCCAAGCCGCAGTGCGCCAAAATCCCCGGCGTCTCGCCGCCCTGGAAGCCGACCCAGGCGTATTCCCACGGGTCCTTTTGGTCCGCGCGGTAAAAGGTGACCTCCCCGGGGAGAATCAGGAACCCATCCCCGGCGGTTAGCGCGTGATTTTCGCCGCCCGCACGGTATTCGCCGCGGCCCGCGAGGATAAAATGAATGAGGTATTGCTCTCGGATGAACGGCCCGAACGAATGGCCCGGCGCGCACGCTTCGCGCCCAAAAAAACAAAGCTGCATGGGCCGGCGGTCCTCTTGCAGCGGCATCGCGCCCCCTCCTTTCGCGGGCTTCTCTGTTTTTGATGGAACTATAAGCAACATTTCATCAATTTTTGGAAACATCCGGCGTGGTTTTCCCACTGCTCCCATTTTATAATAAAAGCGAAAAAGACGCAAGGCTGCGTCCCGCAAAAGAAGGAGGAATCCCCAATGGCAAAAATCACGTTTATGGGCGCGGGCAGCACAGTTTTCGCCCGCAACGTTATCGGCGACTGCATGTGCACGCCTTCCCTGCAAGACGCAGAGGTCGCGCTGTACGACATTGACGCCAAGCGGCTGGAAGAATCGCGCATCATCCTCGACGCGATCAACCGCAACATCAACGAATCCCGCATGACCATCCGCACCTACCTCGGCGTGGAACAGCGCAAAGAGGCGCTTCGCGGCGCAGATTTCGTTGTCAACGCCATTCAGGTCGGCTTTTATGACCCGTGCACGATCATCGATTTTGAAGTGCCGAAAAAATACGGCCTTCGCCAGACCATCGGCGACACGCTCGGCATCGGCGGCATTATGCGCGGCCTGCGCACCATCCCGGTGCTCGAGGATTTCGCCCGCGACATGGAAGAGGTCTGCCCCAACGCATGGTTCCTCAACTACACGAACCCGATGGGGATTTTGACCGGTTACATGCTGCGCTACACCCATGTGAAGACGGTCGGCCTCTGCCACAGCGTGCAGGTGTGCTCGAAGAAGCTGCTGGAATCCCTTGGCATGGAAGAGAGCCTGGAGGGCCGCCGCGAGCTGATTGCGGGCATCAACCACATGGCTTGGCTGCTGGAGCTGCGCGACCGCAACGGCAAAGACCTTTACCCGGAGGTGCGCCGCCGCGCCGCCCAGAAGAACGCGACGGAAAAGCACAACGATATGGTGCGGTTCGCATATATTGAGCGCTTGGGCTACTACTGCACGGAGTCCAGCGAGCACAATGCGGAGTACAACCCGCTCTTCATCAAAGCGGACCATCCGGACCTGATCGACCAATATCAAATCCCGTTGGATGAATACCCGCGCCGCTGCGTCAACCAGATTGCGGGATGGGAAAAAGAGCGCGACGAGATTTTGCAAAACGGCAAGGTCACACACGAGCGCACGACGGAATACGCCTCGTACATTATGGACTCCATCCTCACGGGCGCGCCGTTCCAGATTGGCGGCAACGTGCTCAACCACGGCCTCATTGACAATCTTCCCGCCGACGCCTGCGTCGAGGTCCCGTGCCTGGTGAACAACCAAGGGATCCTGCCGTGCCATGTGGGGCGGCTGCCGGTGCAGCTCGCCGCGTTTAACATGACAAATGTGAATGTGCAGCTGATGACCATTGAAGCGGCCCGCACGCGCAAGAAAGAGGACGTCTACCGCGCGGCGATGCTCGACCCGCACACGGCCGCCGAGCTCTCCATCGACGAGATTGTCGCGATGTGCGATGATTTGATTGACGCCCACGGCGATTATATGTCCATGTACAAATAAGAAAGACCGCCAAATAAAACGCCCGGTATTTGGAAGCAAACCAAATACCGGGCGTTGTTCTGCTTTCTTGGGTGGTCTTTACAGCAGCTCGATGATGGCCATCTCGGCGGCGTCGCCGCGGCGCGGGCCAATGCGCGTAATGCGGGTGTACCCGCCGTTGCGCTCCGCGTACTTCGGCGCAAGCTCTGCAAACAGCTTGTGGGCGACGGCTTCCTTCGTGAGGAAAGCGCCCACCATGCGCTGGTTGTGTACCGTATTTTCCTTCGCGATAGTGATCATTTTCTCGGCCAAGGAACGGACTTCCTTCGCGCGCGTTACTGTGGTTTCGATTTTGCCGTTTTCCAGCAGGAACGTCACCATAGCCCTGAGCATCGCGGTGCGGTGGTCAGTGGTCCTGCCGAGTTTTCTGGTTCCGGGCATCGAATATCACTCCTTTTACCTAGCTTCAAGCAAGGATCATTCGTCGTCCTTGCGCAGATTAAAACCGAGGGAGTTCATCTTCTGTACTACTTCCTCGAGGGATTTGCGGCCCAGGTTGCGGACTTTCATCATGTCTTCTTCCGACTTATTGATGAGGTCCTCCACGGTGTTGATGCCGGCGCGCTTGAGGCAGTTGAACGAGCGGACGGAGAGGTCCAGCTCTTCAATGGTCATTTCAAGCACCTTTTCCTTGCCCTTGTCGTCTTTTTCCACCATAATCTCGGTGCTGCTGCCTTTGTCAGACAGGTCGACGAACAGGTTCAAGTGTTCCGTCAACACCTTGGCGGCCAGCGAAACGGCCTCCTGGGCGCTGATAATGCCGTTGGTCCATACCTCCAGGGTGAGCTTGTCGTAGTCGATGCTCTGCCCCACGCGGGTACTTTCCACATTGTAGTTCACTTTCAAAACGGGAGTGTAAATGGAGTCAACGGGAAGCTCGCCGATCACATTGGTGTTCATGTTCGCTTTGTTGCGCTCTGCGGGGACATAGCCGCGGCCCTTGTCCAGCGTCAATTCCATGTACAGCTTCGCGCCCTCGCCCAGCGTTGCAATGTGCATCTCCGGGTTGAGGATTTCGACCTCGCTGTCGCATTTGATGCTGTCCGCGGTCACCTCACAGGGGCCTTCCGCGCTGATCTCAACCGTTTTGGGGCCGTCGCAATGCAGCTTGGCCGTAAGCCCCTTGATATTCAGGACAATCTCCGTGACATCCTCTTTGACGCCCGGGATTGTAGAAAACTCGTGCAGCACGCCGTCAATCTTGATGGACGTCACAGCCGTGCCCGGCAGGCTGGAGAGCAGCACCCGGCGCAGGCTGTTGCCCAGCGTGGTGCCAAAACCGCGCTCCAGCGGCTCTACCACAAATTTCCCATAGGTTCCGTCGTTGGATAACTCTTCGGTCTCGATCTTCGGCTTCTCAATCTCAATCATTCGCGAACCTCCTTCACACATAAGCAAACCGTTTGGCTTCGCCAACCGTTGTGCAAGCTATGAAACGGCATTACTTAGAGTACAGCTCGACGATGAGATGCTCGGCGACCTCGTAGTCGATATCCTCACGGGCCGGCATCGCGACGACCTTGCCCTCAAACGAGCCGGCGGCTTTTTCCAGCCACTTGGGCAGCAGGCGCTTGGCCTGCTCTTCCAGCAGCGTCTTAAACTTCGTGGAGCTGCGGGACTTCTCGCACACGGCGACGACGTCGCCCGGCTTCACCTGGTAGGAGGGGATGTCGACCCGGTGGCCGTTCACCGTAAAGTGGCCGTGGTTCACCAGCTGGCGGGCCTCGCGGCGGGTGTTGGCAAAGCCAAGGCGGAACACCACGTTATCCAGGCGGCGCTCCAGCTCTTGCAGCAGGGTTTCACCGGTGACGCCCTGCTTGCGCTCCGCCTTCTCATAGTAGGCATGGAACTGCTTCTCCAGCACGCCGTAGATGAACTTGACCTTCTGCTTCTCGTTGAGCTGCATCGCGTATTCGGATTGCTTCCGGTGGAACTTCTTCTGGTTGCGGTGGGTCTCCTTGCCGTAGCCCAGCACCGCCGGGGAAAGGCCCAGGGTCTTGCAACGTTTTAACACAGGCTGCCTATTCTTAGCCATAAATCTTTTCCCTCCCTAAATTATACGCGTCTTCTCTTCGGAGGACGGCAACCATTGTGAGGAATCGGGGTCACGTCTTTGATCATGCTGACCTCCAGGCCGGCGGCCTGCAGCGCGCGGATCGCGGCTTCGCGGCCGGCGCCCGGGCCCTTGACAAAGACCTCGACCGTCTTCATGCCGTGCTCCATCGCCGCACGGGCGGCCGTTTCGGCTGCGGTCTGCGCGGCAAAGGGGGTGGACTTACGGGACCCGCGGAAGCCGAGCTCGCCGGAGCTGGCCCACGAAACCGCGTTGCCCTGCGTATCGGTAATCGTTACGATCGTGTTGTTAAAGGTGGACTGGATATGAGCAGCCCCGCGCTCAATATTTTTGCGCTCACGGCGTCTGCGAACAACGGTAGTTTTCTTACCGCCCTTTTGTGCTGCCATGTGAAAATCCCTCCCTGCTTACTTCTTCTTGTTAGCCATCGTCTTCCTCGGGCCCTTGCGGGTACGAGCGTTCGTCTTCGAGCGCTGCCCTCTGACCGGCAGGCCCTTGCGGTGGCGGATGCCACGGTAGCAGCCGATTTCAATCAACCGCTTGATGTCGAACGCCACGTCGCGGCGAAGGTCGCCTTCCACGCGGCAGTGGTGGTCGATATATTCCCTCAGCTTCGAGGTATCGTCCTCCGTCAAATCCCTAACACGGGTGTCCGGGTTTACACCGGTCGCCGCGAGAATGTCGCTCGCGGTCTTGCGGCCAATCCCGTAGATGTAGGTCAGGCCGATCTCGATACGTTTATCTCTGGGCAGATCAACACCTGCAATACGCGCCATACTGGTTGCACCTCCACATTAATCGGTTTGCGCCATCAGCCCTGGCGCTGCTTGTGCTTGGGGTTTTCACAGATGACCATGACTTTCCCCTTGCGCTTGATGATCTTGCACTTTTCGCAAATCTTCTTGACAGAAGGTCTTACTTTCATTTTTGTGCCCTCCTTTGCAAAGTGGCACGGCCCTCTGGGCCGTTATTTCGAGCGCCATGTAATCCTGCCGCGCGTGAGGTCGTAGGGCGAAAGCTCTACCGTAACCTTGTCCCCGGGGAGGATGCGGATAAAATTCATCCGCAGCTTGCCGGAAATATGCGCCAGGATCGAATGGCCGTTGGGAAGCTCTACCGTGAACATGGCGTTCGGCAGCGCCTCCGTGACGGTACCCTCTATTTCGATAACATCCTGCTTGGACATGAAACAACCTCCTTGGTGGGCGTAGCCCCTGTGCAGCCGCGCAGGGCCTTTCGGATCTCGCGATTGGTTTCGAGCGCTTGTTCCGGCACAACCGTGCCGGTTGCCGCCAGGTGCTTCGGGTTTTTTCGTTTGGGCTTTTCCAGCCTGCGGCGCCTGCCGTCGCAGATTGCCACCGGGCCGGTCTGCACCACGACGAAAAACCCGTCTTTGTCGCGGCCCGCCGTTGCGCGGACCACGGACCCGCGTTTGAGTTCCATTGTTTTCCCCTCAGTCCGGCAGCGTCAAAATGACGGGGCCGTCAGACGTGATGGCGATGGTGTGCTCAAAGTGGGCTGAAAGCCTGCCGTCCACCGTCTTCACTGTCCAGCCGTCCGGAAGGACCTTGACTGCGGGGCCACCGGCGTTCACCATCGGTTCAATGGCGATTGTCATGCCGGGCAGCAGCCGCACGCCCCTGCCGGGCGTGCCATAGTTGGGTACGCTGGGGTCCTCATGCATCTTCGCGCCTACTCCGTGGCCGACGAAATCCCGTACCACCGAGTAACCGCGAGCTTCCACATACCGCTGGACGGTGCTTCCCACGTCGCCCAGCCGCGCGCCCGGCTTTGCAGCCTGAATGGCGGCGAAAAGGCTCTCGCGGGTGGCGTCCATCAGGGCCTGGGCTTCTTCGCTAACCTTGCCGCAGGGGAAGGTCCACGCGTTGTCCCCCACAAAGCCCTCACAAGTGGCGCCGATATCGATGCTCACAATATCCCCCTCCTTGAGGAGGGTCGCCTTGTTCGGTATGCCGTGGATGACCACATTGTTTACGGAAATGCAGGAGCTGGCCGGGAAGCCGCCGTAGCCGAGGAACGTGGGCGTAGCGCCCTGTTCCTCGATGTAACGGCGGGCAATATGGTCGATCTCCCAAGTGGAAACGCCGGGTTCCACCGCTTCGCCCGCCAGCCGCAGCGCCCGTTGGGCGATCCGGCCGGCGTCACGCATGGCGGCAAGTTCCCTGCTGGTCTTGAGAACGATCATAGAGTCAATCCTCTAGCGCCGCGAGGGTCAAACGGGTGGTCTCCTCCACCGCGTCCTGCCCTTGCACAACGCGCAGTTTGCCCTGCTTCTCGTAGTAACTCTTCAGCGGCTCGGTCTGCTCGTGGTAGACGCGCAGGCGCTCCCGCACCGTATCCGGATGGTCGTCCTTGCGCTGGATCAGGGCGCCTCCGCACTTGCCGCACTTGCCTTCCACTTCCGGCTTTTTGTAAAGGATGTGGTAGCTCGCGCCGCAGTTTTCGCAGACGCGGCGCCCGGACATGCGCTCGACAATCGCTTCGTCAGAGACCTCAAGGTCAATGACCTTGTCGATTGCAACGCCCATTTTGTCCAGGGCCTCGGCCTGGGGAATGGTGCGCGGGAAGCCGTCCAGGATGAAGCCGTTTTTGCAGTCATCCTGCTGCAAGCGGTCCTGGATGATGCCGATGACAACCTCATCGGGCACCAGCTTACCCTCTTCCATATAGGACTTCGCGCGCAATCCCATTTCCGTGCCGCTTTTCAGCGCTTCACGAATGATATTGCCAGTGGAAATCGCCGGGATGGCGAGACGTTCACAGATTACCTCAGCCTGCGTGCCTTTACCCGCGCCAGGTGCGCCCAAAAGAATCAGCTTCATTTCTGCAAACTCCTTTCCTGCAAGGCGCCGTTTAATCAAGGAAGCCCTTGTAATGGCGCATCATCATCTGTGACTCGAGTTGCTTTACGGTATCCAGCGCGACGCCGACCAAAATGATAATGGAAGTGCCGCCCAGCATCATGTTATGCATCCCGGTGACGGCCCCATAGACGATCGGCAGCAGCGCGATCACAGCCAGGAACAGCGCGCCGATGAGCGTAATCTTCGAAAGGATCTTTGCGATGAAGTCCGCCGTCGGCCGGCCGGGGCGCACGCCCGGGATGGTGCCGTTGCTCTGGCGCAGGTTGTTCGCCATTTCAATGGGGTTGTACTGAATGGACATATAGAAATAGGCAAACATGATAATCAGCAGGAAATACAGCACCGCGTAGAGCAGGCTGTTCGGAGAGAGGGCGTCCAGAATCGCCCTGCCGATCCCCTCCGAGGGGTTCACGAACATCTGGATGGTGCTCGGGATGGAAAGGATGGAGCTGGCAAAGATGATCGGCATGACGCCGGACATCGCGACTTTAATCGGGATGTGGCTCGACTGCCCACCGTACATCTTGCGGCCGACCACGCGCTTTGCATACTGCACGGGGATGCGGCGCTCCGAATTGTTCATGAACACGATGAACCAGATAACCGCCAGGAACAGGACCACAAACAGCGGCACAAAAGCGAAGTAGAGGCCTTCTGTAGACGGGTCCGTCATGGCGAGGCTCAGGTAGTAGCCCAGCTCCGAAATGGTGGTGGGCATGCGGGCGACGATGCCGGCAAACAGGAGGATCGAGATGCCGTTGCCCACGCCCTTCTGGTTAATCTGCTCGCCCAGCCACATCATCAGCGCCGTACCAGCGGTAAAGGTGAGGATAATCACCGCGCCGGCAAACACCTGCTCCCAGCCGTCCACATAGAGGACAATGCTGTCGCCCTGGTAGGCGCTGTTGCGCAGGAAGAAGAAGTACGCGGTGCCCTGGATGAGGCCCAGGAGCACAGTGACGTAGCGGGTGATGGTCGCAATCTTCTTGCGGCCTTCTTCTCCTTCTTTTGCCATGCGCTCCAGCGGCGGAATGGCCACGGTGAGCAGCTGCATGATGATGGAGCTGTTGATATAGGGCGTAATGCCCATTGCAAACAGCGTTGCGTTGGCAAACGCGCCGCCGGTGAGCATATTGATATAGCCCAGGAACGAGCCCGTCGCGCTGACGGAATCCATCAGGCCGCGCAGGGCTTCTGTGTTCAGGAACGGCACCGGGATGACCGAGCCGAAACGGAACACGATGATGATAAACAGGGTGAACAGGATCTTTTTGCGAAGGTCAGGGAGCTTCCAAGCGTTCCGGATTGTCTGAAACAAGCTTAGATCACCTCTGCCTTCCCGCCAGCAGCCTCGATCTTTTGCTTGGCCGCCTCAGAGAAAGCCGCGGCCTGCACGGTAAGGCTCTTGGTCAACTTTCCGTTCGAGAGAACCTTTACGCCGTCGCCGCATTTCTTCAGGATCCCGGCGTTTACCAGCGCCTGCGCGTCTACGACGGAGCCGTTTTCAAACTTCTCCAGCGCGCCGACGTTCACCGCGACGATTTCTTTGCCGAAAATGTTGCGGAAGCCCCTCTTCGGGATCCGGCGCTGCAGCGGCATCTGGCCGCCTTCAAAACCGGGGCGCATCCCGCGGCCGGCCCTGGCCTTCTGGCCCTTGTGGCCTTTGCCGGCGGTTTTGCCCTGGCCGGAGCCGTGGCCCCTGCCGATGCGCTTTGCATCCCGGGTGGAACCGGGCACCGCAGTGAGATCATGCAAATTCATATTCTCGCACCTCCTTGTTTACGCTTTGCTTACCTCGACGAGGTGGATGATCTTTGCCACCTTGCCGCTGGTCGACGCATTTTCCGGCTGCAGGGTGCTGTCGCCGATCTTGCGCAAACCAAGGGCCTGAGCGGTCGCAATCTGGTCCTTTTTGCAGCCGATGAGACTCTTCACCAGCGTTACTTTCAGCTGTGCCATCTTGCTCGCCCTCCTTACAGGATATCTTTGACAGACTTACCGCGGGTCGCCGCGACCTCCTCTGCATTGCGCAGGCGGGAGAGGCCTTCCAGCGTAGCGCGCACCACGTTGCACGGGTTGTTGGAGCGCAGGGCCTTGGTACGAATGTCTTTGATGCCGACGGACTCTACCACGGCGCGCACCGGGCCGCCGGCGATAACGCCGGTACCGGGGGCGGCGGGCTTGAGCAGCACGCGGCCGGCGCCGTAAGCGCCGAGCACCTCGTGCGGGATGGTGCTGCCGCGCAGGGAAACGTGGATGAGGTTCTTCTTCGCGTCCTCAATGCCCTTGCGGATCGAATCCGGGACCTCGCCCGCTTTGCCAATGCCGAAGCCGACCGTGCCGTTGCCGTCGCCGACCACGACCAGCGCCGCGAACTTGAAGATGCGGCCGCCCTTTACCGTTTTAGAAACACGGTTAATGGCGACGACGCGCTCTTTTAATTCCATAGACGTTGCGTCAATCCTAGCCAAAAGTATTCCTCCTCTTTTAGAACTTGAGGCCGCCCTCGCGGGCGCCTTCGGCCAGCTCTTTGACGCGGCCGTGGTAGATATATCCGCCGCGGTCAAACACGACCTCGGTGATGCCTTTTTCTGCGGCGCGCTTCGCGATCATCTCGCCGACCTTGCGCGCGGCGTCTTTGTTTCCGCCATAGCCAGAGAATTCCTTGTCCAGGGTGGAGGCGGCCGCAAGCGTGACCCCCGCGACATCGTCGATGATCTGGGCGTAGATGTTTTGGCTGGAGCGGAACACATTCAGGCGGGGGCGTGCTGCGGTGCCCGAGATTTTACCGCGCACTCTCGTGTGGCGGTGCAGCCTGGCTTTCTTGGTGTCAGCCTTATTCACCATTTGTCATTCACTCCTTCATTACTTCTTCGCGCCCTTACCGGCCTTGCCTTCCTTACGGCGCACAACTTCGTCAGTATAGCGGACGCCCTTGCCCTTATACGGCTCCGGCGGGCGCTTCTCGCGCACTTCGGCGGCAAACTGGCCGACCTGCTGCTTGTCGGCGCCGGAAATGATGATCTTGTTCGGCGTGGGGCACTCAATGGTGATGCCCTCCACCTCTTTTACAACCACCGGGTGCGAATAGCCCAGCGTCATAATCATTTCTTTGCCCTGCTTCTGCACGCGGTAGCCAACGCCGAGCACGTCCAGCTCTTTCTTAAAGCCTTCCGTCACGCCGACCACCATGTTGTGGACGAGCGTGCGGGTCAGCCCGTGCAGCGAGCGGTTTTCCTTTTCATCGTTGGGGCGGGTCACCGTGATCTCGCCGCCCTCCACCTGAACGGTCATGTTCGGGTGGAACTGCTGGGTCAGGGTCCCCTTCGGGCCCTTCACCGTAACAACGTTGCCGTCGACTTGAACCTCGACGCCAGCGGGAATATTTATGGGTTTTCTTCCAATTCGAGACATACCTGCACCCCCTTGCTTACCAAATGAACGCGAGCACTTCGCCGCCCACGTTTTCCTTGCGGGCCTGGCGGTCCGTCATGACGCCGCGGCTCGTGGAAATAATCGCTACGCCCAGGCCCTTCATCACGCGGGGCAGCTCTTCTGCGTTGGAATAGATGCGCAGGCCCGGCTTGGAAACCCTGCGCAGGCCCTTGATGACCGGGGTCTTGCCCTCGCCATACTTCAGCGTGACCTTGATGACGCCCTGCTTGCCGTCCTCCGTCACCGTGAAATTCCGGATGTAGCCTTCGTCCAGAAGGATCTGGCAGATGGCTTTTTTCATATTGGAAGCCGGGATCTCCACCGAATCGTGTTTCGCGGAATTCGCGTTGCGGATCCGGGTGAGCAAATCGGCGATGGTATCTGTAATCTGCATGCCGTTACCTCCTTTGCTTACCTGTTACCAACTGGCTTTTTTCACGCCGGGGATTTCGCCCTTATACGCCAGCTCCCGGAAGCAGATACGGCAGACGCCGAATTTGCGGAGATAGGCGTGCGGCCTGCCGCAGATTTTGCACCGGTTGTACTTCCGGGTGGAAAATTTCGCCGGGCGGGCCTGCTTGATTTTCATCGATGTTTTGGCCACAGTGTTCCCCTCCTTACTTCGCGAACGGGGCGCCCATCAGCGTCAGCAGCTCGCGGGACTCCTCGTCGGTGGTTGCGGTCGTTACAAAGCAAATGTCCATCCCGCGCACCTTGTCGATCTTGTCGTAGTCGATTTCGGGGAAGATGAGCTGCTCTTTTACGCCCATGTTGTAGTTGCCGCGGCCGTCAAACGAGTTGGGGTTGATGCCGCGGAAGTCGCGCACGCGCGGGAGCGCCACATTGAAGAGGCGGTCGAGGAATTCATACATCCGCTCGCCGCGCAGCGTGACTTTCACGCCGATGGGCATGCCTTCGCGCAGCTTGAAGTTCGCAACGGACTTCTTCGCGCGGCAGACCTGCGGCTTCTGGCCGGTGATGGCCGCGATGTCGTTGGTGATGGAATCGATCACCTTGGCGTTTTCCTTCGCCTCGCCGGCGCCTACGTTGATCACGATCTTATCCAGCTTCGGGATCTGCATCACGCTCTTGTAGCCGAATTTCTTCATCAGCGCGGGGGCAACTTCCTGCTTGTAGTAGTCTTTCAGTCTTGCCACAGTCTTTTACCTCCCTTACAGCAACTCGCCGCATTTTGCGCAGATGCGTTCTTTGGTGCCATCGCTGTTCACCTTGTGCTTGGCGCGGCGCGGCTTGCCGCAGTGGGAGCAGTAAAGCTGCACCTTGCTGGCGTACAGGGCGCCCTCCGCCTTGACGATGCCGCCCTGCTCGCCCATGCGGCGGGGCTTGACGTGCTTCGTCACCATGTTGACGCCTTCTACGATGACCTTGCCCTCTTTCGGGCTCACGGCGAGGACCTTGCCCTTTTTGCCAACGTCCTTGCCGCTGATGACGACGACGGTGTCGCCGGTTTTTACATGAACCTTCTTCTCCATTTCTCGGGCGCCTCCCATCACAGTACTTCAGGCGCGAGGCTCAGGATCTTCAGGTAATCCTTGTCGCGCAGCTCGCGGGCCACCGGCCCAAAGATACGCGTGCCCCTCGGGTTCTTGTCGTCACGGATGATGACGGCCGCGTTCTCGTCAAAACGGATATAGGTGCCGTCGTTGCGGCGTACGCCCGAAGCCGTGCGCACAATGACCGCTTTTACCACGTCGCCTTTTTTTACCACGCCGCCGGGCGCCGCTTTTTTAACAGAAGCAACCACGACGTCGCCAATATTGGCATACCTCCTGCCGGTGCCGCCCAAAACGCGGATGCACATAAGCTCTTTTGCTCCGGTGTTGTCGGCAACCTTGAGGTAAGTCTGCTGTTGGATCACAGTACGTTCCTCCTTTGCATAGCGCCAAAGGCCGCCCCCTGGGGGCAGGGCTTATTTGGCTTTCTCAATGATCTCGACAAGACGCCATCTTTTGTCCTTCGAGAGGGGGCGCGTTTCCATTACGCGCACGCGGTCGCCGACCCTGCACTCGTTGTTCTCGTCATGCGCCTTCAGCCGTACGGTACGCTTGATGACCTTTTTGTAGAGCGGGTGTTTCACGCTGTCCTGAATGGCGACAACGACGGTTTTGTCCATTTTGTCGCTGACAACCCTGCCCACCTGCGTTTTTCTCATATTCCTGTCGCTCACAGCTACATCCTCCTTCCGTTACGCGTTGGCGTCTTTCAGCTCGTTCTCGCGGAGGACCGTTTTAACGCGAGCAATATCCTTCTTCACAGCCGATACGCGCATCGGGTTATCGAGCTGGTTAATGGCAAGCTGGAAGCGCAGGTTAAAGAGCTCGGCCTTGAGGTCCTTCAATTTGGTCTCAAGCTCTTCTCTCGATAATTCTCTGATCTCTGAGGCCTTCATTACTGCTCACCACCCGTTTCTTCCTTTTTTACAAACTTGCATTTAATCGGCAGCTTGTTCGCAGCCAGGCGGAGCGCCTCGCGGGCGGTCTCCTCCGGCACGCCGCCGATTTCGAACATGACGCGGCCGGGCTTGACCACGGCCACCCAGTACTCCGGCGAACCTTTACCGGAACCCATGCGGGTTTCGGCCGGTTTTTCGGTGATCGGCTTGTCGGGGAAGATCTGGATCCACACCTTACCGAACCTCTTGCAGTAACGCGTCATCGCGACACGGGCCGCCTCGATCTGGTTGGAGGTGATCCAGGTCGGCTCAAGGGCCTGCAGGCCGTAATCACCGTACACAACGGTATTGCCACGGTACGCCTTGCCGGTGAGCCGGCCGCGATGTACCCTGCGGTATTTTACACGCTTCGGCAGCAGCATTATTGTTTGCCTCCTTCCCTACGGGGCTTGCGGTTGTCATGCAGAACCTCGCCCCTGTAAAGCCACACCTTCACACCGATCCTGCCGTAAGTGGTGGCAGCCTCTGCAAAGCCGTAGTCGATGTCGGCGCGCAGGGTCTGCAGCGGGATGGTGCCGTCGTGGTACTGCTCGGTGCGGGCGATTTCCGCGCCGCCCAAACGGCCGGAAACCTGGGTCTTAATGCCCTTGGCGCCCAGCTTCATCGCGCGGCCGATGCACTGCTTCATCGCGCGGCGGAAGGAGATGCGCTTCTCCAGCTGCTGGGCGATGTTCTCGGCGACGAGCTGCGCGTTCAGGTCCGGGGAGCGGACTTCGACGATGTTGATGGTAACCGGTTTGCCAAGCATCTTTTCGCACTGCTGGCGGAGCTTTTCAATCTCCGCGCCACCCTTGCCGATGACCATGCCCGGCTTGGCGCAGTGGATGTGGATGCGCACCTTGGAGGCGTCGCGCTCGATTTCAATCTTCGGCACGCCGGCCGCGGCGAGCTGCTTCTTCAGGGTCTTGCGCAGCTTATAATCTTCCACCAGGGTGTCGCCGAAGACATTGTCCTTGGCGAACCAGCGGGAATCCCAATCTTTAATCACGCCCACGCGAAGGCCGTGGGGATTTACTTTTTGGCCCATGACTGTACCTCCTCTTCTCTTATTCCTTTTCCTTGAGCACCAGCGTCACATGCGAAGTCCTCTTCAGGACCCGGAATGCACGCCCGTGCGCGCTGGGGCGGATACGCTTGAGGATCGGGCCGGGGCTCACATAGCACTGCGCTACATAAAGCCGGGAAACGTCCATGTTGTGGTTGTTCTCCGCGTTCGCCATAGCGGACCGCAGCAACTTCTGCAGGTCCTCGCAGGCGGCCTTCGGGGTATGACGCAGGATCGCCATCGCCAGATCAACCGGCTTGTTGCGGATGAGGTCGAGCACAATGGAGACCTTCCGCGGAGAAATGCGGGCATATTTCAAGCAAGCCCTTGCTTCCATGCTATACACACTCCTTTCGGCCTTATTTGCCTGTTGTTTTGGAACCGGAATGTCCCTTGAACGTGCGCGTCGGCGCAAATTCGCCGAGCTTGTGGCCTACCATGTCCTCCGTAACATAAACCGGGACATGCTTGCGGCCGTCGTGGACCGCGATGGTGTGGCCGACAAAATCCGGGAAGATGATGGAGGCCCTGCTCCAGGTCTTCACGATCTTCTTCTCGCCGGCCGCGTTCATATCCTGGATCCTTTTGAGCAGCACAGGCTGTACATAAGGACCTTTCTTTAAGCTTCTGCTCATCGTTCCGTTACTCCTTTCTGTACGCCTTACTTGCCGTTCCTGCGCCTCACGATAAACTTATCGGAGCGGTTGTGGTGCTTGCGGGTCTTGTAGCCCAGCGCCGGCTTGCCCCACGGGGTAACCGGGCCCGGACGGCCAATGGGGGATTTGCCCTCGCCGCCGCCGTGCGGGTGGTCGTTCGGGTTCATAACGGAACCGCGCACCGTCGGGCGCCAGCCCATGTGGCGCTTCCGGCCGGCCTTGCCGATCTTCATGTTCTCGTGGTCGATGTTGCTTACCTGGCCGACCGTCGCCATGCAGTTCAGCGAGACGTTGCGCAGTTCGCCGGAGGGCAGGCGCAGCAGCGCCATGCCGTTTTCTTTGGCCATGAGCTGCGCCATGTTGCCGGCCGCACGGGCCAGCTGCGCGCCCTTGCCCGGGTAGAGCTCTACGTTGTGCACGAAGGTACCCACCGGGATGTTCTGCAGCGGCAGCGCGTTGCCGGGCTTGATGTCCGCGGCCGCGCCGGAGACGACGACGTCGCCGACCTTCAGGCCGTGCGGGGCGATGATGTAGCGCTTTTCGCCGTCCTCATACTGGACCAGCGCGATGAACGCCGAACGGTTCGGGTCGTACTCGAGCGTGAGCACGGTGGCGGGCATATCCGCCTTCTGGCGCTTGAAGTCGATGATGCGGTACTTCCGGCGGTTGCCGCCGCCGCGATGGCGCACCGTGATGCGGCCGTAGCTGTTGCGGCCGGATTTATGGCTGAGCGGAGCGAGCAGGCTCTTCTCAGGCGCTACCTTCGACAGGCCGGAATAATCCGTAACGGACATCCCACGCCGGCCGGGGGTCGTCGGTTTATAGTTGATCATAGGCATTCGGTATCACACTCCTCAAATAGGCTTGGCGGGGGAATGCCGGTCCCCCATACGTCGCCCCTGCCTCCGAATTGGCAGGACGGGAGGGCTTTTTGCCCTGCTTTGGTTTAAAAGCGGGTTCCGCTTTTTTAGATCATGCCCTCGAAGAATTCGATGGCCTTGCTGTCGCCCGAAAGGGTGACGATGGCCTTTTTCCAAGACGGCGTATAGCCCTCGTTGCGGCCCTGGCGGCGCAGGCGGCCGCGCACATGCATGGTGTTCACCTTGTCGACCTTTACCTTGAAGAGCTCCTCCACGGCGCGGGCAATGTCGATTTTCGTCGCGCTCTTCGCCACTTCAAACGTGTAGCGCTTGTTCGCGATGCCGGCCATGCTCCGTTCGGTGATGATCGGGCGGATGACGATATCCTGCGCAGTCATTATGCGTACACCTCCTCAATCTTCGCCACGGCGTCCTTCGCGACGATGAACTTGTCGGCGTTGAGGATGTCGTAGACGTTCAAGGTGTTGACGGTCGCGGTCTTCACGCCGGGGATGTTCGCAGCGGAAGCGACGACCTTCTTGTCCACATTCTCCAGCACGATGAGGGCCTTTTTCCCGGCTCCCACGGCCTTGAGCATTGCGGCAACAGCCTTGGTCTTGTAGCTGTCGAGCTCGATTTTATCCAGCACCACCAGTTCGTTGTCCAGCACCTTGCTGGAGAAGGCCGACTTCATGGCCAGGCGGCGCACCTTTTTGTTGACGGTATAGCGGTAGCTGCGCGGCTTCGGGGCGAACACCACGCCGCCGTGCGTCCACTGCGGCGCGCGGGTGGAACCCTGGCGCGCATGGCCGGTGCCCTTTTGGCGCCACGGCTTCTTGCCGCCGCCGGAAACCTCGGCGCGCGTGAGCGCCGACTGCGTGCCCTGCCGGCGGTTTGCCAGGAAGTTCTTCACGAGGTCCAGCATAACGGCCTTGTTGGGCTCTACGCCGAACACCGCGTCAGACAGCTCGATCTGCCCGACTTCCTTACCGGTCATATCCAATACTGCTACTTTGGGCATTGTTATTCCTCCTTCCCTTACGCCTTCACGCTGTCGCGGATGACAACGATACCGCCGTTCGGGCCGGGTACGGCGCCTTTGATGGCGATCAGGTTATTCTCAGCATCAACTTTCACCACGGTGAGGTTCTGCACCGTGACCTTCTCGGCGCCGAGGTGGCCGGCCATCTTCAGGCCGGGGAATACGCGGGACGGACTGGAGCACGCGCCGTTGGAGCCGCCGTGCCGCGCGACCGGGCCGGAGCCGTGGGTCTCTTTGAGGCGGTGGAAGTTCCAGCGCTTGATGACGCCGGCGTAGCCCTTACCTTTGCTGGTGCCGGTAACGTCGACCTTCTCACCCTCGGCGAAAACGTCCGCCTTAATGAGGTCGCCCACGTTGTAGGCTTCGGTGTTCTCCAGGCGGAATTCACGCAGCGCGCGCTTCGGCGCGACGTCGCCCTTGGCGAAGTGGCCCTTCATGGGCTTGTTCACCTTGTTCGGCTTTAAGTCGCCGAAACCGACCTGGATGGATGCGTAGCCGTCGTTTTCCACCGTCTTCTTCTGCGCGACCACACACGGGCCGGCTTCCACTACGGTGACGGGAACGACGTTCCCGTTCTGGTCGAAAATCTGCGTCATGCCGATTTTGCGGCCAATGATCCCCTTTTGCATGTCATATACCTCCTATGCAGGTTATTGGTTGACGTTTCCGCCAACATGACCCCAGCTGCGGTAGGTCAAGCTCAGAGTTTAATCTCGATCTCGACGCCGGCAGGGAGTTCCAGGCTCATCAAAGACTCTACCGTCTTGTTCGAGGGCCGGAGGATGTCAATCAGCCGCTTGTGGGTCCTCATTTCAAACTGCTCGCGGCTATCCTTGTACTTGTGGACCGCGCGCAGGATGGTAACAATCTGCTTTTCGGTCGGCAGCGGCACCGGGCCGGAAACCCGCGCGCCCGTGCGCTTGGCCGTCTGTACGATCTTCTCCGCCGACTGGTCTACCAGCTGGTGGTCGTACCCTTTGATGCGAATCCTGATTTTTTCTTTGACTGCCACGAAAAATCGCCTCCTTAACATAGTGGCGGGCGGCGCTTTTATTTTCCACACCCCGCCGGGTGTTCCGTACCCCGGCATAAAAAAATCGGACCCTTTTTTCAGAAAAGATCCGGGTGCATGGCATAAAAACGTCTGAGCTGCGCGGCGGCGCGCACGGAGGGAACCCTCCGGCCGTCTGAAAACCGCGTTGCCGCTCATCGATTCTGTCGCCCGGTTTAAAATCGGACATACTCCACGGAAAAACCGGCCCTTTGGGGGCCGCAACCTCCCGCTTCATCGCATATCTGTTGCAGTCGTGCTTGATTATAATACCATATTTACCGGTCAGATACAAGACCTCAATTCTCTTTTTTGCAAGAAATTTTTTTAATTTTTTTGTGCAGTTTTCCTCCCCTTTCCATTCCTTTTCCCAGCATGCCCCAATCCCGCCGCGTTTATGCGGCGGGACGGGCAAGCTTCACTGGAACTGCGAGGTGTACAGCGCAGCGTAAAGGCCGTTCTTCTTCAGCAGAGACGCATGGTTTCCCTGTTCCACAATGTCGCCGTCCTGCACGACGAGGATATGGTCCGCATTGCGGATGGTGGAAAGCCGGTGCGCGATGACGAAGCAGGTTTTCCCTTTCATCAGTTCGCGCATGGCGAGCTGGATCTTCTGCTCGGTCTGGGTGTCAACGTTCGAGGTTGCCTCGTCGAGGATAAGCATATTCGAATCCAGCAGCATCGCGCGGGCAATGGTCATTAGCTGCTTTTGGCCCTTGGAAAGGCCGGAGCCCTCTCCGGTGAGCACCGTGTCGTAGCCCTGCGGCATGCGCTCGATGGCGTCGTGGATGCGCGCCGCCTTGCAGACGTTCTGCACATCCGCGAGCGTCGCGCCCTCCTTCCCATAGGCAATGTTCTCGTAAATGGTACCGGTAAACAGCCAAGTATCCTGGAGCACCATCGTAAAGGCGCGGCGCACGCTCTTGCGCGTAAGCAGCGCGGTGTTTTTGCCGTCGAGGTAAATGGCGCCGGACTCCGGATCGTAAAAGCGCATGAGCAGGTTGATGAGCGTCGTCTTGCCCGCCCCCGTGGGGCCGACAATGGCCGTCAGGCTGCCCGGCTCCGCGTGGAAGCTCAGGTCGTGGATGATCGTGCGGCCGGGCAGGTAGCCAAAACGCACATGCTCCATGCGCACGTCGCCGGAAACCTCCTCCAGCTCTTCCGCGCCGTCCGGGTCCGCCGGCTCGGCGGGCTCGTCGATGAGGCGGAACACGCGCTCCGCCGCCGCGCACGCGGACTGCAATTCGCTGAGGATGTTCGCCGCCTCGTTGATGGGCCCGGAGAATTTGCGGGAGTAGAGCACAAACGACGAGAGCACGCCCAGCGAGATGCTTTCCATTAAATAGAACGCCGCGCCGAGCACGCTGATGAGCGAGAGCGAGAGGTTGTTGATGAAATTGACGGACGGGCCGGTCATGCTGCCGTAATAATCCGCGTTGTAGTAGGCGTCCGCCGCGTCCGTGTTCCGGCGGTCGAAGCGGCCGATCATCGTCTCTTCCTGGTGGTAAGCCTTCACGGTTTTCTGGCCGCTCACAACCTCTTCCACATAGCCGTTGAGCTCGCCGAGCTTGGCAGAACGCCGGCGGAACAGCGGGCGCACTTTGCGCGCCATGTAGCGTGTGAGGAAAATAGAGGCCGGGATGGTCACGGCAAACACTGAAACGAGCGCCGGGGCCAGCGAAAGCATCATCACCAGCGAGCCGACAACGGTGATGACGCTGGCGCAGATCTGCAAAAGGTCGTTGGAAAGGGAGGCGTTGACGGTGTCGATGTCGTAGGAGATGCGGCTGACCAAGTCCCCGGCCGGGGTGCGGTCAAAAAAGCCGACCGGCAGCTCGGTGAGGTGGTCGAAGACGTCCTTGCGCATCTGAAAGGCAATGCGCTGGCTGAGCCGGATCATCGTGCGGCTCAAAACATAGGAAAGCAGCGACGAGAGCGCATAGAACAGGATCATCAGGCCGGCGTAGAAGAACACCAGCGGGTAGTCGACGTCCCCCGCGCCGTGAATGGCGTCGATGGCGTAGCCGGAGAGCATCGGCCCCACCAGGCCGAACAAGTTGCTCGCAATGGTGAGCACCAGCGCCAGGGCCATCAACCATTTGTAGCGGTAGAGGTAGCGCCAGAGCCGCAGCAGGACATATTTCGGGTCTCTCGCGCGCTCCGCCTTGGGCAGCGCCTCGCCCGCCGCCAGCTTTTTCGGCTTGCTAATCAGCTTCATGCGTCACCTCTCCCATCTGCGATTCGCTGATCTCCCGGTACGGCGCGCAGGTGCGCAGCAGCTCTTCGTGCGTGCCGTCGCCGATGACGCAGCCGTTTTCCATCATCAAAATCCGGTCCGCGTGCTGGATCGAGCTTACGCGCTGCGCCACGATAATCGACGTCGTCCCCTGGAATTTCTCCCGCAGGGCGCGGCGCAGCTTGGCGTCGGTCTGGTAATCGAGCGCGCTGGACGAGTCGTCCAAGATCAGGATCTCCGGCTTTTTGGCCAGCGCGCGCGCAATCAACAGGCGCTGTTTCTGCCCGCCGCTCAGGTTGGAGCCGCGAATGGCCAGGCCGTACTGGAACCCTTCTTCCAGCTCGCCAATGAATTCGGCGGCCTGCGCGTTTTTGGCGGCCTCTTCCAGCCCGTTTTCCTCCAGCGTGCGGCCAAACCGGATATTTTCTTCAATGGTGTCGGCAAACAGCACGTCGTTTTGGAAGACCACGCCGAATTTCGCGTGCAGCTCCTCGGCGGGGATGCCGCGTACATCGTCCCCATCAATGCGTACGACGCCGCTGTCTGGGTCGTAAAACCGGATGAGCAACTGCAGCACGGTGGACTTCCCCGAGCCGGTGGCGCCGATGATGCCCAGCGTTTCGCCGCGCCGCACATGGAACGTGATGCCGGACACCGCTTCCGCGCGCCCGGTGTGATAGGCGAAGCTGACGTTGTCAAACTCGATGTGGTAGGGGCTGTCTTGATGGTCGCGCTCTCCGGGGACGAGGTCCTCCGGCGTGTCGAGCACCTCCGCGATGCGCTTGGCGGACGCGGACCCTCGCGAAAACATGACGAACATGCGGTTGATGGACAGCAGCGCATTGAGGATGATCGTAAAATAATTGAGGAACGCGAGGATGGTACCGGGCTTGGTTGCGCCGGAATCCACGCGGAAGGCGCCGGCCACGACCACCAGCGTCAGACCGCCGTTGAGGAACAGGTTCATCAGCGGTCCGCTCGCCGCCATGGTGACGTTGGCCTTGGTTTCTTTCGCCGTGACGTCGCCGTTTACGGTTTCAAAGCGCGCGCGCTCATAGGCCGTCTTCGAAAGCGCCTTGACCACGCGCACGCCGGAGGCGTTTTCGCGCACCACGCGCACCATGCGGTCTACCGCGCGCTGCAACTCGCCAAACAGCGGGATGCCGCGGCGCGAGATGCGGAACACCACCCAGAAGACGAACGGCAGCATGGACACCAAGACCAGCGTGAGCACCGGCTCAAGCGAAAGCGTGACGGCGATGCCGCCGACGAGCAGGATCGGCGCGCGGATGCCCAGGCGCTGCATCATGCCGATCATCTGGTGGATATTATAGGTATCGGACGTCAGCCGCGACTCGAGCGACGAGACGGTAAATTCGTCGGTCTGGCGGCAGGAAAGGTAAGAAATGCGCGTATAAAGGTCGTGCCGCAGGCGCTCGGTGGTGTCGCGCGCCACGCGCGAAGCCATCCGGTTGGCAAGCACGTTGCCGCCCCACGCCGCCAGCGAACACAGCAGCATTACCAGGCCGTACAGCAGCACCTGGTCCATGTCGCGGCGCGGCACCACCTCGTCGATGAGGTACGACAGCAACCACGGCAGGAACAATTCCGTAATCGTGCCGAGAAATTTAATCGTGACCCCAATGCTCATCCGCAGCGCATAGGGGCGCAAGTATCCCAAAATCTTTTTCAGGCCGGTTCTCCCCCTCTCTCCGGGTCCTTCAGGACCTGGTCCGCTTTTTCCGCCAGGCGGGCCAGCATCGACTCGAGCTGCTCCCGCTCCTGCGGGGTGAACTCCTCCAAAAGGCGGCTGTTCCACCAGTCGCGCACAGCGCGCACCCGCGGCAACACCTCCTCCGCCTTGCCGGTGGGGTACACCAGAAGCTGGCGGCGGTCCGTCGGGCACGGCGCGCGCGTGATAAACCCGTTTTGTTCCAGCAGGGCCAACTGGCGCGCCACGCTGCTCTTGTGCACGCAGCTTTGGCGGACCAGTTCATCCTGCGGGATGCCCGGTTCGTTGCAGATCCAAAGGATGTAGCGGTGCTGGTAGCCGTTAATGCCCTCGCCCTCAAGCTGGTTGTTGCGGTACATCGTGTAGCTCCGCGAAATCCGGTTGATCAGCCACATCAGCCGCAAGAACTCCTCCCCCTTTCCCCGGCGCTGTACCGTTGCACGCGCAACGATAGGGCCTTCGCCCCCGCGCCGGAAGTCCCGGCAGCCGCGCGGCGGGGAAGCCCCGCCGCGAAGGCCGCAAAACGGACGGATTAATCGTTGATAACCGGCACCGGCTTCATCAGCAGGCTGGCAAATTCAGTATAGTAGCGCTTGCGCTCCGCATCCGTGAGCTGCACATAGCGGTACAGGCTGTCCATGCTGATATAGCCCGCCGAGAAGAGCATCTCGGTGTATTCCTTGAGGCCGTAGCCGTACTTCTTCTCCCAGTCGCACATTTTCTTCATGCCGTAATAATAGCAGGTGAAGTAACCCGGCGAATTCTGGTGGCCCTGCACCTGGGCGCGCGCCGTGACGCGGTCAAAGCCGAGCTCGCGCTCGTAGGTTTTGACGGCTTCCTCGATGGGCTCGCCGTAATAGAAGAGCAGGAGGTCCACCAAGATGCGCGTAGAGGTGTGATGCCGGCGGAACGCAACGAAGAGCGGGAAGAACGGGTCCTCTTCAAAGACAAATTTGAAGGCCTGCTCGGTGCGCAGGCAGATGCCTTCTTCGAGCGGGACGTGCTTTGCGCCGATCTTAACCGTCTCCGGCGTGGTGTCGGTGACGGCGCGCACAAACTGCACATGGTGGCCCGGATAGGCCTCGTGCATCGTGTTCATCTTAATCCAGCCGTCGGTGATGTTCTGGTAATTGAACTGGTTGAGGAACATCTGGCCGCGGAACGGACGGCGCGAGAAATCGCCGCCTTCATAGCCGCCCCAGGGGTAGGAATCCTTGTAGCATTCCGGCAGCGGGACGCAACGGCAGGTCTCGTCCTCAGGCAGCCAGACATATTCGTGCGCAAGGGCGCGGGTGCGCTTTAAGTAGCCGTTGGCGCGGTCGAACATCTCCTGCGCGCTCGAGCACGGGCCGGCGTAGCGGAACAGCACGTCGCTGACCTCCTGCATGGTCTGGGGTTTCGGCCCGTCGATTGGCAGCTCGGAGGCAAGGCGGAACACCTCGCTGCGGGTGTGGTCCATTTCTTCCTTATGCCAGGCGAGCAGCTCGTCCAGCGAGACGCCGAGGCGGTCGTGCAGCAGCTTGCGGTAGCTGTCGCCCTCCATTTTCAGGGAGCGGCTCAGGTCGTCGCGCAGCAGCTCTTCGGAAGAAACCGCTTCCGTAGAGAGGTTCCCGGCGATCTCCTCCATTTCGCCGCAGAGCGTTCCAATTGCAGCGCGCACGCGGGCAATCTGGCTCTCGGTGAACGTGGGGAACGAGGTCTCCAGCAGCTCGGCTTCGCGCTTCATGTCCAAGGCGCTCTTGCGCAGCGCGCGGGCCACCTTGGCGCGCCCTTCCGCCGGGCGGGATTCCAGCAAAGCTTGCAGCGCCGCCTGGTTCTGTTTGAGCAAGCCGATGCGGCGCTCCAGGCCGGCGCAGCGCTCTTCGTCGGGGCGGCGGTCGCAGCGCACGGTGTGCTGCATCTGGTAGCGGAAGCCAGCCAGCATGCCCTCGGGGCCGTTTTCGACCTCTTCCATCGAAAAGCCAAGCGAGTCAAGGAAATCATTCAGATGGTTTTTCACCAGGCCGAAGACGTTGTCTGGTTCTTCCAGCGCATTGACGCGCTCCCGCAGGGCGTTGTACGCGCGGCGGACGTCGTCCATCGCTTCCGGCGTAGGAAGGAACAATTCTTTGTCGTAAGGTTCGTGGTTGTGGATGCGGTACCAGAGAAGCGCGCAGTCGCGGTCCGTTTCCCGGTAGCACTGGGTCAGCGCAGCGGTGTCCATTTTCACATCTCCTCCAAAAAAAGTCCAGATTCCGTGGAATCTTTTTTCAGAATACCACACTTTCCAGCAAACGGCAATCCCCTTTTGCGGAAATTGCGGGGAAACCGGGCGCGGGGCAGAAAAAATTTCCTTCCTCCTGAAAATCCCCCTCCTTCTCAAGGGAATTTATGGTATAATACCACCAGGAAGGCTGCAACGCGGGCGGCGAACTTCAGCGCTAGCACCCAGCCGGGCGGCCGGAGGCCGCAGCGCGCGGCGGTGGTGCAGGCGTAGCCTGCCGCGCGGCGGTGCAGGCGCAGCCTGTCGCAGCGCGCGATGCAAAAAAAGGAGGATGATCGGGTTGACGGTGATCGATATTCGGAACCTGATGGCCAACAGTGCAATCGAGTTGGTCGAGGTGGGGGACGAGACGATCTATTATGCGGAAGAAAAGCTGGAGGAAGGCCTGAACAGCCTGTTCCTCCTGTCATACGACCGCGCGGCGCGGCGGGAACACATCGTTGCAAATTATATTTTGAGCGACCCGTCCTACCGGAGGCATTGTTTCGCCTTCCCGCAGGACCTCCTTTTGGTAATGGAAAACGGCGGCGGCACGGCGTGGATCCTCCGGCTGGAAAAGGAAACCGGCCGCGAAAAGAACTTCGCGCTGCTCCGCCTGCCCGGCTCGTTTGCCGGGTGTCTCGCGCTCGACGCCGGGCACCTGCTGTTCTACGCCGGGCCGGACGGCGACCCCGGCGGGCTTTTTGCGGAATACCAGCGTTTAACCGGCTACCGGCATGCGGTCTGCCTTTACGACATCGAAAATGGGTGGTATTATTATGTGAAAGACGCCCGCGTCTGCAACGGCGCCGCCGGCCAGGTTTTGCCGTGCGCGCTTGGCGGCGAAGACTGCCTCCTGTTTCTTGACCCGTGCTGCCCGGAAGCGGAAAAAGAACGCCTGTTCCTCGAAGGGAACCCCTCCGGCCGGGAATCCTGCGACCGCATTTGGAAATGCACGCTCGCAGATTTCCTCGCCTGCGCGAAAGCCTCCCGGGCGGAATTCCCGCTGGAACTGCTCTTCCACGCCGGCACGCGCGGCATGGTCCGCTACGCGTGCGCAGATGATGAAAACCTGTATTTCTTCGCGGAATATTTCCCCCGCCGGGACCGCCGCATCTGCGCGCTCGACCGCGCGACCGGGCAGAAAACCATCGCCGCCGTGCTCGAAGACAGCCCGCCCGGCAGTTCCCTCTTTTTCGACCGCGCCGCCGGGAAGATCTACCGCCTGTGGGAAGAGGGCGGCGCGCGCCATGTGCAGGGCGTCCTGCATTCGTCGGTGGACGCAAGCTACAACAGCGAATGGGGCGATTTCGTCTCCTGCGTGGAGGACCGCTTCCTGCTCCTGCGGTACATTTTGAGCGATGAAAAGGATTCGTTCGAATTCCACTCGATTTACGACTGCGAAAGCGGCGAACAACAGAGCTATGAACGGCGCTGTGCGGTCCGGGGCGACACCGTCGTCCTGTATTGACCCCGCCATCTCCATAGAACCCCCCAAGCAAGAAAGGATGACGCAAAGCATGGAAAAAATCAAAATTGGCATTTTAGGCTATGGCAATATCGCGCGCGGCGTGGAACAAGCCATCCGCCAAAATGAGGACCTCGCGTTGGCGGCCGTGTTCACGCGCCGCGACCCGGCGCATGTCGCCGTGCAGACCCCCGGCGTGCCGGTGCTCCACGTAGACGACGCCCCCGCCTGGCGGGACCGCGTCGACGTGATGATCCTCTGCGGCGGCTCCGCCACAGACCTGCCCGCGATGGGCCCGCAGTACGCCGCGCTATTCCACACGGTGGACAGCTTCGACACGCACGCGCGCATCCCGGAATATTTTGAGAACGTGGACCGCGCCGCCAAGGAGAGCGGCCACCTCGCCGCCATCTCCATCGGCTGGGACCCGGGCCTGTTCTCGCTCAACCGGCTGTACGGCGAGGCGTTTTTGCCACAGGGCGCGCACTACACGTTCTGGGGCCGCGGCGTAAGCCAGGGGCACTCTGACGCGCTGCGGCGCGTGCCGGGCGTGAAGGACGCCGTGCAGTACACCGTACCGGTGGAGTCTGCGATGGAAGCCGCCCGCAGCGGCGCGCAGCCGCAGTTTACCGCGCGCCAAATGCACACGCGCGAATGCTTTGTCGTGGCCGAAGAGGGCGCGAACCGCGCGGAGATGGAGCGCGCCATCTGCGAAATGCCGAATTATTTCAGCGATTACGACACCACGGTACATTTCATCAGCGAAGAGGAATTGCAGCGGGATCATAAAAAAATGCCGCACGGCGGGTTCGTCATCCGCAGCGGGAAGACCGGCGAAAACAACCGCGAGGTGATGGAGTTCTCGCTCAAGCTCGACTCCAACCCGGAGTTCACCGCCAGCGTGCTCGTGTGCTATGCGCGCGCCGTCTACCGCCTGGCAAAACAGGGCCAAACCGGCGCTGTGACGGCGTTTGACATCGCGCCCGCCCTGCTCTCCCCGAAATCGCCGGAAGAGCTGCGCGCCACCTTGCTGTAACTAGCGGGCCAACCGCGTCAAAAATCCCGCCGGAACCGGTTCCGGCGGGATTTTTTGATTCCCCTGCTTGCTGCCGTCAGGCCTTCTCCACCAGGCGCGCGATCTTTAAGATCAGCACCTGCGTTTTCGCGTCGGGGATCTCGTTGTTCAGGACCATTTCCACCGCGCGGTCGAGCGGGATGCGTTCCACCTCCAAAAACTCGTCGTCGTCCGGGTGGGCTGCGCCGCATTCCTTGACGCGGCAGAAATACAGGCGGATAATCTCCCCGCAATAGCCCGGCGTCGGGTACAAATTGCCGAGGAATTGGTAGTCCTCGCCCGTCGCGCCGGTCTCCTCTTTCAGCTCGCGCTTGCCGGCCTCCAGCGGGTCCTCTCCCTTTTCCAGCTTGCCGGCCGGGGCCTCGAGGATCACTTCGCCGTACGGGTAGCGGAACTGCCGCACAAAGAGCATCTCGTTTTTCTCGTTTAACGCGCCGACCGTCACGCCGCCGGGGTGCTCCACAACCTCCCGCTTGGCGAGCTTGCCGTTTTCCAGCTCCGCGTCGTCCAAGCGGACGTTAATAATCTTCCCACGGTAAAGATACGTTTGGCTCACGGTTTTTTCCGTCAATTTCATCGTTTTCCTCTCCTTTTTGGATCTCCCCTCCATTATAAAGCATCGCGCGGCGGATTGCAACGCGCATAAGCGCCCTTCCCGGCGCATATCCTGCCACAAAGGAAGGAGAATGCGGAATGGGAAAACGACCGGCTCTGCCGTACCGCTCGGCGCGGTTTTTGCGCCCCGAAGCGATGAACGCCGCGCTGGAGGGCCTCGCGGGGCGGCGCGCCCGCTTAGTGCAGTGGGGCGAGAGCGCGCTCGGCCGCCCGCTCTGCGCGCTGGAATTCGGCCGCGCGGAGGGCGGCGTGCTGTACGCGGGCGGCTTCCACGGCCTGGAGGGGATCTCCAGCCTGTTTTTGCTCAATTTCGCAGCCCTGCTGTGCGATACTTTAGAAAGCGGCGCGGACGGCGGCCTTTCCGGCATTCTCGGGATGCGCGGCCTCTCGGTCGCGCCCTGCGTCAACCCGGACGGCCTCGCGGTTGCGCGGCGCGGCCCGCGCGCGGCGGGGCGGTTTTCCGGCCTGGTGCGGGAAGCGGGCCACTGGCGGCGCTGGCAGGCGAACGCGCGCGGCGTGGACCTCAACCACAATTTCAACGCCGGGTGGTACGCGCTGCGGCGCAGCGAACAGGCGGCGGGCATCACCGGGCCGTGCGCTTCCCAGTACGGCGGGCCCTCCCCAGAGAGTGAGCCGGAGAGCCACGCGCTGGCCAACTACTGCCGCCAGGCCGGGTTTTCCCGCGTGGCGGCGTTCCACGCCCAGGGCGAGGAGATCTACGCGGACTACGCGGGCCATGCGCCGGACGGCGCAGCCGAATTGGCGGAACGTTTTGCGCGCGAAACGGGCTACCGCGTCGCGCGGCCGGAAGGCCTGGCGGCGTCGGGCGGCTTCAAAGACTGGTTCATCGAGCGTTTCGACCGTCCCGGCTTCACGGTGGAGCTCGGCCGGGGGCGCAACCCGCTCCCACTGCGGGATCTTCCGGCCATTTTCCGCCGGGTCGCGCCAGCCGCCGTGCGCTTCCTTTCGTGGTGACAAAACTGTTTATTGCCAACGCGCGGGGAATATGTTAGAGTTAGAAGGGAGGGAATTTGGTACAGAAAGGACGGGAAGGATTTGAGACACATGCAGGCAGCGGCTGGAGCGGCCGCGCTTTTAATCTTGGCCGGGACCCTTTTCGGGTGCAGCCTGTTCGGCTCTGAGGAAGAAAGCTCCGCCCCGCCGGCGGAATCGTCCGTGAGTACCGCCCCGCCGGAGAGCGAAGCCTCTTCCGGCTCTGACGTGGTTAATTCCATCGCCACCGGCGACGAAGCGTTTGACGAGGCGTTTGCAGAAAACCCCATCGACGCCTCTTACCGCTTGGCGCAGGAGGACGCGTATTCTACCACCGACATGCTGCAGCTGGCCAACGACTACGCGGCCATTTGGGAAAATGAAGTCGATTCGGCGTACAAGCGCCTGCTGGACGAAGCCGGCGCGGAAGAACGCGAGCAGGTGCGGGCCGAGCAGGAGCAGTGGGTGGCGGATACCCCCGCGGCGCTGCAGGCCATCGCCGAACAAGCCGAGGCGGAGGGCGGCAGCCTTTCCCGCGTGACGGCGGCGAGCGCCGTGATGGAATATTACCGCACGCGCGCGTCGGAACTCTACCGGCGGCTCTACGAGCTAGACGGCTCCTTAAACCTGGCGTACAGCGCCCAGGGTTGAAACTGAACCAAAGCAAGCGGCAAAATGCCGGCCCGGGGCGGGCCGGCATTTTCTTATCCCTCCGCTTCCTGCGGGGGGTCCGTCAGGCGAACCGTTTTTGTCGCGACCGCCTGCCGGAACGCGAGGTCGTGCTCTACAAAAATCATGGTGGGGGAAAATGTCCGGATCAAATTTTCAATTTGGATGCGGGAAGCAATGTCAATATAATTGAGCGGCTCGTCCCATACATAGAGGTGCGCTCTCTCGCAAAGGCTTCTTGCAAGCAGCACCTTTTTCTTTTGGCCTGCAGAAAAATCTTCCATGTTCTTTTCAAACTGGACCCGGGAAAAACCCATTTTGCGAAGGATGGCCTTGAACAGGCTCTCGTCGAGCCGGTAAACCTCTGCAAACTGCGACAGCCGCCCCGACAAGCCGGAAGGGTCTTGCGGGACATAGGATAGGACGGCCCCCGAACCGACGGCCAGCGTCCCCCGGTGTTCCAGAGGCTGGCCCATCAGAAGCTTGAGGAGGCTGCTTTTCCCGGAGCCGTTTTTCCCGTCCAACGCGATGCGGTCCCCCTGCCGGATTTCCAGCGAGACCGGCCCGCAGACCTCTTTCCCGCAAAACGCCGGGGCCACCTGGGAAAACGCCGCCAAAGGCGCTCTCCCATAGGGCAGCGCAGAAAGCTTCAGGTCCTCTGCCGTTTCCAGGTTTTTGAGCAGGCCGGATTTTTCCTCCAGCGCGCGCTGCTGCCGGGCCTCGATATTTTTCGCCCGCTGCATCATCTTCGCCGCCTTGTGGCCAAGATACCCCCGGTCCACCGCGGCTGCGCCTGTCCGGTTCCCTTTCTTGGCTTTCTCCGCCGCGGCGGCCCAGCTTTGGCTCTGCCGGGCGGCTTTCTGCATCCGCGCGAGATCTTTTTTTAATTTTTCGTTCTGGGCGAGCTCATACTCCTGCCGCTGTTGGAAATTGCGGTACCAAGAGGAAAAATTCCCGCTTTGCACTTCGATATTGGACCGGTTCAGGGATAAAATGTGGTCGACGCAGCCGTCCAAAAAGCTGCGGTCATGGGAAACCAAAAGGAACCCCTTCTTTTTCCGCAAATAAGCCGAGACCGTCTCCCTCGCGTTCCCGTCCAAATGGTTGGTCGGCTCGTCGATCAACAAAAAATGCTCCTCGTTCAAAAAAAGCGCGGCGAGCAGCGCCTTGGTCTGTTCCCCGTGGGAAAGGGTGTAAAACGGCCGCCAGAGCACGTCTTCCTTCACTTCCAGATCAGACAGCTCGCGCAAAAATTCCCATTCCTCCGCCCCGGGGCAAGCCGAGGAAAGGACCTCTCCCGTGAGCCTCCCCGGATCCTCCACCGGGTAAGGGAAGTAATCAAACAGAACCGAGGACCAGATTTTCCCCTCGTATTCATATTGCCCTTGCAGGAGTTTTAGGAAAGTTGTTTTCCCCCTCCCGTTTCTCCCTATCAACCCCAGTTTCCAATCGGTGTCGATCTGAAAGCTGACATGCTCAAAAATATTGTCGAAGCTGGACGGATAGGCGAAGGTGAGGTCCTCCACACGGATCATCGACATCTCTCATTCCTCCTTTTTCGGAAAACAAAAAACAGGCTGCAAGAAAGCAAGTCCTTGCAGCCCGCCAAAGCGCCGCCGTACCCGCGTTCAAGGGGGCGGCGCCGGGAATCTGAGAAATGAGACCTTCAACTTTCTTGCAAAAGGCACGGCAATGCCCGGATCAACCGGTCCCCGCACCATCTCATCATTATTTGCAAGAAAATTGAAACATCTTTTCACCTCGCCTGTAAAAATCTGAAGCTATTATAGCAGAAACAGAGCGCCCCGTCAAGGGAAGAACCTTGCGCAGCTCAGCCCCTTTCCCCCTCAGCAGGCTTTTGCAGCACGCGCAAAAATTCCTCGGAGAGCACGCCGTACTCGTGGTGCTTGAGGATGTAGGCGCGGCCGTTTTCGCCCAGCTTGCGCAGCGCCGGCGCCGGCAGCTCCGAGAGCTTGGCGGCCGCGCGAGCGATGGCTTTGCTGTCCTCCGGCGGGATGGAGACGCCGCACTGCGCGTCTTTCACCATGTCGTTGCCTGCCTCAATGGCGAAGATGACGGGCTTGGCCGCCATCATGTAATCCATCAATTTATTCGGGCTCACGCCGAAGCGGAAGAGCGGCTGGCGCTGCAGGCCAATGTAGAGCGCGTCCATCTGCGAGAGCAGCGCGGGCACCTCGCTGCGGCCCACCGCCTCCAGCGACTCCACCTGGTCCCGCAGGCCCATGTCGGCAATCTTCTGCTTGAGGCGCGCGCGTTCCGGCCCCTGCCCGACAAGGATCAGCTTGATCTTGCGGTCCTTGAGCAGCGCGCCCGCCTCGACAAAACTGTCCAGCGCGTTCGCAATGCCGTGCGCGCCTGCGTAGCCGATGAGGAAATAGCCGTCGCGGTGGAATTCGCCGAGCAGGTCCGCGTAGGGGAGCTGCGCCGGGAACGGCTTTTCCCAATCCTCTTTGACAATGCCGTTCGGGATGCAGACGAATTTCTCCGGCGCCATGCCGTGTTCCACCATGTGTTCCTTCGCGCAGGGCAGGATGGACACCACCGCGTCGCTGTGGCGGTAGCAATAATTTTCCGCCGCCTGCATCAGCATAATGTACGGGTGGTGTTTGCTCATGCCGCCCAATTCCATCGGGCTGAGCGGCCAGAGGTCGTGCACCTCGTAGATCAGGCGCGCGCCGTATTTTTTCGCGAGATGCCGCGCCGGGTAGATATCCAGCGGATAAGTGGACGAGGCAATCACCGCGTCCGGCTTCCCCTGCGCGGTAATCTTCGATTCATACTGGTACAACCCCTTGAGGAACGAGAGCATGTTGAGGATGCGGCCCATGCCGTTGCCCTCGTAATGCGGGCCGCGGATCCAGAAAAACCGCACGCCGTCGATGAACTCCTCGCGCGTGTTCCCGCCGAGCAGGTCCGGGTTCTGGCTGCGCAGGTGGGAATAGGACGAGGCCACCACCGTCACTTGGCAGCCCGCCTGGACCCAACGCTTCGCCATGTAAAACGGCCGGTATTCCATGCCGTGGCGGTCGGACCCGGCGTAATGGTTGATGAGTATGATATTCATGGCTTCCTCCCTGACAGCAGCGTGTCTGCAATCTTCCCGGAGGCGTCCCCGTCCCCAAACGGGCTGCGGCGGCGCGCGGCCGGGTCCGGCTGCGTGTGCAGCGCTTTTTCCAGGATGTCTTCCGTCTCCAGGCGGGCAAGGACGTTCCAACCGCCCTCGAGCGTTTCCACCCACTCGGTCTCGCTGCGCAGCGTCACGCAGGGCGTCTCCAGGAACCAGGCCTCCTTTTGCAGGCCGCCGGAATCGGTGAGCACCTGCTTTGCGTTCGCGGTAAGCAGCAGCATTTCCAGGTACCCCACCGGGTCCATCAGGCGGATGTTGCGGAAGCCGCCGCGGCGCAGCGCTTCTTCCGCCAGGCGGCGCGTGCGCGGGTGGATGGGGATAGCCACCGGCTCGGGCAGCTGCTCAAACGCCGCAAAGATGCGCGTGATAGCCGGCACGCCGCCGTCGGTGGTCTCCGCGCGGTGCAGCGTGGCCAGGCGGTAGCCCTTCGGCTCCAAGCCGAGCGCGGGCAGGAAATCCTGGCGCGCGGGGTCCTCCGCCGCGAGCTTCGAAAAATGCAGCACCGCGTCGTACATCACGTCGCCGGGCTTCGAGACGCCTTCCCGCAGGCCCTCTTTGGAAAGGTTTTCCACGGCCGTCTGGGTCGGGCAGAAGAGCCAGTCGGAGAGGTGGTCCGTAAGCACACGGTTCTGTTCCTCCGGCATCCGGCGGTTGTAAGAGCGCAGGCCGGCCTCCACATGCGCCACCGGGATGTGCAGCTTCGCCGCCGCCAGCGCGCCCGCCAGCGTGGAATTCGTGTCGCCGTACACCAGCATCTGGTCCGGCTTTTCGTCTAAGAGGACTTCTTCAATCTTTGCGAGCATCTCGCCGGTCTGGCGGCCGTGCGTACCGGAACCGACGCCGAGGTTGTAGGCCGGCTTCGGGATGCGCAATTCTTCAAAGAAAATATCTGACATATTTTTGTCGTAGTGCTGCCCGGTGTGCACGAGGATCTCCCGTGCGCGGCCGCGCAGCGCTGCGGAAACGACGGACGCCTTGATAAATTGCGGGCGCGCGCCGACCACCGTTAGGATTTTGACCATGCCGCGCCCCCCTTACGCCTGATAGCGGACGTCGCTGTTTTCCATGTCCGTGGTGGCGAAGTCGACGGCGTCATATTGGACGGGCAAGCCGGTCTTCTGCGACTGGTACGCCGCCAGGATAATCTTCATGCCCTTGACGCCCTCTTCTCCGCTCACGAGCGGCGGCTCGCCTGTGCGCACCGCGCGGATGTAATCGGCGTACAGCGCGTTGTGCCCGCTGCCGTAGACGTCGTGCGGGTCCTTGCCGGAGAGCGCCTCCACTTCCTTGTCCTGCGGGGCCTCGGAGGCGAAATTCCACGTCTCCACACGGTTAACAGCCAGGCCGCCGATGACCGCCGCGCCGGTTTCGCCAAAGATGGAGAGCGTTTCCTCCAGGTTCTTCGGGTAGACGCAGGCCGTTCCCTCCACAATGCCGATGGCTCCGTTTTTAAACCGGATGAGCACCGCGCCAAAGTCCTCGGCCTCGATATCACGCAGGAAATTGCCCGTCATGGCGAACACCGTGTCCGGCTCGCCGCCGAGGCTCCACTGCAAAAGGTCGATGTTGTGGATGCACTGGTTCATCAGCGTGCCGCCATCCTGCGCCCAGGTGCCGCGCCACGGGGCCTGCTCGTAATACGGCATGGTGCGGTTCCACAAAATGCGCGCGGTACCGTTCACCAATTTGCCGAAACGCCCGTCCTCCAGCGCGCGGTGCAGCTGCTGCACCGGGTCGTTAAAGCGGTTCTGGTGGCAGACGCCAAGCGTGACGCCTTTCTCCCGCGCCTCCAGGATCATCTGCTCCGCGTCGCGGGTGGAGAGCGCCATCGGCTTTTCCACCAGCACATGCTTGCCGCGGCGGATGCACGCGAGCGCGATGGCTGCGTGGTAGCCGCTCTCAGTGGCGATGGCGCAGCAGTCGATCTCCTGCTCGTCGAGCGCCTTTTGGTAATCCGCATACACCAGCGGGCGCTTGCCGGTCAGGCCCTCCAGCTGCGCCGCTTTCTGCTCCGCGCGCTCCGTCACAGGGTCGCACACCACGCAGAGCTCCATGGCCTCCGGGTTCGCCGCCGCTGCGGCGATATGGTTTTTCGAGATGCGGCCGCAGCCGATCAGCATAAATCTCAATTTCTCCATTGCGTTTACTCCTTTCCCGCGGGGACCCCCGCACGCCAAAGAAGGGAGCCGCCCGCCGGGCGGCCCGGCGGGCAAAAAGCTCCCTCCCAACGGCGGACGCCGTTACAGTAATTCGATGTTCTCCCTGCACTTGACGTTCTTCATCGCGTTGCGCGTGTCGAACACTTCCTTGGCCATCTGCTGGATGTGGTCGTAATCAAAGCAGGCATGCGCCGTGCAGATGATGATGATATCCTGCGCGCGCAGCACCTCGTCGGTAAGCGCCGGCAGGCCCTTGTGTACCTGGCCCTTGTGGCGGTACTCCGGGATATACGGGTCGTAGAAGGTGGTCTCGGCGCCCTCGCGGAGGAGCAGGTCGATCACGTTGAGGGCCGGGGATTCGCGGTAATCGTCGATATCCGCTTTATACGCGACGCCGAGCACCAGCACCTTTGCGCCGTTCATGGCGGTGCGGTTTTTGTTGAGGACCTTCATCGCGCGGTCCACGACATACTCCGGCATGCCCGTGTTGATCTCGCCGGAGGTCTCAATCAGGCGGGTATGGTAGTCGTACTCACGGGCCTTCCAGGTGAGGTAGAACGGGTCGAGCGGGATGCAGTGGCCGCCCAGGCCCGGGCCCGGGTAAAACGCCTGGAATCCGTAGGGCTTCGTCTTGGCGGCGTCGATGACCTCCCAGACGTTGATGCCCATGCGGTTGCAGATGATGGCCATCTCGTTCGCAAGGCCGATGTTGATGTTGCGGTAGGTGTTCTCAAGCAGCTTCTCCATCTCGGCGACCGCCGGGGAGGACACCTCGTACACGCCGCCCTCGAGCACGTTGCGGTACAAAGACGCCGCCACCTCGGTGGAATCTGCGCCGACGCCGCCGATGACCTTCGGCGTGTTCTTTGTTTTGTACTGCTTGTTGCCCGGGTCTACGCGTTCCGGCGAGAACGCGAGGTAGAAGTCCTCGCCGCAGCGCAGGCCGCCTTTTTCCAGGATCGGCTTGAGCAGCTCTTCCGTCGTGCCCGGATAGGTGGTGGATTCCAGCACGACGAGCATGCCGTGGTGCAGGTATTCCGCGACGGATTCCGTCGAGCCCTTGACATAGCTGATGTCCGGCTGCTGGTACTTGTCCAGCGGGGTCGGCACGCAGATGGCGACTGCGTCCACGCCGCGGATAAAAGAGAAATCGCTCGTCGCGGAAAGCATGCCGCTCTCCACTACTTCGCGGAATACTTCGTCAACAATATCCCCAATGTAATTGTGCCCCTCGTTGACCGCCTTGACTTTTTTCTCCTGCACATCGAAGCCGATGGTGCGGTAGCCGGATTTTGCAAATTCCGTCGCAAGCGGCAGGCCGACATAGCCCAGGCCGACAATCCCGATGACGGCGGTCTTATCCTGGATTTTCTGCAACAGTTCTGTTTTGATAGACATCGTCAAACTCCCTGCTTTCTCTCTTTTCTTTGTCCCTAATGGTTTCTCTTTTCTTTGCCTTTCCCGGGAAACAGGCCGTCACGCTTCCTGCGCGCGGCAAAGTTCCCCGCAGATGGCGGAGACGGTCTCTTCCGTCAGGTAGCCGTGCATCGGCAGGCTGAACACCCGCTCGCACAGGCTCTCGCTCACCGGCAGGCTCTCCGCCTGGTGCGCCAGGCTGCGGTAGACCTCCTGGCGGTGCAGCGGTTTCGGGTAGTAGACCATGGTGGGCACGCCGGCCTCCTTCAGCGCGGCGGTCAGGCGCTCGCGCTCCGCGTGGTCTTTGGCGCGAAGCGTGTACTGCGCCCAACTGGAGGCGTAGCCCTCCGGTGTGGCGGGCGTGGCGAAACGGCCGGCGAGTTTTTCGGTGTACCAGGCAGCGGCCTGGCGGCGCACGGCGTTTTCGCGGTCAAACGCGCGGAGCTTCGGCAGCAGGATGGCCGCCTGGAGCGTGTCGAGCCGCGCGTTGAGGCCCACGCGGACATTGTCGTACTTAAAGGAGCCCTTGCCGTGCACGCGGATGGAAGCCATGGTGCGGTACAGCTCCTCGTCGTCGGTAAAGATGGCCCCGCCGTCGCCATAGCAGCCGAGCGGCTTGGCCGGGAAGAAGCTGGTGGCGGAGACGTCGCCGAAACTGCACGCCTTTTTGCCGCGGAATTCGCCGCCGAAGCCCTGCGCGGCGTCTTCCAGCAGCAACAGATGGTGCTCGCGGCAGATCTCCTCAATGGCGGCGTAATCGGCCGGCAGGCCGAACAAATCCACCGGGATGACCATGCGCGGACGCAGCTGCCCCTCCCGCTCAATGCGCTCCACCTGCTCGCGCAGGGACGCAGGGTCCAAATTAAACGTGTCCTCGCAGACGTCGCAGAACACCGGCGTCGCGCCGGCCAGGCTGGCAACCTCCGCTGTGGCGACAAACGTAAATGCCGGCACAAACACCGCGTCGCCCGGCCCAATGCCGTACGCCATGAGCGGCATGAGCAGCGCGTCCGTCCCGCTGGAGACCGCAAGGCAGTGTTTGCGTCCGGTGTAGGCGCACAATTCCTGCTCGAGCTGCTCCACCTGCGGGCCGGAGATAAAATGCGCGCCCTCAATCACCTCGCGGATCCCCGCGTCGATCTCGTCTTTCAGGCAGCGGTACTGCGCCTGCAAATCGTTGAAAGCTAATTTCTGCATATGATTCTATCCTTCCTTACATTCCAGGCCGTGGGGGGCTTCCCGGTATGCGCGCCCGCAACGCGGGCACACCAGGCTTTCGTCCAGCGGCGCGCCGCATTCGCACGCCCAGCCGTGCTGGCGGGCGGGGTTGCCCATCATGACCGCATGGTCTGGGACGTCCTTCGTCACCACGCTGCCCGCTGCGACAAACGCGTGGCGGCCGATGCGGTGCCCGCAGACGATGGTGGCGTTCGCGCCGATGCTCGCCCCCTCGCCCACCGGCGTGTGGGCATAGAATTCCGAGCCGCGCTGCGGGTATTTGCAGCGTGGGCGCATCACATTGGTAAATACCATGGAAGGGCCACAGAACACATAATCGCCGAGTTCTACGCCCTCATAGACCGAGACATTATTTTGGATTTTGCAGTAATCCCCAACCTTTGCGCCTGGCGCAATGAAGACGTTCTGCCCGATGGTGCAGCCCTTGCCCACCTGCGCGCCCGCGCTGATGTGGCAGAAATGCCACACCTTGGTGCCTTCGCCGATCTCCGCGCCTTCGTCTACGCACGCGGAGCCGTGCACAAAGCATTTTTCTTCTGCCATTTTTTCACCTGCCTGCGGCGCCTGCCGCGTTTGCCCTGCGCCAGGGGGCGGTTTGCGCCCCGGCGGGGAATAATCTTTGTTTATTATATCCCGAATCCGGCCCCTAGTCAATCTTTCCCACCGGAAAACTGTCGCAGCGCGCGGCGCGCATTTCTGTGCGGGTTTACCTTGACAATCCCCGCCCGGCGGGGTATGATTTTCATGGAAGAACGCCGCCTTCCCTGCGGGAGTTTTCCCGCGGTACTTCAATGTAGAAAAGGGGTTCCTTTTATGAGCCAATTTCCCGTGCGGGAGAAATTCCTCCCCTATAACGTCCCGGATATTACAGACCTGGAAATCCAAGAAGTAATTGATACGCTGCGCTCCGGCTGGCTGGCCAAGGGGCCGCGCACGGTGGAATTTGAAAAACGCTTTGCCGCCTACCTCGGCGCGAAGCACGCTGTGGCGGTCAACTCCTGCACGGCGGCGCTGCATGTGGCGCTGCTCTCGCAGGATATTGGCCCGGGCGACGAAGTCATCACCACGCCGATGACGTTTGCCTCCACGGCGAGCACCATTGTCCACACTGGCGCGACGCCTGTTTTTGCGGACATTGACCCGCGCACCGGCTGCATTGACCCGGCGGAGATTGAGAAGAAGGTTACGCCGCGCACCAAGGCCATTGTACCGGTGCACTACAGCGGCCAGGTGTGCGACCTCGACCGCATTTACGAGATTGCGGACCGCTACGGCCTCTTTGTCTCAGAAGACGCGGCGCACGCGCTTTGGAGCCGCTACAAGGGCCGCCTCATCGGCAACCGCCTGCGCGGCACGGCGTCCTACAGCTTTTACGCCACCAAAAACCTCTGCACGGGCGAGGGCGGCATGCTGGTAACGGACAACGACGCCATTGCGGAGCGCGCGCGCGTGCTCACCTGCCACGGCATGAGCAAAAACGCGTGGAACCGCTACGCCAAGGGCGGCACCTGGAAATATGACATTGCGGAGCCGGGCTTCAAATACAATATGTTCGACATCCAGGCCGCGCTGGGTCTGCGGCAGCTGGAACGGCTGGAGGAAATGCAGGCGCGCCGGCTGAAGATTGCCGCGCGTTTCCAAGAGGCCTTTGGCGCCATCGACGCGGTGGAGGCGCCGTCTGTTCCGGACTACGCCACCCACAGCTGGCACCTGTATGTGCTCAAGATTGTGCCGGAGCTGCTCGCCATTGACCGCGACCAGTTCATTGTGGAGCTCAACGCGCGCAACGTCGGCACCAGCGTGCACTTCATCCCGGTGCACCTGATGAGCGCCTACCGCAACCGCTTCGGCTACCAAGAGGGCGATTTCCCGCACACGGAAGCGCATTTCGACCGCATCATCTCGCTGCCGCTCTACCCGACGATGACGGAAGAGGACACGGAATATGTGATTGCCGCCGTGCGCGACATTGTCGAAACATACCACCGCTAAACCCCGCCCGTTTTCCCCTGCAAAAGTTGAAAAAAGGCCGCCTGCCGGAAGCCCGGCACGGGCGGCCTTTTGTTCTCTGTGTTATGCGCCGGCTTTCTGCCGCTCGTAGATCATCTTCAGCCCTTCGAGCAGGAGGTTGTCGCAGTAGACGATTTCGCGCCCGCAGTGCTGCACAATCTCGCGCGCGAGGCCGCCGGTGGCGACCACGCGGCAAATGCTGCCGAGCTCTTCCTCGATGCGGCCGCAGAGGCCCTCGAGCATGCTGGCCGTGCCGTACACAATGCCGGAACGCATGCAGTCGACCGTGTTGTCGCCGATGACGTGCGGCGGCGCTTCCAGGCTGATGCCCGGCAGCTGCGCCGTGCGGGACGCCAGCGCGTCCATCGAAATGCCCACGCCCGGCAGGATGCAGCCGCCCACCATGCGGTTTTTCTCATCCAAGACGGAGAGCGTGGTCGCGGTGCCCAGGTCCATGACGATGCACGGGCCGCCGAACAGCGCCTTAGCCGCCACGCAACCGACCGCCAGGTCCGCGCCGAGCGTTTCCGGCTGCGGGATGGCGACTTCCAGGCCGGTGTCGGTCCCCGGGCCGACGACAACCGGCTTCGTCCCCGTTAGGCGCGTGACCGCCCGCGTGATGGCCGCTGTGAGCGGCGGCACCACAGAGCTGAGCACCGAACCCTCAATCTCCGGCAGGCGCACGCCGTAAATATCCAAAATATCACGCAATTCAATGGCGTACTGATCCTCCATGCGGGCGCGGTCCGTCGCCATCCGCGAAACAAGCCGCAACCGCTCCCCTTCGTACACGCCAATTGTGATGTTGGTATTGCCAATATCTAACGCTAAGATCATCTTTTTGCTCCCCTCTGCTTTGCCCCAATTCCCTCCCGGCGCGCCGGAAGCTCTTGTGTAGCATTATAACAAGTTTATCCCTGTTATGCAACGAATTTTTTCCAGTTTTTCCCGCGCTATGCGCCGAATTGCAGCCGCACCGCCAGCACGGAAAAGACATAGCCGGAAAGGTCCGCGGCGAGCGCCGCCGGGAGGGTGGCGCCTGTTTTTTTGACGCCGACTGCGCCGTAATAGACCGCCACCGCATAAAACGTCGTCTCGGTGGACCCCATCACCACGGAGGCAACCCGGCCCGCAAAGCTGTCTGGGCCGCACTGGCGGAAGATCTCGTTGAGCCATGCGGTAGAGCCGCTGCCCGAAATGGGCCGCAGCAGCGCCAGCGGCGCCGCCTCCACCGGGAATCCGAGCGCCCCGGCGAGCGGCGCCGCCGCCGTGGAAAAGAGGTCCAGCGCGCCGGAAGCCTGGAGCATGCGCACCGCAGTAACCAAGCCGACCAGCGGGGGCAAAACCGCCGCGCAGGCCCGCAGGCCGTCTTTTGCGCCGGCCGTAAAGCTGGAGAACAGCGGCACGCGCCGCGCCAACCCAAAGATCAAAACAGCAGCCACCGCCGCAGGAAGCAGGAAAAAGCCCAGCTGCGCCATGTTAGCGCCGCCTTTCCAGCAGCCACGCGGTGAAAAGGCCCACCGCGAGGGACCCCGCCGAGGCCAGCCACACCGCCGGGACGATGTCAAACGGCGAGCGGGAACCCCACTGCGCCCGCAGCGCGCCGGTCATGGTGGGCAGCAGCTGGACAGACGCGGTGTTCAGCACCACAAAGAACACCATCCGGCGGTCCGCCTCGTACGGCGTGGCGGAAACCTTTTGCAGCTCGCGCATGGCGGCGATGCCGAGCGGCGTCGCCGCGTTGCCTAGGCCCAAGACGTTCGCAGTGAGATTGCTGCATACGGCGCGCAACGCGGGGCTCTGCGGCGGCAGGCCGGGGAAGAGCCTCCGCGTTACGGGCGAGAGCGCCCGCGAGAGGGCCGCCGTGACGCCGCCCTCCTCCGCGATGTGCAGCAAACCCGTCCACAGGCAGAGCATCCCGGCCATGGACACCGCCAGCGTCACCGCATCCGCCGCCCCGCTGAGGATGGCGCCGGAAAGAGCCTCCATGCGGCCGGTCAGCGCAGCGCAGAGGATGCTGAGCAGCATCAGCGCCGCCCAAATGTAGTTAAGCATCCCGTCCCCCCTTTTTCCGTGGCCCTTTGCGGGCCGTGCTCCAGCCCTATGCGCGCCGCGCGCGCGGCAGAACCGGCCCCTTTCCAATCCGGCCCCCCCCGCGGGGAGCGCTTCCCGGAACCGCCTTTTTTCCGCAAAATCGGAAAAAATTCCAAAAAATAGGGAGTAACTTATTGACACATTTGGAAAAAAAAGGTATATTAAAAGCAAGGTTCCCAGCGATTCGACAAGCAGCGGCAAACATCGAAGCATGAGACCCAGCAAACAAGCCACCAGGCTCAGGTTACGGTTAGGAGATGGATGATTTGAAATCAACAGGAATTGTACGGAAAATCGACGAATTGGGGAGGATTGTCCTCCCGAAGGAACTGCGCTCGACGCTGAAGATTCATGAACGGGATTCGCTGGAAATCTTTGTGGAGGACTCCATGATCGTATTGAAAAAATACGAACCTTCCTGCATTTTCTGCGGGGAGATGGACGGCTTGACCAGTTACAAAGGCCACAACGTGTGCCGGAACTGCATTGAAAAGCTGGCCGGGAATCTTTGACCGGCAAAACAGGAAACCCGCCCGGGGCGCTTGCCCTGGGCGGGTTTTTTCAGCCTCTTTAAGGGCGCCAGTTTTCTTCGATGCATTCGCGGATTAAGCAGATGTAGCGGCGGGCTTTTTCCCAGTCGTGGTGGATGGTGTAGACGTCCCTCTGCGTAAACTCGAGCGTGCAGCCCTGCGCCGCCCGCAGCGTCGCGTTGATGTGCGCGCGCACGGCGTCCTCGTCCAGCGTGTCGCCCACGCCCAAAAAATTCGGCGACGGCTTGCGCTGGTAAACCACCTTCTTCCCGCGGAGCTGTTCGCCGATGACGGCCTCGTCGCACCACGGTGAAACGGAGAGTTTGCGCAGATTCGGCAGGGTTGAGAGGTATTTTTCATAGATTGGATGGACCGGCTCGCAGCAGCCGTAGGAAAACAGGCCGAACAGCGAGGCGACCTTGCGGTAATAGGGGAAAATGAATTCGCCGTACATTTCACTGGAAATCCCGCTGGTCTCTTGCGAATCCTCAAACCCCCACACGCCGCGCAGCGTAAGGCCGTCTGCGGCGTCCGGCAATTCGCGCGTAAAGCAGTAGGACCCCTGGTTCAGCCAAGCGCTCCCTGTTGTGGGAAGCAAAAGCCCTTCCGATTCCATCCAACGGAAAAACGCACAGTAATCATCGCTCATGCGCTCCATCAGCGCGTGGAAACGCTCAGGATAATCGTACATGGAGAAAAACATATTCTCCATCGACATCACATGAACAAGGTCCTGCGTCATCACGGCGCAAAGGCTGGCCATTTCTAATTTAGCGGGTAGGATATCGCCGAAAATCGCGTTGGCGGCGTCCATTTCCCGCTGCGCCGCCTCACGGTCCACACTCCAACGCGCTTTCCCAATCTTCGGCCAATCCGCGTCTAAATCCTCCAGGACCTCTTCAAAATGCTGCCCAAGCGATCCCTCCGCGTACGTCACCTGGACCGGGATATTGAGCGGAACATAAGAAACCGGCCGCTGGACCGGATAGTAAGGCGGCACAACCTGGTCGTCGCCAAACAGCTCGTGGCACAAAAAGCTGCTGAGGATTTTTTTCTCCATCGCGCGCCCGGCCTCCGTCTCACAAACCATGCAGTCCGGCAGGACCTCCTGTTCAAAGGTCCAAAGTTCCAAACGGACCATGGGCCGGCGGCTGTGGCAATCATTTAAGTCCCGCCACGCCTCCCGCCTCTCTTCCATTTCCGGCGTAGCAGCATAAGCCGCTTGTTTTCCCGCCAAAGACCGCAGCCGTTGTTGATCATGCGGCGTCACATTTTCCCAATCCAAAAGAAGCCCCCCATCCACAGTGTGGAAAATCGTCCCCATGATAAAGCAAAAACAGGGCGCATGTCAAGGAATCTGCAACAAGAGCACAAGAAAGTCACAGAAAGCGCAAAGAAGCGCAACGGCCTAGGTGCGAAAAAAACAGGGCGCATTCCCGCTCCGTTTCGCAAGGGCGGTTAAAACGGCGCTTTTCAAAGCAGGGAAAGGCCGCCGCGGGCGGCGGTGGGAAGCGGGCGCAGCGGAAGGTGCGCACGGTTTGCAATAAAACGAAAACCCGCCGCAAGCGGGTATATCACTTGCGGCGGATTGGCTCCCCCAACTGGGCTCGAACCAGTGACATCATGATTAACAGTCATGCGCTCTACCGACTGAGCTATGGAGGAATATAAAATGTTGGCGTCTTCCTATTGTCCCGGGCCGTCTCCAGCCAAGT
>CALWIP010000008.1 GCA_944380775.1 uncultured Clostridia bacterium | reverse complement strand
GCGCAATCAGCGAGCCCTGCCGGCCGCAGCCGATGACCAGCACATTCACAATGATTCCACCTTTCTTTCTTCCCCCGCTTATCCTTTTTACCGGGGAATCCTGCTGGATTATAGCATAAGTCTTCCCGCCTTGCAAGGCCCCCTTCTTTAATAATTTTGGGGTCTCCCGGAAGGCGGAAGAAAAAATACGCCCGGTATTAAACTTGCAGTTCAATACCGGGCGTTGCGTTTTTCTTTTAAGGGGTTGTCCTTGTTTTCTGCGGCCCTCAAAAAGGGCGGACACCCGGGCCATGTGTGTTACACAATCAGAACGGCCGCGGGCGCACCTGCGGTGGGCAGGCCGCGCGCGGGGTGTTGCCGCCTGGGGATCTGCGCCGCCGCGCGAGAGAAAGGACAAGCTCCCGTGGAGCGGGGTCCTTTCCTTCTGCCGTTCTCTCGCGCCGGACACCCGGGCCATGTGTGTTACACAATCAGAACGGCCGCGGGCGCAACAAGAACCGTTTTTCTGCGCGGGAAGGCCGACGCCAGGAGGCCGAAGGCGCGACGTAAAAATTAACGGAGCTTCCAGATGAGGTCGTTCCAGGTGAGTTCCTTCCGGAAGGAATTGATTTCTGTTTCCTTGCCGATGTGGATGAACTCGATGTTCATGATTTCGGCGAAATCGCGCATTTCCTCGGCGGTGAGGTCGTAGCTGATGACGGAGTGGTGCGCGCCGCCCGCGTAGATCCAGGCCTCGGCAGAGGTTTCGAGGGACGGCAGCGGCTTCCAGAGGACGGCCGCGACGGGCAGGTTCGGCATCTCGTGCTCCTGCTCCTGGCACTCCACGTCGTTGACGATCATGCGGAAGCGGTCGCCCATGTCGATGATGGTGACGAGGATGGCCGGGCCCTTCTTCGCTTTAAAGGTCAGGCGGGCCGGGGGTTCGCGGTCGCCGATGCCCAGCGGCACGACCTTGATCTTCGGCTTCTCGCACGCGACGGTGGGGCAGACCTCCAGCATGTGCGCGCCCATGTTCATGCCGCACGCCGGGTCGAAGTTATAGGTATAGTCTTCCATGAAGGCGGTGCCGCCGTTGCAGTCCGCGGTCATGAGCTTCATCACGCGGCAGAGCGCGGCGGTCTTCCAGTCGCCCTCGCCCGCGAAACCGTAGCCCTGACGCATGAGGTCCTGCGCCGCAAGGCCCGGCAGCTGGCGCAGCTGCTGCAAATCCTGGAAATTCGTGTGGAACGCGCCGAATTTGCCCTCTTCCAGGAATTTCTTGAGCGCGACTTCCTCGCGCGCCTGGTACCGCACAGACTCGATGTCGTCCGTCGCGATGTCGTAGAGCTCCTGGTATTCCGCCATCTGGGCGTCCACCTCGGACTCCGTCACCGCGTCTACCATGCGGATGATGTCCTCGACGCCGTAATGGTCGACCTGCCAGCCGAACTTGATGTGCGCCTCGACCTTGTCGCCTTCGGTGACGGCGACGTCGCGCATGTTGTCGCTGATGCGCAGCACGCGCAGGCGGCGGCTCTCATACGCGCCGATGGCCGCGCGCATCCAGCCCGCCATGCGGCGGCGCATGTTCGGGTCCTCCCAGTGGCCGGAGATGACCTTGTGCTGCAAGCGCATGCGCGCCGTGATGAACCCGTGCTCGCGGTCGCCGTGCGCCGACTGGTTCAGGTTCATGAAATCCATGTCGATCTTGTCCCACGGGATGTCGCGGTTGAACTGCGTGTTGACATGCAGCAGCGGCTTTTGCAGCGCGTTGAACCCGCGGATCCACATCTTCGACGGCGAGAACGTGTGCATCCAGGTGATGACGCCCGCGCAGTTGGGGTCCTGGTTCGCCGCGGTGAGCGTGCTGTAGATCTCCTCCGAGTTGCGGACAACCGGCTTCCACACCACCGTGCCGGGGATGGAAGCGTCCTGGTTCCAGGCGTCCACCATGACGCGGGAATGCTCGTCGACCTGGCGCAGCACGTCGTCGCCATACAGGTCCTGGCTGCCGACGACAAACCAGAATTCATATTGTTTTAATGCCATGCGAAAAAACCTCCTTCAAAAATTTTTGCGGGGCCGCGTTGGGCCCGCAGCGCAGGCGGCAGCGCCGCCCGCGCCCTCTCATTAGTTAGCATACCCAACGGGAAAAATTTTGTCAAGTGAAACAGGGGAAAACCGGCCGGTTTTTCACCCAGGCGGCAAAAGGAATTTGACTTTTCGCCCGTCATCTTCTATGATAGAAGGACGGCGGACGGGGGACCGCCCGCGGCCACGGCGGCGGCCGCGAAAAAAATTTTTTGCGGGCGCAATAAAATTGCGGTCCCGCGCATTATGTTGACAGAGGGATGGAGAACAAGGCATGGGGAACAGGCAAGACCAAAAAAACCTGTTGGACGACCGCCTGATGCAGAAGGTGGCAGACGGCGACGAAGACGCCTTTGTCACGCTGTACCGGGCGTCGAGCGACGCAGTATATTACCTGCTGCTCTCCCTTGTGAAGGAACCCGCCGCCGCGGAGGACCTCATGCAGGACACCTACCTGTCGGTGCGGAAATCCGCCAAGAACTATGTCCCTCAGGGCAAACCGATGGCATGGATCTTCACCATTGCAAAAAACCTCGCGTACATGGAGCTGCGCCGCAGCCAGCGGCAGGACCCGGACGGGCTTGAAGGGCACGAAGAGCTCGCCGCCGAGGACGGCATCTCCCGCGCGGTGGACAACATGGTGCTGCGCAACGCCCTCGCGCTCCTGGACGAGCGCGACCGGCAGATTGTGCTGCTGCACGTGGTGAGCGGATTGAAATTCGTGGAGGTCGCGTCGGCGCTCGAAACGCCGCTTGGGACGGTGCTCTCGCGCTATCACCGCGCGATTCGCAAGCTGCAAAAATCTGTAAAGGGGGAGGCGCTTTAAAGCATTTTGACAAAACGAAAATTGAAACAATGCCTGCGGGAAGCCGCGCGCCGGGAAACCCCCGATGTCTTGGAGAAAGTCCTCTCCGCGACGCCGCTGCAATGGGAAGCGGCGAAGGAGTTTTCGTTTGAACCCCCGGCACGGCGCAGGCAGCCGGTGCTGCGCACGGCGGCGTGCGCGCTGGCGGCGGTGGCGGCGGTCTTCACCGGGGTGTTCGCCTCGTTTGAAGCGCCGCGTGTGGAGTCCATTGTTTCGCTGGACGTGAACCCGAGCTTTGAGCTTGCGGTAGACGGCGGCGAGCGCGTGCTGGAATGCCGCGCCGTGAACGAGGACGCCGCCCGCGTGCTGGAAGGCGTGACGCTGCGCAACGAGCCGCTGGACGAAGCGGCCTCGGCCATTATTTCCGCGGTGCGCGAACACGGCTACCTGGAAGAAGACGCCCCGGCGGCGAACACCATCTTAGTATCGGTGGCGAACGCCGACGGGAACAAGGCGGACGCGCTGAAGACGCGGGTTTCCGCGTGCGTTTCCACGGCGCTGCGCGACAACCGCATCGAGGCGCGGGTCATCCAGCAGAGCGAGACCTCGCTCACGCCGGAGGTGCAGCGCTTCGCCGAGGAAAAGGGGATTTCCATTGGGAAGGCGGATTTGCTCTGGAAGCTGTCGGAAAAAGACGGCGAACTGGACCCGGAATCCCTTTCCTCTTTATCGATTGGCGAAATTTCCAACATGATCCAAGAAAAAGACATCGACGTGAGCGACGTGCTCACCGAATACCGCCCGGAGGGCGAGGCGCCGCCTTCGTCCAGCGGGGCGGAGAGCAAACCGCCGGCGCAAGAGCCGGGAAGCAGCGCGCCTTCTTCCAGCGAGGGCGCGGGCAGCTCGTCCGGGCTGCCGTCCGAGCCGGAGCAGGAACCGGAGAGTTCGGTTTCCACGCCGGAGCGCGGGCCGTCGCTGCTGGAGGGGTACTGCGAGTACTGCGGGAAGCCCAACGCGGAGTGCCAGGGGAGCTGTTCCCACAAATATGGGAAGCTGTACTGTGCGGTGTGCGGGAACCGGCTTTTGCTGTGTACCTGCCACAACGGCGCACCCGCGGAAGGGTATTGCGCGTACTGCGGCGAGCCGCTCGCGGAATGCGGCGGGCGCTGCGACCAGAGCGCAGGCAAGCGTTACTGCGAAACCTGCGGGAAATTGTATTCGGAGTGCCAGTGCCAGGATTCAGGGCCTGTTTCGGGGCCGGAGAGCGTGCCGGAGGAATCGGGCGCGTCTTCTCAGGAGCCGTATTTCGGGCCGCATAATCCGGGCCGGTACTGTGAATATTGCGGCGAGTTGAACGCCCGCTGCAAGGGGACATGTGACACTGCCGGAGGCAGGGTCTACTGCCGGAACTGCGGCGGCCTTCTTGGCCAATGCGAATGCAGCTCGTCCGGCGAGGGTTCCCGCGTGGAGTTTGGGGATTTCCCACCCGTTGATGATGCGAACGGTTGAGGGTTCCCGGGCCCGGCGCGTGAGCGCGAGCCGGCGGCGCAAGCCCGCAGGACGGGCGGAACTGCCCCGGTAAAAACCAAGGGGGCCAGGCATGCGTTGATGATGCGAACGCGCGCCGCAAACGGATTTTCTATCCGCGGCCCCAAACCACAAAAGGAGGGAACTTGTTTCCCTCCTTTTTTTACGCCGTTTTTTTACGCCGCGCATCGCGGCGGCCGAAGGCCGCCTCGCCTAGGTAAAAAACGGGCGTTTTTGCGCCCGCATCACGGCCGTTGTGCAACACACGCGGCCCGGGTGTCCGGTGCGAGAAAACAGGGTGCTGGAAACACCCACTCCCTACGGGAGCGCCTGCGGCGGGCACGCCGCGCACCTGCGGTGGGCGCGCCGCGCCTTCGGCCTCCTACTGTCGGCCTTCCCGCGCACCTGCGGTGGGCACGCCGCGCCTTCGGCCTCCTAGCGTCGGCCTTCCCGCGCAGAAAAACGGTTCTTTTTGCGCCCGCGAAAAGTCCCGGTTGTGCAACACACGTGGCCCGGGTGTCCGGTGCGAGAAAACAGGGTGCTGGAAACACCCACTCCCTACGGGAGTTTCTCATTTCTCTCGCGCGTCCTGCGCGGGTCTCGTTTCGGTAACACCCCGCGCGCGCCTGTCCCCCGGATGGGGGAGCGTGCGTCCAGGCTCAGCCTGGTTGACAAGAGGGAGAAAATTGGGTATGATAGAAGCAAATCCGGGATTGGATCGTTTGAATGATTAGGAGGTGCGTTCCATGAAAAAATATAGCAAATTCGCCCTGGTCCTGGGGATCCTCTCGGCGGTGGCGGCGCTGGCCGCCGCGCTGACCGCGGTGCTCCTCTATATCGACAAGAAAAAACGGGACGAAGAGGAGCTGGAACGGTATCTGGATTGCTCCATCCAATAACCTCTTCTGCAAACAAAAGGCCGGGAATGGGTTCCCGGCCTTTTGTTATCCCTTTTTAATCCCCTTGTTTCCCAAACGCAATCCGCGGCTTTTGCCATCCATTCCCCGTTCCGCGCGGGCGCGTCACAGGAACATGGCGATCACGCCGCCGAGCACCGCCCCGGCGAATACCTGCGTGGGCGTGTGGCCGAGGTATTCCTGGAGTTTTTTCTCGGGTAAATCCATGTTATCGGCTTCGTCGGGGGAATTCTCCACGAGGTTGTCGACCAGGACGTTGATCACCTTGGCCTGCTCGCCCGCAGCGCGGCGGACGCCCATCGCGTCGTACATGACGACGACGGCAAACAGGAACGCCAGCGCAAAATTAAACGAGCCGATGCCGAATTCCCGCGCGGTGCCGACCATGAACGCGCAGACCAGCGCGGAGTGCGAGCTCGGCATGCCGCCCGAGCCGATGATCCGCTGCGGGTTCCACTGCTTATGCACCAGCAAATCGATAATCGTTTTTAGTGCCTGCGCGGCCATCCACGAGAGGACCGCCGCCATCAAAATATAATTTCCGAACAATTCGCGAAAAAACGACATGCCCCTGACACTCCCTGCCTTCTTTCGGCGCGCGGCCTTTCCTTGGGCCGCCGCCCGCCTCCCCCTTATTATACCGAACCCATCCCCAATATTCAACCTCTTTTTGCGCCGCGCGCCTGCGGCGGACCCATCGCGCGCCTGCGGCGGGCGCATCGCGCATTGCGGCCTGACGGCCTTCCCGCGCAGGGGAACGGTTTCTTTTTTGCCCGCGAAAAGTCACGGCACTGCGACACGCGGCCCGAGAGTCTGCCCCACGGGAGCTTGTCCTTTCTCTCGCGCGGTCTGCGAGGGTCTTGTTTCGGTAACACCCCGCGCGCGCCTGTCCCCCGGATGGGGGAGCGGTGGTGCAGGCGCGCAGGATTTATCTTGCGGACGGACGAAAAAAAGCTTAAAAATTTATAAAAAAATAGGCCGGGAATCCTTGTAATTTTTTTATTTTTATGGTATGGTTAAGAAAATAAAAGAAAGGCTGGTGACATAAATGTCGGAAGAAATGACGAAGAAACGGGTACGCCGCACGGCACAGCAACGCGCAGAGGATATGATTGGGGAAATTGCGCATTTGGAAGAAGTTCTGGAAAAACAAACGGAGAAAAAACGCGCCGCCATGGAAGAATTTGACGCGCGCATTGCCTCTACGCAAAAGAAAATCCGCGCGTTGCAGAAAAAGCGCGCCGATTTGCTGAACCCAAAATCCAAGCAGCGCACCAAACGCCAAAAAATCCAGAATCTTGTCAAACAGGCGCAGAAATCCGGGCTCAAGCCGGACGAAATTGCCGCCCGCCTCGGCCTGCCCACCGAAGAGTAATTTTTCTCGCACCTGCGGCGGGCGGGCACATCGTGCATTGCCGCCTGAGAGTCTGCCCCACGGGAGCTTGTCCTTTCTCTCGCGCGGTCTGCGAGGGTCTTGTTTCGGCAACACCCCGCGCGCGGCGTACGTGCAGGCTTAGCCTGCCGCGCGCCCGCCGCAGGCGCGCAAAAAAACTTGACGGGGGATAAAAAATCGGGTATAGTAAGAATAAACAGAAAAAGGCCCGGTGCAGGGCCAGGGATACTTAAAATCAACCGGCAACGGGAACAATCGGGAAATCGGGTGTCAGCCTGCCGCGGTGCAGCGGCCGGCCTTGGTCCGGTAGCCCTCCGCCCGCAGCGGCCGGCGCGAAGCAGCGCCAGGCGGCAACCAGGGGCGCAGGGTTTGTTTAGGTGCGGCGCAGTGTCTTGACTTCGAGCGGTAAGCCACAGAGGTCAAGGCATTTTTTGGTCTTTTGCGCCTGCTCCCGGTTTTGGATGCGCCCGCCGGGCAAGAAAGGAACACCATCATGGACCGCTTTCATTTCCGAACACAAATCCTCATTGGCGGCGAACCGCTCAGCCGGCTTCTCGCAGGATTCCGCCGCGTGTTCATTGTAACAGACCAATTCTTGCGGGAAAGCGGGCGCGTCGGGTACATTACCGGCCGCCTCACCGCCCCGGGCGCGGAATACCAGATTTTCTCTGAGGTGAAACCGGACCCTGACGTCGACACCGTCACCGCCGGCGTGGGCCAGATCCTCGCGTTTGCGCCGGACGCCGTCGTCGCGCTCGGCGGCGGCTCGCCCATCGACGCCGCAAAAGCCATCGTGTACTTTGCGCGCCGCCAGGGCGGCATGGAGAAATGCGCCTTCATCGCCATCCCGACCACCAGCGGCACCGGCAGCGAGGTCAGCCGCTTCGCCGTTATTACAGATAAGCAGAAAGGCGTGAAATATCCCCTGGTGGACGACAGCCTTTTGCCCGACTACGCCGTGCTCGACGCCGAGCTCACCCGCAGCGTGCCGCCCAAGGTGACCGCCGACACCGGCATGGACGTGCTCACCCACGCCGTGGAAGCCTATGTCTCAAAAGAAACCGGCGACTTCTCTGAAGCGCTGGCTGAAAAAGCCGTCAAGCTTGTCGACCGCTACCTGCTGGCCGCCTACCAGAACCCCGACGACCTCGAAGCCCGCCAGGGCATGCACCACGCCTCTTGCATGGCGGGCGCGGCGTTCTCCAACTCCGGCCTCGGCCTTTGCCACGGCATGGCCCACGCGCTCGGCGGCCAGGCGCACATTGCCCACGGCCGCGCCAACGCCATCTTGCTGCCGTATGTCATGACGTTTAACGCCGGCTGCGACAATACCCTCACCAAAACCGCCGGCCGCTACGCGGAACTCGCGTCGCTCATCGGCATGGGCGCCACCAGCACGCGCCAGAGCGCCTTGAACCTCATCCACATGGTGCGCCGCCTCAACCGCAGCATGGGCATCCCCGCCAGCATCCGCGACGCCGGCATCTCCCGCGAACAATTTGAGGAAATGCTGCCCGTCCTGTCGGAGGCCGCGCTCGCGGACCGCTGCACCGCCTCGAACCCGAAACTCGTCACCCGCGAGGAAATTGCCGCCATCTACCGCCAGGCGTTTTTGAAAACCACCCGCCCCGTGCGGACGGAATAACCGGCGGGAAGGGCTGCGCCGCCCGCGGCGGAAGGGAAGGATTACATGGAAGAGAAACAGAATGTCGTCAATGAATTTCACGATAAAGCCCGCATTGTGCAGGAATTTGTCCCCGGCAAGCAGGTTACGCTGGCGCACGTCATCGCCAGCCCGGTGGAACAGCTCTCCGTAAAGCTCGGCCTGGTGGAAAGCCGCGGGGCCATTGGCATCTTTACCATTACGCCGAGCGAAGCCGCCATGATCGCCGCGGACGTCGCCAGCAAGGCCGCCGATATCTCCATCGGCTTTGTGGACCGCTTTAACGGCGCGCTCGTCATCACCGGCGACGTCGCCGCCGTCGAGGCCGCGCTCCACGACGTCATGGATACCCTCTGCGGCAAGATGGGCTTTACCCCGACGCCCATCACCAAGACATGAGCGCCGCGGCAAAAAAGCGCGCGATGCTCATTGGCCGCTCCGGCGTGGGGAAAACCACGCTCTGCCAGTACCTGAACCATGAGGCGCTGCGCTACCACAAAACCCAGACCATCACGCTGATGAACGGCGGCGCGATGATCGACACCCCCGGCGAATACCTGGAAATCCGCAACTTGCAGCGGGCGCTCTTCGTCACCTCGGCGGACGCGCACCTGCTGCTGCTCGTGCAGGCCGCCACCGAAAACGGCACCATGTTCCCGCCGTCGTTCAGCCAGGCGTTCAACAAACCCGCCCTCGGCATTGTCACGAAAATCGACCTCGCCTCGCCGGACCAGGTCGCCCAGGCGGAAAAACTGCTCCGCGCCGCCGGCGCGCGGGAGGTCTACCCCATCAGCGCCGTCACGGGCGAGGGCGTCCCCGCGCTTTCGGACGCGCTGGAGGAATTCGGCCGCTCCGGCGGGGGGATTTGACGGGGGACCGGCCCTCTCGTTTTGCAACAGCAAATGGGGGTTCCCCTTTTGATTTTTTTGATTTGATTTTGCGCAGGAAAGGCGGCGATATCGATGCCAGAAGGACCGCTGCGGGTCGTCCTCGCGGTGAAGGACCCGGCCCAGCGCCGGGAATTGCGCGCGATGCTCGAGCGGCTGGGCTACGGCGTTGCGGGCGAAGCCGCCGACGGCTTTGACGCGCTGGAACAGTGCCGCGCGCAGGAACCGGACGCCGCCCTGCTCGACGAAAGCCTGCCGCTGCTGGACGGCCTTGCCGCCGCAGACGCCCTGCGGGAAGAATGCCCCGGCGCGGCGGTGGTGCTGCTCACCGCGTCCGGCGGGCGCGAACAGGCCCTGCGGGCCGCGCAGCGCGGCGTGGCCGGCATGCTGGTAGGCCCGGCGCGCGAGGCCTCGCTGGCCCCGTGCCTGGAACTCGCCACGGCCCACGCCAGGGAACTGCGCCGCCTGCGCCGCGAGCTGGAGCGCATGAGCGAGCGGCTGGAGAGCCGCAGCCTGGTGGAAAAAGCCAAGGGCCGCATGATGGAATCCTGCGGCATGAGCGAGCAGGAGGCGTACGACTTCCTGCGTAAGCTCAGCCAGACCAAAAAACTCTCGATGCGCCGCGTCGCGGAGATTTTGCTGCATGCCGGGAGGTGAGCGCATGGACCGCACAGAACGATTATGCCGCCAGCACACGGCGCTCGCCGCCGCGGAGATTGCCGAGGTGTGCGCCATGGTCCCGCTGCTGCAGCCGATGGCCAACGTCTCCGGCGCGGACATGTTCCTCGACTGCCCGTCCCGCGAGGGCGACGCCATCGTCGTGGCGGAGGCCAAGCCCCAGGGTTCCCCGTCCTCTTACCAGAAGACGGCGGTGGGCCTGCTGGCCCGCGCCGCCGACGAGCCCGCCGTGGCGCGCACGCTGCTGCTCGGCGTCCCCACCCGGCTGATGAAGGCCGTCACCCAAGAGGGGATGCGCGTTGTGCAGTCGGTGGAGCCGGTGCGGCGCGGCGGCCGCGTCATCGCCGTGCTCGTACAGGAAAAGCGGGAAGAAGCGCCCGCGCCGGGCGGGGAGACGCTCGCCTCGGCGGTGGACGCCGCGCTTGCGCCGCTGCGCGCAGAGCTGCCCGCCTACACGCTCGCCGGCGGGGAAACCCCCGCGGCCCCGGGCGAGGCGGCCCGGGTTGCGCTGGCCGTGTGCGGCCTGCTGCAAAGCGCCCGCGGGAAAGCCTCCGTCACGCTGTCGCCCGGCCGCATCGCCGCGCAGGCCCCTTCCTTTGCGGAAGGCCCGGCCTGGCGCGCGGCGCGCGCTTTGGCGGAGGAACACGGCGGCAGCCTGGAAAAGGCCGCCCTGCCCGGCGGCGGGGAGCGCGCCGTCTGGCGCGCAGAAAGGGGGGAAGCCGCATGCAGGAGATTGTAAAAAGCGTCGGCATCGACATTGGCACCACGACGACGCAGCTGGTGTTCAGCGAGCTGGTTGTGGAAGACCTCTCCGGCGGCTACACCGTGCCGCGCGTCTCCATTGTGGAAAAGCGCGTCACCTACCGCAGCGGCATCCATTTCACGCCGCTGCTCTCGCCCACGCAGATCGACGCGGCGGCGCTGCAGGCGCTGGTGCGCGAAGAATACCAAAAGGCCGGCATGCGCCCGGCGGATTTGCAGACCGGCGCGGTGATCATCACCGGGGACACGGCCCGCAAGAGCAACGCCAACGAGGTGCTCGAGGCGCTCTCCGGCATGGCGGGCGATTTCGTCGTGGCCACCGCCGGCCCGGACCTCGAGAGCGTGCTCGCCGGGCGCGGCGCGGGCGCGGACCGGCTTTCGGAGGAATTCGGCGCGCCGGTTGCCAATGTGGACATCGGCGGCGGCACCTCGAACCTCGCCCTCTTTGAAAACGGGGTTTTGCGCGGAACCTCCTGCCTGGATATCGGCGGGCGGCTCGTCCGCGTGGAAAACGGGCGCGTCGCCTCCGTCTTCCCGAAGATTGCGGCGCTCGCGCGGGAGGCCGGCGTCCCGCTCGCCGTGGGGGACCCCGCCGGGGAAGCGGCGCTCTCCCGCCTTTGCGACTGCATGGCGGGGCACCTGATGCAGGCGCTGCGCCTGCTGCCGGAGTCGCCCTCCCACCGCGCGCTGTACACCAACGGCGGCAGCCCGCTGCCGGAGCGGCCGGCGGTGGGCGGCGTCACGTTCTCGGGCGGCGTCGCGGACTCCGTCTACAACGAGACGGCGGGCGGCCCGTTCCGCTACGGCGACATCGGCGTGCTGCTCGGCCAGGCCGTGCGGCGGCAGGCCTCGAAGCTGCGGCTGCAGGTGCTGCGCCCGGCGGAGACCATCCGCGCCACCGTGGTTGGCGCGGGCACCCACACCGTGGAGGTGAGCGGCAGCACCATTGCCTATGCGCGCGGCGCGCTGCCGCTGCGCAACCTGCCCGTGCTGCGCGTGCCGGAGGCGGACGAGCCGGACCTTGCCGCGCTGGAAGAATCCATCCGCAGCCAGGCGGCGCTTTACAGCCCCGGCGGGGACGCCCCCGCGGCGGCCATCTCGCTCAGCGGGAAGGGCCGTTCGTCCTTTGCACAGGTGCAGCAGCTGGCCGAAGCCCTCGTGCGCGGCGCGGCGCCGTTTTTGCCCGGCCCGGCCCCGCTGGTCGTCGTCGTGGAAAACGACATTGGCAAGGCGCTCGGCAACGCCGTGAAGGTGCGCGTCCCCAAGGACAAGCCCGTGGTCTGCATCGACAGCGTCCACGCCCGCAGTGGCGACTACATCGACATCGGCGCGCCGCTGGCCAACGGCCATGTGGTCCCGGTGGTCATCAAGACGCTGATCTTCAACACCTAAAACCGGGATTCCGGTCCTATCTGAATAGGATTGAGATCGAAATCTTTTGATCCCTTTGAATTTTTGACCCGATCTATCGTAACGCGAGGTGAACCGATGTGAAATTGAAAACCAAGCTCTTTGGCCACAACTATGAGTTCCACTCCCTGCGGGAGGTCATGGCGAAGGCCAACGAGGAAAAATCCGGCGACAAGCTGGCCGGCATCGCGGCGGAGGACGCGCAGGAGCGCGTGGCCGCCAAGGTGGTGCTTTCGCACGTCACGCTGCACGAGCTGCGCGAGAACCCCGCCGTCCCCTACGAAGAGGACGAGGTGACGCGCATCATCCAGGACGCCGTGAACGAACCGGTCTACGGCGGGATGAAGGAATGGACCGTCGCGGAGCTGCGCGAATGGATTTTGGACGAGAAGACGACGCCCGCCATGCTGCGCCGCGCCTCCCGCGGGCTAACGGCCGAGATGATTGCGGCGGTGTGCAAGCTCATGAGCAACCTGGACCTCATCTACGCGGCGAAGAAGCTGCCCGTCACCGTCCACTGCAACACCACCATCGGCGTGCCGGGGACGTTCTCCTCCCGCTTGCAGCCGAACCACACGACCGACGACCCCAAGGGCATCCTCGCTTCGGTGATGGAGGGCCTGTCGCTCGGCTGCGGCGACGCCGTCATCGGCCTGAATCCCGTGGACGGCACCGTGGAGAGCGTGGCGCGCATCCTGAAAATGTTTGATGAATTCAAGCGCAAATGGGAAATCCCCACGCAGATCTGCGTGCTGGCGCACGTCACCACGCAGCTGGAGGCCGCCACCAAATTCGGCGCGCCCATCGACATGGTGTTCCAGTCCATCGCCGGTTCGCAGAAGGGCAACGAGGCCTTCGGCATCAACGCGCAGATGATCGGCGAAGCGCACGACATGATGCTGCGCTACGGCACGAGCACCGGCCCGGACGTGATGTACTTTGAAACCGGCCAAGGCTCGGAGCTTTCTTCCGAGGCGCACAACGGCTGGGACCAGGTCACCATGGAGGCCCGCTGCTACGGCTTTGCGAAGAAATACCACCCGTACCTGGTGAACACCGTGGTCGGCTTCATCGGCCCGGAATACCTCTACGACGCCAAGCAGGTCACCCGCGCGGGCCTGGAGGACCATTTTATGGGCAAGCTCACCGGCGTGCCCATGGGCTGCGACGCGTGCTACACCAACCACATGCGCGTCGACCAGAACGACATTGAAAACCTCGCCACGCTGCTCGTGGCGGCGGGCTGCAACTACCTCATCGGCGTGCCGCAGGGCGACGACTGCATGCTCATGTACCAGAGCACCGGTTACCACGACCCGGCGGCGCTGCGCGAGGTGTTCGGCCTGCGGCCGATCCACGAGTTCGACCAGTGGCTGGAAAAAATGGGATTTTCGGAAAACGGCCGGCTCACCGCCAAGGCGGGGGACGCGTCCGTGTTCCTGTCCCGGTAAGGAAGGGGGTCATTTGAGATGGACGATCTGCGCAAGATGATTGAGCAGGCCTTGAGCGAGATGCAGCAGGGGGGCGCCCCCGCCGGCCCAACCGTGGAGGAGGTCTTCGCCTCGCGCATCCGGCAGGCGGCCAACCCGGCGCACGAAGCGCCCGCCGCCCCGGCGGCGCCCGCGCCCGCGGAGCCTGAGCATGCTCAGCCCGCGCCGCAACCCGCGCCGCAGCCCGCGCCCGCGGACGGGGGATGGATCCCCGACGTGACGGAAGTGGACGTGCGCAAGCAATATTTGGTGGAGAACCCCGAGCACGGCGCCGCCTACGCCGAGCTGAAGGCCCACGCGCCGTGCCGCCTGGGCATTGGCAAGGCGGGCGCGCGCTACAAGACCGCGCCGGTGCTGCAATTCCGCGCCGCGCATTCCGCCGCGCAGGACGCCGTGTTCGGCGGCGTGGACCCTGCCTTTTTGGAGAAGATGGGCCTGTTTTGCGTACAGACCCGCTGCGACAGCAAGGACACCTACCTCACCCGGCCGGACCTCGGCCGCCGCCTCTCGGAGGAGGCCGTGCGCACGCTGCGCGAAAAATGCGCGCCGAACCCGCAGGTGCAGGTGTTTGTGGCGGACGGCCTTTCCTCCGCCGCCGTGACCGCCGACATCCCGGATTTGCTGCCCGCGGTGCTCCAGGGCCTCGAAGGCTACGGCATCCGCGCGGGCACGCCGTTTTTTGTCCAGTTCGGCCGCGTCGGCGTCATGGACGAGGTGTCGGAGGTCACCGGCGCAGAGGTCACCTGCGTGCTCATCGGCGAGCGCCCGGGCCTCATCACGGCGGAATCCATGTCCGCCTACATCGCCTACCGCGCGAGCATCGGCATGCCGGAGGCCCGCCGCACCGTCGTTTCGAACATCCACCGCAACGGCACCATCCCGGCGGAGGCCGGCGCGCACATTGCGGAAATCCTCAAAACGGTGCTCGAGGCCAAAGCCAGCGGGACCGATTTGAAATTGTAATTACCCGTCATTTCAAACCGATCATAAAAACGCGGAATGACCGCAAAGATCCGGGAAGCGGAGGCGCAAGAACCCGCCGGGCAAACCCGCAGGCCGCCCCCCGGGGAGTTTGTGAAACCGTCAAGATCTAAAGAGACCGAAAGAAAGGAGGGGGTGGCGACATGAAAGGGGATCCTGTGCTTGCGCGCGTGCTCGCGGCAAGATTGATCCCGAACGTTGCGCCGGAGCTGGCGGAACGGCTCGGCCTCGCGCCCGGCGAGCATTCGCTGGCGCTGCTGACCGCCGACAGCGACGACGTGGGCTACACCGCCGTGGATGAAGCCACCAAGAAAGCGGAGGTCCGCGTGGCGTACGCCAAGAGCATGTACGCCGGGGCGGCCAACGCCAACACCGCCCTGGCCGGGGAGTTCCTCGGCATTCTGGCCGGGCCGGACCCCGCCGAGGTCAAGGCCGGCCTGCAGGCCGCCGTCCACACGGTGGAACAGGAGGCCCACTTCGTCAGCGCGAACGGGGACGGTAGCGTCGTCTACTACGCGCACTGCATTGCGCGCACCGGCTCGTACCTTTCGGGCGTTGCGGGCATTGCGGAGGGCCAGCCGCTCGCCTACCTCATTGCGCCGCCGCTCGAGGCCGTCTACGGCGTGGACGCCGCGCTCAAGGCCGCCGACGTCTCGCTCTGCGTGCTCTACGGCCCGCCCACCGAGACGAACTTCGGCGGGGCGCTGCTCACCGGGACCCAGGCGGCGTGCAAGGCCGCCTGCGAGGCGTTCGCCGCCGCTGTGGAAGGCGTTGCGGCCGCGCCGGAGGACGCCGGATGAGCGGGCTGAAACGCGGCGAGGCCCTGGGGATGATTGAGACCAAGGGCTTGGTCGCGTCTGTAGAGGCGGCCGACGCAATGGTGAAGGCGGCGGCGGTGCGGCTGCTGGGCAGGGTGCAGACCGGCGGCGGCCTGATGACCGTGCTGGTGGCCGGGGACGTGGCGGCGTGCAAGGCCGCGACGGACGCCGGGGCCGCCGCAGCCGAGCGCGTGGGCGAGCTGCGCGCCGTGCATGTCATCCCGCGGCCGGCGCCGGGCCTGGAGTGGCTGCTGCCGCACCCGCCCTGCACGGAACCGCAGGAGCCGCCGGAGCCGGAGGGCCCGGAAGAAGAGGAGGAGCCCGGCAGCCCGCCGCCCACCAAGGAGGCGCTCGGGCGCATGACCGTTTCCCAGCTGCGCGCGGCCGCGCGGCGCATCGGGGGGACCGGGATGACCCGCCAGCAGATCCGCTACGCGAAGAAGGACGAGCTGCTGCGGCGGGTAGAAGAAGCATTGGAACGGGAGGAGTAATGGATGCAGCTGTATGACAAGGACCTGCTTTCGATGCAGGAGGTGCGCAAGCTGGTGGAGGCCGCGAAGAACGCCCAGCAGGAGCTTGCGCAGAAGAGCCAGGAGGACGTGGACCGCATTGTGCGCTCCATTGCCGACGCCGGCGTGCGCAACGCCCGCCGCCTGGCGCAGATGGCCCACGAGGACACGGGCTTTGGCAAGGTGGAGGACAAGGTCATTAAGAATATCTTCGCCAGCCAGGGCGTTTACGAGCGCATCCGCGAGATGCGTACCATCGGCGAACTCTCGCGCGACGACGCGAAGAAGCTGCGCGTCATCGCGGTGCCGGTCGGCGTCATCGCCGGCCTGGTGCCCTCCACCAACCCGACGTCGACCGTGCTCTTCAAGGCGGAAATCGCCATTAAAGCCGGCAACGCCATCGTCTTCTCGCCGCACCCCAGCGCGCTGCGCTGCATCCTGGAGACGGTCAAGGTCATCCGCCAGGCCGTCGCCGAGGCGGGCGGCAACGAGGACCTGGTCTCCTGCATCACCATCCCGACGATGCAGGCCACCGACAACCTGATGCGCCACCCGGACACCGCGATGATCCTCGCGACGGGCGGCTCGGCCATGGTGCGCGCGGCGTATTCGTCCGGCACGCCGGCCATCGGCGTCGGCCCGGGCAACGGCCCCGCGTACATTGAGCGCACGGCGGACCTCCCGCTGGCCGTCAAGCGCATTTTGGATTCGAAAACCTTCGACTACGGCACCATTTGCGCGTCGGAGCAGTCTGTCATCTGCGACGCCGACATGCGCCCGGCCGTGCAGGCCGAAATGGAGCGCCAGGGCGCGTACTTCCTCAACGCGGAAGAACGCAGCCAGCTCGGCCGCTACATCCTGCGCGCCAACGGCACCATGAACCCGGAGATTGTCGGCCGCCCGGTGCAGACCATCGCCTCGCTGGCGGGCCTGCGCGTGCCGGAGAGCGCCCGCGTGCTCGTGGCGGACGAGGACGGCGTCGGCCCCGGCCACCCGTATTCGAACGAAAAGCTCGCGCCGATCCTCGGGTTCTTTACCGGCACCGATTACCGCGACGTGTGCAACATCTGCCGCACCATCCTGTGCTATGAGGGCAAGGGCCACACCTTCTCCATGCACACGAAGGACGACCGCATCGTCGAATATTTCGCCAAGCGCATCCCGGCCTCGCGCATTTTGGTCAACACCGCGAGCGCGCTCGGCGGCATTGGCGCCACGTCGGCCCTCATGCCGTCGCTCACGCTGGGCTGCGGCGCGGTGGGCGGCAGCGCCACCAGCGAGAACGTCGGCCCCATGAACCTGCTCGACCGCCGCTACGTCGCCTACGGCCTCAAGGAACTGGAGGAAATCCGCGCCGGCGTGCCGGATTGCTCCGACGGCATCTGCCGCACGGCCCCGCAGGCCCCCTGCGGCTGCCAGGCGGCCCCGGCCGCGCCCGCGCTGGACAACGAAGCGCTCGACCGCATTGTCGCGCGCGTGGTGGAACTGCTGCGCGCCGGGAATTAAAAAATCCGCGCCCGGGGGACAGCCCCATCGATCCGTTCTTGATTCAAAATATTATTATAATTTATTATAATGATACGAAAGGCCGCCCCATGGCCCGCAAAAGGGTTGGGGCAAAAAAGAAAAAATTAGAACGCGGGGAACCGCAAGGAGGAATTTCTCATGGCAACCACGACTCAGGCTTTGGGCATGATTGAAACGAAGGGCCTCGTCGCTTCCATTGAAGCGGCCGATGCGATGGTCAAGGCGGCGAACGTCACGCTGATTGGCAAAGAGCACGTCGGCGGCGGCCTCGTCACCGTGATGGTGCGCGGCGACGTCGGCGCGGTGAAGGCCGCGACGGACGCCGGGGCCGCGGCGGCGGAACGCGTGGGCGAGCTGATCTCGGTACACGTCATCCCGCGCCCGCACGAGGAAGTCGAATACATCCTGCCGTCGCTGCAAAAGTGAGCGCGGCTTAACAGAAAGGGGTAACCAACATGGCAACCACGACTCAGGCTTTGGGCATGATTGAAACGAAGGGCCTCGTCGCTTCCATTGAAGCGGCCGATGCGATGGTCAAGGCGGCGAACGTCACGCTGATTGGCAAAGAGCATGTCGGCGGCGGCCTCGTCACCGTGATGGTGCGCGGCGACGTCGGCGCGGTGAAGGCCGCGACGGACGCCGGGGCTGCGGCGGCGGAACGCGTGGGCGAGCTGATCTCGGTGCACGTCATCCCGCGCCCACATGAGGAAGTCGAATACATCCTGCCGTCGCTGCAAAAATAACCGGCCGGCATAACAGGGGGCGAATGGTGTGAAGGTCATCACAGAGGCCATGCTGCGCGAGCAGCTGCGCGGCGCAGAGCCGAAGGTCTATTTTGTGCCGGAGGGGAAAATCCTTTCCCCTGCGGCGCGCGAATACCTCCAGCAGCGCAAGATCCGCGTGGCCAAAGGGGAACCCGCCTGGGCGGCGGGAACGGCCGGGGAAGAGGCGCCCGCCCAACAGGCGGCGCCCGCCCCGGCAGCCCCCCGCTATGTAGACGGGGAGACCGGCGCGTTTTACACGGAAAAGCCGGAACACATGACCCAGCTGCACGGCGACGTGCTGGTGGAAAAAGGCGACCCGCGCATCGCCTTCCGCGGGAAGCTGGACAGCCTGCAGGCGCAGGTGGTGCTGGCCCAGGCGCTGCTGCACGAGGGCGGCGGCAACAGCCGCGTCATTGCGGACCTGGGCGGCCTGCTCTCCGCCCTGCGGGAGATGATGCGCTGCGACGTGCTCGGCGAGGAATACCGGGCGCAGCCGCTGCTCGGCATGAGCCACGAGGAGCTGCGCGAGCGCTCACACGACCCGATGCGCTTTTTCAACATCCAGCGCATGGAACTGCCGGACTACCAGATGGGCAAGCCGTACGCGCTGCTCAATTTCTTGCGCACGCAGGCGCGCGAGGCGGAGGTTGCCGCCGCGCAGGCGTTCCGCAGCGGGCGGCGCTGCACGCGGCCGGACCTGGTTGAAGCGCTCAACAGCATGTCGAGCGCGCTGCACATCATGATGTGCATGGTGCTTGCGGGCCAGTACGGCAAATAGGGAGGAACAACCATGAATACGAACAGCGAAGCGCTGGTGCAGGCCGTCTTGGCGGCGCTGCGCCGCGCCGGCCTGGTGGAGGTCGAGGTTTCGGCGCGCCACGTACACCTCTCCCAGCGGGACCTCGAGGTCCTGTTCGGGCCGGGGGCGTCGCTCACGCCGAAGCGCCCGCTCTCGCAGCCGGGGCAGTTTTTGTCTGAGGAGCGCGTCACGCTCGTGGGCCCCAAGGGCCGCCGCGAGCACGTGGCGGTGCTCGGCCCGGTGCGCAAGGCCACGCAGGTGGAACTTTCACAGGGCGACTGCTTTGAGCTCGGCGTGCAGGCCCCGGTGCGGGAATCCGGCGACACGAAGGGCTCCGGCCGGCTGCGCATCGAAGGCCCGCGCGGCGCCATCGACCTGCCGGAGGGCGTCATTGTGGCGCATTGCCACATCCACCTCACGCCGGAGACCGCGCGCGAGATGGGCCTTTGCGACAAGCAGCATGTGGCGGTAGAGGTGTTCACGGAGCGGCCCGTGGTCTTCCGCGACGTGGTGGTGCGCGTGAGCAGCTCCTACAGCGACCGCATGCACATCGACGTCGACGAGGCAAACGCCGCCCGCGCGAGCGGGTTTACGCTCGGCAAGGTGCTAAAGTGAGCATGCTCACAGAAAGGGCGCGGGATGGATTGGGATAAGGTAAACGAATATATGGCCCGGGTGGGGCGCTCGGAACACGAAGTGCTCCGCCCGTGGAAGGGCCCGCTGAAAACGGGGCTCGACCTTGGCACGGCCTACGTGGTGCTCTGCGTGCTGGACGCGGAAGACCGCCCGGTGGCGTGTGAAAAACAGGCCGCCAGCGTGCTGCGCGACGGCGTGGTGGTGGACTACGCCGGGGCGCTGCGCATTGTGCGCGGGCTCAAGGAAAAGCTGGAGCGCCGCCTCGGCGAGGAGCTGGCCTCTTGCGCCATTGCGATGCCCGCGGGCACTGAGAGCAGCGTGCGCACCCACCGCTATGTGGCGGAGGGCGCGGGCCTGGAGGTGACCAACGTGCTCGACGAGCCGAGCGCCGCCAACGCGGTGTACGGCATCCGCGACGGCGCGGTGGTCGACATCGGCGGCGGCACGACGGGCCTGGCCGTCTTCCGGGACGGCAAGGTCGTGCGCATGGAGGACGAGCCGACCGGCGGCGTGCATGTGACGCTGGTGCTCGCCGGGAATTACCATGTGCCGTTTGAAGAGGCCGAGCGCATCAAGCAGGACCCGGCGCGCCACCGCGAGATTTTCCCCGTGGTGCGGCCTGTGTTGGAGAAAATGGCGTCCATCGCCGGGCGGTATATCAACCCGGCGGAGACCGGGACGATCTACCTCTGCGGCGGGACCTGCCGCCTGCAGGGGATTGAAGAGGTGTTCGAGCGCGTCACCGGCGTGAAAACGGTCAAGCCGGAGGACCCGTTCCTCGTGACCCCGGCGGGCATTGCGAAAAACTGCCTGCCGGTGTGAGGCGCGCGGAACCCTGCGCGAGGTGAAAGATGGAAAGCTGGGAAGAGATCATCGCAAACGAGGTTGCACGGCGGCTGATGGCGCAGCGCGCGCCCGCCAAACCGGCGCTGCTGTTCCTCAGCGAGGGGGAGAGCTGCGCGGCGCGCCCGCTTTGGGACAGCGCGGCCCTGCGCCGGCACTATGAAGCGGTGTGCTGCCGCGAGCAGCCCGGCGCGGACCCCGCCCGCTTTGCGGCGGCAGTCGTACCGGCGCTGAGCATGAGCATGCTCACACAGCTGGCGGGCGGCGCGTGCGTTTCCCCGGCGGCGCAGCTGGCGCAGAAGGCGCTGCTGCTGGGCAAGCCGCTGCTGGTTCCGCTGGAGGGCGTCGAGCTGCTGCGCTACCGCGAGACGGCCGCCCCGGCGTATTACGCGCTGTACCGCGGCATGCTGGAGACGCTGCGCGCGGCGGGCGCAGCGTTCGCCCCGGCGGCGGAGCTGGAGGCGTGCCTGCTGGCCCGCGCGGCGGGGGAGCAGGCCGGCTGGCCGCAGGGGGCGTTGGAACCCCCGGCGCCCTGCGCGGCAACGCCGCCGGAGGCAACGGCCTGCGCGCCCGGAACTGAGCATGCTCAACCGGCGCAGGAGGACGTGGCCGCCGTGCCCGGGCGCCTGGTGACGGAAAAACGGCTTGCCGCGGCGTGCCGGCCGGGGGTCAAGCGGGTGCGGGTCGCGCGCGGCGCGCTGGTGACGGCGCTGGCGCAGGACCTCGCCCTGGCGCGCGGCATTGCGCTGGAGCGCGTGGACGCGCCGTAATTTTGCAAGGGATGGAGCTTAGGTGGCGAAAGGCATGAAGATAGGGAAAGTAGTAGGGAATATCTGGTCTACCCGCAAGGAGGAAAAGCTGCGCAGCTATAAATTATTGATTGTGCAGCCGATCAATATCCTCAACGGGCAGCCGGACCACGCGCCCATTGTGGCGGTGGACATCATCGGCGCGGGCGTGGGCGAGACGGTGCTCATTGTGGGCGGCAGCTCGGCGCGCAGCGCGGCGGGAGACCCCCGCGTGCCGGTGGACGCCACCGTGGTGGGCATTGTAGACGACCAGGAGCTCCACCCGGAGGCGCTGGCGGAAAGGGGATGAGACCGGCATGAGTTTGCTGGATACCGTAAAACAGGCGGGCATTGTCGGCGCGGGCGGCGCGGGCTTCCCGACGCATGTCAAGCTCAACGCCAAGGCGGAGTGGTTCATCGTCAACGCGGCCGAGTGCGAGCCGCTTATTGAGACGGATAAATTTTTGTGCCGCACGCAGGCGCCGAAGATCATTGCGGCGGCGCAGGCTGTGGCGGCGCATTTGGGCGCGGCCCATACGGTCATTGCATTAAAAGAAAAATACCTGCCGGAAATCGCGGCGCTGGAAGAGGCCATTGCGGCGGCGGGCGCGAAAATCGAGATCTGCCGCATGGGGGTGTTCTACCCGGCGGGCGACGAGCAGACGATGGTGCAGTACGTCACGGGGCGTTCTGTTCCGGAGCGCGGGCTGCCGCTCGACGTCGGCGCGGTGGTGGACAACGTCGGCACGCTGGTGAACCTGTACGACGCGATGACGGACGGGACGCCGGTCATTGACAAATACCTTTCGGTGGTCGGCGAGGTGGAAGAGCCGGTCATGCTGCATGTGCCGGTCGGCACGCCGGTGGAGGCGTGCATCCGGGCGGCGAAGCCGAAAATCTCGGATTACATCGTCGTCACGGGCGGGCCGATGATGGGCAAGCTGCTTGCGGAGCCGGGGCAGATCCGGGACGCGGTGGTGACGAAGACCACCGGCAACCTGCTCATCCTGCCGCGCGGGCACGCGCTGCAGCGCCACGCGGAGCTGCCGCTGGAGAGCATCCGCCTGCGGGCGCGCTCGGCGTGCATCCAGTGCCGCATGTGCACGGACCTCTGCCCGCGCTACCTGCTCGGGCACCAGATGCGCCCGCACCTGGTGATGCGGAATTTGTGGCGGGAGGACGCCATTGAAGACGGCGAGGCGTTTTTGCAGGCGTTCGGCGACGCGCAGAACTGTTGCAGCTGCGGCGTGTGCGAGATGTTCGCCTGCCCGATGGGCCTGGCCCCGCGCCGCGTGAACGAGTACATGAAGGGCGTGCTGCGGCAAAAGGGCCTGTCGCTGCCCAAACGGCCGGAACCGGAAGCGCTGAGCGTGCTCAACCAGCGGCGCATCCCGACGGAACGGCTCATTGCGCGGCTGGACCTCTCTCAATATGAAGGAAAGCATGCTCACGAATGCCGCGAGCTGCACCCCGAGGAAGTTTTCGTACCGTTCTCGCAGCACATTGGCAAGCCGGCGGCGCCGGTGAAACAGGCGGGCGAGCGCGTCGCGCGCGGCGAGCTGCTTGCGGCCGCGGCGGAAGGCGGGCTTTCGGCGAATATCCACGCGACGCTCGACGGCGTCATCACAGAAATCAACGCGTCCGGGGCGCGGATCTCCGGGCGGAAGGAGGGCTAAACGGTGCCAAAAGCAATTGGGATGGTGGAGCTGACGAGTATCGCGCGCGGGATTGAGACGGCGGATCTCATGGTGAAGGCCGCGCAGGTAAAGCTGCTGCGCTCTTCGACCGTATGCCCCGGGAAATACATGATCCTGATCGGCGGGGAGACCGGCGACGTGAAGGCGTCGATGCGCGAAGGCCTGGCGCACGGCGGCGCGGCGGTGGTGGACCAGCTCCTGCTGCCGAACGCGCACGAGCAGCTGTTCCCGGCCATCAGCATGACGAACCGGATTGAGCGGCCGGGCGCGGTGGGCGTGCTGGAATTTTATTCCATTGCGTCGGCCATTGAGGCGGCGGATGTCGCGGTGAAGGCGGCGGACGTGACGCTGATTGAGATCCGCACGGGGTACGCGGTCGGCGGGAAAGGCTTTGTGACGCTGACGGGCGACGTCGGCGCGGTGAAGGCGGCCGTGGCCGCGGCGGTGAAGGACCGGCCGCTGCTCGTGGAGAGCGTGGTCATCCCGCGGCCGGACCCGGAGCTGCTGCGCACGCTGCTGTAAGGGGGGACGCCGCATGAACAAGAGCGAAGAGCTGCTGCGGAGCATCCTTGCGGAGGTGCTGCGCGGGCAGGCGGCGGGCGGGAGCCGGCCGTTTGCAAAACAAAAGGACCCGAGCGGGGTGATTGCCGTGCGGACGGCGACGGTGGAATGCGAGCCGTTCCAGCAGGACGGCGTGCGCGTGCGGGACCTGCTCACGCTGGAGGAAGCGCCGCGCATCGGCGCGGGGGTGATGGAACTCGACGCGGGGACGAAGTTCCCGTGGGAGCTGACCTACGACGAGTATGACCTCGTCCTCGAGGGGACGCTCGAAATTGAAATCGACGGGCGCACCATCAGCGGCGGGCCCGGCGACATCCTCTACATCCCCAAGGGCAGCAAAATCGCCTTTTGCTCCCAGACCGCTACCCGCTACGCCTATTTCGTCTTCCCCGCCTCTTGGAATTCTTAAAGACCGGAGGGATCCCCATGGAGAAACGAGCGAAACGGGACGGTAAAATCCCCGGCGCGGCCTGGGTTTGCGCCTGCGTTTTTGCGCTGGGCGCGGCGGGCTGCGCGGCGGAAACCACGCCGCTGGACCTGCCCTTTGCGGCGGAAGACGTCGTTTCTGCGGAAATGTTCCATTACGACGGCGCGCCCGCGGCGGCGGAAAAAAAGGACCTGACCGAACCGGCGGACCTGGAAGCGCTCTACGGCCTTTTAGACGGGCTGGAGCTGCGCGAGCCCGCGCCGGAGGAGGTTTCCGGCGCGTCTGTCACCAGCTTCCGCTTCCGGCTTGCGGACGGGAGCGAATATGAAGCGATTTATTCCGGGGCCGGCGTGAAGAGCGGCAAGCTGACCGTCACCGGCAGCAGCGCCGCCTACGAAACCAGCGCCGACATCGGCTCGGCCTGGAGCAACCTGGCGCAGGAGGACGAACCGGTCCCTGCGGACGCGGACGAACTCCCGGTAATCCGGTAAAAACGGGGCGGGAACCCCCAAAAAATCCATACGCCCTGTATTTGGCAAAAAGCTAAATACAGGGCATATTTTTATGCGCCGCTTTTTATGGATCCGGGCGTCCGGGTCGCTCCCGGCGTTCCGCGGCGCGCCCGCCGCAGGCGCGGGCGTCCTCCTGCCCGTTTTCCTGCTTGGCGAGGCCGCCGCAGGCGGCGCGGTGCGCCTCGTAAAAAGAAGGGATGGAGACGGCGGCGCCTTTGCGGGAGACGGCGAGGGCGGAGGCGGCGGAAGCCAGGCGCAGGGCGTCGCGGGGCGGTTCGCCGCGGACGACGCTCGCGAGGAAGTACCCGGTGAACGTATCGCCGGCCGCGGTCGTGTCCACGACCGGCACGCGGTAGATCTCCTGGCGGATGGTCTGGCCGGCGGCGCAGTAGAGCGAGCCGTCCTGGCCCAGCGTGAGCACGATTTTCGCCCGGGGGAATTGTTCCCGCATCCGGGCGGCAATGCGCTCCGGCTCCGTCTCGCCGGTAAGCTGGCAGCCCTCCACTTCGTTGAGCAGGAACCAGTCCACCAGTTCCAGCGGGTACGCCGCCACCTGCCCGTCGCACGGCGACGGGTTCAGCGCAATCCGCACGCCGCGTTCGTGCGCCAGGCGCATCGCTTCGGCTGTGCAGTTGACCTCATTTTGCAGCAGGAGGAGATCCCCCGGGCCAAAGCCGTCCAGCGCGCGGCGCAGAAGGCCTTCGGTGATCTCGCCGTTTGCGCCGCGGTGCAGCAGAATGCAGTTCTGGCCCTGCGCGTTCACTTGGATGACCGCGTGGCCGGTGACGCCGGAGGAAACCTCCACGCGGCTCACGTCGACTGATTTTTCGCGCATCAGGTCGAGCAGCCATGCGCCGTCCGCGCCGATCATCCCCGCGTGGAAGACCGCGCCGCCCGCCTGCGCGAGCGCGATGGACTGGTTCAAGCCCTTGCCGCCGGGGAACACCTCGTAGCGCTGCGAGGGCAGCGTTTCGCCCGGCTGGACAAAATGACCGACGGTATAGACGTGGTCGATGTTCAGCGAACCGATGTTCAAGATCTTTCCCATACCACACCTCCAAAGATGAACGGAAACCCGCGCCGCGGGATGTTGTGGAAAACTTCTTTTTGAACGCCTGGGGGATTCCGGGGATCCCCTTGGGGCCTGTGAAAAAGATCCGGGCGAAACGCCGGGACCCGCCTCTTTTATGATCCAGCGCGGCGCGCGGAAAGTCAAGCGCATAACGGCCCGCGCGCCGGGGAAACTACCGGAAAAGGAGGCGTGCGCGTGGATTACATCAAAGCGTTTGTGGTAGGCGGGCTTATCTGCGTCATTGGGCAAATCCTCATCGACCGGACAAAGCTCACCCCCGCCCGGGTGATGGTGAGTTATGTGACGGCGGGCGTGCTGCTCGGCGCGGTGGGACTCTACGGCCCGCTGGCCGAGTTCGCGGGCGCGGGCGCGACCACGCCGCTCTCTGGGTTCGGCTGGGCCATGGCGGAGGGCGTCCGCCGCGCTGTGGACGAGCAGGGCCTGCTCGGCGCGCTCACCGGCGGCATTTCCGCGGGCGCCGCCGGCATCTCTGCCGCCCTCTGCGCCGGGCTCCTCGCCGCCCTCTTTTCCCGTCCCGGCCCCAAATGATTTTTTTACCCCGCGAATCGCGGCGGCCGGAGGCCGCCTCACTTTTGCGCGAGACGGCTCTTGGTGCGCCCGCATCACAGCCGTTGCACAACACACATGGCCCGGGTGTCCGGTGCGAGAAAACAGGGTGCTGGAAACACCCCCGCCCTACGGGAGCACCTGCGGCGGGCACGCCGCGCGCGGCGTGGGTGCAGGCTCAGCCTGGGGGGATGAGCAGCCCGGCCAGGGGGATGTGCTGCTGCGCGCCGTAGACGTCGGTGTCGAAGCAAGTGCCGGAAGAGACCGTCCGGTCGAACGTGGCCTTAAATCCGAGCGCGGGATCGTAAAAGACGAGCTGCTCACCAGCGCGTGGGCCACCACGGCGGAGGCGCTGCCCTCGGCGTTTGCGTGCCTGCGCATGGCGAACGCGAGCTTCCGCGAGGGCGTGGTGCTGGCGGGCAATTTTGCGCGCGACGCCGACACCATCGGCGCGGTGGCCGGGGCCATTCTCGGCGCGAAATACGGCGTGGGCGGCATCCCGGCGGCGTGGGTGGAAAAGACCCGCTATCCCACGGGGACGTGCCTGCAATGCACCGCGGGGATGGATATCCGGGAAATGGCGGGCCAACTCGCGGCGCTCATCCGCTGAGCGGCGTGCGAAAGGGGCGAACAGTATGACGGAACGCGAAAACGCATTGGAAATCATCCGGTTTGGGCATCCGGAAAAAATCGTCTGGCATATCCCGGAGTACAACCTGACCTACCTTGGCTGCAACCATGAGAGCTTTGACGGCGTCAGCGACAGCGCGCCGGCCGGCACGCGCTGGAAGGACATTTGGGGCACCGGCTGGCACAAGGAAGCGGACGGGTACATGGGCTTGCCGGAGGAGTACCCGCTCGACGAGCCGGAAAAGCTCAAGGATTACCGCTGGCCGGACCCGGCGGACGAGCGCATTGTCGGCCAGACGTACCGCCTGCGCGAGCAATTCGTAGAGGGCAGCGACGTCTTTTTGAACGCGCGCCACCGCGACACGCTTTGGGAGAAGGCGTACATGCTCGTCGGCATGGAAAACATGATGGTCTACTTTTACACCGAGCCGGAATTCGCGAAAGAAGTGCTCGGGCGGATTATGGATTTCCAGCTGGGCATTGCGAAAATGTACGTTGAAAACGGCGCGGAAGTGGTGCGCCTGGCGGACGACCTCGGCGGCCAGACGTCGCTGCTGATGTCGCGCGGGATGATTGAGGAATTCCTCGTGCCGGAGTACCGGCGGCTCATCGAGTTCTACAAAAAACACAACGTCATCATCGAGTTCCATTCCTGCGGGTGCATCGAGAGCATCGTCGACCTTTTCATGGATCTCGGCGTGGACGTGCTCAACCCGCTGCAGGCCAGCGCCAACAACCTGCAAAAAATCCGCGAGCAGACCGACGGCAAAATGTGCCTGCGCGGCGGCATCAGCACCGCGCTGATTGCAAACGGCACGCCCGAGGAGATTGAAGCCGACGTCAAACAGAAAATCCGCATGCTCGGCAAAAACGGCGGGTATTTTTGCAGCCCCGACCAGAAAATCCCCTGGACGGACGAAAACTACAAGGCCTTCCGCGACGCCCTCGACCGCTGGGGCCGCTACCCTCTTTTTTAACCCGCGCCTTCGGCCTCCTGACGTCGGCCT
>CALWIP010000007.1 GCA_944380775.1 uncultured Clostridia bacterium | reverse complement strand
CGCAGATGCTGCGTCGACAAAATCCGCGACATGTTCGACTAATTTTTACGCCGCGCAGCGCGGCAGGCTAAAGCCTGCACCACCGCCGCGCGCCGGGCGTTACCGCCTGGGGTTCCTCGAAGCCGCGCGAGAGAAATGACAAACTCCCGTGGGGCGGACTCTCAGGCCGCGTGTTGCAGTGCCGGGACTTTTCGCGGGCGCAAACAGCACCGTTTTCCAGCGCGGGAAGGCCTTCAGGCCGCAAGGCGCGATGTGCCCGCCGCAGGCGCGGGAAAACAGTCCGCTGGACTGTTTTCCTGTGCCCACCGCAGGCGCATTGACAAAGCGAAAGCATTCCGGTATACTGGAAAATAGGAAAATGGGCGGGTATGCGCCCGAGGCTTTTTCTCGCTTCTTTCGGGGCCGCGCCGCAGGACTGCGCCGCGCCGCGGGAAGGCGGAACTGGGTGCGCGGCGGCCGGCCGCGCGAACAAAAAAAGGAGGGACTTCGGCTGTGTTTACCGATTATCTTACGGGGATCCTGTCGATCTTGGTCGGCGTGATCCAGCTGTGGAAGGTCCGCAAGCTGCACAAGGTCATCTACCTCACCGGGGCGTATTTTATCCTCGTCGGCATCGTGGACCTCGCCGACGCGCTCAGCCCCAGCTGGAACCTCAGCGGCACGCCCGGCGGCGTTGCCCTGCGGCTTTTGACCATCGCCATGCTGGTTGTGCTGCTCGTTGTGTTCTACAAGGAACAGCGCGCGCCGAAGGGGAACAAACAGGACGGCCCCGGGAATCAAGACGGCCCTGGGGATGCTTGACCGGGGCGGAAAAGGTGTGAAACAATGATTGGGATTATTGGCGCAATGCCGGTGGAGATCGCCGGGTTGCTCGAACAAATGGAACACAAAACGGCCCGCCGCATGGCGGGCATGGATTTTTACACCGGGGAAATCTCCGGCGTGCCGTGCGCCGTGTCGTGCTGCTGGCCCGGCAAGGTCAACGCCGCCGCCTGCGCCCAGGCGATGATCACCGTTTTCGGCCCGGCGCTCGTCATCAACAGCGGCGTCGCCGGCGGCATCGGCGAGTCGGTGCAACAGGGCGACCTCGTGCTCGCGGAACGCCTGGTGGAGCACGACATGGACACCACCGCCACCGGCGAACCGAAGGGCTTTGTCACCGGGCCGGAGCTGGTCTATTTCCCCGCGGACGCCCGCGCGCTCGCCGCCCTGCGCGAGGCCGCCGCGCCCATCTACCCCGGCGGCGTCCATGTGGGGACCGTCGCCACCGGGGACCAGTTCATCGGCAGCAACCAAAAAATGGAGGCGCTCCGCGCGGAGTTCGGCGCGATCGCCTGTGAAATGGAGGGCGCCGCCGTCGCCCACGTCTGTTACCTCAACGGCGTGCCGTGCGCGGTGCTGCGCACCATCTCCGACAACGGCGACGACAACGCCGCGTTCGATTTTGAGGCCTTCGCCGGCGAAGCCGCCGCCAAAAGCACCCGCCTGCTCGCGCAACTGCTGCCGCGCCTGCACGCGGAATTCCCCGGCTGAATCCATCCCCGCCGCCCGGGCAACCGGGCGGTTTTTTTGCGCCCGCCGCGGCGGGCAGAACCTTGCAAATCCCGGCGGATTACGATACAATAAAAATCAAAGACGCTAAAAAACGCGCCCGTGTGGGCGCGTCCCTGGGAGGTTTTCGCCATGAAAGTAGCCCCTTCGATCCTCGCGGCCGATTTTGCGCGGCTGGGCAGCGAATTGGAAAAAATTACAAACGCGGGCGCGGATCTCGTCCACATCGACGTGATGGACGGGATTTTCGTGCCGAACCTTTCGCTGGGCATCCCGGTGGTGGAGGGCATGCGCCCGTGCACGGCGCTGCCGTTTGACGTCCACCTGATGATCGCCCGGCCGAAGGCGTACGTCCGGCAGTTCCGCGCGGCGGGCGCGGACGGCATCACCTTCCACCTGGAGGCGGAAGGCGACCCGGGCGAGACGATTGACGAGATTGTGCGCTGCGGCGCGAAACCGGCGGTTTCCATCAAGCCCGGCACGCCGGTGGAGGCGGTGTTCCCGTACCTGGACCGCGTGGCGATGGTGCTCGTGATGACGGTGGAGCCGGGGTTCGGCGGGCAGAGCTTCCGCGCGGACATGCTCGGCAAGGTGCGGGCCATTAAAGAACGCGCGCCCGGCGTGCTTGTGGAGGTGGACGGCGGCGTCAACCCGCAGACCGTCAAGCTCTGCGCCCAGGCGGGCGTGGACATCTGCGTGGCCGGGACGGCCGTTTTCCGCGCCGAAAACCCCGCCGAAGCCGTGCGCGTTTTGCGCGAGGCTTAACGCCTGCGGCGGGCGCATCGCGTCTTCGGCCTACGGCCTTCCCGCGCAGGGGAACGGTTTCTTTTTCGCCCGCGAAAAGTCCCGGTACTGCGACACGCGGCCTGAGAGTCCGCTCCACGGGAGCTTGTTCTTTCTCTCGCGCGGTCTGCGAGGGTCTTGTTTCGGTAACACTTTCCGCGCGGCGGTGGCCCGCCCTCCGCAGGAGCAGGCTTTAGCCTGGGGTTAGAAGGAGGCCGTGTTCTTCGACGAAGGCGGCGGCGGGGAAGCCCCGGGCGCAGAGCGCGCCGTATTCGCGCAGGATGGCTTCGGCGCGGGCGCGGCAGCGCAGCGGCGGCGCGAGCACCGCGCGGTAGCTGCCGTCCAGCAGGAAAAACCGCGCGCCGCAGCCGGGGAGTTCCTGCGAGAGGTGCGCCGCGGCGTCGAGCAGCGCGCCCGCCGTCTCCAGGCGGAAAACCTGCGGGCACGGGGGTTTGACCGTATAAACCCGGCGCCGCGGGCGGCGCGCGGGGGCCGCCGCGCTGAAAACCAGCACGCACTGGCCGTCCGGGGTCTCGATGGCGCGGACCGAAACGCGCGCCCCGCGGCCCGCGCGGAACCCGGAACCGCTGCTCGCCGCCGCAAAAATGCGCGCGACCGTCATCCGGCAGTGGAGGCTGCCCCAGCGCGGCCCGCCGACCGCCAGGCCCAGCGCCTGCTTTTCCTGCGCGCCCAGGATGACCATCATATGCGACGCGTCCAGCGCCCTCACCTGCATCGTACCGCTCCCTTTCCCCGGGGATTCCCGTTTGTGGAATTGTTATTGTATTGTATGCGGGCAGGGGCAAATGTGGGAGGTGCAATCCTTTGAATGTTGAATTTTTCCGCGGCCTGCGGCCGCAGGCGGAGGGACCGGCGCGGCGGGACGCGCCGGTGCGCGAATTGCCGCCGCCGGAGACGCTGCTGGTCCCGATGCCCGGCGCGCGGCACGCCGCCTTCCGCGCCGTGAAAGAGGGCGACGCCGTCGCGCAGTACCAGCCGCTCTCGCAACCGCAGACCGCCGCGCCTGCGTGCAGCCCCGCCGCCGGGACCGTGGAGGAATTCCGCACGGTGGACCACCCGCTGCTTGGGCCGGTGCTCTGCGCCGTGCTGCGCGTGAAGCCCGGCGGGCCCGCGCCGGCCCGGCCGCCGCTGCTCGCCCGCACGCCGGAGGCCCTGGAAACCGCCGCCCGCAACGCCGGGATCCTCGACGAATGCAGCGGCGAGCCGCTCTACCGGCTGCTCAAGACGTTCCGGCGGTTCGGGGTCCCGGCGCTGTGCGCCTGGGCGGCCGGGGAAGAACCGTTCCCCGGCGGGACGGAGGCCGCGTTCCTCTCTGCGCCCGCCGAAACCGCCAGCGGCCTGCGCCTGGCGGCGGATTCCTGCGGGGCGCAGGAATGCTGCGTGGCGGTGCGGGACCGGCGGCTGCTGCGCGTCCCGTGGACCGAGGGCGCGGGCCTGCCGGAACTGCGCGAGGTGGGCGCGCGGGTCCCCGCGTGGGCGTTTTTTGAGCAGCGCTTCCGCGCCCGGGGCCTGCGCGTGGGGCGCGTGGGCGCGCAGGCCTGCGCCGCGCTCTACCGCGCCGTGGAACGCGGCGTGCCGCAGGTGGAAACCGTCGTGACCGTCGCGGGGGAGGGCGTGGAACGCCCCGGGCATTTCCGCGTCCCCGCAGGGTACCCGCTGCGGGCGCTGCTGGAGGCCAGCGGCCTGAAAGAGGGGGCGCGCGTGGTGTTGGGCTCGCCGTTTACCGGCGCGGCTGCGCCGGATGAAACCATCCCCGTATGCCTCGGGATGCACACCGTGCTGGCGCTGCCGCACGCGCGGGAACGGCGGCCGTTTGCGTGCGTGGGATGCGGGCGCTGCGCGGCCGTTTGCCCGGAACGCCTGTTCCCATACCGCTACGCGGAGCACCGGGAGAACGGCGCGCCGCTCTCGCACGCGGAACTGGCGGCCGCGGCGCGGTGCGGCGGCTGCCGCTGCTGCGAGGCGGTGTGCCCGGCCGGCCTGGCGCTGGAAGAGGCCGTGCGGCTTGTGACGGAAGGAGGAACCCCATGATCTTGCGCGGATTTTCCCGGCCGCCGTTCCTGCGCAGCGAGGAACCGGTGGACGCGATGATGCGCGACGCGGTGTTCGCGCTTTTGGCGCTGCTGGCGCTGCCCACAGTATTCTACGGCCCGCGTGTGCTGCTGATGGCCGCGTGCACGGCGGCGGCCTGCGCGGCGTGCGAATTTTTATTCCTGTTGTTTGCGCGGCGGGAGCTGCGGTTCCCGGAATGCTCCTGCGTGGTGACCGGCCTCGTGGTCACGATGCTGATGCCCGCGGGCGCGGCGTTCTGGATCCCGGCGCTGGCGGGGGCGTTCGCCATCCTCGTGGTGAAGATGCCGTTCGGCGGCCTGGGCTGCAACCCGTTCCAGCCGGCGGCGGCGGGCGTGGCGTTCGTCACGCTGCTGCGCCCGGCGGAGCTGTTCTCGTACCCGGACCCGGCGGGCGGGTGGCTGCCGCTTTCGCCCGGGGGGATTGCCTACGCGGCGGCGGAAAGCCCGGCGGCGGCGCTGCGCAGCGGCGTGCGCCCGGCGATGGCGCCGCTGGACATGATCTGGGGCCGCACGCCCGGCCCGCTCGGGACCACGGCGGCGCTGGTGCTGGCGGCGTGCGCGCTGTACCTGTTCGCGCGGCGCGCGGCGGACTGGAAATTGACGGCGGGGTTCCTGGCGGCGTCCGGCGCGTATGCGGCGCTGTTCCCGCGCGTGGTGGGCAGCGCGCTGACCTCCCTGAAATACGAGTGGCTGGCGGGGTCCCTGCTGTTTGCGGCGGTTTTCCTCGTGACGGACCCGGTCACGGCGCCGCGCACGCGCGCGGGGAAATTCGCCTCCGGGGCGATTGCGGGGGTTTTGACGATGTTCCTGCGGGAATTCGGGCGGTTTGAGCAGGCGGCCTGCTTTGCGGTGCTGCTGGCGAACCTCTGCCGCCCGTTTCTGGACCGCGCGGCGATTGCGTGGACGTTGCGAAAGGGGGCGCGCCATGAAACGGGGAAGGCTTGACCGGGCGCTGCGGCGCTGCGGGCAGACCTTTGGCCGGGCGGCCTTTGCGCGCAACCCGGTGGCGGTGGGCGCGCTGGGGCTGTTCCCGGTGGCGGCGGGGGCGTACCAGCTGCAAAACGCGGTGGCGCTCACGCTGCTGACGCTGGCGGTTTCCGCCCCGGCGAGCGTGCTGTTTTCGCTGCTTGGGCGGCGCGTGCCCGCGTGGCTGCGCCCGGGCCTGGCGCTGGCGGCGGCGGGCGCGCTGTTCCTGCCGGCGCAGCAGCTGGTGAACGCCTTCTTGCCCGCGGCGGCGGGATGGGCGGGGTTATTCGCGCCGGTGGCGATTTGCAATTCGGCGGTGCTCTCCCGGCTCAACGAATTCGCGCCGCAGGCCGCGCCGTGGGAAGCCCTGGCGGACGCGCTGGGCAACACGTTCGGCTTTGGCCTGGCGGCGTGCGCGGTGGCGGTTTTGCGGGAATGGCTGGCAACGGGTGCGGTTTGGGGGTTTTCCCTGGAACCGGAAACGGCGTTGCAGCAGCCGTTTTTCGGGTTCCTGCTGCTGGGTTTTTTGGCGGCGGGGTTCCGCGCGGCGGCGGCCCGGCGGGCGCGGCGGAGCGTGAAACGGCGGAAGGAGGATACGGCATGACGGCGGCGCTTTCCCTTTTGGCGGGCGCGTTCCTGGCGCTGACGGCGCAGAGCGTGCTATTCCGCTACGGCGCGGGTTTCAGCCGCGTGATGCGCGCGGCCCGGCGGGGGCATCTCGCCGCGCTGCGCTACGCGGCGGTGGCGGCGGCGTTCACGCTGGTTTCGGCGGGCCTGGGTATCCTCTTTGCTTTTGTTGCGTCCAATGTGCCGGGCCTGAGCGCCTGGCGGCCGCTCATGCTGACGCTCGGCGCGGCGGCGTGCTACCTTCTGGCGGCGGGGCTCGGGAAAACGGTTTTCCCGCGGGCGTACCGCCGCGTGCGGGACATCTTCGCCCCGGCGGCGCTCAACACGGTGGCGCTTTCGGTCCCGTATGCGCAGCAGCTTTTGCGCATGGACGTTTGGGAAACCCTCGGTTACGCCCTCGGTTCCGGCGCGGCGTTTTTCCTCGCGGTTTCCATCTTCGCGGCGTTTTGGCCCCAGTTCCAGAACCCCCGCGCTCCCGCCGCTTTCCGCGGCCTTCCGCTCGTCCTCCTTTTCACCGGCCTCTGCCTCCTGGCTTTTTCCTGCTTTTAATTTTTAAGGCGCGCCTGCGGCGGGCACGCCGCGCATTGCGGCCTCCGGCCTCAGCGCGCTTAAAAACGGTGCTGTTTGCGCCCGCGAAAAGTTCCGGCAGTGCAACACGCTTCCTGTGTGTCCGCCCCGCGGGAGCTGCCCCTTTCTCTCGCGCGGCTGCGCGGAACCCCAGGCGGAAAAACCTGCCGCGCGGCGGAGGTGCAGGCTTTAGCCTGCCCACCGGACTGTTTTCCCGGCTGAGATCTGCGGGTCAGCTTTTGGCGAGAGGATTTTCGTTTTTCGCTCGACGCCCGGCGCTGGTAAAACAGCGTCCAGCGCTGCACCGCTTCTCACGCGCAGGAAGGATGTCAAATCCTCCCGCCCGGGGGACCCCTCCCGGCGCGTGGGTCCCCCGCAGCGCGCCCGGTCCCGGGGGGACCGGCTCGCGCTGTCCCCTCCTGCGCTTTTTTGCAACGTCCAAGTGTTTCGACCTCTGCGGAGGTCGAGTTGGGGCGCTGCCCCAACACCCCGCCGCCTTTTGAAAAAGGCGGGCGAAAACTTTTTCTTTGCTTCGCAATGCTTTTCATAACAAAAAATAACGCCCGGTATTTAGAGTGAATCTAAATACCGGGCGTTGTTGTTTCTAGCTGTGCGGTCTCTCGGGCCGGACACCCGGGCCGCGTGTTCCGCAACCCGTTGGGCCGCGGGCAGAACGAGAACCGTTCTGCGCCGGGGGAAGGCCGACGTCAGGAGGCCGAAGGCGCGACGTAAAAAAAGGCCGCGATGCGCAGGGTAAATTAACGCTTGTCTTTGATCGCGGCCTGCGCGGCGGCGAGGCGGGCAATCGGCACGCGGAACGGCGAGCAGGAGACATAGTCCAGGCCGACGCGGTGGCAGAACTCGACGGAAGTCGGGTCGCCGCCGTGCTCGCCGCAGATGCCCAGGTGGATCTCCGGGCGGGTGGAGCGGCCGAGCTCCGCAGCCATCTTCACCAGTTTGCCGACGCCGGTCTGGTCGAGGTGGGCAAACGGATCGGACTCATAGATCTTGTTCTCGTAGTACGCGTCGAGGAACTTGCCGGCGTCGTCACGGCTGAAGCCGAACGTCATCTGGGTGAGGTCGTTGGTGCCGAAGCTGAAGAACTCGGCTTCCTTGGCGATCTCGTCGGCGGTGAGCGCCGCGCGCGGGATCTCGATCATCGTGCCGACTTCGTACTTCATGTCGAGGCCGGATTCCGCGATGAGCTTGTCCGCCGTCGCGACGACGTGATCCTTGACGAACTTGAGCTCCTTGACCTCGCCAACCAGCGGGATCATGATGAGCGGGGTGACCATCTTGCCGGTCTTCTTGCTCACGTTGATGGCGGCGTTGATGACGGCCGTGGTCTGCATCTCCGCAATCTCCGGATAGGTGACCGCCAGGCGGCAGCCGCGGTGGCCCATCATCGGGTTGAACTCGTGCAGGCTCGCGATGACGTTCTTGAGCTCTTCCACGGTGATCTTCAGGTCTTCGGCCAGGTCCGCAATATCCTCTTCCTTGGTCGGGAGGAACTCATGCAGCGGCGGATCCAGGAACCGGATGGTCACCGGGCGGCCTTCCATGACCTCGAACAGCGCCTCGAAGTCGCCCTGCTGGTACGGCAGGATCTTCGCGAGCGCTTCCTTGCGGGCTTCGACCGTCTTGGCGACGATCATCTCGCGCATCGCCTTGATGCGTTCGCCCTCAAAGAACATGTGCTCGGTGCGGCACAGGCCGATGCCTTCGGCGCCGAAGTCGCGGCCCTGCTTCGCGTCGCGCGGGGTGTCCGCGTTGGTGAAGACCTGCAGGCGGCGCTCCTTGTCGGCCCAAGCCATGAAGCGGCCGAAGTCGCCGGAGATGGTCGCCTCGGTGGTCGGCACGGCTTCGCCGTAGATGTTGCCGGTGGAACCGTCGATGGAGATATAATCGCCCTCGTGGTACACGTTGCCGGCGAGCGTGAACTGCTTCTTGTCATAGTCGACGACGATGTCGCCGCAGCCGGAGACGCAGCAGGTGCCCATGCCGCGCGCGACAACCGCCGCGTGCGACGTCATGCCGCCGCGGACCGTCAGGATGCCCTGCGCGGACGCCATGCCCTCGATGTCTTCCGGGGAGGTTTCCAGGCGCACCAGCACGACCTTCTCGCCGCGGGCGGCCCATTCTTTCGCGTCTTCAGCGGTGAATACCACGCGGCCGCACGCAGCGCCCGGGGAAGCCGCCAGGCCCTTGCCGATGACGGTGGCCTTCTTCAGCGCGGCGGCGTCAAACTGCGGGTGCAGCAGCGCGTCGAGCTGCTTCGGCTCTACGCGCAGCACGGCCTCTTCTTCAGAGATCATGCCTTCGTCCACCAGGTCGACCGCGATCTTCAGCGCGGCGGCGGCGGTGCGCTTGCCGTTACGGGTTTGCAGCATATACAGCTTGCCGTTTTCAATGGTGAACTCCATGTCCTGCATGTCGGTATAGTGCTGCTCGAGCTTGTTCGCAATGGTGGCGAACTGCTCGTACACCTCGGGCATGGCGTCTTTCAGGTGGCTGATGGGTTCCGGCGTGCGGATGCCCGCGACGACGTCTTCGCCCTGCGCGTTGATGAGGTACTCGCCGAAGAGCGCCTTCTCGCCGGTGGCCGGGTTGCGGGTGAACGCAACGCCCGT
>CALWIP010000006.1 GCA_944380775.1 uncultured Clostridia bacterium | reverse complement strand
CCGCGCCTGCGGCGGGCACATCGCGCATTGCGGCCTACGGCCTTCCCGCGCAGGGGAACGGTTCCTGTTGCGCCCGCGAAAAGTCCCGGCACTGCGGCACGCGGCCCGGGTGTCCGCGCCACGGGAGCGGCCCCTTTCTCTCGCGCGGCTGCGAGGTTCCCCAGGCGGTAACACCTCGCGCGCGGCGGTGGTGCAGGCGCAGCCTGCCGCGGCGTAAAAAACGCCCGGTATTTAGCAGCTAGCTAAATACCGGGCGTTGTTCTTTTTTTTCTGCCGGCTTTCTCGCACCGGACACCCAGGCCATGTGTGTTCCACTACCAGGGCTTTTCGCGGGCGCAAAAAGAATTGTTCTGCGCCGGTGTTAGGCCGACGTTAGGAGGCCGCGATGCGCGACCCGCCCACCGCAGGTGCGGACACCCAGGCCATGTGTGTTCCACAACGGTTGTGATGCGGGCGCAAAAACGCTTGTTTTTTACCTAGGTGAGGCGGCCTTCGGCCGCCGCAATGCGCGGGGTAAAATTAAGCTTTGCCGGCGCAGCCGAGGACCGTGTTGATCTTGTGGGCGACCATGTCTTTGATGGCGGTGCGGGCGGGCGCGAGGTACTGGCGCGGGTCGAAGTGCGAGGGATTCTCGGCCAGATATTTGCGCACGCTGGCGGTCATCGCGAGACGGAGGTCCGAGTCGATGTTAATCTTGCAGACGGCCATCTTGGCGGCCTCGCGGAGCATTTCCTCGGGAATGCCGATGGCGTCGGGCATCTGCCCGCCGTACTGGTTGATCTCCTGGACGAACTGCTGCGGCACCGAAGACGCGCCGTGCAGCACAATCGGGAACCCCGGCAGGCGGTCGGAAACCTCCTGGAGGATGTCCAGGCGCAGCTTCGGCTTCTGGCCGGGCTTGAACTTGTATGCGCCGTGGCTCGTGCCAATGGCGATGGCCAGCGAATCCACGCCCGTGCGGGTCACGAAATCCTGGACCTCGCCCGGATCCGTGAACTGCGCCTTGTCGTCTTCGACCTTGACGTCGTCTTCAATGCCGGCGAGCTTGCCGAGCTCGGCCTCTACCGTGACGCCGTACTTGTGCGCGTACTCCGCCACGCGGCGCGCTTCTTCCACGTTCTCTTCATACGGCTTCGAAGAACCGTCGAACATGACGGACGTAAAGCCGCCGTCGATGCAGTCTTTGCACAGCTCGTAGGACGCGCCGTGGTCCAGGTGCAGCGCAATCGGGATGTCCGGGCATTCCGTCACCGCGGCCTCTACCAGCTTGCGCAGGTAGGTGTGGTTCGCGTATTTGCGCGCGCCCGCCGAAACCTGCAGGATGACCGGGGCTTTCAGCTCCTGGCATGCCTCCGTAATGCCCTGCACAATTTCCATGTTGTTCACGTTGAACGCGCCGATGGCGTACCCGCCCGCATACGCTTTCTGGAACATTTCTTTCGTATTGACTAACGGCATATCGATCACACTCCTTATTTTTTCCGGGGCCGCAAGGCCCGCTGTTCCGTATTTCTTTTAGTATAGCACAGATTTTTCCATTTGAGTAGGGGAAATTTCCGCAAATTTCCCACGAATCTTTTCTGCGGGATGGCCCCGCGGCGGTTACGCGCTTTGGGAAAACAGCGCCGGGTGGCTGCGGCTGTAGTGGTACAGGTATTGCTGCGCCACGCCCGCGCACGGCCCCAGCGCCTGCGGCGTGACGCCCGGCATCAGCTGCGCCATGGCGCGCTTCATCCACACGTCCAGCGGGAAGGCTTCCAGCCGGTGCAGGCCGTAGAGCAGCGCGCATTCCGCCACCTTCGGCCCCACCCCGTGGATGGTTTGCAGCAGCGCCCGCGCCTGGTCCAGCGGCAGACGCGCGGCCTCGGCCAGCGGGACCGCGCCGTCCGCAACCAGGCGCGCCGCCGAAAGCAGGTACCCGGCCCGGAACCCGCACCGCACCGGCGCAAGGTCCTCCGGCGCGGCGTTCGCCAGGCGTTCCGCCCGCGGGAACGTCTGCCCGCCGCCCGGCGCAGGGTCGCCGAAGCAGGCGCACAGCCGCGCCACCATGCCGCGGATGCGCGGGATGTTGTTGTTCTGGCTGAGGATAAACGTGCAAAGCGCCTCCCACGGGTCCTGCCGCAGGATGCGGATGCCCGGCGCAAACGCGCACGCCGCCGCCAGCGCCGGGTGCATGCGCGAAAAATCCCGCCGCAGCGCCGCGTAATCCCGCGCGCCGTCAAAATACGGCAGCCACAGCGCCGTGAATTCCCCGCGCTCCACCGGGAACAGGATTTCCCCGTCCCGCCCGCGCAGCGAGATGCGCCGCCCGCAGGCGTCGCCCGTCCAGACGCCGCCGGATTCCTCCCAGCGGAAACACTGCCCGCAGGCCAGCGTTTCCGCGAGCCGCAGCTCGTCCGCGCGCACCGCCACGCCGCCGGGCGTCACGCGCCATTCCAGCGCGCTCACGCCTGCGTGGGGGCCCGGCCGCTGCCCGTCTTCGGCAGGTCCCCTACCGGGCGCGACGTCAGGAACTGCATGGAACGCTCGATGGAATCGCGCGAGTTCCCCCAATCTTCCTGGTCGTTCCGGTAGTCAAACATCGCGCAGAAATGCGTGACGTCGTGTTCCAATTCGCGCAGGGCGTTGCCGCCCAATTCGGCCGTCACCGCCAAAAACGCCGCGCGGTTCTTGCGCGGCATGCGCTGCGCGGCTTCGGCCATCCGGGCGTAATGCGGCAGGCAGAGGTACGGCTGCGCCGCGTAGAGCGCGCGGAATTCCTCTTCCGACTGCCACATCTTCAGCACCGTCTCGAAGAGGTGGTCCATATTCTTCTCAATGTTTTCGCACATAAAGCAGCTTTTCCCCAGCGCGCGGGCGGCTTCCAGCTCTTTTTTGCCGGGGGCCGCGCCCGGCCGCGGGAAGATGGTTTCCTCAATCTCTTTGAGGTGGCTCTGCAAGATCAGCGCGACGGGCAGGCGGCTGCCGGTGTCGCGGATCATGCCGAAATGCCGCTCGCAGAAGCCGAGGCGGTTGGTCTCGATGCGCACGTCCGGCTCCATCATGGCCGCGCCGGTGATGTATTCGGCGATGCGTTCTTCCAGCATGTCGCGCATGCGGCAGACGGGGCAGCCGTCCTTCGGCCCGAACACGTCGTTGATGGGGATGGTGCAGATATCCTCTCTCATGGTTCCTCCTTTTGGCGGTTACACGCCGTTGACCACGTTCTGCGGGCGGCCTGCGAGGAAGGCGGCCACGTTCTCCACGGCAATGTCCATCAGCCGGGCGCGGCTCTCTTTGGCGGCCCAGGAAACGTGCGGCGTAATGACGCAGTTTTTGGCGTGCAGCAGCGGGTTGTCCGGGGCGGGCGGTTCGGTAGAGAGCACGTCCACGCCGGCGGCGGCGAGCTTGCCGCTTTCCAGCGCGGCGGCGACGGCGGCTTCGTCAAGCAGGCCGCCGCGGCCGTTATTGATCAAGATGGCGCCGTCTTTCATTTTACCGAGGGTTTCGCGGTTGATGATGCGTTCCGTCCCCGGGAAGAGCGGGCAATGCAGCGAAACCACGTCCGATTCCGCGAGAAGCGTATCCAGCGGGACATATTCGCCGATGGCGCGGCCCTCGGGGCGCTCGTGCGGGCTGTGCGCGAGCACGCGCATCCCCATGGCTTTCGCGATGGTCCCGACGGCGCGGCCGATGCGGCCGAACCCGATGATGCCGATGGTTTTGCCCTCCAGCTCCGTGAGCGGCGCGACGGTGAACGAGAAATCCGCGCTGCCGGCCCAGCGCCCGGCGTGGACGGCGGCGTCGTGCGCGCCGGCGCGGCTGCAAATTTCCAGCAGCAGCGCAATGGCGTACTGCGCGGTTGCGCCGGTGGCGTAGGACGGCGCGTTCGTCACGGGGATGCCGCGTTCGGCGGCAGCGTTTGTGTCCACGATATTATACCCGGTGGCGAGCACGCCGATATACCGCAGGTCCGGCGACTGCTCGATGACCGCGCGGGTGATGGGCGTTTTATTCGTCAGCACGATCTCCGCCCCGCGGATGCGCGCGACCGTTTCCGCTTCGCCGCCTTCCGTGCGGTCGTAGACGGCGGTCTCGCCAAACGCCGAAAACCCGTCCCAGCTCAAATCCCCCGGGTTTTCCGTATATCCGTCGAGAATGACAATCTTCATATTTCTCCTCCTTTTTTGCGGTAGAGAATACCCGCGCGGGAAAACGGCCGCCCAGGCTGTTTTCCCGGCCCGGTGCTTTCGCCAGCTTTTTTTGCGGGGGCAGGCGCGGCCTGCCTGGTTAGACGTTGAAGCGGAACAGGACGACGTCGCCGTCTTTCATGACATAGTCTTTGCCTTCGGAGCGGACGAGGCCTTTCTCCTTGGCGGCGGCCATGGAACCGCAGGCCATGAGATCGTCGTAGGCGACGACCTCGGCGCGGATGAACCCGCGTTCAAAGTCGGAGTGGATTTTCCCGGCGGCCTGCGGGGCTTTGGTGCCGCGGCGGATGGTCCAGGCGCGGACTTCCTGCGGGCCGGCCGTCAGGTACGAGATCAGGCCGAGCAGCGAGTAGCATTCCTGGACGAGGCGGTCCAGGCCGGATTCGGTCAAGCCCATATCGGCGAGGAACAGCGATTTTTCTTCCGGCGGCATCCCGGCAATTTCCGCTTCAATTTCAGCGCTGATCGGCAGCACGCCGGCGCGCTCGGCCGCGGCGATTTCCTGCACGGTGCGGAAATACGGGTTTTGCTCGACGCCGCCGGTGAAGTCGCCTTCGCTGAGGTTTGCGGCGTAGATGACCGGTTTATTCGTCAGCAGCGAAACCGTGGCGAGGACCGCGGCCTCTTCTTCGCTGCAACTGACGCTGCGGGCGGGCTGCCCGGCGTCGAGCGCGGCTTTGACCCGGCGCAGGAACGCGGCTTCTTCCTCATATTTCTTGTCGCCTTTCGCCATCTTGACCGTCTTATCGATGCGGCGGTCCAGGACTTCCAGGTCCGAGAGGATCAATTCCAAATTGATGGTCTCGATATCCCTGGCGGGGTCGATGCTGCCGTCGACATGGACAATATCGTCGTTTTCAAAACACCGCACCACGTGGACAATCGCGTCCACTTCGCGGATATTGGCCAGAAACTGGTTCCCGAGGCCTTCGCCCTTCGACGCCCCGCGCACCAGGCCCGCAATATCGACAAATTCAATGGTCGCGGGGGTATATTTTTCCGGGTGGTACATTTCCGCCAGGCGGTCGAGCCGCGCGTCCGGGACGGCGACGACCCCGACGTTCGGTTCAATTGTGCAGAACGGGTAGTTCGCCGCCTGCGCGCCCGCGTTCGTAATCGCGTTGAACAGCGTGCTCTTGCCGACGTTCGGCAAGCCCACAATCCCTAATTTCATATATCTCTACATCTCCTTAAAAAATGCCGTATTTACAAGGTTTTTGCGTTTTAGCGTTTTGGCGGCTACGCCATTTTTACGCCATTTACACATTAACTTGTATTGGGTTATATCAACATACGCTGCTGAGCTGAAATTGCTTGACCGCCTGATCCAGCGTTTCATCTGTCACATGAACATACCGATCCATTGTGGTTTTGATGCTGGCGTGCCCCAGCAGCTTTTGCAGCACTTTCGGCTGCATTCCGCTTTCAATCGCACGGGTTGCGTAGGTATGTCGCAGCGCGTGCATACAAAAACGGTTGATCCCCGCTTCATCGCAAAGCTTATAGAGGTGGGTATCATAGGAACAGTATAGCGCATGGTGCTCTTTTCCTCAAGGCTTCTCCGCGAATTTTTCAAATACAAGGTCAGATTACAAGCGCCTGACTGATGTACTGTTCAAACTCTTTGCGCTTCACCAATTTCTTGCTGCCTACAAAAAGTACGAATGGGCAGTTTGGAGAGCGCAGCATACTATCGATTTTATTGATTCCGATATTACTGTACTCGGCGGCTTCCTTTGCCGTGAGCGTCATTTTCAGGTGGATCGGTACCTTGCCGATGGAATTATCCATGTGATTGCCCCTTTCGTAGAATAATAGTTCGTCAATTTGTCTGATTTAGAATTTTCGCCGCCCGCTTCACATTTTCCACAGCGTTGCCCTTTCGGAAATTCTCACCGTTAAACTGAATAGGGACGCAGACCTCCAAAACCCTGTCATAGATGCGGCGCTCATCCAGATCGGCAGCTTTCTGCATCACGGAAAGCGGGATGTTTGTGGTGACGATCATCGGTTTGCCGGTCAGCAGCCGCTTGTTGACCACATCAAACACGCGCTCCTTACCGAAGCTGGTATTCCGTTCCGCGCCCAGGTCATCCAAAATCAGCAGCTCCGGACGCATCAGCATTTTCATGTAGGCATCCCGGTCAGCGCCGAAATTGCCCTGCATCCGGTTCACTATATCGGACAGCCCGACAAACAGGACGGAAACCATTTTCTCAATCAGGGCGTTGGCAATGCAGCCTGCCGCATAGGATTTCCCGGTGCCAACATTCCCAAACAAGAGCAGCCCGGTTCCATCTTGGTGGAAACTATCCCAGTTTTCGGAATATCTTCTCGCTTTAACAAGCTGTGGAGTCATCACCTCGGCATTTTCAAACCGCCATCTGGCGGCGGGAATATCCCGGAACGCTTCGGAGCGGAGCATGGCAATCCGGTTTAGCCGCTCCAGCTCCCGCTGTTCTGCTTCGCGCCGCGCCCGTTCCTCAGCCGCACATTTGCAGGCAATCGGATGC
>CALWIP010000005.1 GCA_944380775.1 uncultured Clostridia bacterium | reverse complement strand
TCGAGGGCCGGAAACTGTACATTGCCGACGGGCACCACCGCTACGAGACGGCGCTGCGCTACCGCGACTGGCGGCGGGAGCAGGGCCTGCCGGGCGGGGATTTTGTGCTGATGACGCTGGTGGACCTAGAGAGCCCGGGCCTGGTGGTCTTCCCGACGCACCGGCTGGTGCACGGCCTGCCGGATTTTGACGCGGAAGCCGTGGTGCGCGCATGCGGCGCTGCGTTTGACTGCGCGCCGTGCGGGCGCATGGACGAGATGGCCCCGGCGCTGGACGCGCTGTACCGCCAGGGGAAAAAGGCGTTTGCGTTTTACGCGGGCGGCGGGAGCTGGACGCTGCTGACGCTGCGCGACCCGGAGGCGGCGCGCGCGCTGCTGCCGGGCAAGAGCGAAGCCTACTGCGGCCTGGACGTGACGGTGCTGCACACGCTGGTGCTCGAGCGCGTGCTCGGCATGGACGCCGAGAGCATGGCGCGGCAGGAGCACCTGCGCTACACGCGCTCGATGGAAGAGGCGCTCGCGTCTGTCGACCGCGGCGAGAGCCAATGCGCGTTCCTGCTCAACCCGACGCGCGTTTCGGAGATCCGCGGGGTGGCCGCCGCCGGCGAGAAGATGCCCCAGAAATCGACGTATTTTTACCCGAAGCTGATTACGGGTTTGGTGATGAACCTTATTTAAGCCTCTGACTTCGCGGTGGGGTTCGGGAATCAGCATAAAAAATTACGCCCGGTCTTAGCATCTAGCTAAATACCGGGCGTTCTCTTTGCCCATTGAGGGCGTTGTTCTTTCCTTCTGTGCGTTTTCTCGCCCCGGACACCCAGGCCATGTGTGTTTCACAACGGCTGTGACGCGGGCGCAAACACGCCCGTTCCGCACAAGGGTGAGGCCGACGTCAGGAGGCCGTAATGCGCGGGTTAAAAAGAAGGGGAGGCGTTGAGGGTGAGGCCGGCGAAATGGCCGGCCTGGGCCTCGTAGAACCCCTGGGCGGCGACCATGGCGGCGTTGTCGCCGCAGTAGGCGAGGGCGGGGCGGAAGAACGCCCAGCCGTGCGCGGCGGCTTCTTCTTCCAGGCGGCGGCGCAGCAGGCGGTTCGCCGAAACCCCGCCCGCGATGACCAGGCGCTTCGCGCCGGTCTCCTGCGCGGCGCGGACGGTGTTCCGCACCAGGCAATCGACCACCGCCTTGCGGTACGACGCCGCGAGATCTTCCCGCGGCAGTTCCGTGCCCTTCTGCGCCGCGTTGTGCAGCAGGTTGATGACCGCCGTCTTCAGCCCGGAAAAACTGAAATCATACGGCGCGCCCTCCACCGACGGGTGCGGCAGCCGGAACGCCGTCTCGTCGCCGCGCTCCGCCAGCTCGTCCAGGAATACCCCGCCCGGGTACGGCAGGCCCATTGCGCGCGCCGCCTTGTCAAACGCTTCGCCCGCCGCGTCGTCCCGCGTGCGGCCCAGCACCTCCATGCGCGTGTAATCCTGCACATGCGCCAGGTGCGTGTGGCCGCCCGACACCACCAGGCACAAAAACGGCGGTTCCAGCGCCGGTTCCGTGAGGTAATTCGCCGCAATGTGCGCCCACAAATGGTTCACCGCCACCAGCGGCAGGCCCGCCGACAACGACAGGCCCTTTGCAAAATTGACCCCCACCAGCAGCGCGCCGATCAACCCCGGCGACGACGTCACCGCCACCGCGTCGATGTCCTCTAGCGTGCAGGCCGCTTGCTCCAGCGCCTCCCGCACCACGCCGCAAATCGCTTCCGCGTGCCGCCGCGACGCGATCTCCGGCACGACGCCGCCGTACAGCCGGTGTTCTTCCACCTGCGACGCCACCACCGAGGACCGCACGTCCCGCCCGTCCTCCACAACGGCTGCCGCCGTCTCGTCGCACGAGCTTTCAATCCCTAATATTCTCAAAATTCCCGGTCCCCTTTCCCGCCTGCCGGCGAAAGATCATTCCAGATTGTTTTATCATATATCATCTATACGGATTGGATTCCCTATGTTTGATTTGGGGATCTACAAATGGGAGAGATTGATTCGGATTCTCCGGTTTGGAATTCCAACGTATAGATTTCCGCATCCTCCGCAGGCGCGCGGTAAAAATGCGGGCGGCGGCCCATGTCGCGGAACCCGAGGGATTCGTAGAGCGCGCGGGCGGCCGTGTTGGAGACGCGCACCTCCAGCGAAAGGAACGCGCAGCCGCGCGACCGGGCCGCGGCGGCCAAGCCCCGGACGAGCGCCGCGCCTACGCCCCGGCGGCGGAAACTTTCTTCGACGGCGACGTTGCCGGCGTAGGCCTCCCCGGCGGCGGTGAACATGCCGGCGTATCCCGCGAACGCGCCGCCGCACTCTGCCGCGAGGAACACGGCCTGCGGGTTTGAGAGTTCTTCCTCGAGCGCCGCGCGGCTCCACGGCTCGGAAAAGCAGCGCCGCTCGAGCGCCGCTGCAGCGTCCAGGTGGCGCGCCGCCAGGGGGACCACGCGGATCACAGCAGGCCCTCCTGCACGAGGCGGGCAAAATATTCCCGCACGGCGGGCGCGAGCGCGTCGCGGCAGGCGCGGTATTCCGCCGGGCCGCCGCCGAACGGGTCCGGGATGCCGCCGCCGAGCACCCAAACGCGCCCTTCCGGGACCCCGGCGCTGCGCAGCGCGGCCGCGTGGGCCGGCGTCATCACGGCAAAGTGCGCGTCGAGGTCATAGGCGGAGAGCGCGCGGGCGCGGTGGCCGGAAAGGTCGAGGCCGATCTCCCGGCAGGCGGCCTGGGCCTCTTCGCTCGCGGGCGCGCCCACCGCCGCCGCCAGGCCTGCGCTGGCGCAGTCCGCCCGGCGGCCGGATTCCGCCAAAAGCTGCCGGAACAGCGCCTCGGCCATCGGGCTGCGGCACGTGTTGCCGGTGCAGATGATTCTGATTTTCGCCAGCTTTTCCATGGGATATTCCTTTCCCAGGGGCGCCGCCCCTGGACCCCGCAACCTTTGAAAGGGTTGACGAAACTTTTTCCCGCTTCGCGGGGTTTCCTCAAGGCGTGTCCTTTCCAGCAGTACGCGCCTGCGGCGGGCACATCGCGCCTTCGGCCTACGGCCTTCCCGCGCAGGAAAACGGTTCTGCTTCTGCCCGCGAAAAGTCCCGGCACTGCAACACGCGGCCTGAGAGTCCGCACCACGGGAGTTTGTCATTTCTCTCGCGCGCTCCTGCGGAGGGCGGGCCGCGCCTTCGGCCTACGGCCTTCCCGCGCAGGAAAACGGTTCTGCTTCTGCCCGCGAAAAGCCCCGGCACTGCAACACGCGGCCCGGGTGTCCGGTGCGAGAAACCGCACAGCGGCGCACAACCCCG
>CALWIP010000004.1 GCA_944380775.1 uncultured Clostridia bacterium | reverse complement strand
ACAGTGAAAGAGCTTTTTCGTAGCTTTTTATATAAGAAAAGCCGAAAACCCTTGAAAACAAAGGCTTTCGGCGTTGTTCACTGGCGTCCATAAGAGGATTTGAACCTCCGACCCCACGCTTAGGAGGGGTTTATTATATCCATTTAACTAAGGGGGCTGATAGCCTATCTATTTTACACCCGCAAGGGGGGATTTGTCAAGACCGGGCGGCGGTTTCCGCGGGGGCAACCGATGGTTGCGCCCGGTTGCTAGACCAGGGGCGCGCCTTGCTGTATGATAAAAGTGGAGGTGAGGGCCATGACATTGCCAGAGCGTTTGAAAGAGCAGCGGAAGCGGGCGGGCCTTTCGCAGGAAGAGCTGGCGGAGCTGGCCGGCGTAAGCCGCCAGGCGGTGACCAAATGGGAGAGCGGCCGCGCGGCGCCAAGTACGAAACACCTCTTCCGGCTGGCGGAAATTTTCGGTACGACGGTGGATTTGCTGTTGCCCGGGGAACCGCCGGCCCCGGAGACGCCGGGAGCGCCGCCCTGTGGCCAGGAGCGTGAAGCGCCGGGCCCGGCCTTCCGGGAGCGCGCCAAACGGAACCTGCGCTGCGCGCTGGCCGTGGCGGCGGGGTACCTGCTGGTCTACCTCGCGGGGCGCGTGGCTGGCACGGCGGGGGAGGCCTCCAGCGCGTTGGGCTGGCTCTTTGGGAGCAGCCCCCGGCAGCTGAGTTACCTGTATGGCTGGCTGCTGCACCGGAACCTGTTCTGGGTTTGCATGGCGGTTTCGGCCGCGCTGGCGCTGCTGGGCAGGCGCTGTGCGGCGTGGAGCACGCTGCTCGGGTTTGCGGCGGGCCTGCTCGCCGGGGAATGCTTCGGGGAAAACCCCGCGGGCGCGGCGCTTGGCCAGGGCCATTACGGCTGGGCCATTTGGGCCGGTGTGTTCCTCTTCTCCGCCGGGATGGGCGCGGCCCTTGAGCGGCTCGCAAAGCGCGGCCTGGGCCTGCGCTCCCGGCGGCTGTGGATCTGGGCCGCCGTTTTTGCCGCCGGAACCGCCCTGGCCGTCCTGCTCGTCCGCGCGGCGGCGGGCTTCTAGTTTTTCCACCCTGCGCCGTGCAAAAGGAAAGGGCCGCGCCCACCGGCGCGGCCCTTTATGATAATCAGTTAGTTCAGGATGGTCTTCTCGGTCTCTTTGTCGAACAGATGGCACTTGTTCATGTCGAACGCAATGCTGATCTTGTCGCCGGACTTCGCAACGGAGGTCGGCTCGACGCGGGCCGTAATGGCGTTGCCCTGGCAGGTCAGGTAGAGGTAGGTCTCCGCGCCCATCAGCTCGGTGACTTCCACGTCGGCCTCGACACGGCAATCCTTCAGCTTCTCGAGGAATTCCGGCTCATCGTGCACGTCTTCCGGACGGATGCCGAACACAACGTCCTTGCCGACATATGCGTTGAGGCTGTCGTCCTTAATCTTGGAAGCCGGAACCGGGATGGAAGCAGTGCCAAACTTCACGATGAACTTGTCGCCCTGCTTGTCGAGCTTCGCATCGATGAAGTTCATTTGCGGGGAACCCATGAACCCGGCGACGAATTCGTTGATCGGGTATTCATACAGGTTTTGCGGCGTATCCACCTGCTGGATGAAGCCGTCCTTCATAACGACGATGCGGTCGCCCATCGTCATAGCTTCGGTCTGGTCGTGCGTTACATAGATGAACGTGGTGCCCAGGCGCTTATGTAACTTCGCAATCTCCGTCCTCATCTGCGCGCGCAGCTTCGCGTCCAAGTTGGAAAGCGGTTCGTCCAGGAGGAAGACCTTCGGGTCACGGACAATGGCGCGGCCCAGGGCAACACGCTGGCGCTGGCCGCCGGACAGCGCCTTCGGCTTGCGGTCGAGCAGGTGGGAAATGTCGAGGATGCGGGCGGCTTCTTCTACGCGGCGCTTAATCTCGTCCTTCGGGGTCTTGCGCAGCTTGAGGCCGAACGCCATGTTGTCATACACCGTCATGTGCGGGTACAGCGCGTAGTTCTGGAACACCATCGCGATGTCGCGATCCTTCGGGGCGATGTCGTTGGAGAGCACGTCGCCGATGTACAGCTCGCCCTTGCTGATTTCTTCCAGACCGGCGATCATGCGCAGGGTCGTGGATTTGCCGCAGCCGGACGGGCCGACCAGAATGATGAACTCTTTGTCCACAATCTCAAGGCAGAAGTCGGTGACCGCAGTCACGTTGCCGGAGTAGATCTTGTAGACATTTTTCAACGTTACACTTGCCATAATTAACCTCCTGAAAACCTCTTTCAAATTCGAGACAAAACCCCCACCCCAGTAAGGAGTATTTTTGAGGTCATACCTACTATACCAGAAACCCGGGAGATTTTACAGTCCTTTTTTGTCCAAATTTTTTTTCACAGCTTTATGGATTTTCGATAAAAGACAAACCGGAACGGAAAATTTCGTAAACTTTGCCCACCCGAATCCGCAGGGCCTGTGGAAAACTGGCCTGCCGGGCGGCTACGCCTGCGGGAACGGGGAAGACGGCGCCCAAATGAGCTCCAATTCCTCCGGCGTGAGCGGCCGCGCCGCGCCGGGCGGGAGCGAAGGGTCCAGCGAAAGGCCGCCCACGGCGATGCGCCGCAGCGAGAGCACCCGCCGCCCGCGCGCAAGGAACATGCGCTTCACCTGGTGGAACTGCCCCTCCCGCACGGCGGCGACGGCCAGCGCCTGCGGCCCCGGCTCGAGGATTTCGAGCGAGGCGGGCAGGCAGACCATGCCCTCCAGCGCGAGGCCGGCGGCGAAGGCCTGCGCGTCCTGGGCGGAGAGCGGGCCGTCCACGCGGGCGAGGTAGCGCTTCCAGACGTGGCTCTTCGGCGCGAGCATGCGGTGGGCGAGCGCGCCGTCGTTGGTGAGCAGCAGCAGGCCCTCGGTGTCGCGGTCCAGCCGCCCGGCGGGGAAGAGCCCGCGGGCGCGCTGCTCCGGCGGCAGCAGGTCCAGCACGGTGACGCCGTGCGGGTCCCGCGTGGCGGAGAGGACGCCGCCGGGCTTATTCATCATGAGCGTGACCGTGCGGCGGTAGCACAGCGGCGCGCCGCGCACGGCGATGGCGTCGTGCTCGGGGTCCGCTTTCTGCTCCGGGCGGCGGGCCGCCGCCCCGTTGACGGCCACCTCGCCCCGGCGGATGAGCGCGGCGCACTCTTTGCGGCTGCCCACGCCCTGCGAGGCGAGAATCTTGTCCAGGCGCTCCATGCCTCAGCCGAGCAGCAGGGCCCTGAGTTCCTCCACGCTGGAGGCGAAGACCCGGCCGCCGCTCGCCTCCATCTCCTCGCGCGTGCCGTAGCCGAACAGCACTCCGAGGAAGGCCGTCCCGGCGCCCTGCGCGCCGTCGGCGTCAAAATGCGTGTCGCCGACCATCACCGCGTCCTGCGGGGCGACGCCGCAGTCTTCCAGCGCGCGCAGGATTAACTCGGATTTCGGCTGGCGGCCCTGGTCCTCCCGCGCGCCGGCGAGGCAGTCCACCACGGGGGAGAGGCCGAAATGGTCCAGGATGATGCGGGCGGCGCTCTCCGCCTTCGACGTCGCGACCATCGTCTTCACGCCGCGCGCCTGCAATTCCTCCAGCAATTCGCGCATGCCCGGGAAGACCGAGTTCTCAAACGCGCCGCGCTTCGGGTAGCTGCGGCGGAAGATCTCAACGGCCTCCTCGCACTGGTCCGGCAGCATCCCGCAGTATTTTGCAAAGCTGTATTGCAGCGGCGGGCCGACAAATTTTTTCAGCACGGATTCCTCCGGCACGGGGAACCCCATCTCCACAAGGGCCTCCGTCACCGTGCTGATGACGCCGGGGTGCGACTCGGTGAGCGTGCCGTCCAGGTCGAAGAGCACGGCGCGGTACGGCGGCGCGGGCAGCGCGGCGCGCGCCTGCGCCTTTTGCAAAAAGCCCGCCGCCTTCACGCTGGCGCGCTCGTGCGTGCCGCGGGCGATGAGGCCGGCGTTGTCGTAGGCGCGCACGGCGAAGCAGAAACGGCGGCCGTCCTGCCCGGTGAGGTCCGCTTCGGCGCGCACGGGGGCGCCCGGCGCGGTGGCGCGCAGGTGTTCCAGCGTGAGGGCGGTCCCCACAGTGGTAATCCCCTCGGGCAGGCTTTCCTGGGCGAGGGCCGCGGCCGCTTTTTCCACCAGGGCGCAGACGGCGGGCGTGGCCAGCACCGGCAAGCTGCCGCTGCCCACCGCGTCGGCCAGCATGGCGTCCGTCACGGTGGATTCTACGACAGAGGTCCTCCCGATTTTCCGTTCGTTCATTGTCTTTTCCCTCCGGATCCAGTATAATAGAAAACATTCCGATAAAAAAATGATACCACAGATCCCCCGCGATTGCACCCACTTTTTTACGACAAGTTCCCGCCCGGGAGCGCGCGAAAAATTGTGGAATGCGCCCACCGGCGGGATCGGGAAGGAGGCCCCTATGCCGGAACCCGCACGCGCGCGCATCTGCCTCATGGACGAGCTGCGCGGCTTCGCCGTGGTCTGCATGATCTTCTACCACGCGTTCTACACGCTGGCCAATCTATTCTCGCTCGGTTGGGCGCTGGCGCTGCTGCGCTTTTTCCGCCCCGCGGAGCCGTGGTTCGCCGCGCTGTTCATCCTCATTTCCGGCGTGTCGTCCCAGCTTTCGCGCTCCAACCTCGCGCGCGGCCTCAAGCTGCTCGCCGTGGCGCTGGCCGTCACGCTCGCAACCTGGCTCGTGGTGCCGCAGGAGGTCATCGTCTTCGGCATCCTGCACTTCCTCTCCATCTGCATGATCCTCTTTGGCCTTGCCGGCCGCTTTTTGAACCGCCTGCCGCACCCGTGGCTCTGGGTGGCGCTCTGCGCGGCCGGCTACCTGCTCACCCTGCGCGTGGACGCGGGGACCCTCGGCTTCGGGCCTCTCTCGCTCGCCCTGCCGCGCGCCTGGTACGAGGCGGGCTGGCTCTTCCCGCTGGGCCTGCCGGGGCCGGGCTTCCGCTCGTCGGATTATTTCCCGCTCTTCCCGTGGGTTTTCGTCTTTTTGGCCGGCACGTTCCTCGGGCGCTTTGCCGCCGCGGGGCGCTTCCCGGCGTTTTGCTACCCCAGCCGCGTCCCGGCGCTCTCCTGGGTGGGGCGGCGCGCGCTCGTGCTCTACGTCGTCCACCAGCCGGTCATCTACGGCGCCGCGCTGCTGGTCTCTTCGCTGGCGGGGTAAAAATCCGGTGCAGGATGAAAAAAAGATTGACAGCCGCGGCGCGAGGATTTATGCTATTCTTACAAGGGATCCGGCCCGCGGCCGGGGATTTGAAAAATGAATGGAGGCATGACCAGATGGAACGGTTTTTGGGGGAATCGACGCCGAAGCTCGGTTTTGGCCTGATGCGCCTGCCGAGGGGCGAGGACGGGAAATATGACCAAAAACAAGTGGAGGAGATGATCGACCGCTTCATGGCGGCGGGCATGACGTATTTTGACACCGCCTTTGCCTACGACGGCGGCGACTCCGAGCGCGTGGCCAACACGGCCCTGGTGCAGCGCTACCCGCGCGACAGCTTCACCTTGGCCACCAAGCTGTGCTCGTGGTCCCACGCGGAGAACCCGCAGGCGGCGCGCCAGCAGCTCGACATCAGCTTAGAGCGCAGCGGCGCAGGGTATTTCGACTACTATTTGCTGCATTCCATCCAAGAAGGCAGCTATAAGTTGTATGAAGACTACAAACTTTGGGATTTCGTCGAGGAAGAAAAAGCCAAGGGCCGCATCCGCCACTGGGGCTTTTCGTTCCACGACACGCCGGAGCTGCTCGACCGCGTGCTCACCGAGCATCCCGGCGCGGAATTTGTCCAGCTCCAAATCAATTACGCAGACTGGGAAGACCCGCGCATCCTCTCCCGCGCGAACTATGAAGTGGCGCGCAAGCACGGCAAGGCAGTGGTCATCATGGAGCCGGTGAAGGGCGGCATCCTGGCGAACCCGCCGCGCGCGGTGCAGGAGATCCTGCGCAGCGCGAACCCGGACGCCTCGTTCGCCTCGTGGGCCATCCGCTTCGCGGCGTCGCTGGACGGCGTGCTCACGGTGCTCTCCGGCATGTCCACGCTCGGGCAGATGGACGACAACCTCTCTTACATGAAGGATTTCCAGCCGCTCAGCGCGGAGGAACAGAAGGTCATTGAAAAGGCGCGCGAGGCGTTGGCGTCGGCAAAGTCGGTCCCCTGCACCGCGTGCCACTACTGCACGCCGGGCTGCCCGCAGAAAATCGCCATCCCGGAGATTTTCGCGGCGCGCAACCAGCAGCTCGTCTGGGAGCGCATGGAGGCCGGGCAGAAGGCCTACCAGCGCGCGACGGAAAAGGGCGGGCTCGCCTCCGGGTGCATCGAATGCGGCCAGTGCGAGAGCGTCTGCCCGCAGCAGATCCCGATTATCGAGTGGCTCAAGGAGTGCGCCCAGGTCTTCGAAAAATAAGCGGACATCATCGTCATGGGAAGTCCGGACCGGATCTATCAGGGAGGGGAAGGAAGATGCAGTATCAAATCCTAGGCGGGGCGTTCCCCGCAGTGGTCTGCCGCCTGGCGGACGGGGAGCAGATGGTCACCGAGCGCGGCTCGATGCTCTGGATGACCCCGAATGTGGAAATGGAGACCTCCGGCGGGGGCATTGGCAAGATGTTCTCCCGCGCCTTTGCCGGGGAGAGCATGATGCGCAACACCTACACCGCGCGCGGCGAAGGCATGGTCGCCTTTGGCTCGAGCTTCCCGGGGAAGATCCTCGCGCTGGATATCGCGCCGGGGAAAGAAATGGTGCTGCAAAAGCGCGCGTTCCTCGCCTCAGAGACGGGCGTGGAGCTGTCCATCCAGTTCAGCCAGAAGTTCAGCGCCGGCCTCTTCGCCGGCGAGGGCTTCATTATGCAGCGCCTTTCCGGCCGCGGCACGGCGTTTGTGGAGATTGACGGCGACCTGGTGGAGTACGCGCTTGCGGCGGGGCAGCAGCTCTTGGTGGACACCGGCAACGTGGCGGGCTACGAGGCCGGCGTCTCGATGGAGATCCGCCAGGTGAAGGGCCTGAAGAACAAGCTGCTCGGCGGCGAGGGCTTTTTCCACACGCTGCTCACCGGCCCGGGGAAGGTTTGGCTGCAAACCATGCCCGTTTCCGGCCTGGCGGCGGCGCTGCACCCCTTTTTGAACAACGGGAGCCGCTGACCGCGCCTTGCCAACCCCGGCGCGCGGCGGCAGGGTCCCCCCGGCGAAAACTGCGCCGTGGATTTTCGGGGCAGGCGTTTTTTTGCCACACAACGGCAGAGCCGTTGTGTGGCTTTTTATTTGCGCGCGATGCGGCGGCCATCCTGCCTGCGGTGCTGCTTCGCTGCCCGGCCGGCATTTCCCGCGCCCGCCCCGCATACCAATGGGGCGAGGGGAGGGGACGCGATGTTTGTGCTGTCCATCAAGGCCAAGGGGAAAAAACGGCTGCTGTTCTGCCTTGCGGCGCTGCTGCTCATCGCGGCGCTGCTGGCCGGGGCGCTCTGGGCCGCGGGGGACTCCGGCCCGGGCTACGAGACCGGCGCGGCCACCGCCGGGGAACGGCTCTCGTTCTTGCGGCAGTTTGGCTGGGAGGTGCGCGAGGAGCCGCTGGAGCAGCGGGAGGTTGTGCTGCCGCGCACGTTTAACGACGTGTATGCGCGCTACAACGAGGTGCAGGTTTCCCAGGGCCTGGACCTGACGCCCTACGCCGGGAAGCGCTGCGAGCAGTGGGTGTACGAGGTGCTCAACTACCCCACGGGGGAAACCGGCGTGCGCGCCACGCTGCTGGTGTACGGCGGCCGGGTCATCGGCGGGGACCTCTGTTCGCCGCGCTTCGACGGATTCCTCACCGGATTTTTGCCTGGCGCCGCGGGGGAAGGGCCGGCGGGGGCCTGTTAAAAAATTATCTTAGGTTGACAGCCCTCTTTCTCTGATTTATACTAAAAGAAATCACATAAAGGAGGGTTTTTAGGCATGGCGATGCACCCTTTGCTGCTGCTGGACAACAGTTCCATGATGACCGTAATCAACGAGGGGACCTTCAAATGCGCCAACGTCACCTTTGAGGAGGCCAAGGCGATCCTAGAGATGCACGACGAGAGCGACGTCATCCAATGCTTTACGAACCTGGACCTGCAAAACATCATTTTCGGGTACTTGGGCATTGAAAAGCGCAACTACACGTTCAAGCGCATCCGCGACATGAAGCCCATGCAGGACGGGCTCGTGTTCAAGCTCTACACCACGCCCTCGGAGACCCAGCCCGTCATTGTGACAGACAAGGGGAACGAGGCGAAAAAGATCCAGAACATCTACGTCTATTGCCAGCTTTTGTCCCGCCTGGATTAACCCGCCCGGCCCCGGACGGCCTTTCGAAAAACAAAAACGGCGCGGCGGAAGCTCCCGGGCTTCCGCCGCATTTTTCTGCAAGGGGCCGCCGGGCCCGTTTTTTCTCCTCCTGCGAAAAATGGGCGCGCAGGGCGGGTTTTAGAAAATCCGGCAAAAATTTTTCGTTTTCCGCTTGCGCTTTTGGAAAACGCGGTGTATACTGACCATCAGGCGAAAACGCGGCGCGGGGCGCGCCGCCGGGCTTTTTGATGCGGCTGGCGGGAAAGGAGGAAGGCCGGCAACCTTTGTGGCGCTTTGCGCGGCGTGCCGCGCGGGCCATCCTTACAAAAAATCTTGCGGCGCGGGTCCGCCGGCGCCGCCGGTTCCTCCCAACAGGGGGAGGGCCGCAGGGAGGGTTTTTATGTTCCGAATCAAATGGCTTTGGAAGTACATGGAAAAGCGGAAGCTCTTCGTCATCGCGATGATCCTCTCCGCCATTACTTCCACGATGCTCATCATCAACCCCATGCTCTCGCAGAAATTGATCGACGACGTCGTCACGCCGCAGGACCCCACGCTCTTGCTCCCCTTGCTGGGGGCGATGATGGCCGTGCAGGTCTCCCGCCTGGGGATGCGCTACCTGATGATTGTCCTGCTGGAGAAGAGCAGCCAGGCGACGTTCAACAGCCTGCGCCGTAGGATGTATGATGTCTTACAGAATGAGGATTCCCGGTTTTTCCATTCCATCCGTACCGGGGACCTGATGACCCGCATGACGAACGACCTGGACCTTGTGCGTTACGCCATCGCGTGGATTGCGCACAACTCGATGGATTCCATCATCATTTTCGTGGCGGCGCTGATCTATTTAGGCTCCGTCAACCTCGAGCTGATGCTCTGCCTGGCGGCCATCGCGCCGTTCATCCTCATCATCACGCGCGCGTTCTCCAAGATCATCCACCCGATGTACGTTCGGTTGCGTGCGAAACTTTCCAGCCTGAACACCGTCGCGCAGGAGAACATCGAGGGCAACCGCGTGGTCAAGGCGTTTGCGCGCGAGGACTACGAGATGCAGCGCTTTGAGGAGAAGAATGAGGACTACCGCAAGGCGAACCTCAAGACGACCTATGTCGGCGTAAAATTCCAGCCGTTCATCGACCTGCTCTCGCAGTCGCTCACGGTGACCATGCTGCTGGTGGGCGGCATCTTCATGATCCAGGGCAAGCTGACCGCCGGCGAGATCCTGGCGTTCTCCTCGCTGACCTGGGCGCTGGCGAACCCGCTGCGCAACCTCGGCATGCTCATCAACGAGGTGCAGCGCTTCTTTGCCTCCTGCCAGATGATTATTGAGATTTTCTACGCGCAGCCGGCCATTGTGGACCACTACCAGGCGAAGGACCCCGGCAAGCGGCCCGAGGGCGACATCGAGTACCGCGACGTTTCGCTCGTCATCGACGGCGCGACCATTTTGGACCACGTCAGCTTCCACATCAAGGCCGGGCAGAAGCTCGGCATCCTCGGCACCACCGGCTCTGGCAAGACCACGCTGACGGGCATGCTCACCCGCATCAACGACCCGACGGACGGCGAGATTCTGCTCGACGGCCACAACGTGCAGGACTACACGCTTGAGGCGCTGCGCCGCTATGTGGGCGTGGCCATGCAGGACGTGTTCCTCTTCTCCAACACCATTGACGCGAACATCGCCTACGGGCGGCCGGACATGCCCCTGGAAGAGGTCAAGCATTTTGCCCATGTGGCCGGCGCGGATGAGTTCATTGAAAAAATGCCGGAAAATTACGACACGCTCATCGGCGAGCGCGGCGTGGGCCTCTCCGGCGGGCAGAAGCAGCGCCTTTCGCTGGCGCGCGCGCTAGCCATCCGCCCCTCCGTTTTGATCCTCGACGACACGACGTCGGCGGTCGACATGGAGACCGAGCAGTATTTGCAGGACCAGCTGCGCCACCTCGACTTCCCCTGCACGCAGGTGATGATCGCCCAGCGCACCTCGTCGCTGGAAGATTCCGACCTCATCCTCGTGCTGGACCAGGGCAAGGTCATCGAGCGCGGCACGCATGAAGAGCTGCTGCGCCAGCGCGGCTTCTACTACTCCATCTGGGCCATCCAGAACAGCAAAGAGGAAGAAGGTGATCCGATTGGCGCGTAACCGCTTCGACGTGGACGAGACCCTGGAAACCCCTCTTAATTTTAAGAACCTGAAAAAGGTCATGGTGTACGTCATGCGCTACAAGGGGCGCATGATTTCGGCCCTGCTCCTCAGCGGCATCGGCAGCGTGGTCGGCCTCACCGGCCCGATGATCATGCAGCGGGCGACGGACGTCTCCATCCCCAACAAGGACTATACGGAGCTGTTCCAGATGGTGGCTCTGCTCGCGCTGACGGTTTTAGTCAACATCGGCTTTAACGCCATCCGCAAAGTCGTCGTCGCGCAGGCGGCGCAGAACATGGTGCATGACATCCGCCGCGACCTGTTCAACCATTTGCAGGTGCTGCCGTTTTCCTACTACGACAACCGCCCGCACGGCAAAATCCTCGTGCGCGTGGTGCACTATGTGAACAGCGTCTCCGACGTGCTGTCCAACGGCCTGCTCGATTTCATCATTGAAATCATCAACGTCATTTTCATCATCGTCTTCATGTACCAGGTGAGCGCGCCGCTCGCCACGCTCACAGTGGCCGGCCTGCCGGTGCTGCTGGTGTTCATTTTCCTCATCAAGCCGCGCCAGCGCCGCGCCTACCAGCAGGTTTCGAACAAAAACTCGAACCTCAACGCCTATGTGCAGGAGTCGATTGAAGGCGTGCGCGTGACGGAGGCTTTCAACCGCCAGGAGGAGAACCTCAAAACGCTGGACCGCCTGATGGAAGAGCGCCGCCGCGCGTGGATGCGCACGGTGTACATTTCGAACTCGGTGTGGTTCACCACCGAGACCATCTCGCAGATTGTCTATTCGCTGGTGTACATTGCGGGCGTTTACTGGTTCGACCCCATGGTGTCGTTCGGCGTGCTGCTGGCCATGGGAACCTATGCCTCGCGCTTCTGGCAGCCGCTGGTGAACCTCGCGAACATCTACAACCGCTTCATTGACGCTATGGCGTACCTCGAACGCATTTTTGAGACCATGAACGAGCCGCCCGTCATTGAGGACAAGCCCGGCGCGCAGGCGCTGCCGCCGATTACCGGCGAAGTGGTGTTCGACCATGTGAGCTTCGGCTATGAGCCGGGGCAGAAGGTGCTGCGAGACGTGAGCTTTGCGGCCGAGCCCGGCGAGAGCATCGCCATTGTCGGCCCGACGGGCGCGGGCAAAACCACCATTGTCAATTTGATCAGCCGGTTCTATAATATAGAAGAAGGCGAGGTGCGCATCGACGGCAACAGCGTGATGGACGTAACGCTGCATTCGCTGCGCAGCCAGATGGGCATCATGCTGCAAGACAGCTTCGTCTTCTCCGGCACCATCGCCGACAACATCCGCTACGGGCGGCTCGACGCCACCGACAGCGAGATTGTCCGCGTTTCGCGGCTGCTGCAAGCGGACGAGTTCATCCGCAAGCTGCCGCAGGGCTACAACACCATCGTCAAAGAGCGCGGCGGCGGCCTCTCGCAGGGGCAGAAACAGCTCATCGCCTTTGCCCGCACGCTGCTGGCGGACCCGAAGATCCTCGTGCTGGACGAGGCTACCTCGTCCATCGACACCTCCACCGAGCAGCTCGTGCAGCGCGGCATCAATTTGCTGCTGAAAGGGCGCACCTCGTTCATCATTGCGCACCGGCTCTCCACCATCAAGAGCTGTACGCGCATCATGTATGTGGACAACGGGCAGATCATGGAGGCCGGCTCGCACGACGAGCTGATGGCCAAAAAAGGCTATTATTACGAATTGTATATGGCGCAGTACCGCAAGGAACCCGCGGTGTAACTGCCGGCGCCGCGGCGGAAAACTTCCGCCGCGGCGTTCCCGGTCTGGGAAGCGGGAAGCGCCGGGAAAGGGGGGCGCAATGGAGATTTTCCTCTGTTTGGAGGACCGTGGCGGCATGCTGTTCCACGGGCGGCGGCTCAGCCGCGACCGCGCGGTGACCGCGGACCTGCTCGCGGCGGCAGGCCCGGCCGGCCTTTGGGTGGCCCCGTTTTCCCGCGGCCTTTTCGCGCCGGGGGACCCTGTGCGCGCCGCGGAGGATTTCCTCCTGCGCGCCGGGGAGCGCGACGCCTGTTTTGTGGAGGACCGCCCGCTGCTGCCCCACCTCGCGCGCATCCGCGCCGTGACCGTCTACCGCTGGAACCGCCGGTACCCGTTCGACCGCGCGCTGGACCTGGACCTCTCCCAATGGCGGCTCGCCTCTGTGGAAGAGTTCCCCGGCTATTCCCATCCTATCCTCACCAAGGAGCGTTATATCCCATGAAAAAATTATCCGCATCGATCCTGTCGCTTTTCCTGGCCGCCGCGCTGCTCTTCACGGGCTGCGGCGTGCCCGCCGCCCGCCCGGGCGGGACCGCCGTGCAGGGGCAGTCCGCGCTCTCCGCGCCGGAGCCGCTGCCGGAGTATTCCTCCGGGGCGGAGGAAGATCCGGTTTCGTCCGCGGCGCCCGCCGCGCCGCCTGCTTCCCAAGCGCCTGCGGCGTCTGAGCCGGAGGAAAGCGCGCCGGAAACCACGCTGGAGAACCTGCCGGCTTACAGCGGCGAGCCCTATGCCGTGCTGAACGGGAACGAGCCGTCGCTCTCCCCGGCGGACGCGGAAAACGGCGCGTTTGAGACCTACAGCCCCCTGGACGCGCTGGGCCGCTGCGGCGCGGCGTACGCCTGCGTCGGCCAAGAACTCATGCCCACGGAGGACCGCGAGAGCATCGGCAGCGTGACGCCCTCCGGCTGGGTGAACCGGGAGTACCCGTTTGTGGACGGCGGCTACCTCTACAACCGCTGCCACCTCATCGGCTTCCAACTCACGGGCGAAAACGCGAACGAGCAAAACCTCATCACCGGCACGCGCTATTTGAACGTCGAGGGCATGCTCCCGTTTGAAAATATGGTCGCCGACTACGTCAAAGAGACGGGCAACCACGTGCTCTACCGCGTGACGCCGGTGTTCCGCGGGGACGAGCTGGTTGCGCGCGGCGTGTGGATGGAGGGCCTTTCCGTCGAGGACGGCGGCGAGGGCGTCTGCTTCTCCGTTTACGCGTACAATGTGCAGCCCGGCGTGGAGATCGACTACGCGACGGGCGAAAACTGGGAAGAGGGCGCCGCGGGCAGCGCCGCTGGTTCGGAGGCCGGGGAGACGGGCGCGGATTATATTTTAAACACCGGCTCGAAGAAGATCCACCTGCCGGACTGCCCGTCGGTGGACAGCATCAAGGAAGAGAACAAAGAGGAATACCACGGCGCGCCCGGCGATTTGCTCGAAGAGGGCTACAGCTTTTGCGGGAATTGCCTGGCGGCGTGACGCCCCGTCCCCCACAGAAAAGAGGTTTTGGTTATGGAACAGCAAACGCTTTTAGGCGGCGGGGAGGCCGGCGCGCCGCTGGCCGCGCGTCTGCGCCCGCAGTCCCTGGAGGAGTTCGCGGGCCAACGTCATCTTTTGGGCGAGGGCAAGGTCCTGCGGCGGCTCATCGAAGAGGACCGCGTCTCGTCGATGATCTTCTGGGGCCCGCCCGGCGTAGGGAAGACCACCCTCGCGCGGATCATCGCGCGGCGGACGCGCGCCTCGTTCATCGATTTTTCCGCGGTGACGAGCGGCATCAAGGAGATCCGCGCGGTGATGCAGCAGGCGGAGGAAAACCGGCGCTTCGGCGAGAAGACCATCGTCTTTGTCGACGAGATCCACCGGTTCAACAAGGCGCAGCAGGACGCGTTTTTGCCGTTTGTCGAAAAAGGCAGCATTATTTTAATCGGCGCGACGACCGAAAACCCCTCGTTTGAGGTCAACGCCGCGCTGCTCTCCCGCTGCAAGGTGTTCGTGCTGCAAAGCCTCGCGCCGGAAGACCTGCTCTGGCTGCTGAACCGCGCCGTGGAGGACCCGCGCGGCTTCGGCGGGCAGAAAATCGATTTTGCGCCCGGCGCGCTGGAGCGCATCGCGCGCTTTGCCAACGGCGACGCGCGCACGGCGCTCTCTACGCTGGAGATGGCCGTGCTCAACGGCGAAACGGACGCGCAGGGCGCGGTGTCCGTGACGGACGAGGTGCTCGAGCAGTGTACGTCGCGGAAATCCCTTTTATATGACAAGACCGGCGAGGAACATTATAATCTGATCTCGGCGCTGCACAAATCCATGCGAAATTCAGACCCGGACGCGGCGGTGTACTGGCTGGCGCGGATGCTGGAGGCGGGCGAGGACCCGCTCTATGTGGCGCGGCGGCTGACGCGCTTTGCAAGCGAGGACGTGGGCCTCGCCGACGCGCGGGCGCTGGAGGTGGCCGTGGCCGCCTACCAGGCCTGCCACTGGATTGGCATGCCGGAGTGCACCGTGCACCTGACGGAGGCGGTGGTGTACCTCTCGCTTGCGCCAAAGTCCAACGCGCTGTACGTTGCCTACGAGCGCGCCAAAAAGGACGCGCTGGCCCAGCTGGCGGAGCCGGTGCCGCTGGCGCTGCGCAACGCCCCCACCAAGCTGATGCAGGAGCTCGACTACGGCAAGGGGTACGAGTACGCCCACGACGCGCCGGAAAAGCTGACCCGCATGCAGTGCCTGCCGGATTCGCTCGCCGGGCGGGACTATTACCGCCCCACCGAACAGGGGCAGGAGGCCAAGTGGAAGGCCCGCCTGGAACAGGTCAAGGCCTGGAAGGCGGGGCGCTGACCGGCGCACCCTCTTTTGCAGGCTGCGATTTCCATGAAATCAAAGGCGGTTAAAGATAAAAAATAGAGAAAATCCCGGAAAAATTCCTCATAATTCCCCCCCGCAACTAAGCGGGAGGGGAGTTTGTTATGATAAGGGGGAAAACCCGGCGGGGGACCCTTTGCCGGAAAAAAGGAGGGGGAGCCCTTTGCCAAAGGACAAACGGAAAAAAGCCAAACCAACGGCGAACATGTGGCAGAACACGGCGTTCCTGGTTGCGGAAGCCTGGCGCGGGCAAGAGAAAAAAGTCCCGCTGCTCTGCTTGCTGCTGGCCCTGTGCGGCTTTGGGGCCAGCGCGGTAGAACTCTACTTTGCCCCTGCGATTCTGGCGGGCATCGAGCAGGGGGCGTCCATCCCGCAGCTGCTGCAAACCATCCTGTTTTTCACCGCGCTGCTGCTCGTGTTCACCACAGGGCGCGCGTACTGTGACGGCAACAAGCGGTACGGCCGGGTGCAGCTGCGCATGCTGCTCTTCGGGAAAACCGCCGGGAAAAGCAACCGCACCTCTTACCCGAACCTGTTCGACGGGCGTTTCCAGATGCTCCGGGACAAAGCTCAGATGGGGGTGCTGCAAGGGGAAGAATCCCCCTGCGACCTGGTCTGGGAGGCGCTCTCAGCCCTGCTGCAAAACCTGCTCTGCTTTGCGCTCTACCTCACGCTGATGACGGCGCTGAACCCGTGGCTCATCTTGCTGGTGGCCGTCACCTCGCTGGGCGGCTACGCCGTGAACCACGTCATGAGCGGCTACGAGTACCGCCACCAGGACGAACTGAGGAAAATTTACACCGGCCTGGGCTACTTCTCGAACCAGGCACGCAGCAGCAGCCTCGCCAAGGACCTGCGCCTGTTTGGCATGCGCCCCTGGCTGGAGGAGGTCTACCAGCGGATGTGGAAAACGCTCTGGTACTTCCAAAAAAAGAATTGCTCCGGCCTTTTTTGGGCCAGCGTGGCCGATTTGGTCCTGGCCTTCCTGCGCAATGCTATTGCCTACTCGTATTTATTTTATGTATTATTACAAAATGGAATGGATGCGTCCCAATTTCTGCTCTATTTTTCCGCCATCAGCGGGTTCAGCGGATGGGTTACCGGGATTTTGGCGCAGACCGTCACGCTCTACCGGCAGAGCCTTTTTGTCGGCATGCTGCGCGAATGCCTGGACTACCCCGAGCCGTTCCGCTTTTCGGAGGGCGCGCCGCTCGACGTGGACCCGGAAAAGCCGTATGAGATCCGGCTCGAGAACGTCAGCTTCCGCTACCCGGGTGGCGGGGAGGACGTGTTGCACGGGATCGACCTCACGCTGCACGCGGGGGAGAGCCTGGCCGTCGTAGGGGTCAACGGGGCGGGGAAGACCACGCTCGTCAAGCTGCTCAGCGGCTTTTACGACCCCACGGAGGGACGCGTCCTGCTCAACGGGCAGGATATCCGGCAGTATAACCGGCGGGATTATTACCGGCTGTTTTCGGCCGTGTTCCAAGACTTTGACACGCTGCCGTCCTCCGTGGCTGAGAACGTGGCGCAGCAGGAAGAGGGCTTTGACCGCGGCCGCGTGCGCGCCTGCCTCGCCTATGCCGGCTTGGAGCGGCGCGTGGAAGCGCTGCCCCGCGGCATGGACACGCGCCTGGGCCGCAGGCTCTTCCAAGACGGCGTAGAGCTTTCCGGCGGCGAAATGCAGCGGCTGATGCTGGCGCGGGCGCTGTACAAAAACGGGCCGGTGCTGTTGCTCGACGAGCCGACCGCCGCGCTGGACCCCCTTGCGGAGGCCGAGGTCTACGAGCAGTACCGCGCCATGACGCGCGGCCGCTCGTCCGTCTACATTTCCCACCGGCTGGCGTCCACCCGCTTTTGCGACCGCGTGGTGCTCCTTGAAAACGGGCGCATCGACGAAGAGGGGACGCACGGCGAGCTGCTGCGCCGCGGCGGGCGTTACGCGGAGCTGTTCCAGGTGCAGAGCAAATATTACCAGGAAGGGGAGATGGAGCCGTGAAGCAGAAACAAAAACGGCCGCCGCTGCCCAGCTGGCGGGAGACCTTCCGCTGCAACGGGGCGCTGCTGGCGCTGCTGTTCCAAAGGTGCCCTACGTTCCTCTGGTCCAAAACCGTGTGGAATGTCTGGAACGCCATTTACCCCTATTTTACCATCTACGTTTCCGCGCTCCTCCTCGACGAAATCGCCGGGCGGCGCGACCCGCAGCGCCTGGTCCTGCTGGCGCTGCTGGAATTGGGCGTTTCGGCGGGCGGCGCGCTGCTCTCCGCCTTCATTACGAAATGGCGCAACGTCGCCAGCGGCACGGTGAACCACCAGGTGCGGCGCTTGTATTCGAAAAAATTGATGGACCTCGACTATGTCAGCGTCGAGGACCCCGCCGTGCAGCAGAAGCTGGCCGCCATTGAACGCGACAGCGGCGGCGGCATGGGGATTTGGAACGCCGGCTGGGCGTGGGACCGCTTCCTCACGGGGGCCGCGTCCGTCTGTGGCGGCGTTGCGCTGACCGTGTCGCTCTTTGCGCGGCAGGTGCCGGAGGGCGCGGGCGCGCTGGCCGTGCTGAACCATCCGGCAGTCCTGGCGCTGGCCGCCGCGCTCATGCTGGCGGTGACGGTGCTCTCGCCCATGATGAACAACCGGGCCGGCCGCTATTTTGCGGAGGGCGCGGACGAGGAGAGCGAAACGGAAGGAATCCGCAGGGAATATTACAGGCTTTCCACCGAGCCGAAAAACGGCGCGGATATCCGGCTGTACCGGCAGGACGCCGTCATGGACCGGCTCCTTGGCCGCAAGGACTTCATCTACGGGAGCCGCGGGAAGTACGCCAAGTTGGCCTGGGGGCCGATGGGCGCGCTCACGGCGGGCAGCGCGGCGCTCTCGGTGGCGTTCACCGCCCTTGCCTATGGGTTTGTGGCGCTCAAGGCGCTGGGCGGCGCGTTTGGCGCGGGCGCGGTGACGCAGTACATCGCGTCGCTCACCAAGCTCTCGGGCGGCATGTCGTCGCTGTTTCGCTCGCTGGGGGAATTCCGCAACAATACGCCCTACGCCAAACAGATCCTGGAATTTTTGTCGCTGCCGGACAAGATGGAATCCGGCAGCCGGGAGGTGCGCGGCCTCGCACCCGGCGCAGAGGTGGAATTCCGGGACGTTTCGTTCCGCTACCCGGGCGCGGAGCAATACGCGCTGCGGTGCCTGAACCTGAAGTTCCGTGCCGGGGACCGCATTGCCGTGGTGGGAGAAAACGGCAGCGGGAAAACGACGTTTATCAAGCTGCTCTGCCGCCTTTACGACCCCACGGAGGGGCGGATTTTGCTCAACGGGGTGGATATCCGTGAATACCGCCACGGAGAATATTTGCAGCTGTTTTCCGTCGTGTTCCAGGATTTCTCGCTGCTGGCGCTGCCGCTGGGCGAAAACGTGGCGGCGGCGCGCGAATATGACGCCCCGCGGGCGGAAGACTGCCTGCGGCGGGCGGGGTTCGGCCCGCGGCTGGAGAGCCTGCCCCGCGGCCTGGAGACGCCGGTGTACCAGGCGGTCGACCCGTCCGGCGTGGAATTTTCCGGCGGCGAGGCGCAGAAGATCGCGCTGGCGCGGGCGCTGTACAAAAACGCGCCGGTCATGGTGCTCGACGAGCCGACCGCCGCGCTGGACCCCCTTGCGGAGGCCGAGGTCTACGAGAACTTCAATAACCTGGTGGCCGGGAAAACCGCCGTCTACATCAGCCACCGGCTCTCTTCTTGCCGCTTTTGCGGGGATATCCTGGTGTTCCGGCGCGGGGAACTCGTCCAGCGCGGCGCGCACGAGGCGCTGGTGGGGCAGGACGGCCCCTACCGGGACCTCTGGGACGCGCAGGCCCAATATTACCGGGCAGAGCCGGGCTGAGCCCGGCCTCATACTCGGTACAAAAAGCCCCCGGGATGGAATTCCCGGGGGCTTTTTGTGCAAGATGCCCCGTTTTCACAAAAAGTTAACAGGCATAACTATTGAGCGGGACGGGAAATTGTGCTATAATCAAACCATTCACACCGGAGAAGGGGGATCCCTGGCCGCCGCGGGCCCCCTGCCTTGGAACGGCGGGCAAGAAAGGAAGGTTCACCATGCCAGAGAAATCTTACAGCGAGATCTCCCCGGAGATCCTCGCATATGCAGAGATCTGCGAGCGCAACAGCAACATCGACCCGGCGCTCTATGCGAAATACGACGTCAAGCGCGGCCTGCGCGACCTCAACGGCAAGGGCGTTTTGACCGGGCTGACGGAAATTTCCGACATCATTTCCTCCCGCGAGGTGGACGGCAAATCCGTCCCCTGCGAGGGCAAGCTCTACTACCGCGGCATCGACGTGGAAGAGCTGGTCGCGGGCTCCATCCGCGGCAAGAATTCCGGCTTTGAAGAAGCGGCGTACCTCCTGCTCTTCGGCGGCCTGCCCAACCGCGAACAGCTCGACGGGTTCTGCCGCATCCTCTCGGAGTACCGCACGCTCCCCACGAGCTTTGTGCGCGACATCATCATGAAAGCCCCCAGCTCCGACATGATGAATACGCTGGCGCGCAGCGTGCTCACGCTCTACTCCTACGACGACCGCGCCAACGACATCAGCATCCCGAACGTGCTGCGCCAGTGCCTGGAGCTCATCGCGCTGTTCCCGGTGCTCTCGGTGTACGGCTACCAGGCGTACCGCCACTACCACGACGGGCAGAGCCTCTTCATCCACGCGCCGCAGCCGGAGCTCTCCACCGCGGAGAATATCCTGCACCTGCTGCGCCCGGACTGCAAATACACCGAGCTGGAGGCGCGCGTGCTCGACCTCGCGCTCATCCTCCACGCGGAGCACGGCGGCGGCAACAACTCCACGTTCACCATGCATGTCGTCACGTCCTCCGGCACCGACACCTACTCCGCCATGGCCGCGGCGCTCGGCTCGCTCAAGGGGCCGAAGCACGGCGGCGCGAACATCAAGGTCGTGCGCATGTTTGAAGACATGAAGGAGAAGGTCTCCGACTGGGACGACGAGGAGGAGATTTCCCGCTACCTGGCGGCGCTGCTGCATAAGGAGGCGTTCGACAAGGCGGGCCTCATCTACGGCATGGGCCACGCGGTGTATTCGCTCTCGGACCCGCGCTGCAAGGTGATGGAATCCTTCGTCCAAAAGCTCTCGGAGGAGAAGGGCCGCGCCGACGAATACCGGCTCTACTCGGCGGTGGCGCGGCTTGCGCCGCAGATCATCGCGCAGGAGCGCCGCATCTACAAGGGCGTGAGCCCGAACGTGGACTTCTACAGCGGCTTTGTCTACAGCATGCTGGACCTCCCGCTGGAATTGTACACGCCGATCTTCGCCATTGCGCGCGTCGCCGGCTGGAGCGCGCACCGGCTGGAAGAGCTCATCAACGCGGGCAAGATCATCCGCCCGGCGTATAAGAATATTGCGGAACACCGCCCCTATGTGCCGATGGACCAGCGCTGAGCGCCAGCGCGGCCCCTGCCCGCCCGCCCATGCCCTGCCGGGACCGGAAACGGTCCCCCGCGCGGGGCTTTGGCGGCGGGCGTTTTTTCTTCGGGCGGAAAAAGGAGTGAAAACAATGGCAACCTTGCGCTCTCGCGCAGAGATCCCCGCCGTCATGGCGGAAATGACCCAGGAGGAAAAAGTCCGCCTGCTCTGCGGCGGCACCTCCCACACCACCTACGCCATCCCGCGGCTGGGAATCCCTTCGGCGCATACGCTGGACGGCGCGCCGGGCATCAGTTATTCGCAATTCTTTTCCAACCTCGTGAGCACCCGGCGGCTGAACGGCCGCCCGCTGGGGGAATCCCTCTCCGGCATGAGCGGCTGGGGCATCGCGCGCCGCCTGCTCGACCATTGGGACGCCCCGGAAGGCCTCGCGCCGGACGAGCGCGCGCTGCTCGAGGAGTTCCAGCGCGAGATTGCCGCGCTGGTGCCGGGCGGCCAGCGTTCGAGCAGCTTCCCCACGGGCATGCTGCTCGGCGCCTGCTGGGACCCGGAGCCTGTGCGCGCCTGCGGCGAGGCGATGGGCCGGGAGGCCGCCGCCTACGGGGTGGACGTGCTGCTCGGGCCGAACCTCAATATCCACCGGGACCCGCGCAACGGCCGTCTCTTCGAGGGGTTTTCCGAGGACCCGTATCTCGTGAGCGAATTGGCCCCGGCCTACGTTTGCGGCGTGCAGGAGGCGGGCCCGGCCGCCTGCGTAAAGCATTTTGCCGCGAACAACCAGGAGACCGGACGCCGCGGCGTGGATGAAAAAATCCCGGAGCGCGCGCTGCGGGAGATCTATTTCCCGGGCTTCCGCGCCTGTGTGGCGCGCGGGGCCAAGGCCGTCATGAGCGCGTACAACCGCATCAACGGCGAGATGTGCTCCGCCAGCCGCTGGCTGCTCACCGGCGTGCTGCGCGATGAATGGGGCTTTTCCGGCATGGTGGTTTCCGACTGGGGCGCCGTGCGGGACCGTGTGGCGGCCATTGCCGCCGGGAACACGTTGGACATGCCCGGCCCGCAGGACCCCGCGCCGGTGCTGGAAGCCCTGCGCAGCGGCCGCCTGCGCCAGGAGGACCTCGACCGCTGTGTGAAGGATTTTCTCTCCACACTGCTCGAGCTCCCCGTCATGAAAGGGGGACGGCCGCACGGCATCGACCGGGCGGCTTCGCGGGCCGCCGCCGTCCACGCCGTGGAAGAGGGCTGCGTCCTGCTCAAGAATGAAAACGGCGCGCTGCCGCTCCCGCCCGGGGAATCCGTCTCGCTGTTCGGCGCGCGCTGCCAGCGGATGATTGAATGCGGCGGCGGGAGCGCGGAGGTCGTTACGGACCAGCACGGCAGCCTGCTCGATTCTCTGCGCGCGCTCCGCGGCGCGGAAAACGTCCTGCTGGACGAATTCGGCGGAAGCCGCACGGCGGTGGCTGTGCTCGGCGTCATGGGGCGCGAGGGCGCGGACCGCCCGGACCTGCAAATCCCGCCGGAGGAAGCCGGGCCGGTGGCGCGCACGCTGCGCGAAGCCAAGCGGCGCGGCCTGCGCACCGTGCTGCTGCTGAACGTGTGCGGCCCGGTGGAGCTGGGGGAATTGGAGCCGCTGGCCGACGCCATCCTCTGCGTGTTCATCCCGGGCATGGCCGGCGGCGAAGGCGCGGCGCGCCTGCTCGCGGGGGCGGTTTCGCCCTCCGGCAAGCTGCCGCTCAGCTGGCCGCGCCGCCTTGAGGACTGCCCCGCGTTCGGGAATTTCCCCGGCAGCGGCGGCGAGGTCTGGTACGGCGAGGGGATCTATGTGGGATACCGCTGGTACGACGCCCGGAAAATCGCGCCGCGCTACCCGTTCGGCTTCGGCCTCTCTTACACGTCGTTTGCGCTCGGCGATCTTTCCGGCGCGCCGGAATGGGACGTGGAAGCGGGGGATTACACGCTTTCCGTCTTGCTGCGCAACACCGGCGCGCGCGGCGGCAAGGAGGTCGTGCAGCTTTATATCGAGCCGGAATCCGCGCAAATAGACCGCCCAGTGCGCGAATTAAAGGCGTTTTGCAAGGCGTTCGTCCCGGCGGGCGGGGAGACCTCCGTTTCGCTGCGCCTTTCGCCCGAATCGCTCGCCTACTGGAGCCCGGCGCTACGCCGCTGGGCCGTGGAGCCGGGCTGGTACCGCCTTTGGGTGGGGACTTCTTCGCGGGACCTGCCGTGCAGCCTGCGGGTGCGGGTCTTTGCGCCGGACCCCTACGCCTACGGCGAGGGGACGTCCCTCGGCGCGCTGCAGGAGGATCCCCGCGCCGCGCAAGCCCTGCGCGAAGCCGCCGCGCGCTGCGGCCTGGACGCGCAGGAAGTGGAGGACCTGCTCAAGGAGACGATGCAGTTCCGCCCGGAATCTGCCCTGCGGGCGGTGTGGGAAACCGTCCTCGCGCCCGCCGCGCCGGACCGGGAGGCCGCCGGGAGCGCCTACCAGGAGCTGCTTGCGCGCCTCGCGGGGATTGACCGCGTGGCCTGCGGAGGGGAGGAAAGGAGGGAAAAGGATGCGGGAACGCCTGATTGCTGAATATTTACAGGGGGCCGGCGTCGATTCCTGGCGCGCGCTGGGCGCGCATCCTTCCGAGGAAGGCGGTCAAAACGGCGTGCGCTTTACGGTTTACGCGCCGCACGCGCAGAGCGTCTCGCTCATCGGCGGCTGCAACGGCTGGCAGGAGCAGCCGATGGCCCGCACGCCGGACGGCATGTGGTCCCTGTTCGTCCCGGGCGTCCCGGAGGGGACGCTGTACAAATTCCGCGTCGTAGGGCAGGACGGCGAAACGCGGGACCGCATTGACCCGTTCGCCTTTTCCGCGGAGCTGCGCCCGAACACGGCTTCCGCCGTGTGCCGGGTGGACCGCTACGCCTGGGGGGACGGCGAGTGGATGGCCCGCCGCGGCAAAAATATCGGGGCGCCCATGCATATTTACGAGGTGCACGCGGGTTCCTGGCGGCGCGGGCCGGAGGGGCGCTTCCTCCGCTACGGCGAATTGGCGCGGGAGCTTTTGCCCTATGTCAAAGAAATGGGCTACACGCATGTGGAATTCCTGCCGCTCACCGAGCATCCGCTGGACGCGTCCTGGGGCTACCAGCCGTCCGGGTTTTTCAGCGCGACGAGCCGCTACGGCGCGCCGGAGGAATTGATGCAGCTCGTTGATTTATTCCACCAGGCGGGCATCGGCGTCATTTTCGATCTCGTGCCGGTCCATTTCCTCCCGGACGATTACGCGCTCCAGCGCTACGACGGCTCCCGCCTCTATGAGAGCGAAAACGAGGCCGAGCGCTACACCGAGTGGGGCACCCTCCGCTTTGACTACGCCAAGCCGCATGTGTGCAGCTTCCTGCGCGCGGCGATGGATTTTTGGGCCTGCGTTTACCACGCCGACGGCCTGCGCTACGACGCGGTGTCCCGGCTGCTATATCCGGGCGGGGACCCGGCGCGCGGCGTGTACGAGCCGGGCGTCTGGTTCCTCAAGAGCGCCAATTACGCGCTGCGGCAGCGCTACCCCGGCCTGATGCTGCTGGCGGAGGATTCCTCCTATTATGAAAAAGTGACCGCGCCGGTGGAATACGGCGGCCTCGGGTTCGATTATAAATGGGATTTCGGCTGGATGAACGACACGCTCTCCTATTTCGCGCTGCCGCCGCAGCGGCGCGGCGCGGAGCGGAACCGGTTCTTGCAAACGATGGACCCGTATTTTTACCGGGAGCTCTACCTGCTGCCGCTTTCGCACGACGAGGTGGTGCACGGAAAGGGTGCGCTGCGCGCGAAATGCTGCGGGAACACAGCGGAGCAGCTCGCCCAGGCGCGCGCGCTGATGCTGCACCTGACGGCGCACCCGGGCAAAAAGCTGAGCTTCATGGGCAGCGAATTGGCTTTACAAAGCGAGTGGGACGAGAACCGCGCGCTCGACTGGTCCGTACTGGAGCGCCCGGAACACCGGGGCTTCCAGCGCTGCGTGGCGGCGCTGAACCGCCTGTACCGGGAGGAGCCGGCGCTCTACCGCGAGGACTACAACAGCGCGTCCTTTTCCTGGCTGGACCGCGGCAGCCGGCCCGGCGTCTTTGCCTACGAGCGGCGCGCTGCCGGAGCGCCCGGCGTGGCGGCGGTGCTGAACCTTTCCCCGCACCCGCTGGCGGGGTATGAGCTGCCCGCGCACACCCGCTGGACGGAACTTTTGAACACCGACGCGGCGGAATTCGGCGGCAGCGGTGTGGAAAACCGGCAGCCCGGTTGCGCGCTGCGGCTCGCGCCGTACAGCGGGTGCCTGTTGCGCCTCTCGTGAAACAGAACGGATTCTGAACAAAAAACAAAAAAGATCCGGCGCGCTCTCTTCCTGCAAACGGGAGCCGCCCGCAAGCGGCAAAAACAAAGCGCGCCCGGCAGCCTGCCGCGGCGCGCTTCCCCATGTTCCGGAGCAGGCGGTCAGCCGCGCTCCTTTTGATATTTCAGCCGCGTGGCCATTCCGCCGCGGATATGCCGCTGGGCCTTGTTCACCTCCAACACATCCTTGACCTCGCGGTACAGCTGCGGGTCCACATATTTCAGCCGCTCTGCAACATCCTTGTGCACCGTGCTCTTGCTGACGCCGAATTTTTTCGCCGCTTTGCGCACGGTCGCGCGGTGCTCCAAAATGTATTCGCCGAGCTCGACCGCGCGCTCCTCTACAATCCCTTTCACACCGTCCGCCTCCCCAAAGTGGAATGTTCCATCATATGAAAAGGCGAGGGAAAATAGACGGGGAAAAGAACAAGGAGGAAAAGAGGGGGCGCCGGAGCGCCTTACAGGCGGTACAATTTCTGCGCGTTTTCCCAGAGGATTTTCTCTGAGAGGCGCTCTACCAGCGAAGCGGAATAAAGGACGCTGCGGCGTTTTTCTGCGAAAACGGAAGCCATGACGTGCCGCAGGGCGAGCAATGCGCCGTACGCTTCTTCGGAAGTCCAGGTGTCGCCGCCCCAGGAGAGGTGGGAGGAATCCGGCAGAATCTCTAAGAACGTATGCAGCGCGCTTTTGGCGGCTTCGGTGGAGACCAGCGGGATCCAGTTTAAATCGAGATAGACATTGCGGTGATTGTGCGCGAGCGCGGCTATTTCATAAAACCACGGGAACCCGCCGTGGAACAGCACGAATTTTACGCCGGGATGGGCGGCGACGGCCGGTTCCAACAGCAGGGGGGAGGAGCCGGAGAGCCGCGCCAACCCGGTGTGGATCTGCACGGGGAAATCCAGCTCTTCTGCCAATTGCAGAAAATAGGAAAACACAAAGTCCCCGAATTTCGTGCGCTCGTCCGGCGTCGTGCATGCCGGGGATTTTCCGTAAACAGCCTCTGCCTCCGCGCGGGAAACGGGTAAAAACCGCAGGCTCCGCTCGTAAGCGGCGGCGCATTTGAACGCGCAGGCCTGCGGGTGGCGGGCGATGTCCTGCCGGATGGCGGCGAGGTACGCGTCGAACGTTTCCGGCATTTTGCCGAGGAGCAGGACGGGGTTCATCTGGTCGTGGTCCCGCACACTGGGGTGGAAGCCAGCCATCCAGCAGTCCATGCGGTAGGCGGACGCGGCCATTTCCGGGTTGCCCGCGCAGCCGCCGGGGTTCCAGTAGCTGTCCTCCACCATGCGGCGGTAGCCTGCGGTGCGCCGGAGCACCTCCCAATGGTAGCTGGGGTCCCGGTGCGCGGCGCGGATCTTCTCAGAAAGCGCGTCCCAATTCGCGGCGGTTACCGGTCCGCAGCCGTAGAGGGTGTCCAGGCTCTTTTCGAGCCAGATAAAATAGCTGTTGGCGCGGATGGAATCGAGCCATGCCGCGCGGTCCGCCGGACTGGCGGAGGCGGGAAGCGAACACCATCCCACATAGGAGCGGCGGAAGATCCCGTCCAAATCCAGGGCCTGCTGTGCGGGCGTTTCCAAATGATGCTCATGGCTGCTGACGACAGGGATCCCTTCGAGCATTTGCAAAAGTTCAAATTCCATTTTCATCACGGATCTCCTTCCTCAACGGATGTAAGGGCAGATTATGATAGGGAATCATAGCACGGGGGTCCGGATGCGTCAAGCGCCCGCCGGAAAAATGGCAAAAAAAGCCCGCCCCGCGGCGGCGGGGCGGGGACGGCCAAGGCGCCGCATTACGGCGCTCCGCAGCCGCATCCGCTTATTTCGCGTCCGGCGCGAGCAGCGTGACGAGCACGGCTTTCTGCGCATGCAGGCGGTTCTCCGCTTCTTCGAAGATCTCGCTGGCGTGGGCCTCCAGCACCGCTTCGGTGATCTCCTCGCCGCGGTGCGCGGGCAGGCAGTGCAGCACCACCGCGTCCGGCTGCGCGAGCGAGAGCAGCTCCTCCGTGAGGCGGTACGGCGCGAGCGCCGCCCGGCGCGCCGCGCATTCGCTTTCGCTGCCCGCCGGGGACCAGGCGGCCGTCGCGACGACGTCGGCGCCGCGCGCCGCTTCGGCCGGGTCGCGCGTGAGCAGGAAGCCCTCCTGCCCGCGGGCAAAGGCCAGCACCTCCGGCGCGGGGCCGCATCCCTCCGGGCAGGCGGCCGCCACCTGCATGCCCGCCTTCAGGCAGCCGGCAATGGTCGAATTCATCATGTTGTGGCCGTCCCCAAGGAAGCATGCCTTCAGCCCTTCCAGGCTGCCCTTGGCTTCGCGGACGGTCATCAGGTCCGCCAGCACCTGGCAGGGATGCGCGAGGTCCGTCATGCCGTTAATGACGGGGATATCCCCGTACTCCGCCAGCGCTTCAGCCTCCTGCTGGGATGACGCGCGGATCATCAGGCCGTCGAGGTAGCGCGAGAGCGCCCGCGCCGTGTCTTTGGCGGGTTCGCCGCGCACCATTTGCAGGTCCTTGGCGTTGAGGTAGATCGCCAGGCCGCCGAGTTGGTACATGCCGACCTCAAACGAGACGCGCGTGCGCGTCGATTCCTTTTCAAACACCAGGCCGAGCGTTTTCCCCTTCAGGCGCGGATGCGCAATGCCGTGTTTCTGCTCGTATTTGAGCTGATCCGCCAGGTTCAGAATTTGATTGATCTCTTCGCCGGAAAGATCCAGCAATTTTAATAAATGGTTCATTCCGCCGCCTCCCGCAGGACGCGCGCGAGGATCGCGAGGCCCTCGTCGAGCTCTTCCTTGGTGATGACGAGCGGCGGCAGGAAGCGCAGCGCGTCTTTCGCGGTGAGCACCAGCAGGCCCTGCGCCGCGCACGCGGAGGCAACCTCTTTCGCCGTGCCGTGTTCCAGCGCCGCGCCGAGCATCAGGCCGAGGCCGCGCACGGCGGCGACGCCGGGCGTCTCTTCCAGGCGGGCGCGCAGGTACGCGCCGTTTTCCCTCACCTGCTCCAAAAATTCCGGGGCAGAGACGCGGCGCAGCACCTCCAGCGCGCCCGCGCAGACCACCGGGTTGCCGCCGAACGTGGAGCCGTGCATGCCCGCGCCGAGCACTTCGCCGAGCTCTTCCGTGCACAGGCACGCGCCGATGGGCAGGCCGCCGCCGAGCCCCTTGGCGCTGGTGAGGACGTCCGGGCGCACGCCGTACTGCTGGAACGCGTACAGCGAGCCGGTGCGGCCCACGCCGGTCTGCACTTCGTCGGCCATCAGCAGCAGGCCGTGTTCGCGGCAGTGGGCGGCCAGCTCCGTGACGAACGCCGGGTCCAGCGGCAGCACGCCGCCCTCGCCCTGGATAAACTCAATGAGCACCGCGCAGGTGCGCGCGTTCGTCTTGGCACGGACATCGTCCATCGAGTTTGCCTGCGCGTGGACAAACCCCTCCGTGAGCGGCGTAAACGCCCGGTGGAACGCCTCTTGCCCGGTTGCCGCGAGCGTGGTGAGGGTCCGCCCGTGGAACGAGTTGCCGAGCGTGATGATCTCGTAGCGTTCCGGGCCGTAGTGGAGCGCGCTGTACTGCCGCGCGAGCTTGACCGCGCATTCGTTGGCCTCCGCGCCGGAATTGCCGAAAAACACCTTCCCGTAGCCGGAGAGCTGGCAGAGCATTTCCGCCAGGGCGGTCTGCACCGGGCTGTAATATAGGTTGGAGATGTGCTGGAGCCGCCCGGCCTGCTCTGCCACCGCGCGCGCCCAGCCGGCGTCGCAGTAGCCCAGCGCATTGACGCCGATGCCGCTGGTAAAGTCCACATACCGCTTGCCGTCCACGCCGTAGGCGTACACGCCCGCGCCGCGCTCCAGCGCCACGGGGAACCTGCCGTAGGTGGGCATCAGGTACTGCTGCTCCTGCTGTTGTACCGCTTGAAACTCCATTTTCTGTTCCTCCCAATCGCGGCGGGCCTCCGCGGCCCCGCCGTTTTCCGGCCGCCAAAGGTAGGCGGCCAAATCCACGCAGCCCCCTGCGCCGGTGGCCACGCCCTCTTCTTCCAGCATGCGGCGCTGCACGCCCGGGCCGCCAAACGCAAAGCCCGGGGCCAGCCGGCCCTGCCGGTTGACTACCCGGTGACAGGGGATGACCCCCGGGAGCGGGTTGCGGTGCAGCACCGTGCCAACCGCCCGCGCGGCGCGGGGGCTGCCCGCCAGGCAGGCGATCTGCCCGTAGGTCGCCACGCGCCCCCGCGGGATGCGCCGCACCGCGCCGTATACGCGCGCGGCAAAGCTTTTTTCCATTGCAATTGCCTCCGCAGCAAAGACCCAATGAATTTAATAGAACATGGTGCCGATGCCCTCGTCGGAGAAGAGTTCCACGAGGATCGAGTGCGGCATGCGCCCGTCGATGATGTGCGCGCGCCCGACGCCGCGCCGCACGGCCTCCACGCAGCAGTTGATCTTCGGGATCATGCCGCCGCTGATGATGCCTTGGCGCTGCAATTTCGGCACTTCGCTCACGTTCACCACGGGGATGAGCGTGCTTTCGTCGCCGCGGTCGCGCAGCAGGCCGCGCACATCTGTCATCAGGATGAGCTTGAGCGCGCCGAGCTCGGCGGCAATGCGCGCCGCCGCCACGTCCGCGTTGATGTTGTACACCTTGCCGTCCGGCCCCGCGCCGACCGTCGCGATGATCGGCAGGTAGCCGTCCTTGGTCGCGCTGCGGATGATGGCGGTGTTCACCTCGGTGATTTCGCCCACATAGCCGAGGTCCTCGGCGGAGGGCATTTTCTGCACGCGGATCATATTGCCGTCCAGGCCGCAGAGGCCCACGGCGCGGCCGCTGTGCTGCTCCAGGAGCTGTACCAGGTCCTTGTTGACCTTGCCGGCCAGCACCATCTGCACAATCTCCACCGTTTCCTCGTCGGTGTAGCGCATGCCGTTGATGAAGCGGCTCTCCTTGCCGATTTTCTTCAGCATCCCGCTGATCTCCGGCCCGCCGCCGTGCACGAGCACCACGTTGATGCCGACGAGCTGCATCAGCACGAGGTCGCGCATCACCGCGTCCTTGAGGTCCTCGTTGATCATCGCGTTGCCGCCGTATTTCACGACGATGGTCTTGCCTGCGTACTGCTGGATATAGGGCAGCGCCTGCACCAGCACTTCCGCGCGGTCTTTATCGGAAACCTTCATCGTGTCCTCCTCAGGTGCGGTAGTCGCCGTTGATCTTCACATAGTCGTAGGTGAGGTCGCAGCCGTAGGCCTCGGCGGAAGCGGCGCCGTCGTGCAGCGAGATGGCGATGGCGACCTCATCCTCCAGCAAGACGGCCTTGGCGGCGTCCTCGTCAAATTCGATGCCCGCGCCGCCGCGGCACACCGCGACGCTCCCTTTCCGGGAGGAGAAGGAGACGTCCACGCGGCTGACGTCCACCGGCGCGCCCGCGTAGCCAATGGCGCAGAGCACGCGGCCCCAGTTGGCGTCTGCGCCGAACATGGCGGCCTTCACCAGGCTGGAACACACCACGCTCTTTGCCACGGTGCGCGCGGCGGCGAGATCCTTTGCGCCGTCCACGCGGCAGAGCAGCAGCTTGGAGGCGCCCTCGCCGTCCTTGGCGATTTTTTTCGCCAGGCAGACGCTCATCTCCTTGAGCGCGTCCACAAAGGCGCGGTAGTCCTCGCTGCCGTCAAGGATTTCCGGGTTCCCGGCGAGGCCGGAGGCAAGGATGGAGACCATGTCGTTGGTGGAGGTGTCGCCGTCCACGCTCACCATATTGAAGCTCACGTCCACGGCCTCGCGCAGCGCGCGGTCCAGCACCGGCGCGGAGATGGCGGCGTCCGTGGTGAGGAAGCAGAGCATCGTCGCCATGTTCGGGTGGATCATCCCGGAGCCCTTGGCGATGCCGCCAATGCGCACCGGCACGCCGCCGAGCGTGAGCTCCACGGCGGCCTCCTTGACGGCGAGGTCCGTGGTCATAATGGCTTGGGCCGCCGCCGCCGAGCCCTGCGGCGAGAGGGAGGCGGCCAGCGCGGCCGCGTGGGAGAGGATCGGCTCGATGGGCAGCACCTGGCCGATGACGCCGGTGGAGGCGACGATGACGTCCTCCGGCGCGACGTGCAGGCTTTCTGCGGCGATGCCGCACATCATGCGGGCTTTCTCTTCGCCGTCGGCGTTGCAGGTGTTGGCGTTGCCACTGTTGCAGATGACCGCCTGGGCCATGCCGTCCCGCAGGTTTTCGCGTGTCACGAGGATCGGCGCGCCCTTCACAAGGTTCTGCGTGTACACGGCGGCGGCCGTGCAGCGCGTTTCGCAGCGGATCATCGCGAGGTCCGCCTTCGTCTTATTTTTGCGGATGCCGCAGTGGATGCCCCCCGCGGTGAATCCCTTCGGGGCGGTCACGCCGCCCGCGAGAAACTGTGTCATGAAGCTCCCTCCTTGTATGATGGAACGGCCTTAAAACGCCGGCGGGACCAGCCGGAGGCCGGCCTGTTCCTCCAGGCCGAAGGCCAGGTTCATATTCTGCACCGCTTGGCCGGCCGCGCCCTTGCCCATGTTGTCAATGGCGGAAATAGCGATGAGCGTGCCGGTCTCCCTGTCAAAATGAAGGGAAATGTCGCAGAAATTCGTATAACGCACCTGTTTAATATCCGCTACGCGGCCTTCCGGCAGCAGGCGGACGAAATATTCGTCCCGGTAGGCCTCTTCGTAGGCGGCGCGCACCGCTTGCGGGTCCGCGCCGGGCGCAAGCCGCGCGTAGCAGGTGGCCAAAATGCCGCGGTTGACCGGCAGCAGGTGCGGCACAAACGTCAGGCGCACCGCCTCGCCCGCCAGGCGCGAGAGCGTCTGCTCCATTTCCGGCGTGTGCCGGTGCGCCGCGACTTTATACGCCGAAAAGCCCTCGTTGAGCTCCGGGTAATGGGTGTTCTGCGTCATTTTCCGCCCCGCGCCGGTGACGCCGGACTTACAGTCGGCAATGATGCCCTGCGTGGAGACGAAGCCCGCGCGCACCGCCGGCGCCAGCGCAAGCGGCACGGCCGTGGTGTAACAGCCCGGGTTTGCAATGAGCTTTTTCCCGCGGATCTCCTCGCGGAAGAGTTCCGGCAGGCCGTACACCGCCTGCTCGTGCAGCGCCGGGAAGCGGAATTCCCCGCCGTACCATTTGCGGTAGACGGCCTCGTCCTTCAGGCGGAAATCCGCGCCGAGGTCGATGAACGCCTTGCCCGCCGCGTGGCACTGGGCCGCCAGGTCCTGCGAGAGGCCGTGCGGCAGCGCCGCAAACACGACGTCGCTCTGCTCTACCACTTCTTCCTGCGTGCCGCAGACCTGGTCGCAAAGGCCGTAGTAAGCCGGGTAGACGTCGCTGAGCTTCTGCCCGGTAAAGCTCACCGAGCTGAGGGCGGCGACTTCCGCCTGCGGGTGCCCCAAAAGGATGCGGACCAATTCCGCGCCCGCGTAGCCGGTGGCGCCGACTACGCCCGCCTGGATCTTTTTCATGCAGTTCCCTCCTGTTCCGCCGCCCATTGCAGCGTGCGTTCGGCCTGCGCCTTGACGTTCGCCGGCGCGGGGCCGCCCAGCACGGTGCGGCGTTCCACGCAGTTTTCCAGCGAGATGGCGGCGTACACATCCTCGCCGAAGGCGGGGTGCTGCGCGCGGTAGGCGTCCAGCGGCAGCGTTTCGAGCGTGCAGCCTTCGCGGATGCACTGCGCCACCAGCGCGCCGGTCGCCTTGTACGCGTCGCGGAACGGCACGCCCTTGCCGACGAGGTAGTCGGCGCAGTCTGTGGCGTTGATGAACCCCTTGGCCGCGGCGGCGCGCAGGTTTTCCGGCAGCACGCGCATGGTCTCCACCATCGGGCAGAAGGCCGTCAGGCAGGCTTTCAGCGTATCCACCGCGTCGAAAATGGCCTCCTTGTCCTCCTGCATGTCCTTGTTATAGGCCAGCGGCAGGCCTTTGAGCATGGTCAGGAGCGCGGTCAGGTCGCCGATGGCGCGGCCGCTTTTGCCGCGCACCAGCTCGGCGATGTCCGGGTTCTTCTTCTGCGGCATGATGCTCGAGCCAGTGGAAAACGCGTCGTCGAGTTCGACGAATTTGAATTCCCACGAGCACCAGAGGATGATTTCCTCCGAAAAGCGCGAGAGGTGCACCATCGCGAGCGCGATGGCGGCGGCGAGCTCCACGCAGAAATCGCGGTCGGCCACGCCGTCCAGGCTGTTTTGCGTCACGGCGGAAAAGCCGAGCAGACGGGCCGTCAATTCGCGGTCGAGCGGGTAGGTGGTGCCGGCCAGCGCGCAGGAGCCGAGCGGCATCACGTCCATGCGCCGCACGGCGTCGTCCAGGCGGCCGGCGTCGCGGCGGAACATCTCCGCATAGGCCAGCAGGTGGTGCCCAAAGGTGATGGGCTGCGCGCGCTGCAAATGCGTGTAGCCAGGCATGACGTCGGCGCAGTGCGCCAGCGCCTTTTCCCCCAGCACGCGCACCAGCCCTACCAGCTGCCGGCGCAGGCCGGCGCATTCCGCCTTCAGGTGGCAGCGCAGGTCCAGCGCCACCTGGTCGTTGCGGCTGCGCGCGGTGTGCAGCCGCTTGCCCGTGTCGCCGAGGCGGCGGGTCAGTTCCCCCTCCACAAACGTGTGGATATCCTCCGCCTCCGGGTTGATGGCCAGCCGCCCCGCCTCGAGATCCGCGAGGATCTCCTGCAATCCCGCGCAGAGTTTTTCCGACTCCTCCTGCGCGATAATCCCGCAGGCGCCGAGCATCGCCGCGTGCGCCATGCTCCCCTGGATATCCTCGCGCGCCATGCGGCTGTCAAACGCGATGGACGAGTTAAAATCATTGGTTTTCTGGTCGAGCTCTTTTTGGAAGCGCCCTGCCCATAGCTTCATTGTTTCCAACCCCCGTTGTTCCTGCCCGGAAGAAAAGCAAGGGCGGAACGCGCGCGTCCGCCCTGCCGTTTTTCCTGTTTTGTTTATTTGCGGCCCAGCTTAAGCGCGCGCACCTTCGTCTGCAGGCCGAAGAGGTTGATAAACCCGGCGGAATCCGCCTGGTTGTACACTTCCTCCTCGCCGAAGGTGGCGATTTCCTCGTCGTACAGCGAATACGGGGAAGAAGCGCCCGCGTCGATGATGTTGCCCTTGTACAGCTTGAGCTTCACGTCGCCGGTGACGGTTTCCTGCGTGTTGTCCACAAAAGCGCTCAGCGCCTCGCGCAGCGGGGAGAACCACTGGCCGTAGTAGACCAGCTCGGCGAACTTGTCGCCCACGCCCTGCTTGAAGTGGTAGGTGTCGCGGTCGAGGCAGAGCTCTTCGAGCTTGTTGTGCGCGTGGTAGAGGATGGCGCCGCCGGGGGTTTCGTACACGCCGCGGGACTTCATGCCCACCAGGCGGTTTTCCACCATGTCGACGATGCCGATGCCGTTCGCGCCGCCGAGCGCGTTGAGCTTCTCGATCATCGTCACGCCGTCGAGCTTTTCGCCGTTCAGCGCGACCGGGACGCCCTTCTCAAACGAGAGGGTGATGTAGGTCGCCTGGTCCGGGGCCTTTTCCGGCGAGACGCCCAGCTCGAGGATCTTGTCGTACATCGGCTCGTTGGCCGGGTCCTCGAGGTCGAGGCCCTCGTGGGAGAGGTGCCAGAGGTTTTTATCCTTCGAGTAGTTCGTCTCGCGCGTAATCTTCAGCGGCACGTTGTGCGCCTCGGCGTAGGCGATTTCTTCCTCGCGGGACTTGATGTCCCAGATGCGCCACGGCGCGATGATCGGCATCTCCGGCGCAAACGCCTTGATGGCCAGCTCAAAGCGGACCTGGTCGTTGCCTTTGCCGGTGCAGCCGTGGCAGATGGCGTCCGCGCCTTCGGCCTTGGCGATCTCGACCATGCGCTTCGCGATGATCGGGCGGGCGAACGACGTGCCGAGCAGGTAGCTCTTTTCGTACACCGCGCCGGCTTTGAGCGTCGGCCAGATGTAGTCCTCGACGAATTCCTTCTTCAGGTCTTCAATGTACAGCTTGGAAGCGCCGGTCTTCTTGGCCTTTTCTTCCAGGCCCTCCAGCTCGGAGCCCTGGCCCACGTCGGCCGAAACGGCGATGACCTCGCAGTTGTTGTAGTGCTCTTTGAGCCACGGGATGATGATCGACGTGTCGAGCCCGCCGGAGTAGGCGAGGACGACCTTTTTGATCTCTTTTGCCATTGGTGAAACCCCTTCCCTCAAGGGCCCGCGGGCCCTGTGTCCTAATACAAATGAAAGCGGGAAAACCGCGATGAAACCATTATACACCCTTTAAGGAAGAAATCAAGATCTTTTTGAATAATTATTCATCTTGTCCGTTCTCGATAAATTTCACGCGTCGCGCACGGATTTCTTAGACAATACGGCGGAACGCCGCGCGGCGCTTTTCCCCTTGCAAAACGCGGAATTCGTGGTATAATACCCGCAGGTATGTTTATGTCGCGCCTTCGGCCTACGGCCTTCCCGCGCACCTGCGGTGGGCGGGCCGCGCATGGCGGCCTGACGGCCTCACCGCGCAGAAAAACGGTTCTATTTTCGCCCGCGGTCCAACCGGTTGCGAAACACGCGGCCCGGGTGTCCGGCGCGAGAAAACCGGCAGAAGGAAAGGACACCGCCCGAAAATTCACGGGAGCGGCCCCTTTCTCTCGCGCGCTCTGCGCGGAACCCCAGCCAGCAACGCCCCGCGCGCGGCGTGCGTCCAGGCTCAGCCTGGCGCGGCGCAAAAAAAGGAGGGAATCCGATGTTTGTAGAGAAAAAACCGGAGGAGCTGGCGGTCAACCCGTTCGGAGCCATCGGCCGGCAGTGGATGCTGGTGACGGCGGGACGCGAAGGTTCCTACAATACGATGACGGCGAGCTGGGGCGGCCTGGGCGTGCTCTGGGGCAAAGACGTGAGCTTTGTGTTCGTGCGCCCGCAGCGCTACACACTGGAGTTTATGGACCGCGAGGACTACTACACGCTCAGCTTTTTGCCCGAGCAGTACCGGGAGGCGCTCAACGTCTGCGGCACGCGCTCCGGCCGTGAGATTGACAAGGCGGAGGAAACCGGCCTGACCCCCGCGTTCACCGCGGAAGCGCCGTATTTCGAGCAGGCGGAGCTGGTGCTGGTGTGCCGCAAGCTGTACCGCGGCTCCATTGAGCCGGAGGAGTTCCTCGACCGCACGCAGGACGCCCGCTGGTATGGCGAAAAGGATTACCACAAGGTCTTCGTGGGCGAGATTGTCAAAGTGCTGGTAAAAGAATAATTTTCCCCGCCGCCCGGCAGGGGACCGTTCCAAAACACAAAAAACGCGCCTCAAAAGCGGGGGTTTCCCGCCGGGGCGCGTTTCCTTTTGATTTGTTTTGCAAATTTATTCAAAAAGAATGGATAAAGATTCATCCGCGCGGGAGCGGGCGAAGGTGCGGCAGCAATTTGCCGTACAGGGCTTCCGGCGCATACGCGCGCACCGCCACGCCCTCGGGCAGGTACTGTTCCTCCTGCAATTCGCCGAGCGCGCGCAGCTCCTGCAGCAGGCCGCCCTGGCCGTAGGGCAGCACGCCCTCCAGGTAGCGGGCGCGGGCGCGCAGCGTGCGTTCGAGCGCGCCGCAGAGGCGGCCGAGGCCCTCGCCGGTGGCGGCGGACGCTGCCAGTGACGTTTCCGCCTGCAAATCGCGCAGCTGGGGCGCTTCCGCGTTCAGGTCCATCTTGTTGAATACGGCGATGACCGGCTTGCCCGCCGCGCCCAGCTTTGCAAGCGTCTGGTACACGACCTCCTGCTGGGCGAGAAGCTGCGGGCTGGACGCGTCCTGCACGTGGAGGAGCACGTCGGCGTAGCAGGCTTCTTCCAGCGTGCTCTGGAACGCCTCGATCAAATGGTGCGGCAGCTTGCGGATGAACCCGACCGTGTCGGTGAGCAGGATTTCCTGTTTGCTGCCGGGCAGCGTGAGCGTCCGCGTGGTGGTGTCCAGCGTGGCGAAGAGCTTGGGGTCTTCGAGCACGTCCGCGCCGGTCAGGCGGCGGAACAGCGCGGATTTCCCCACCGAGGTGTAGCCCACCAGCGCCGCGGTGGGGCGGCGGGCGCGTTCCCGCTGGCTGCGCAGCAGCGCGCGGTGCCGCACGACGCCGTCGAGCTCCTCTTTCAGCGCGTGGATGCGGCTGCGGATGAGCCGGCGGTCGATCTCCAGCTTTTTCTCGCCCGGGCCGCGCGTGCCGATGCCGCCGCCCAGGCGCGAGAGCGCGGCGCCGGAACCGGCCAGGTGCGCGGCGCGGTATTGCAGCTGCGCGAGCTCCACCTGCAATTTGCCCTCACGGGTGGAGGCGTGCCGCGCGAAGATGTCGAGGATGAGGAGCGTGCGGTCGAGCACCTTGCAGTCCAGCGCCTCCTGCAAATGGTACATCTGCGCGGGGGAGAGCTCGTCGTCGCAGAGCACGCCGGTCGCGTCCAGCGCCGCCAGCGCCTCCCGCGCTTCCTCCAGTTTGCCCTTGCCGAGGTACGCGCCGGGGTGCGGCGCCTCCCTGCGCTGGATGAGCCAGCCGGCGGTTTCCGCCCCGGCCGTCGCGGCCAGGGCCTCCAGCTCGCGCAGCGAGGCCTCCACATCCTCCTCTGGGCCGGCCTGCACGGCCAGCAGCAAAAAACGTTCCTGTTCCATGTGGGGGCTCCTTTTCTCCGGCGCGCCGGGGTTACAGCATCTCGTGGATGCGGTCGAGCAAAATGGCGGCAAGGCGCGGGTCCGCGCCGAGCGTGCGGCCCATCCGCAGCGTGACGCCGGGGAAATCCCGTAAAATTTGCTCAATCTCCCGCGGGATATCCTCATGGATATGGATTCCCTCGAAGAGGAAATACGGCGCGGCGAGGATCTCGTCCACGCCCTGCGCGGCGAGCTTTTCAATGCCGCCGCGGATATTATCCTGGCAGAATTCCATGTAGGCAATCTGCACCGGGACGCCCGGCAGGCCGGCGCGCACCTGCTCCGCCACGGATTCAATGGTCTTCTTGGTCTCCGGCACACGGCTGCCGTGCGCCAAAATCAAAACGCCCTTCATGCGTCCCCCTCCTTTGCATAGGCCGCGGCGTCCGCAATGACGCCGGCGGCGAACCTCACGTCCTCTTCTGTGTGCGCGGCGCTGAGGAACATCGCCTCAAACTGCGCGGGCGCGAGGTAGAGGCCGTGGTCCAGCGCGTAGTGGAAGAACCGGGCGTACTGCGCCGTGTCGGCGCGCTGGGCGTCCTCATAGCAGCGCACCGGGCCGGGCGTGAAGAAGACGCAGCAGAGGGAACCCACGCCCGTCACCGCGCAGGACGGCCCGAGGCGGTTTTCCAGCTCGCCGCGCAGCAGCGCGCCGAGGCGGTTCACGCGGCTGTAAAGCTCCGGGCGCTCGTGCAGCGCGCGCAGCGTGGCCAGGCCCGCCGCCATGGCCACCGGGTTGCCGGAGAGCGTGCCCGCCTGGTACACCGGCCCGAGCGGGGAGACCATTTCCATGATCTCGCGGCGGCCGCCGTAAGCGCCCACCGGCATCCCGCCGCCGATAATCTTGCCGTAGGTGACGAGGTCCGGCGTGACGCCGAAGGCCTGCGCCGCGCCGCCAAAGCAGAGCCGGAAGCCCGTGATGACCTCGTCGAAGATCAAAAGCGCGCCGTTTTCGTCGCAGAGGCGGCGCAGCGCCTGCAAAAACCCGTCCTGCGGCGGCACGACGCCCATATTCGCCGCCACCGGCTCCACAATGACGCAGGCTACCTGGCCGGGGTTTTCGCGGAACAGGCGCTCCACGCTCTGCGGGTCGTTGTAGGCAGCCAGCAGCGTGTCCGCCGCCGCGCCCGCCGTGACGCCCGCGCTGTTCGGGCGGCCGAAGGTGAGCGCGCCGGAGCCGGCCTTGACGAGCATGCTGTCGCAGTGGCCGTGGTAGCAGCCGGAAAATTTGATGACCTTGTCCCGGCCGGTAAAGCCGCGCGCCACACGCAGCGCGCTCATGACGGCCTCGGTGCCGCTGTTCACCATGCGGATCATCTCCACATGCGGCACGTTTTGCGTGATGAGCTCGGCAATCTCCACCTCGGCGGCGGTCGGCGCGCCGAAGGTCAGCCCGTTTTCCATCGCGGCGCGGGCCGCGTCCAGCGCCGGCTGCGCCGCGTGGCCCAGCAGCAGCGGCCCCCACGAGCACACCAGGTCGAGGTATTCCTTGCCGTCTTCGTCCACAATGCGGCTGCCCAGGCCGCGCCGCACAAAGCGCGGCACACCGCCCACCGAGCCGAACGCCCGCACCGGGCTGTTCACGCCGCCCGGCAGGACCCGCTTGGCGCGCGCGAAGAATTCTTCCGAACGTCCCATTATCCGATATCCCCTTTTTGGATGGCCTTTGCAATCTCCGGCGCAAAATAGGAGATCAAGATCCCCGCGCCGGCGCGGAACACGGAGACCGCGCTCTCACACATCAGGCCGTATTCGTCCGCGAGGCCGAGCCGCCCCGCCGCTTTGATCATCGCGTATTCGCCGCTCACGCTGTAGGCCGCCAGCGGCAGGTTCGTGCGCTCCGCCACGGCGCGCACAATGTCGAGGTACGACATCGCGGGCTTGACCATGAGCATGTCGGCGCCCTCGGCCTCGTCGAGCGCGGCCTCGCGGAGGGCTTCCTTTTTGTTGTGGTAATCCATCTGGTAGCCGCGGCGGTCGCCAAAGCCCGGCGCGGAGCCCGCCGCCTCGCGGAACGGCCCGTAGAACGACGAGGCGTATTTCACCGCGTAAGAGAGGATGGAAACCCGCGAAAACCCGTTTTCGTCGAGCATTTTCCGGATGGCGGCGACGCGGCCGTCCATCATGTCGGAGGGCGCGACGATATCGGCCCCCGCCTGCGCGTGGGAAAGCGCCGTGCGCGCCAGGTAGGGTAGGGTGGCGTCGTTGTCCACCTCGCGCCCGGAGAGGATGCCGCAGTGGCCGTGCGAGGTGTATTCGCACATGCACACGTCCGTGACGAGCAGGATTTCCGGGTACCGGGCGCGCAGCGCGCGCAGGCCCTGCTGCACCACGCCGTTTCCGGCGTAAGCGCCGGAGCCGAGCGGGTCCTTCTCCTTCGGGATGCCGAAGAGCAAAAATTTATCCACGCCGCAGGCGAGCGCGCGCTCCACCGCCTCCGCGGCGCGGTCCGGGCCGTAGCGGAACTGCCCGTCCAAGGAAGGGATCGGCTCCTTGCCGCCTCCCTCCTCCAGGAACAGCGGGTAAATAAGGCTCTTCGGCGAGAGCCTTGTTTCCCGCGCCATGCCGCGCACCGCGGCGTTTTCCCGTAATCTTCTCGGCCTGATTTCCATCAGGAATCGCTCCTTCCTTCCGCGGCGAGCGCCTGCGCCATGGCAGGCAGGGACGCCTCTTTTGATACCAATGCCGTCATCCCGAGCGCCCGCGCCCGCGCGGCGGTCTTCTCGCCGATGCACAGCGCGCGCATGCCGGAAAGATCCGTCCGGCCGAGCGCCTGCGCAAAGGAGGCCACCGCGCTCGCGCTGGTAAAGGCAATCCAGTCGAACCCGGCGGGGTCCGGGATTTCCCCGGCCGCCGCGGGCAGCGTGCGGTACACGGGCAGCTCGGTCACCTGCGCGCCGGAGGCCCGCAGCAGGGCGGGCAGCTCCGGCGAGGCGGACTCGGCCCGCAGCAGCAGGAAACGCTTGCCCGGCCCGGCCTCCCCGCGCGCAGCCAGCGCGCGGCCGAGGTGCTCGCCGTCGGCCACGGCGGGGGCAAAATCGGCGAGGATGCCGTGCGCCCCGCACGCGGCGGCGGTTTTCGGCCCCACGCAGAAAATTTTCTTCCCGGCCAGCGCGCGCGCGTCGCGCCCCTCCGCCCGCAGGAGGGAGAAAAAGGCGTCCACGCCCGCCGCGCTGGTGAAGGCCAGCGCGTCCGCATCCTCCAGCGGGAGACGTCCCGCCGGCAGCGGCTCCGTGCGGATGCAGGGGAACCCGGCGGCGTCTGCGCCGAGCGCCCGCAAAAGGGAGAGCAGCTCCGGCTGCTTGGCGCTGGGAGACGTGACGAGCACGCGCACGCCGTGCAGCGGCAGGCGCTCAAACCAGTTGAATTTCCCCGCCAGCGCGCACACGCGCCCGACGAGCAGCACCGCCGGGGAGCAGACCCGGTTTTCTTCCAGCACGCGCGGCAGCGTCTCCAGCGTGGCGGGAAAGCTGCGCTGCGACGGCCAGGTCCCGTTTTCGACAACCGCGCACGGCGTTTGCGGGTCCATCCCGGCGGCGAGCAACCCGGCCGCGAGCTGCGGCGCGTGGGAGACCGCCATCAAAAAGACGAGCGTGCCGCCGAGCCGCGCGAGCGCCTCGAAATCCAAATGCAGCGCGCCGCCCGCCCGGGCGTGCCCGGTGACAACGTGGAACGACGAGCAGAAATCCCGGTGCGTCACCGGGATGCCCGCGTAGGCCGCCGCCGCGACGGCGGAGGTGACGCCCGGCACCACCTCAAACGGGATGTTTTCAGCCTGCAATAATTCCAATTCCTCGCCGCCGCGCCCGAAGACGAACGGGTCGCCTCCCTTGAGCCGCACCACGCGCCGCCCGGCGCGCGCTTCCTCGAGCAGGATGCGGTTGATTTCCCCTTGCGGCACGGGGTGGTCCCCCGCGCGCTTTCCCACGTCGATGCGCCGCGCCCCGGCGGGGATGTTCTCCAAAATGGCCGGGCTCAAAAGGCGGTCGTAGACGACGGTGTCCGCCTGCGCGAGCACGCGCGCGCCCTTGAGCGTCATCAAGCCCGGGTCGCCCGGGCCCGCGCCCACCAGCCAGACCTTACCGCTATGCTCCATGCGCCGCGTCCTCCTTCCGCTGTTCCGCCAAGGCTAACCCGAGCGCTTCCGGCTCCTCCGCGGGGCCGCGCAGCCCGCCCTTCCACACGCCGTCCGGGCCCTTGTCAAAGCCGCGCAGGAAGAGCAGGCCGCCCTCCCGCACGGCGTAGGCCGCCGCCGGGGCGCTGCACCCGCCGCCGAGCGCGCGCACAAAGGCCCGCTCGGCGCGGGCCGCCAAAGCGGCCTCCGCGTCGTGGAACCCGGCGAGCAGCGCGCGGTCAAAATCCCGGCGGCCCTGCACGGCCAAAATGCCCTGGCACGCCGCCGGGAGCAGTTCCTCTGCCGGAAACAGGCGGGAGGCGCGCCCTTCCAGGCCGAGCCGGCGGAGGCCGGCCAGCGCCAGCACCAGCGCGCCGTATTCGCCGCGGTCCAGCTTTTCCAGCCGCGTGAGCACGTTGCCGCGCACCGGGCGCACCGCAAAGCCGGGGAACAGCGCGGGGAGCTGCGCCGCCCGCCTTTGGCTTGCGCAGCCGAGGGGCTTGCCCGGCTCCGGCGCGCTGCGGCCCGCGGGCAGCACCAGCGCGTCGCGCGGGTCTTCCCGGCGGGACACCGCTAAAAGCGGCAGGTCCTCCGGCAGCTCGGCGGGCAGGTCCTTCATGCTGTGTACGGTGAGGTCCACGCGCCCTTCGCGCAGCGCCGCGTCCAATTCCTTGACAAACAGGCCTTTGCCGCCCACTTGGTCGAGCGTGCGGTCCAGGATACGGTCCCCCGTGGTCTTCATCGTGACCAGCTCCGGCTCCACCCCGGGGATTTTCCGCAATTCCCGAATCAGCAGCTCCGCCTGGATGACGGCGAGCCGGCTCTCCCGGCTCCCGATGCGAATTTTCACCGCAATACCTCCCTTACCCGTTCCGCCGCGTCGCGGGTGGCGCGGTGGTCCCCGCCGTCCCCGGCGAGGCCCGCCACCACCGTTTCCCCCGCCGCAATGGCCGGGAAATAAAAATCGCAGGCGGCGCGGTCGTCGCAGCGGTTCGCGGGGATGCCGCGCGCCCGCGCGTCGCGGCAGACCGCCGCGTTGGCCTCGGGGGAATCCGTGCAGGCGAGCGCGAGGTCCGCGCCGTCGAGGCACGCCGCCGTATATTCCCCCGGGTGGTAACAAAATGCGCCGGCCCTGCACAGCGCCTGCAGGCCCGGCGTGAGCGAGGGCGACGCCACCGTCACCGAAAACCGGAATTGCAGCAGCGTGCGCACCCGGCGTTCCGCGATGCGCCCGCCGCCCGCCACCAGCACCTTTTTCCCTTCGCTGGGGAAAAAGAGCGGGAAATAATTGTGTTCCCTCATGTCTCCACCGCGCTTTCAGCTCGCCGCCGCGCCGCGCGCGCGGGCGCGGTAGGCGTACCATTTGTCAAAATCGTCCATGCATTCGCGGATGACCGCGCGCGCCGCCCGCTCGGCTTCTTCCCGGCGGGGGTCCCGCGCCTGCGCCCCAAGCTGGTCGATGTCCAGGCAGCGGACGCCCGGCAGCGCCGCAATGCGCGGGTCGATGTCGCGCGGGACGGCCAGGTCGACGAGCAGGGGCGGCCGGTGCGGCACCGCAAGGAACGGTTCGAGCACCACCGTGTGGTGCGGGCTTACGGTGGCGCTCACCACGGCGGCGCAGCCGTCCATCGCGCGGTAGCGGTCCTCATATTCCACCGGGACGACGCCCGGCGGCGCCGTGGCGACGCGGTATTTGTAGCGCCGCAGCGTCATCTGCGTGCGGAACCCGGCGGCGCAGAGGCGCTGGGCCGTCAGGCGCCCCATGGTCCCGTTGCCGATGACGAGCACGCGCCCGCCCGCCGCCAGTTTTTGAACCTGCGCGGCCGCGGCGTCGGCGCAGCCGCCGTTGTCCCGGTGGAACGGGACCTCGGTGCGCACGCGCTTCCCGGCGGTCACGGCGGTGCGGAACAGCACCTCGAGGATGCTGTCTGCCGCGTGGCTTTCCCGCGCGAGGGCGATGGCGTCTTTTACCTGCGCGAGGATTTGGTCCTCGCCCCAGATCTGCGAGAGCAGGCCGCTTGCCAGCTCGCACAGGTGCCGCAGCGCCTCGTGGCCGCGCAGCGTGGAAAAGAGCGGCTCCGCCGCGGCGGGGTCGCGCCCGCAGGCGCGGCAGAGTTCCCGCCAGGGGGAGGCGGCGGCGCCGTCTTCCAGGGAGAAATAGAGCTCGGTGCGGCTGCACGTGGAGAGCAGCACGGCCCCGCGCACGCCCGGCACGGCCAGCAGCGCAGGGTAGAGCGCCGCCGCGGCGCTGCGCGAAAAAGAAAACCCCTCCCGGCACGCAATGCCGGCGGAATGGTGGTCTATATAAGAAAGGACGACGTTCAGCAAGATGGGACCTCCCGTGTAGCCCCGTGCTCCGACGGCACGGCGACAATGGTAAAATAGCTCGGTTCTTCGGGCAGCTCGTCCAGGCTGCGGCAGACGCGCTCGCCTTCCATGGTGGCGCGCTCCACGGCCCAGGCATCGCGGCCGCGCAGCGCCTCGCGCACGGCGGCTATCCCTTTGCCGGATTTCATCAGGACCTTGCAGCCGTCCAGCGCGAGCGCCTGCTGCCAGCCGCGGTACGAGGCGGGCAGGATGTGCAGCGCCTCGCCGCCTTCGCAGAGCGGTTCGCCCACGGCGGCGGCCGCCGCGCAGAACGACGGCACCCCCGGCACGACCCGCGTGGGCAGGCCGCGGGCCGCCAGCGCGCGGCTGAGGTACAGGACGGTGCTGTAGATGCACGGGTCGCCAAGCGTGAGGAAGGCGACGCTCTTCCCCTCGCGCAGCGGGCGCTCCAGGCGCTCGCAGGCGCGGGCGCGGGCCTGCTGCAGCGCGCTTTCGTCGCGGGTCATCGGCGTTTCAATCTCCAAAAGCGGCTTGCCCTCCAAATATTCCCCCGCAATGCGCCGCGCCACATCGCTGCCTGCGCCGCTCTTCGGCACGGCGGCAACCGCGCATTCGCGCAGCACGCGCACCGCCTTTAGGGTCATCAGCTCGGGGTCGCCCGGCCCAACGCCCACGGCCCAAAACGTTCCGGTCATCGCATCCGCTTCCTTCCATAAAATCCAGGCAGGCGCGGCCGTGCGGCCGCCCTGATATCAGAACCTATTATATAAGGGCGCGCGGGGCTTGTCAACGCGCGCCCTGCAAATGGGAAGGAGATTGCCAAAAAGCGCAAAAAAGCAAAACCCCTTCCGGGCGGTTCCCGGAAGGGGTTTTCCAACGCATTACGCACGGTTCTCCCTGTGGGAATCCCCCACGGAAGACCGGATATAGTATACCATACTCTGGCAAAAAAAGCAAGGTGGAGAGGCCGGAATTTTTTTGAGGGATTTCCCCCCTTTCTTCTTGCCGGATTGCGCGATTCTTTGTATAATATAGCTAACAAAGGAGACCGCATCTCTCCTACGGAAACGGAAGGAGCATATCATGGCATATCAGGAGATCAATTCCGAAACGATGGACCGCTGGTGCGCAGCGGGGTGGGAATGGGGCAAGCCCCTCTCCCATGAAACGTACCTGCGCGCGCAGCGCGGCGAATGGGACGTGCTGCTCACGCCGACAAAGCCGGTGCCGCACGAATGGTTTGGGGACTTAAAGGGCAAGCGCGTACTCGGCCTGGCGAGCGGCGGCGGGCAGCAGATTCCGGTTTTTGCGGCGCTGGGCGCGCGCTGCACCCTGCTGGATTACTCCGCGGCGCAGTGCCGCAGCGACCGGGAAGTCGCCGCGCGCGAGGGCTACGAGGTGGAGGTGATCCAGGGCGACATGACCAAGCGGTTCCCGTTCCCGGACGGCGCGTTCGACCTCATTTTCCACCCGGTGTCAAATTGCTACATTGAAGAGGTGGAACCGGTGTTCCGCGAGTGTTTCCGCGTGCTGCGGCCGGGCGGCGCGTTCCTCGGCGGGTATGACACCGGCGTCAATTACCTGTTTGACGACGACGAAACGGCCGTGGCCTACCGCCTGCCGTTCAACCCGCTGAAGGACCCGGAGCTCTACCGCCGCTCTATGGAAAACGATTGGGGCATCCAATTTTCCCACACGCTGGAAGAACAGATCGGCGGGCAGCTGAAGGCAGGCTTCCGCCTGCTCGCGCTGTACGAGGACACCAACGGCTCGGGCAACCTGCACGAGCACAACGTCCCCTCTTTTGTGGCGACCTACTGTGTGAAACCGGCGGAGGCGGCGCAGGGGTTTGATGGTTTGGGGAGGCAAAAGACGGAGGTTACTGTTTGATGGAGATTGATGGAGAAGGGGGATTACCGCCATGCTGAAGACCGCTCTGACCCAAACGCTCTGGGACCGCTTCCACGTCAAGCCGGAGCAGGCCAGCCGCCGCCAGTTTTACCTGGCGCTGCTCTCAATTGCCCAGGCGGAGACCGCGCGGCGGCCCCGCAACGCCGGGCCGAAAAAATTGTACTATGTCTCCGCTGAATTTTTAATCGGCAAATTGCTCTCGAATAACCTGCTCAGCCTCGGCCTATACGAGGAGGCGGAGCAATTCCTCGCGGGCTTTGGGCATACGCTCGCCGAAGTCGAAGAGGAAGAGGACGAGCCCTCGCTCGGCAACGGCGGGCTCGGCCGCCTGGCCGCCTGCTTCCTCGATTCCATCGCCGCGCTGGGCCTGCCGGGCGACGGCGTAGGCCTCAACTACCACGAGGGCCTGTTCCGCCAGGCGATCCGGCAGCGCAAGCAGTGCGAGGAGCCGGACCCGTGGATTTCCCCGGCGTCCTGGCTGCTGCCCACCGGCAAGCGCTTCCCGGTGGCGTTCGGCTCCTGCGAGGTTACGGCCGTGCTGTACGACATCGCCGTGCCGGGCTGCAACGGCGGGCGCAACGCGCTGCGGCTCTTTGACCTGGAAACGGTGAACGAGGACATCATCGAGGACGGCATCTCGTTTGACAAGACGGACGTCGCGCACAACCTGACGCTCTTCCTCTACCCGGACGACAGCGACGAGGAGGGCCGGCTTTTGCGGCTGTACCAGCAGTATTTCCTCGTTTCCGCCACGGCGCAGCTCATCCTGGAGGAGCTGCGGGAGCGCGGCTTTGCGCCGGAGGAGCTGGACCGCCATGCCGTGGTGCAGATCAACGACACGCACCCGTCCCTGCTCATCCCAGAGCTGATCCGCCTGCTGGGCGAAGAGGGCGTCCCTCTCGAGCGGGCCGCCGCCGTCGTCTCGCGCTCCTGCGCCTACACGAACCACACCATCCTCGCGGAGGCGCTGGAAAAATGGCCGCTAGAGTCCATTGAGACGGTCGCGCCGCAGCTTGTGCCGGTCATCGAGGCGCTCGACCGCCTGGCCGCGCAGGCGCACCCCGCGCCGGAGGTGCGCATCATCGATGAAGACGGGCTCGTGCATATGGCGCGCATGGATATCCACTACGGGTTCCGCGTCAACGGCGTGGCGGCGCTGCACACCGAGATCTTAAAAAAGAAGGAACTGCGCCCGTTCTATGAAATCTACCCGGAGAAATTCACGAACAAGACCAACGGCATCACGTTCCGGCGCTGGCTGCTCTGCGGCAACCGCCCGCTTGCCGGGTGGATTGAGGAGCGCATCGGCCCGGATTTCCGGAAGGACGCGGACGCGCTCGAGCGCCTGCTGCCCTTCCGCGGGGACGAGGACTCCCTTTTGAGCCTGCTCGAGCTCAAGCGCGGCGCCAAGCGCCGCCTGGCGGAGCGGCTGCTGGAGTCGCAGGGCGCAAAGCTGGACCCGGACGCCGTGTTCGACATCCAGGCCAAGCGCCTGCACGAGTACAAGCGCCAGCTGATGAACGCGCTGTACGCCGTCTACCTCTATTTGGAAATCAAGGAGGGCCGCCGCCCGCCGCGCCCGGTGACGGTGCTGTTCGCCGCCAAGGCCGCGCCGGCCTACACGCTCGCCAAGGACGTCATCCATTTCATCCTCTGCCTTTCCGCGCTCGTCGAGCGCGACCCCGCCGCGCGGAATTGGCTCAAGATTGTCATGGTGGAGAACTACAACGTCACGAAGGCCGGCTGGCTGATCCCGGCGTGCGAGATCTCCGAACAGATCAGCCTGGCGTCGCAGGAGGCCTCCGGCACCGGGAATATGAAATTCATGCTCAACGGCGCGGTGACGCTCGGCACGCTCGACGGCGCGAACGTGGAAATCGCCGGGCGCGTCGGGCGGGAAAATATCGCCCTCTTCGGCAAATCTTCCGCCGAAGTGCTCCGCCTGTACGAGCAGGGCGCTTACGACCCGGACGCCCTGCTGCGGGAGGACCCGGACCTCGCCCGCCTGGCCGATTTTATCCTGCACGGCCCGCTGCTGCGCCTGGGGGACCCGGATTCGCTCTTCCGGCTCTACCGGGACCTCTCCCACAAGGATTGGTTCATGACGCTGCTCGACCTCAAGGATTATATCCGCGCGAAGGACGGCCTGCTCCGGCGCTATGAGGACCGCCTGCGCTGGGCGCGCATGTCGCTGACAAATATCGCAATGGCGGGGTATTTTTCTTCGGACCGCACCATCCGGGAATATGACCGGGATATCTGGCATTTGGAGGAGGCGCGCAGATGAAGGAACGCGGGGTGCTGCTGGCCGTTTCGTCGCTCCCCTCGCCGTGGGGCGTGGGGGATTTCGGCGCGGCGGCCTACGACTGGATTGACCTCTTGGCCGAAAACGGCGTGGACCTTTGGCAGATCCTGCCGCTCAACCCGGTGGGGTACGGCAATTCGCCCTACCAGCCGTACTCTTCCTTTGCGCTGGACGAGATCTACCTGAGCCCGGAGCCGTTTGTGGCGGCGGGCCTGCTGCCCAAGCTGCCGGAGCCGTTCCTCGCGGACGCCGCGCGCGTGGACTACCCGCGCGTGCGCGCGTACAAAGAGCAGTGGCTGCGGCAGGCGTGGCGCGCGTTCCGGCCGGACGCCTCGTTCGAGGCGTTTGCGCGGGAAAAACAGGCGCTGCAATACGCGGTGTTCCGCGCGATGAAGCGCGCCTACCAGGGCGCTTGCTGGACAAAATGGCCCGCGCCGCACCGCGACTGGCCGCTGCGCGGCGTGCCGGCGCCGGAGGTGGCGTATGAGGAGGTCTCGTACCAGCTCTTCCTGCAATTTTTCGCCATGCGCCAGTGGCAGGATGTGCGCGACCACGCCCGCGCGCGCGGCGTGAAGATTTTGGGCGACCTGCCGTTTTATGTGGGCCTGGATTCCTCCGACGTGTGGGCCGCGCGGGAAAATTTCCTCCTGGACCCGAACGGGGACCCGAAATTCGTAGCCGGGGTGCCGCCGGATTATTTCAGCCCGACGGGCCAGCGCTGGGGCAACCCCATCTACGACTGGGAAGCGCTCGAGCGCGGCGGCTTTTCCTTTTGGATCAGCCGCTTTGCGTTTTGCGCTTCGCTGTACGACGTGGTGCGCATCGACCATTTCCGCGCGTTTGACACCTACTGGAAGATCCCCGCGAGCTGCCCCACCGCCGTGGAGGGCGAGTGGGTGGAGGCCCCGGGCGCCCGCCTGCTCCAAACCGTGCAGAGCGAGCTGCCCCAGCTCCGCCTGGTGGCGGAGGACCTCGGCGGCCTGCGCCCCGAGGTGGGCGAGCTGCGCGACCGTTTCCGCCTGCAGGGGATGAAGGTGCTGCAATTCTCGCTGGATTTTTCCGGCCGCTACGCGCGCGACACGCAGGCCGCGCTGGAGTGGACGGTGGCCTACACCGGCACGCACGACAACGCGACCCTGCGCGAGTGGGTGGAGGGCCTTTCCCCGGCGCAGCGCCGCAAGCTGCGCCGCTGGCTGAAAAAGCAGGGCCTGAGCCAGGGCGGGACGGTGGAGCGCCTGGTGGAATATACGCTCGCCTCGCCCGCCCAAACGGCGGTGGTCCCCGCGGCGGACCTGCTCGGCTTGCCCGCCTCTGCGCGCATGAACACGCCCGGAACCGTCGGTTCGCCCAACTGGGAGTACCGCGCCCGCTCGTTCGCGGGCTTGCCCGCCGCGCTGCGCCGCTTTTTCGGGGCGCGCGCGTGAAAATCTTACCCAAAAGGGGCCGGGAGGCGGGAAAAACCGTCCCCCGGCCCCTTGACATTTGCCAGAATGTGGGGTAAAATTGTTCGTGTCCTAACAAATAAAAAGGGAGAGCGCGGGCTCTTCCGGGAAAGGAGACGCTGCCAATGGGAGAAAAAACGGTCCTGTTGACGGGCTTCGAGCCGTTCCACGGGGAGGAAGTCAACCCGTCGTGGGAGGCGGTGCGCGCGATGCCGGACGAAATTGGCGGCTGGCGCGTGGAAAAGCTGCTGCTGCCCACGGAGTTTGACACGGCCGCGGCGCTTGCCTTGCGGCGGGCGGAAGAGGTTTCCGCCTGCGCCGTCATTTCCACGGGCGAGGCCGGCGGGCGCGCCGCCGTCACGCCGGAGGTGGTGGCCATCAACCTGCAGGACGCGTCCATCCCCGACAACGCGGGCAAACAGCCGCAGGACCGGCCGGTGGTCCCCGGCGGGGAGACGGCGTATTTTTCCACGCTGCCGGTCAAGCGCATAGTCAAAGCGGTGCGGGAGGCGGGCCTGCCGTGCCAGCTCTCTTACTCTGCGGGGACCTATGTGTGCAACGACGTGTTTTACCGGCTGCTGCGCCGCTTTGCCGGGACGGGCGTCCCGGCGGGGTTTATCCATGTGCCGTTTTTGCCGCAGCAGGCGAAAAACGGGGAGTTCAGCCTGCCGGCGGACCAGACCGCCCGCGCGCTGGAAGCCGCCGTGCGCGCCTTGCAGGAGCCCTGAAAGGAGGGGGAGACCCTGACGGAATTTGACTGCGGGCCGGCCATCAACCGCCTGTCCCACCAGGTGAAAAAACGCATGAACGCCACGCTCTCCTACCTGGGCATCACCGGTGTGCAGAGCTGGGTCATCCACTATGTGCTCAAGCATTCGGAGGAAGGCCCTGTGCTGCAAAAGGATGTGGAAGAGGCGTTCCGCCTGAGCCGCTCGACCATTACGGGTATTTTGCAGCTTTTAGAGAAAAAAGGCGTCATCCTGCGGGAGAGTTCCGCGAGCGACGCCCGGCTCAAGGTGCTTTGCCCCACGGAGAAGGCGGCGGAGATGGACGCCCAGGTGCGCGCCTCCATCCGGGAGACGGAGTCCCTGCTGGCCAAGGACCTCAGCCCGGGGCAGATCCAGCTGTTTTTGGAGGTCGCCTCGCAGATGTCCCAGAACCTGGCGGAGTGCGGCGCGCCCACGGTGTGACGCGGCGGTTTGTTCGCAACGGAACAAAGCGGGGCCCAAGGGCCCGGCAAAACCCAAAGCAAAAAAATTCAGTGAAGAAAAGAGCCTTCTTTCGGGCGTATCCCGGCCGCCGGGGGCGCGGCGGCGGGGATACTTCCGAGGGGAGGCCGGAAAGAGAGGGATGCGCCAAATGATAAAAATTTTGGCAAAAAGTGTCCGGGAATTCAAGAAAATGGCGCTTGTGACGCCGCTTCTGGTTGTCGGAGAGGTCGTGCTGGAGTGCATCATCCCGTTCGTCATCGCCAACCTGGTCAACGAGATGCAGGCCGGGTGCGGGATGGACGTCGTCGTCAATTATGGGATCCAGCTTGTCGTCATGGCGATGCTGTCGCTGCTCTTCGGCGTGGCGGCGGGCAACACCTGCGCCACGGCGTCCACGGGCTTTGCGCGCAACCTGCGCAAGGACATGTTCTATAAGATTCAGGATTATTCGTTTGAGAACATCGACAAGTTCTCGGTTTCGAGCTTGGTAACGCGCATGACGACCGACGTCGTGAACGTGCAGATGTCGTTCATGATGATCATCCGCATCGCCATCCGCGGCCCGCTGATGCTGATTTTCTCGTTCATCATGGGCTTCGTAATGGGCGGCCGCCTCGCGATGATCTTCCTGGTGACCATCCCGCTGCTGGCCATCGGCCTGGCGCTCGTCATCTACAAGGCGATGCCGGTGTTCCGCCGCGTGTTCCGCAAGTACGACGCGCTCAACGACTCCGTGCAGGAGAACGTACAGGCCATGCGCGTGGTGAAGAGCTATGTGCGCGAGGACTACGAGAAAAAGAAATTCTCCGCCGCCGCCGAGGACGTCTGCAAGGACTTCACCAAGGCGGAGCGCATCATGGCGCTCAACGGGCCGATGATGCAGTTCTGCGTTTACGCGGGCATGGTGTTCGTGCTCTCGTTCGGCTCTTACATGGTCATCACCAGCCAGGGGCTGGAGATCAACGTCGGCCAGATGTCCGCGATGGTCACCTACAGCTTCCAGATCCTGATGAGCCTGATGATGCTCTCGATGGTGTTTGTGATGATCACCATGTCGATGGAATCCGCCGAGCGCATTGTGGAGGTCCTCTCGGAAGAGAGCAGCCTCACCAGCCCGGAAGACGCCGTCACCGAGGTGCAGGACGGCTCCATCGATTTTGAAAACGTCAATTTCAAATATTTCAAGAACGCGGAGCGCTTCACGCTCTCGAACGTGAACCTGCACATCCGCTCCGGCGAAGTCATCGGCGTGCTGGGCGGCACCGGCTCATCCAAGTCGACGCTCGTGCAGCTCATCCCGCGCCTTTACGACGTCACCGAGGGCTGCGTCAAGGTGGGCGGCGTGGACGTGCGCCGCTACGACCTGGAAACGCTGCGCAACCAGGTGGCCGTGGTGCTGCAAAAGAACGTGCTCTTCTCCGGCACCATTAAGGACAACCTGCGCTGGGGCAACCCGGACGCGACGGACGAAGAGATGGAGGAGGCCTGCCGCCTGGCCCAGGCCGACGAGTTCATCCAGCAGTTCCCGCAGAAATACAATACGTACATTGAGCAGGGCGGCGCGAACGTCTCCGGCGGGCAGAAGCAGCGCCTGTGCATCGCCCGCGCGCTGCTGAAGAAGCCGAAGGTGCTCATCCTCGACGACTCCACCAGCGCCGTCGACACCCGCACCGACGCGCTCATCCGCAAGGGCTTCCGCGAGTTCATCCCGGAGACCACGAAGATCATCATCGCGCAGCGCGTGGCCAGCGTGCAGGACGCGGACCGCATCATCCTCATGGAGGGCGGCCGCATCGACGACGTCGGCACCCACGACGAATTGATGGCCCGCAGCAAGGTCTACCGCGAGATCTATACTTCCCAGAATAAGGCAGGTGACAAAGATGGCGAAGAATAAAAACGAGGCCCCCGCGCGCACGACGACGGCCCGCGGCCAGCGCGCGCCGAAGGGCGTGCTGCGCCGCCTGCTGGCGACGCTGTTCCAGTTCTACCCGGTGCTGCTGCCGGTGACCCTGCTTTGCATCCTCATCAACGCCATCGTCAGCTCCGTCCCGGCCATCTTCATGCAGAACATCATTGCAATGGTCGAGGAGAGCTACCAGACCGGCGACTGGGCGGGCATCTCCGGCCGGCTGCTTTCCGCCGTCGGCATTTTGGTGGCAATGTACATCTTCAGCCTGGCCGCCGGCGCGTTCTACAACCAGACGATGGCCATCATCACGCAGGGCTCGCTGAAAAAGATGCGCGACAAGATGTTCAGCCACATGCAGGACCTGCCCATCAAATATTTTGACACGAACAACCACGGCGACATCATGAGCTACTACACGAACGACGTGGATACGCTGCGCCAGCTCATCAGCCAGAGCCTGCCGCAGATCCTGATTTCCATCGTGACGCTGCTCGTCATCTTCGGCATCATGATCTACTACAGCGCCATCCTCGCCGTGCTCGTGGTCTTCGGCGTCGTGTTCATGGTGTTTGCCGCCAAGGCCATCACGGCGCGGTCCTCCAAATTCTTCCTGCGCCAGCAGATCACCATTGCCAAGGCGGAGGGCTTCATGGAGGAAATGATGACCGGCCAGAAGGTCATTAAGGTTTTCTGCCACGAGGAAGGCGCGCGCAAGGATTTCGACAAGGTCAACGACGAGATTTTCTACAACGCGCGCAACGGCAATCGCTACGCCAACATCCTCATGCCGCTGCTTGGCAACGTGGGCAACGTCATGTACGTCATTGTGGCGCTGGTGGGCGGCGCGCTGCTGCTTACCAACGTGCAGAACGTGAGCATCTCCGGCATGGCGTTCAGCATCAGCATTGTCGTGCCGTTCTTGAACATGACCAAACAGTTCGCCGGCGCCATCGGCCAGGTTTCCAACCAGGTGAACATGGTCATCATGGGCCTGGCGGGCGCGCACCGCATTTTTGCGCTGCTCGATGAAGAAGCCGAAACGGACGACGGCTACGTCACCCTTGTGAACGCCCGCGAAAAAGAAGACGGCACGCTCGAGGAATACCCGCAGCGCACCAACGTCTGGGCTTGGAAGCACCCGCACCACGACGGCACCGTCACCTACACCCGCCTGGCGGGCGACGTCCGCTTCTTCAACGTAGACTTTGGCTACACGCCGGAAAAAATGGTGCTGCACGACATCTCGCTCTACGCGCGGCCGGGCCAGAAGGTCGCCTTCGTCGGCTCGACGGGCGCGGGCAAGACCACCATTACAAACCTCATCAACCGGTTCTACGACATTGAGGACGGCAAGATCCGCTACGACGGCATCAATATCAATAAGATTAAGAAGTCGGACCTGCGCCGCAGCCTCGGCATCGTTTTGCAGGACACGAACCTCTTCACCGGCACGGTGATGGAGAATATCCGCTACGGCAACCTGGAAGCGCACGACGAGGAATGCATCGCCGCCGCCCAGCTCGCCGGCGCGCACGATTTCATCACGCGCCTGCCGGAGGGCTATAACACCATGCTGCGCGGCAACGGCGCGAACCTTTCGCAGGGCCAGCGCCAGCTGCTCGCCATTGCGCGCGCGGCCGTCGCGGACCCGCCGGTCATGATCCTGGACGAGGCGACCTCCTCCATCGACACGCACACCGAGGCCATCGTCCAGCGCGGCATGGACGCGCTGATGCTCGGCCGCACGGTCTTCGTCATCGCGCACCGGCTCAGCACGGTCAAGAATTCCGACGCCATCATGGTGCTCGACCACGGCCGCATCATCGAGCGCGGCACGCACGAAGAGCTGCTCGCCCTCAAGGGGACGTATTACCAGCTCTACACCGGCGCGCTGGAATTGAGCTGACAACATTTCGCCGGCCCCGCCCCGGACCCCCGGGCGCGGGGCCTTTTCTCTGCCCGGAGCCTCCGCGCCGCGGGGATTTTTGGGGATGGGTTCCGGCATTTTTCTCCAAAAACCGTTGTGTTTCCCCGCTGGTTTGTGCTACAATAAGCCTAAATTGTTTCGGTCACGAAAGGAATCTCCCCATGCCGTGTGCGAAGAAATCCCCCCTCCCCAAAGCCGTGTTCGTTTGCGGCGCAGTGCTCGCCGCCCTTGTGGCCGTGCTCGTTTGGCTCTGGTCCTCCTATGGCTACCGGGCGCGGCAATACGCCTGCACCAACGTCGCGATGGGCGCGTATGTGCAGCAGACCGTCTATGGCGGCGGGGCGGAGGAAGCGGCCGCGCAGGCCGCCCGCGCGGTGGGGGACCTGGAAGAGCGCATCTCCTGGCGCATCGAGGGTTCCGACATCCAGCGGCTCAACGCGGACGCCGGGTCCGTGTGGACGGAGGTGGAGGAGGAGACCGCGTCGCTGCTCGCCCTCTGCCTGGAGGTGGCGGAGCGTTCCGGCGGCGCGTTCGACCCCACGGTGCTGCCGCTTTCGGCGCTCTGGGATTTCGGCGGGGAGAACCAGCACGTCCCCGCGCCGGAACAGATCGAGACCTTTTTGCAGGAGATCGATTACCGGGACCTGCGCGTCGATACCGGGGAATCCAGCGCTTCGCTGAAATACCACGGGATGGGCGTGGACCTTGGCGCGGTGGGCAAAGGCGCGGCCTGCGACGCGGCCGTGGCGGCCTATGAAGAGGCCGGGGGCGTGGAAGCGGCCATCCTCAGCGTGGGCGGCAGCGTCGGGACCTACCGGCAAAAGCCGGACGGCTCGCCCTGGAGCGTCGCGGTGCGCGACCCCGGCAGCGGGGACGACAAGAACGCCGCGCTCGGCGTGCTGGAGATGGACGCCGGCTTTGTCTCAACCTCCGGCTCCTACGAAAAGGCCTTTACCGAAGGCGGCGTGACCTACCACCACCTGCTCGACCCGAAAACCGGCTATCCCGCGGAGAGCGGGCTCGTCTCTGTCACCGTGTGGTGCGAAAGCGGCGCGCTCAGCGACGCGCTTTCGACGGCGTGCTTTGTGCTCGGCCTGGAAGACGGCGCGGCCTTGCTGGAGGAATACGGCGCGGGCGGCGTGTGGGTGGACGCGGAAGGCGGCGTCACCGTCACCGGGCGCGCGGTGGGCGCGTTTACGCTCACGGCGGACGGCTACACGCTGGAGGAACGCCCGTGAAGCGCCCCGCGCTGCTGGGGCGCGCCGACCTCGCGCTGATCCTGCTGGCGCTGGGCGCGGCGGCCGTATGGCTCCTGTGGCCGCGCGCGGACGCCTGCACCGCCGTGGTGGAGCAGGACGGCGTGGAGCTGGCGCGGGTGGATCTCTCCTCCCTTGCGGAAGAGGAGGTTTTGAACCTCGGCGGGCCGTACCGCGTGCGGCTGCGCGCGGGGCCGGGATTTATCGAATTTCTGTCGTCTGACTGCCCGGACCAGGTGTGCGTGCGCACGGGCCGCCTGACGCGCGCCGGGGAAACGGCGGTCTGCCTGCCCGCCCGCATTTCGGTGCGGCTGGAGGGCGGCGCCGGAGGAGGGACCGATGCCGTTACGGGATAATCCACAGGGGGGCGCCGCAAGGCGCGCGGCGTTCTGCGGGATGCTCGGCGCGCTGGCGCTGGCGCTTTCCGCGCTGGAGGGGGCGCTGCCCCCGCTGCCCGCGCTGCCGCCCGGGGCGAAGCTGGGCCTTTCAAACCTCGCGACGATGTACGCCGCCGGGGCGCTCGGCCTGGGGCCGGCGCTGCTGCTGGCGCTGGCGAAGGCCTTGTTCGCCGGCATGACGCGCGGGGCGGTTGCGTTTGCCATGAGCCTGAGCGGCGGCGCGCTCAGCACGCTGGCCATGTGGATCCTGCTGCGGCCGCGCCGCCGGCCGTTCGGCTTTTTGGGCCTCGGGGTTTGCGGGGCGCTCGCGCACAATGCGGGGCAGCTCTGCACGGCTGTTTTCCTCGCCGGGCCGGCCGCCGCCGGCTACGCGCCCTGGCTGCTGCTCTTCGGCGTGCCCTCTGGCATTTTGACCGGCCTTTTGCTGCGGGCGCTGTACCCGCTGCTGGAAAAACTCCGCACGCGGCCTTAGCCGCGTTTGATTACGGCCCCGCCGCCCGGCGGCCGGGGCAATGGGGAGGTCATCACCCAATGGAACGAATTGTGAAACCCTACCGCGTCCACGGCGGCGCGCGCGTGCCGCACCGGAAAAACACCGCCCACGCGGAAACGCGCGCCATGCCCGCGCCCGCGCGGGTGCTGCTGCCCATGCAGCAGCATGTTGGCGCGCCGTGCGAGCCCCTGGTCAAAAAAGGGGACCGCGTGCTGGTGGGCCAGAAGATTGCCGGTAGCGGCGCGGCGGTCAGCGCGCCCATCCACGCGAGCGTGAGCGGCACGGTCGCCGGGGTGGAAAAAGTCCTGCTGCCCGGCGGGCGGGTCTCCGACGCCGTTGTCATCGACTCCGACGGCAGCATGGAGCCGGACCCGTCCCTCCGGCCGCCCAAAGCGGAGACGCTGGAGGAATTCCTCGCCGCCGTGCGGGAATCCGGCCTGGTGGGCCTGGGCGGCGCGGGCTTCCCGGCCCACGTCAAGCTGCGCGTCCCGGCGGGGAAGGCGGTGGATACGCTCATCCTCAACGGCGCGGAATGCGAACCGTACATCACCTCGGACCACCGCGAGGCGCTGGAGCACCCGCAGGATGTGGTCGAGGGCGCGCGGCTCGTGCAGGGCATGCTCGGCATCCCGCGCGTCATCCTCGCCGTGGAGGACAATAAGCCGGACGCCATTGCGGCGCTGCGCGCGGCCGCCGGGGACGCCCCGGGCTTTGCGGTGCTGCCGCTGCGCTCCCGCTACCCGCAGGGCGCGGAAAAGGTGCTGGTCAAAGCCTGCACCAACCGGAAGATCCCGCTGGGCAAGCTGCCCGCCGACGCGGGATGCATCGTGATGAACATTACCTCCGCCGGGTTTTTGGCGCGCTATTTCCGCACGGGGATGCCGCTGGTGCAGCGCCGCATCACGGTAGACGGCTCCGCCATCCAAAACCCTGCGAACGTCCTGGTCCCCGTCGGCACGCGCATCCGCGACGTGGTCGCGTTCCTCGGCGGCTACCGCGGGGAGCCGCGCAAGCTGCTGATGGGCGGCCCGATGATGGGCCTGGCCCTGCCGGACGACGGCGCGCCGGTGCTCAAACAGAACAACGGCATCCTCGCCTTTGGCGGGGCGGACGCGAAGCTGCCGGAGCCTTCCGCCTGCATCCGCTGCGGGCGCTGCGTCGCCGGCTGCCCGATGAACCTGGAGCCGCTGCTGCTGGAGCAGCTCGCGGAGCAGCGCGACGCGGCCGGCCTTGCGCGCAGCGGCGTGGCCGCGTGCATGGAATGCGGCACCTGCGCCTACCGCTGCCCGGCGCACCGGCCGCTCATGCAGGCCATCCGCCTGGGCAAGAACCTGGTAAAACAAGCGGGAGGGAAAAACTAATGGAAAAATGGATCGTTTCGTCTTCCCCCCACCTGCGGGAAGGGCGCTCGACCCAGGGCATCATGCGGGACGTGCTCATCGCGCTGCTGCCCGCGGCCGCCGCGGCGGGGATCCTCTTCGGGCCGCGCGCGCTGCTGCTCATTGCGCTCTGCGTGGCCTCGTGCGTGGCGGCGGAGTGGGTTTGCCGCCGCGTGATGAAGCGGGAAAATACGATTTCCGACCTGAGCGCCGCCGTCACGGGGATGCTGCTCGCGTTCAACCTGCCGGTTGGCCTGCATCCGCTCATGGCGGTATTCGGCTGTGTGGTCGCCATCGTCGTCGTCAAGCAGATGTTCGGCGGCATCGGGCAGAATTTTGTCAACCCGGCGCTCACGGCGCGCATTGTGCTGATGACGTCGTTCCCCTCGCCGATGAGCAGCTGGGTGCAGCCGTTCGCCTACCTTGACGGCTCGGATGCCGTAACGGCCGCCTCGCCGCTGGGCATCCTCAAGGAGAGCGCGGGCGCGGGGCTGCCCGGCTACCTGGACCTGTTCCTCGGCGCCCGCCCCGGCTGCCTGGGCGAGACCTGCGCGCTCGCGCTGCTGCTCGGCGGGGTTTACCTCGTTGCGCGGCGGGTCATCCACCCGGCCGTGCCGCTGACCTACCTGGCCGTGGCAGCGGCCCTCTCCGCGCTGGCGGGCCGCGACGTCTTGACCGAACTGATGACGGGAGGCCTGCTGCTCGGCGCGATTTTTATGGCGACGGACTACACCACCACGCCGGTGACGCTCAAGGGGCGCGTGATTTTCGCCGCCGGATGCGGCGTTTTGACCATGCTCATCCGCCTGTTCGGCTCGCTGCCGGAGGGCGTCTCGTTCTCGATTATTCTGATGAACCTGTTGGTTCCCTACCTTGAAAAATGGACCCGCCCGCGCCCGTTCGGCGCGCAGAAGGAAGGAAGGGGGCGCGCCGGATGAAAACGAAACTCAGCCTGCGGGCGGTGCTCTCCCCGGCCGCCGCCCTGTTCGTCATCTGCGCCGTGGTGACGGCGCTGCTGGCCGGGACCAATTTGCTCACGCGCGACGTCATCGCCGCCCAGGCGCTGGCGGCGGAGGAAGCCTCCCGCCGCGTGGTGCTGCCGGAGGCGGAATCCTTTGCGGAGCGCACGCTCACGGCAGACGGCGCGGAGATCTCCTATTATGAAGGGCTCGACGCCTCCGGCGCGCCGGTGGGCGCGGTATTCGTCACCGGCGCGAAGGGCTACGGCGGCGAAGTGAGCGTCATGACCGGCCTGGATAACGGCGGCGCGGTGCGCGGCGTGGTGATCCTCTCGCACGAGGAAACGCCCGGCCTGGGCGCCAACGCGGAAAACGAGAGCTTCCTGGGCCAGTATTCCGGCGGGACGGGGCCGTTCTCGGTGGTCAAGTCCGCCCCGGCCGGGGAGGACCAGGTCGAGGCGCTCGCCGGCGCGACCGTTACGTCCACCGCCGTGACGGAAGCGGTAAACAAGGCCGTCTCCTATTTTGAACAGGGAAAGGAGGGCGCGTAATGGCAAAATTGCTCCATGAATTCACCAAGGGCGTCGTCAAGGAAAACCCCGTGCTCTGCCTGGTGCTCGGCACTTGCCCCACGCTGGCCATCAGCACGTCGGCGGGCAACGCCATCGGCATGGGCGTGGCCGCCACGGCGGTGCTCGTGTGTTCCAACGCGGTCATCTCGCTCTTGCGGCGCGTCATCCCGGATAAGGTGCGCATCCCCGCGTATATCACCATCATCGCGGGCTTTGTCTCCGTGGTGCAGATGCTCGTCAAGGCCTACGCGCCGGACATCGACACCGCGCTGGGCATTTACCTGCCGCTCATCGTCGTCAACTGCATCATCCTCGGCCGCGCAGAGATGTTCGCGAGCAAAAACAGCGTGCTGCCTTCTATTTTGGACGGCCTCGGCATGGGCGTGGGCTTTACCGCCGCGCTGCTGCTCATGGGCTGCATCCGCGAGCTGCTGGGCGCGGGCTCCCTGTTCGGCGTGCCCGTCACCTCCGGGTTTATGGCCCCCATTTTGATCTTCATCCTGCCGCCGGGCGGGTTCTTCGTCTTCGGCATGCTGGTTGCGCTGGCCAGCCGCATTGCAAAGAAGGAGGCCCCGGCGGCGACGGGCTGCGCCGCCTGCCCCATGGCGTCCTCCTGCAACCGCCTGCCGGAGAAAGGGGGGCGTGACGCATGATGGTCAACCTCGTTTCGATTTTCCTTGCGGCGATCCTGACGGAAAATTATGTGTTGAACCAATTCCTCGGCATCTGCCCATTCCTCGGCGTTTCCAAAAAAGTGGATACGGCGCTCGGCATGAGCGTGGCCGTCACGTTCGTCATGGTGCTGGCCACCGCCGTCACCTGGCCGCTTTACACCTATTTGCTGGTCCCGAACGGCCTGGAATATTTGGAGACCATCCTCTTCATCCTGGTCATCGCGGCGCTGGTGCAGTTTGTGGAAACGGTGCTGAAAAAGTACATCCCGGCGCTGTACAACGCGCTGGGCGTGTACCTGCCGCTCATCACGACGAATTGCGCCGTGCTCGGCGTGACCATGCTCGTCATCGAGCGCGGGCAGTCGGACCCGTCGTTCGGCTACATGGAGTCGCTGGTCAACGCGTTCGGCGCGGGCATCGGCTTTTTGGTGGCGATGCTCCTGTTTGCGGGCATCCGCGAGCGCCTCGAGCGCTGCGACATCCCCAAGAGCCTGCGCGGCCTGCCCATCACGCTGGTCTCGGCGTCGTTGGTCGCCGTCTCGTTCCTGGGGTTCCAGGGGCTGGTGGACGGCCTGCTGGGTTGAGAAGGGGGGGCGCAAACCGATGAATGAAATCTTGCTGCCGGTGGCCATCGTCGCGGGCATCGGCCTGCTGGCCGGCCTCGGCCTGGCGGTCGCGTCCATTGTCATGGCCGTGCCGAAGGATGAAAAAGCGGAGGCGGTGCTCGAGCTGCTGCCCGGCGCCAACTGCGGCGCGTGCGGTTACTCCGGCTGCTCCGGCTACGCCAAGGCGCTGGCCCACGGCGAGGCCAAGCCCGGCCTGTGCTCGCCGGGCGGCGCCGCGGTGGCGCAGGCCGTCTCCGAGGTGCTCGGCGTCAGCGGAGAAGTGGAGCTGCAAGCGGCCGTGGTGCGCTGCGTGGGCGGCTGCGCCGCCGCGCCCCGCACGGTGGCTTACGAGGGCATGCAGACCTGCGCCGCCGCCGCGCTGACGGCGGGGGGCCTTTCCGGCTGCCGCTACGGCTGCCTGGGCTTTGGCGACTGCGCGCGCGTGTGCGAATACGGCGCCATCTCGCTGAAAGACGGCCTCGCCGCCGTGGACCCGGCGCGCTGCAAGGGATGCTCGCTCTGCGTGAAGGCCTGCCCGAAAGGGCTCATCCGCCTGACGCCCCTGAAAGAGCAGGCGGCGGTGCAGTGCAGCAGCCGCGACAAGGGCGCCGCCACCGTGAAAGCCTGCCAAACGGGCTGCATCGGCTGCGGCAAATGCGTGCGCGCCTGCCCGCGCGGCGCCATACGCGTGGAGGATTTCCACGCGGCGGTCGACCCGGCGCAGTGCACGGCCTGCGGCGCGTGCGTTTCCGCCTGCCCGCGCGGGTGCATCACGCTGTTCACCGCGTCGCCGCGCTGATGACGCGGAGGCTCTTTCTTCTCTCATTTTCATTACCGTTCGAATCATTCATCTTGTCAATCCGCGGCCTTGCGCCGCATCATAAAGAGAGGGAATTCTTATGGCAAAATTCAGTGATCTGGACCGCCTGTTGGAAGAATTCGCAGGCAAAACTGTCCCGGGGTGCAACTGCATCCTGGCGAAAAACGGCGAGATCCTCTATGAGGGCGCCGCCGGCATGGCGGACCGCGAGGCCGGGAAACCGATGACGCTGGACACCGTCTGCCGTTTGTATTCGATGACGAAGGTCATCGTCTGCACGGCCGGCATGATCCAGTATGAACGCGGGAAATTCCTGCTCAACGAGCCGTATTCCAACTATTTCCCGGAGTACAAGGACGTACAGGTTGCGGAGCACCGCCCGAACGGCAACGTTTGGGTGCGCCCGGCGAAAAAGCCGGTGCTCGTGCGCGACACGTTCCACATGTCGGTCGGCCTGCCGTACCCGGATTACCCCTCCTACACCGCGGGCGAAATGAAGAAGATCCGCGCGGGCCTGGCGGCCAAGGGCAAGTACACGCTGCAAGACGACGTGCGCGCCATGGCGCAGGCGCCGCTGCAATTTGACCCCGGCACGCATTGGGTGTACGGTTTCGGCCACGAGATGGTGGCGGCGCTGGTCGAGGTGACCTCCGGCATGACCATCGGCGAATTCCTCCAAAAGGAGATCTTCGAGCCGCTCGGCATGGAGAGCAGCGGCTACCGCTATTTCGGAGACATTGCGGACCGCATGGCGCGCGTCTACCGCCGCGAAGCGGAGGGCGTGTTTACGCCCGTCACGCTGGAGGGCGACGCGAATTTCGCGCCGGACGCGGTGTACGAGGGCGGCGGCTCCGGCCTGTTCTCCACGGCGCGCGACTACACGAAATTCGCGCAGATGCTGGCGAACGGCGGCCAGGGGATCATCGGCCGCAACACCATCGACCTCATGCGCCGCGACCTGCTCACCGAGGCGCAGCGCGCCGATTTCACCGGCACCTACAACGAGGGCTATGGCTACGGCCTGGGCGTGCGCGTCATGCAGCGCCCGGAGGGCGTGGCGAATGTCCCCGCCGGCGAATTCGGCTGGACCGGCATGGCCGGGACCTGGACGTCCATCGAGCCGTCCAGCGGCTTTACCGCGGTTTACATGCACCAGATGGACCCCAACGACGAAGAATACCACCACTGCCGCGTGCGCGCCGTCGCCTACGGCTGCCTCGAATAACGCGCGGCCCCTTTTCCTTTCCCGTCCCGCCCGGCTCCCGGGCGGGACGCCTGTGTTTCGGGGCATGTTTTTCCGCCCGCCGCCGTATATTGGGGAAGAGGGCGAGTGCCCGCGAACGGAAAAGGGGTGGTTCAATGGATTGGCAGAGCCGGCCGCGCGAAGAATGCCTGCGGCGGCTGGAAACGGATGCCAAAAACGGCCTGAGCAAGCGGCAGGCGCGCGCCCGGCTGGCGAAGGCGGGGAAAAACGAGCTGGCGCGCAAGAAGCGGGACTGCCTGGCCGTGCGGTTTTTGAGGCAATTCTCCGACTTTATGGTGCTCATCCTGCTCGCGGCGGCGGGCGTGTCGTTTTTGACCTCGCGGCTGCAAGGCGGCGGGGACTGGGACCCCGCCATCATCCTCGCCATCGTGGTGTTGAACGCGGCCATCGGCGTCGTGCAGGAGAGCCGCGCGGAAAAGGCCATTGAAGCGCTGCAAAAGCTCTCTTCGCCGGAGAGCCGCGTCCTGCGGGACGGCGCGCCGCAGCAGGTTCCGTCGTCGGAATTGGCGCCCGGCGACATTGTCTTGCTGCGCGCGGGGGACCTGATCCCCGCGGACCTGCGCCTGCTGGAGACCTACGGCATGCAGGTAGAGGAATCGGCGCTCACGGGGGAGTCGATGCCGGTGGAAAAGGACGCGGCGGCGCTTTTTCCGGCGGAGACGCCGCTGGGGGACCGCAAAAATATGGCTTACGCCTCGGGCAGCGTCTCTTCGGGGCGCGGCGTGGGCGTTGTCGTCGCCACGGGGATGGAGACCCAGGTGGGGCGCATCGCGCACATGATCGCCCGGGAGGCGGCCCCGCAGACCCCGCTGCAACAGCGCCTTGCGCGCACCGGCAAGCTGCTGGGCCTCGGCGCGCTGGCGGTGTGCCTGCTGGTGTTCCTGCTCGGCTTGTTCCAGCGGGCGGAGCCGCTGCAAATGCTGCTCATCTCCATCAGCCTGGCGGTCGCGGCCATCCCGGAGGGGCTCCCCGCCGTGGTGACCATCGTCCTGGCCATGGGCGTGCGGCGCTTGGCGCGCGCCCGGGCCATTGTGCGGCGGCTGCCCGCGGTGGAGACGCTCGGCAGCGCGAACGTCATCTGCTCCGATAAGACCGGCACGCTCACGCAAAACCGCATGGCGGTGGTGGAGGCCGCCGGGCCGGGCGGGCCTTTGCCGCTGGACAGCCGGGCGGCGGGCAGCCTGCTGGACTTGGCCGCGCTGTGCGCGAACGCCTCCGCCGTAAACGGCGAATGGACGGGCGGCGCAACCGAGGTGGCGCTGGTGCGCGCCGCGCCGCACGCAAAGGAGGATTTGGAGCGGCAGGCCCCGCGCGTGGCGGAACTGCCGTTCAGCTCCGCGCGCAAGCGGATGACCACCGTGCACCGGTGGGGCGGCGGCTTCCGCAGCGTGACGAAGGGCGCGCCCGACCTGCTGCTGGAGCGCTGCACGCGGTTTTCCACGCCGGAAGGGGTATTCCCCCTGACGCCGGAGGACCGGCGGCGCATTGCCCGGCGGAACGAAGAGATGGCGGCCCGCGCGCTGCGCGTGCTGGGTGTGGCGTACCGGGACGACGCCGCCCTTCCGCCCGAAACGCAGGCGGAACAGGATTTGATCTTCTGCGGGCTGGTAGGCTTGCAGGACCCGCCGCGCCCCGAGGCGGCGGACGCCGTGCGGCGCTGCAAGCGCGCGGGCATCCTGCCGGTGATGATCACCGGGGACCACGCGGCGACGGCCTCGGCCATTGCGCGCCGCCTGGGGATGTTGGAGGACGGCGGGCGCGTGATGACCGGCGCGCAGCTCGACCGCCTGAGCCAGGCGGAGCTGGAGCAAACCGTGTGGCAGACCAGCGTCTTTGCGCGCGTCTCGCCAGAGCACAAAGTGCGCATTGTCAAAGCGTTCCAAAAGCGCGGCGGCGTGGTGGCGATGACGGGGGACGGCGTCAACGACGCGCCCGCGCTCAAGGCGGCGGACATCGGCTGCGCGATGGGCCGTTCCGGCACGGACGTGGCCAAAGCCGCCGCCGACATGGTCCTCACGGACGACCACTTCGCGACGGTCGTCGCGGCGGTGGAGGAGGGCCGCGGCATCTATGAAAATATCCGCAAGACGGTCCATTTCCTCATCTCCTGCAACATCGGCGAGATCCTCACGATTTTCGCGGCGTTCGCGCTCGGCTTGCCCACGCCGCTGCTGGCCATCCAGCTGCTCTGGGTCAACCTGGTGACAGATTCGCTCCCGGCGCTGGCGCTGGGCGTGGAACCGGTGGACCCCGGCCTCATGGAGCGCGGGCCGCAGAAGCGGCAGGCGAGCGTCTTCTCCGGCGGGATGGGCTACCACATCCTCGTGGAGGGCGGCATGATCGGCGCGTTGGCGCTGCTGGCGTATACCATTGGCCGCGTCTGCTTTGACCCGGACCCCGCGGACCCGGCGGTTGGCCGCACCATGGCGTTTGCCGTACTGAGCCTTTCGCAGGTGGCGCACACGTTTAACGTGCGGTCTTCCCGCTCGCTGTTTTCCACCGGCTGGTTCAGCAACCGGGCGCTTACGCTCGCGGCGGCGGCCTGCACCGCGTTGCAGCTGGCGGTCATGGTCTGCCCGCCGCTGGCCGCCGCGTTCCACACCGTGGCGCTCACGGGGCGGCAGTGGGCCGTCACCGCGGCGCTCTCGCTGGCCCCGCTGGCGGTGGTGGAGCTGGAGAAGCTGGCCCGCCGCCTGTCCGCCGGGCGTAAACCCGGCATTGACAAAACCGGGGGCGCTGTCTATACTAAAAAGCAGGACCCCCCGGGCGCCGCCCGGAGGAAAATGGGATGGAAGGAGAAATCATCATGACGAAATATGTTTGCACGGTCTGCGGGTATGTTTACGATCCTGAGGTTGGCGATCCGGATAACGGCGTAGCGGCCGGCACCCAATTCGAGGACGTCCCGGAGGATTGGGTTTGCCCGCTCTGCGGCGTCGGCAAAGACCAGTTTGAAGCCCAGGCTTAAAAAATTTCCGGAAATAGGAACGCACGCGGTAGCCGCCGGAGCGGCCGCCGCGTGCGTTTTGCGGTCTATGAGATCCCTGCGCGGGGTCAGGCGTCCTTCTGCACCAGAACCTCCCCGTTGGCCTGCGCGATGTCGCGGATGACCTCGCCCACCGCCGGGACGGTGATGCGGCTGCCGGCGAGCGGGTTTTTGATGCTGAGCACCGGCGAAGTGATGGACGCGTCCACAACGCTCCGCTCAAAGGCCAGGTCGCAGCCTTCCATTTCACAGTGGACAAGCTTGAGCCCTTTGCAGTAGCAGAGCGGCTGCGTGCCGGTGATCCGGCAGTTTTCAAACGTCACGTTCTCGCAGTACCACGCGAGGTATTCCCCCTTGACCACGCTGTCGCGCACCACCACGTTTTTCGCGTGCCAGAACGCGTCCTTTGTGTCGAATTCGCAGTGTTCAAAGACGGAATCGGTAATATACTGGAAGGAATATTTCCCCTTTATCTGTACATTTTGGAAATGCAGGCCGGTGGCGCGCATCATGAAATATTCGCCCTCCGCCGTGCAATGTTCCATCCGCACCCCGTGCGAGGACCAGCCGAATTCCGGCGAGACGATGTCGCAGCCGGCGAGCGCCGCGTCCGTGCATTCACGCAGCGCTTTAATGCCGTGCAGCTTCGTATGTTCGATGGTAATGCCGTCCGAGTACCAGAGCGCCGCGCGGCAGAGCGGCGTGAGCTCGGAATCCCGCACCGTGAGGCCGTGGTCGTGCCAAAACGGATACCGCAGGTTGAAGTAGCAGCGCTCCACCGTCACGTTGCGGCTTTCCTTCAGCGCGCTTTCGCCGTCGGCAGGGCCGTCGAACGTGCAGTCCTGCACGGTGACCCCGTCGCTGCCGTAGAGCGCGCGTTCTTCATCAAAGGTTTTGTGCTGAATCGTCATACTGGTCGTTCCTCCTGTTGCGGCGTCGCAGCGCGGGCTGCCCGCGCCCCTCTTTCTTTTTAGTGTAGCGCAGATGCGCAAAAATTGCAAATCAAAATGGGGGGAGGCGCGCTTTCTTCCCCGGGTGGAATGCCGGGCGGCCCTCCAATTTTATCCATTCCGCCGGAAAACCGCGTTCCTGTTTTTGCTTTTTTATGAAAATTTTGAATGGAAATTGGCGGGATCTAGTTGTATTTTTGTATAAAAACTGTTACAATTTTGTTATATCCGCAAAGAATACGGATAAAAATGAAGGAGGAATCATTGTTGTCAACACACTGTAAGCCGAAGGAAGAAGTTCTCCAGGACCTCTCCGCCGACGCGGACAGAGGGCTAACCGCCGCGCAGGCCGCAGAGCGCCTGGCGGAGTTCGGCCCGAACAAACTCAGTGAAAAGAAGAAGAAGACCAATTTCCAGCGTTTTTTAGAGCAATTTAAGGACGTCATGATCATCATCCTGCTCGCGGCGGCCGCCGTTTCGTTCGCCGTCGCCTGCGTGGAAGGCGAACCCATGGAATTTTTCGAGCCGGCGCTCATTTTGCTCATCGTCGTGCTCAACGCCATCATGGGCGTGGTGCAGGAGAGCCGGGCGGAAAAGGCGCTCGACGCGCTGAAAAACCTTTCGGCCCCCCGCGCGCGGGTGCTGCGGGACGGCACGGAACAGGTGATTGACGCCGCCGCGCTGGTGCCCGGCGACATCATCCGCCTGGAGGCCGGCGACTTTGTCCCGGCGGACGCGCGCCTGCTCAAGAGCGCCAGCCTGAAGAGCGAGGAGTCTGCGCTCACCGGCGAGTCGGTCCCCTCGGAGAAAGATGCCGAAGCGGCGGTAGAGGAGAAGGCGCCGCTCGGCGACCGCACCAACATGGTGTTCTCCGGCTGCAGCATTACCTACGGCACGGCGGCCGCGGTGGTGACCGCCACCGGGATGCAGACGGAAATGGGCAAGATTGCCGGTTTGCTTGCGGGCGAGGGGGACGCCCAGACCCCGCTGCAAAAAAAGCTGGCCCAGCTGGGCAAATACCTCGGCTTCATGGCGCTGGCCGCCTGCGCCGTCATCTTCGTGGTGGGCCTCACCAGCGGCATGGATGTGCTGGAGATCTTCATGACGGCGGTCTCGCTGGCGGTGTCCGCCATCCCGGAGGGCCTGCCCGCCATCGTCACCATTGTGCTGGCCATCGGCGTGCAGCGCATGGTGAAGAAGAACGCGCTGGTGCGCCGCCTGCCGGCGGTGGAAACGCTGGGCAGCGCCTCCGTCATCTGCTCGGACAAGACCGGCACCCTGACGCAGAACCGCATGACGCTGACCAAGCTCTGGGTGGACGGCACGGACCGCCTCGAGGACGTCAGCAGCCAGAATTCGCCCGCCGCGCGGGAGTTGCTGCGCTACGGCGCGCTCTGCTGCGACGGCTCGGTGGTCTACGGCCCGGACGGCAAAGAGCAGCACCTCGGCGACCCGACGGAGACGTCGATCCTCGTGGCGGCGCACAAAAACGGCATGGAACAGGAGGACCTCAACCGCGAGTACCCGCGCGCGGCGGAAATCCCGTTTGATTCGGACCGCAAGCTGATGACCTCGGTCAACCGGGTCGGGGACAAATGGATCGCCATTGTCAAGGGCGCGTTCGACGTCATGGCAACCCGCTGCGTGAAAGGGGACCTGGAAACCGCCCGGGGCAAGAACGAGGAGATGAGCAGCGCGGCGCTGCGCGTTCTTGCCGTTGGCTACAAGGAGCTTGACGCCGTGCCGGAGGAGCCGTCCCCGGAGGAGCTGGAAAACGGCCTGACGTTCCTCGGCCTGGTGGGCATGATCGACCCGCCGCGCCCGGAGGCCAAGGAGGCCGTCGCCATCTGCCGCAAGGCCGGCATCAAGCCGGTGATGATCACCGGAGACCATGTGACCACGGCTTCCGCCATTGCGAAGGAGTTGGGCATCCTGCTGCCGGGCGACCGCGCCGTAACCGGCGCGGAACTGGACGCGATGAGCGACGGGCAGCTGGACAAGGAAGTGGAGAATATTTCGGTGTACGCCCGCGTTTCGCCGGAAAATAAGATCCGCATTGTCAAAGCGTGGCAGCGCAAAGGGCAGGTCGTCTCCATGACGGGCGACGGCGTCAACGACGCCCCGGCGCTCAAAGCCGCCGACATCGGCTGCGCCATGGGCATCACCGGCACCGACGTGGCGAAGGGCGCCGCCGACATGACGCTGACGGACGACAACTTCGCCACCATTGTAGACGCCGTGCGCGAGGGCCGCGGCATTTACGCCAACATCCGCAAGGTGGTCGGCTTCCTTTTGGGCACGAACATCGGCGAGGTGATCACCGTGTTCACGGCCATGCTGCTGTGGCGCAAGACGCCGTTCCTCTCGATGCAGCTGTTGTGGATCAACCTGGTGACGGACTCCCTGCCGGCCATTGCGCTCGGCATGGAGGCGGTGGAATCCGACGTGATGGACCGCAAGCCGAAGCCCAAAAACGAGGGGATCTTCGCCCACGGCCTCGGCGTGCGCATTGTCCTGCAGGGCCTGATGTTCGGCGTCCTCGCGCTGGTGGGCTTCGTCATCGGCGAAAAGGAGACCGGCACGCTGGCCGGCGGCCAGACGATGGCGTTTATGACGCTTGCCCTTTCGCAGACCATCCAGGCGTTCAACATGCGTTCGGACCATTCTCTCTTCCACATCGGCCCGTTCTCGAACCGCCACCTCAACTGGGCGGCGCTCGTGTCCGTCCTGCTGATGCTGCTGGTCCTCTTCACGCCGGTGGGCATCGCCTTCGGCCTGGTGATCCTCCCGGGGAAACTGTACCTGATGTCGCTCGGCCTCATCCTCGTCCCCGTGGCCGTCATGGAGCTGTCCAAGGCCCTCGGCCTCATCCGGCACCGGCACGACGGCGAATGAAGACCCCCTGCGGGGATTGTTTGAAACTAAAAAAAAGGGATCCCCCGCCGGGGACCCCTGCCAAGCAAAAGCCCGTCCCGCGTCCCGGGGCGGGCTTTCCGCATGGTCAGCGCGTTAAAACGCCGTTGTCGCTGCGCGTCAGGATGAGGATCTGCCGTTCCAAGCCGGTCTGCGCGTCGAGGTAGACCAGCACTTCCTCGCCCGCCTCGCCCAGGCAGTGGTACTCGTAGCAGAGCGCCTCGTTGGACCCCGCCGTCGGGATGACGCACGGGCGCGCATCCTGCACCGTGAGGTGCGGGCTCACGTTTTGCTGCGCCTCCTGCACGGAGAGCGCCGGCTGCTGCGCCGGGCGGTTGTGGTGGTTCATCAGGTAGCCGGTGGCGTCATATTCGACGATTTGCCCGTTATCCAGCGCCACGGCGACCTTGATGAGGTCCGGGTAAAAGATCAGGTCCCCCTCGCTGTAGGCGAAATTGATGACGCATTTCCCGTCGTGGATGACATAATAGCTCTCGCGCATCCCGCTCACGCCGCGCTGCTCCAAAAAATCCTTCGCGCGGGCGAGCGCCTCCTCATAGCCGAGGGACGTCTCGCCCACGGCGCGCGGGTCGATCATCGACGCCGCGTAGCCGCCCGCCTTGGTGATGCTGACGCGGGCGTCCCCGTAGGAAAAATTATAGGTCGGCAGGCCGCCCGCCGTGTCGCCGGTGTGGGTCACGCCGCCGTGCGGCACGCCCCAAAAGGCGGCGGCCGCCGTCTGGGCGTTGCCCTGCAAAATTTCCGCCTTGCCGTCGAGGAATTTCGGCTCCATCTGGCCGATATGGTCCGAAAACGGCCCGTCGTAGATCAGCGTGGGGTAATCGGCGAACTCCTCCGCGGTTTCTTCCAGCGAGCCCTGGAACGCGGAGGGCGCGGCCTTTTCCAAGTTCCCTGTGGAGAGCGCTTCGCCGATGCGCTCCCCCGTGTTGAGGATGCGGGATTCCGTGTCCGCCAATTTCCCGCGCAGCGCCGCGGCGTAGCCGCCCAGCTCGCGTAGGGTCTCGTATTCCTCCTCCGTCACGGTCCCGCCCGCGCTGACTTTCGAAGAGAGCGAGAGCGCGTATTCCCCCACCTGCGACAAAAAGCGGCTCACGTTGGAAAGGTCGCTGTCCCCCGCGGGCAGCACCGCGAGCGCCGCCTGCGCGCCGCTCGCCTCACGGATCAGTTTGGCGGCTACGCCGTTCTGCTGCGGCAGCGTGTTGGCGTAGACGGCCTTCTCCAGCGTGGTCTCAATGGCCGCGACGTAGTCGTTCAAGTCGCTCAGCGCGCGGCGGTAGGTCTGCTCCAGGCTGCCGCGGTAGCGCCCGGCCAGCACATAGCCCGCGTAAGCGCTTCCCGCCAGCGCGACGAACGCCGCCGCCAGCACGCTCGCCAGCTGGATCTTCCTTCTGCGTGTCATAAAACGCCTCCTTCCGGCGCCCCAAGGGCGCGGCAGCGTTAGTATCCGCGCCGCACCGGCCGCTTATGCAGGCCCCGCGCGCTTTTCCGGTAGAATGACCGGAAAAAAAGGGGAAATCCATCTTATGTCAACGAAAAGGCGGGGGAGATTTCCACTTTTCCCCTCCACAGGCCTGTGGAGACGGTGGAAAACCGGATAAAAAACAGGCGGCATCCGCTTTTTCTGTGGAAAACACGGTGGAAAATGTGGAAGTATTTTTTGTCGAGCTTTCCGAAGGAATCCATTATGTAAAGCGGCGGTTAAAATTTTGCAAAAAGCCCTTGCAAATCCCCGCAGGATGTGCTATACTATTAAAGTATTCGCGGAAGTAGTTCAATGGTAGAGCGTCAGCTTCCCAAGCTGAATGTTGCGGGTTCGAGTCCCGTTTTCCGCTCCAAAACAAGCCCCGGAAACGGCGGGTTCCCGCTGTTTTCGGGGCTTTTTCTGTTAGGGGCGCGCCGCCGCCCGGAAAAAGCCGCCGCGCGGGGCCGGCGGCGGCTTGCTTTTTGTGGGGGTTACTCCAGATATTTCCCCAGCGGGATGCGCTTTTTGCGCAGGCGGTCGTTGGTGGAGCGCTTGAGCAGCGTGTAGGCCACCGAGCAGAGCGGCACGCCGATGAGCACGCCAGGCAGGCCCATCAGGCTGCCGCCCACCAGCACCGCGAACAGCACCCACATCGGCGGCAGGCCGATGGTGCTGCCCACCACGCGCGGGTAGATCAGGTTGCCTTCGACCTGCTGGATGACGAGGAACATCACCACAAACCACACCGCCTGCATCGGGTCCGTGATGAAGAGCATGAACGCGCCGAACACGCAGCCGATGAACGCGCCCACCACCGGGATGAGCGCCATCACGGCGATGAAGACCGAGACCATCATCGCGTAGGGGAATTGGAACAGCGACATCGCGATAAAGAAGAGCATCCCCAAAATGCAGGCTTCCAGGCATTGACCGGAGATGAATTTCGAGAAAATATAGTTCGTGAGGGACGCAATCTCCAGAAGGGTATCCGCCTTTTTCTCCGGCAGGTAGGCGTAAAGCAGCTTGCGCGTCTGGATGCCGAGCTTTTCCTTTTGCAGCAGGACGTACACGGCGAAGATAAAGCCCATGAAGAAATTAAACAGGCTGTTGAACACCGTCGTCGCAATGTCCACGGTCGAGCTGATGAGGTTTGTCGCGCCGTTTTGCAGGAAGGAGAACAGGCCCTGGCCAATGGATTCCCAGTTGAGTTCCAGGCTTTCCAGCAGCTCTTCCAGCGTGGGGATGCGCACGTCCAGCCCGGCGAGCCAGGCCTCGGCCTGCCGGAAGAATTCGGTCAGCCGCGCGGGCAGCGTCTCCACGGTGCGGGCCACCTCCGGGATGATGATGAACAGGAACAGCGCGAGCGCCGCCGCAAAGCAGAGCAGCGTGAGGAAAAAGCTCGCCGGGCGGATGAACCGGCGCAGCCGTTTGTTCGGTTTGCGGGAGGCCTTGAGCCGCCCAAAGAGCGCGCTTTCAATGGCGCGCATCGGCACGTTGAGCACAAAGGCGATGACCAGGCCCAGCACAAACGGCGCGAGCAGGCCCATCACGGTGTTGAACACCAGGCCGGCCGCCCCAATGTTTTGCAGCACCCAGGCGAACGCGATGCCGCCCGCAATGAGCAGCGCGGCCGTCTTGACGTTTTTCCGGTTCCACTCCACGGAAACGCCCTCCCTTCCAAAGCAGATCCTCCCATCGTTCCTTTTCATTGTACCGCAGCGCGCCGCCGATGTCCAGCTTTCGGGGGAAGGCCCCCGAAAAATTCGCCCCGGCGCTGGAAGAACGGCGCGCGGTGTGCTACAATAGGGGTGGACCCGCTCCGCGGGGACCGGAAGGAGGAAATCCCATGAATGAAAGCAGGATTGCCCGCGTGCTGGAAGCCATGCGGCGGCATTCTTTGGACCAGATTATCGTAACCGCTCCGGCCTCGGTTTATTACCTCACCGGCCGTTGGACCGAGCCGATGGAGCGCATGCTCGCCCTTTACCTGAACCGGGACGGGCAGCGGCTGTTGTTTGCGAACACGCTGTTTGCGCTGGAGGAACAGGACGGCGTGGAGCTGGTGCTGCACACCGACAGCGACGACCCCGTGGAGGGTCTTTCCCGCGCGGTGCGGCCCGGCGCGCTGGGCATTGACAAAACCTGGCAGAGCAAATTTTTGATCCGCCTGTGCGCGCTGCGGCCTGACGTCCGCCCGGTGCTCGGTTCTGCGCCGGTGGACGAGACGCGCATGCACAAGGACGCCGAGGAGATCGAGGCGCTGCGCGCGGCCTCCCGCATCAACGACGAGGTGGTCGCCGAGGCCATCGCCGCCGTCAGCGCCAGCCGCAGCGAGCTTGCGATGACGGACCTCACGGCGCGCGCCTACCTCACGCGCTGCGGCGCGCGTTCGGCGGAAGGGCAGCTCGCCTGCTACGGCGCAAACGCCGCGGACCCGCACCATGCGCCCTCGGCGGACCTGCCCAAGCCCGGCGACAGCATTGTGCTCGACCTCTACAACCCCGCGCCGCTCTATTGGTGCGACATGACCCGCACGGTATTTTTCCAGCATGCGGGCGAAAAACAGCGCGAGGTGTACGAGCTGGTGCGCCAGGCGAACCTCGCGGGCATTGCCGCGGTGCGGCCCGGCGTCCCGCTGCGCGAGGTGGACCGCGCCGCGCGCGAGGTGATTGAAAAGGGCGGCTACGGGCCGTATTTCACGCACCGGCTCGGCCATGGCATCGGCCTGGAATGCCATGAGAGCCCGGACGTGAGCGCCTCCTCCGGCGCGGTGGCAGAGCCGGGCATGGCGTTTTCCATCGAGCCGGGCATCTACCTCCCCGGCGAATTCGGCGTGCGCATCGAAGACCTCGTCCTTGTCACCGAGACGGGCTGCGAAGTGCTCAACCGGTACCCGAAGGACCTGCAGGTGGTGGGCTGATGCGCGCCGTTTTGCAAAGGGTGCGCGCGGCCTCCGTGGCCATTGCGGGGGAGACCGCCGCGCAGACCGGCCCGGGGCTTTTGATCCTGCTCGGCGTCGCGCCGGACGACACGGAGGCCCAGGCCCGGCAGCTGGCCGCAAAATGCGCGGGGCTGCGCATCTTTGAGGACGAAAACGGGAAGATGAACCGCTCTTTGCTTGAAACGGGCGGGGAAGCGCTGGTGGTTTCGCAGTTTACGCTTTACGCCGACTGCCGCCACGGCAAGCGGCCGTCCTTCACCGGGGCGGCGCGCCCGGAGACCGCCGTGCCGCTTTACGAAGCCTTCCAGCAGGCGTTGCGCGAGGCGGGCGTCCCCGTGCAGCACGGGGAATTCGGCGCAGACATGCTCGTCTCCCTCCAGAACGACGGCCCCGTGACCATCCTTCTGGATACGGCGGACCTCCCCGGCAAACATTGACAGCGCCGCCGCCGCGGTTTCGCTTGCTTTTTGCCGCGCGTCTTGCTATAATGGAACATAGACCAAGGGGGCCCTCTTCCGGCAGGCGGGCCCCTTTTTCCTACGCCGGCCGTTTGGGCGGCATGCCGCCTGGAGATGGGAGGAATCGGTTTGCCTGAGACGAAGGAAGAAGCGGAATTTTTGCTCTGCGTCGCCGATTTATTGCAGAGCCCGGCGGTGCGCTCGATGGAGCGCCTGCCGCAGCACGGCGATGTGAGCTGCCTGGAGCACAGCGTCTGCGTGGCGTATGTGAGCTACTGGATGTGCAAAAAGCTGGGCCTTTCTTACCGGGAAGCGGCGCGCGGCGGCCTGCTGCACGACCTTTTCCTCTACGACTGGCACAAGGACCCGCACAAAGGGCCGCACGGGTTCACCCATCCGCGCACGGCGCTGCAAAACGCGGAGCGGCTGTTCCCCTTGACGGACTGCGAGCGCGACATCATCGTGAAACACATGTGGCCGCTCACGCTCCGCCCGCCGCGTTACCGCGAATCGTTCGTGGTGTCCTGCGCCGACAAATTCTGCGCCGCGGCCGAGGGCCTGCGCTTTTACCATTTGCTGAAATTCTCCCGCTGGGCGGCCCGCGCGGCCGCCGTCTGACGCGGAGGGATCCGGAGGGAAAAGGATGCTGAAAGATCTTCTCAAACAAAACCGCAGCTACCGCGGCTATGATGAAAGCGTGCCCGTCACGCGCGGGCAGCTGCTCGAAATGGTGGACTGCGCGCGGTATGCGCCGTCGAGCGTGAACCGCCAGCCGTTCCAGTATTACCTGGCGAGCGACCCGGAGACCGCCGCGAAAATCCAGCCGCTGACCCGCTGGGCGCGCGCGCTGCCCGAGCTGGACCTCCCCTTCCCGGGGACGCGGCCGGTGGCGTGGATTGTCATCTGCCAGAACATGGACTGGGGCGAGACGGTTGCGCGCTACCAGAAGGACGTGGGGATTGTGGCGCAGACGATGCTGCTCGCCGCGGCGGAAATGGGCCTGGGCGGCTGCATGATTGGGAATTTTGACCCGCCCGCGGTGAAGGAGACGCTCGGCCTGGCGGAAAACCTGACGCCGGTGCTGCTCGTCGCCGTCGGCAAGCCGAAGGAGACCATTGTCCTCACCGAGGCGAAGCCCGGCGACCCGCTCAACTACACCCGCGACGAAAACAACGTCCACTATGTCCCCAAGCGCCGCCTGGAGGACATCGTCCTCTGAGCGCCTGCGGCGGGCACGCCGCGGCAGGCTAAAGCCTGCACCCCCCATGCGGGGGGCAGGCCAACGCCGCGCGCCGGGCTGGGTGAAAGGAAGTTCCCCGCAGAGCGCGCGAGAGAAAGAACATGCTCCCGGGGAAGATAAATAATGAGGTGTGATAGCGATAGCGGCAAAAAGCTAATAAAATCAATGGTTTTGCGGACAGCGGATAGACAGGGAATGTGTTAAAAACTGAATACGCACACAAACGGCGTTACCTTAACCCC
>CALWIP010000003.1 GCA_944380775.1 uncultured Clostridia bacterium | reverse complement strand
CTGATTCCATCCGAAAACTTCCTCAGAAAAGCTCCGTTCGACTTGCATGTGTTAGGCACGCCGCCAGCGTTCGTCCTGAGCCAGGATCAAACTCTCTAAAAAATGGTATCAAAACGCATCGCTGCGTCCTAATCAATCTTTTAGAGCTCAATCGCTCATTCATACGCTTGCGCATATCCCGGTTTTGTTGAGTCCGGGAACTCTGGAAGTACCTGTCCATCCGGACAAGTCCCTCAAATTCATTACGGGTCCTCTCGTCTTGCGTTGTTTAATTTTCAAGGTCCTTTTGCCGTTTACCTTCTGGCGGGAAGTGTTCTCAATTATATCACGGCGGAGCCGCTTTGTCAAGAACTTTTTTCGGATTTTTTCAAATCCGTTCCCGTCTCTCTCGACGGCTCAACTATCATATCACGGTAAAACGGGAATGTCAACCCTTTTTTTCAAAAAATTTCAAAATCCATTTCATTTTACTGGAAAGGAAAATTCAAGGGCCTCCCGCGTGCGGAAGGCCCTGCGCCGTCATTTCCCTTCGATGGCGTCGACGGCGGCGATCACCGCGCCGCGGAACCCGGCCTGCTCGAGCGCCGCAACCCCGCGGATGGTGGTGCCGCCGGGCGAGCAGACGGCGTCCTTCATCGCGCCGGGGTGCCGGCCGCTTTCCAGGTAGAGGCGGCCCGTGCCGCAGATCATCTGCGCGGCCAGGCGGTAGGCGTTCTCCCGCGGGACGCCGTATTTCACGGCGGCGTCTCCGAGCGCCTCCAGGAACATGGCCGCCCAGGCCGGGCCGCAGCCGCTGATGGTGCTGGCGGCTCCCGCCTTGGAGGTCTCGACAAACTCCAGCAGGCCGACCTTGCCGAAAAGGGATGTAAACGCTTCGAACGCCTCTGCGCCGAGGGAATGCTTCTGCTCGCAGACGACGGCCCCTTCGCACACGGCGACCGGCGTGTTCGGGATGGTGCTGATGTGCTGCGTGCCGGGCGCGAGGATTTCCTCGTAGCGGTCGAAAAAGACGCCGGACGCAACCGAGACGACGGCCTTGTCCCGCAGCGCGCCGCGCAGCGGTGAAACGACCTCTTCCACCAGGTACGGCTTGACGGCGACAATCACCAAGTCCGCCTGCGCGGCGACCTCCGCCGCCGTCTGCACGGGGCGCACGCCCAGCGGCGCGGCGTTTTCGCACAGGCGGCCGTAGCGCTTGGCGCAGGCGACCATGCGCTCCCCGGGGAAACCGGAGCGGACAAAGCCCTGGGCCAACGCCCGGGCCATATTGCCAAAGCCGAGAAACCCTATGGTCCAATGTTCTTTCATGCTGTTGCCCTCCCATTGGGAAATTCTTTTCCCCATGATAGCACAACCGGGAGGGAAGTTCCAGAGCGCCTTGCCGCGCGGGCGGATTTTTGTTATAATCTTACGCGGGAAATCCCATGCCGGTTTGATGATTTCGGTAGATTTTGATTGGGAGGGGTCTTATGCCGATCCGTATTCCGCAGACGCTGCCCGCGATGAAGGTTTTAGAAGCGGAAAATATTTTTGTCATGGCGCACGAGCGCGCCGTCACGCAGGATATCCGGCCGCTGCGCATCGCCATTTTGAACCTGATGCCGACGAAGATTGAAACGGAGACGCAGCTTCTGCGCCTTTTGAGCAATACGCCGCTGCAAGTGGACGTCGACCTGCTGCACATGGCGTCCCACCTTTCAAAGAATACGCCCGCGTCGCACCTTGCAACCTTTTATAAGACGTTTGAGGAAATTGCGGGCGAGCGCTACGACGGGATGATCGTCACCGGCGCGCCGGTGGAAAAGCTGCCGTATGAAGCGGTGGATTACTGGCCGGAGCTCTGCCGCATCTGGGAGTGGAGCCGCACGCATGTACATTCGCTGCTCACCATCTGCTGGGGGGCGCAGGCGGCGCTGTACTATTTTTTCGGCATCCAAAAGCACCTGCTGCCGCAAAAGCTCTCGGGGGTCTATTCGCACCGCGTGCTCGACCCGCTGCACCCGCTCACGCGCGGCTTTGACGACCGCTATTTTGCGCCGCACTCGCGCTACACCGAGGTGCGCCGCGAAGACCTGGAGGCGAACCCCGCGCTCGAGGTGCTCACCTACAGCGCGCAGGCCGGCGTACACCTTGCGGCCAACCGCAACGGGCGGCAGTTCTTTGTAATGGGCCATGCGGAATACGACCGCGAAACGCTCGCGAATGAATATTTCCGCGACGTCAACAAAGGCCTGCGTCCACAGGTACCGGCGAATTATTTCCCGGACAACGACGTTTATTCCCGCCCGATGGTCCTTTGGAAAGGGCACGCGAGCCTGCTTTTTTCAAACTGGCTGAACTATTTCGTCTACCAGACGACGCCGTACGACCTTTCGTCGCTGGCGTAATTCAGCCCGCGAGGCGTTCGCGCAGCAGCGCGAGGATCTTCTTCTCCCGGCGGGAGACCTGCACCTGCGTCATGCCGAGGGCGCGGGCCGTTTCCGCCTGCGTCTTGCGGCCGAAATACCGCTGCTCAATCAGCGCGCGGTCGCCGGGCGGCAGGCCCGCCAGCGCCTGCCGCAGCGAGACGCGCTCCAGGGCCGCTTCCTCAGGCGCTTCCGCCGGCACGTCCCAAGCGCCGCCCTCCCCCGCCGTGAGGGAGAGCGGCGCTTTCCCTGCGTTGACGGCCAGCGCGGCCTCTTCCGGCGGCACGCCGAGCAGCCCGGCCAGCTCGCCCACGGTGGGCGGGCGGCCCTCCTGCAGGAGGAAGCGCTCCTCCTCGCGCCGGGCGCGCAGCGAAAGCTCTTTGAGCGGGCGGGCGACCTTGACGCTGCCGCCGTCGCGGAAAATGCGCTTGATCTCGCCCAAAATGACCGGCACCGCGTAGGTGGAAAAGCGCAGGCCGCGCGCGGGCTCGAAGCCGTCTGCGGCCTTGACAAGGCCGACGCACCCCGCCTGGAAGAGGTCGTCGTACTCCACGCCGCGCCCGCGGAAGCGGTTGGCGCACGCGTGCGCGAGGCCGAGGTTTTCGCGGACGCGCCGTTCCCGGTCATCCATTCGGCGGGCGGCGGGCCAACTTCTTTTGCAGCGTCACGGTGGTGCCGGCCCCGGGCTTCGAGCGCACCTGCACGCGGTCCATAAAGCTCTGCATCACGGCGAAGCCGAGGCCGGCGCGTTCCTCGCCGCCGGTGGTAAACAGCGGCTCCATGGCCCGTTTCACGTCTGCAATGCCGCAGCCCTTGTCCCGCACTTTAATTTGCAGCGTGCCGTCCCCCCACAGTTTGGCGGTTATGTACACCGTCCCCAGCGTGTCGCGGTACGCGTGGACAATGCAGTTCGTCACCGCCTCCGACACGGCGGTTTTGATGTCTGCAAGCTCCGCCACCGTGGGGTCCGCCTGCGCTACAAAGGCCGCCACCACTGCGCGCGCCAGCCCCTCGTTGGCAGAGGCGCTGGGAAACGCCGCCCGCATCTCATTTTCCGGCTTCACGCGAAGCCACCTCCCTCTCTACGGCGAGCTTGTCCAGGCCCGCCATGGACACGATTTTTTCCAGCCGTTCCGGCAGGTTTGCCAGCACGACGCTGCCGCCCAGCGATTTCATCCACTGGTAGCGGCCCATGATGAGCCCGACGCCGGAGCTGTCCATAAACTGCACCCCGGAAAAATCCAGCACCAGCCGGTCCGGGCGCGCCTTGGCGGCCGCGCCGTCGATTTCCTCGCGCAAAATGCGCGCCGTGTGGTGGTCAATCTCCCCGCTGAGCAGCGCCGTGAGCGTCCCGCCCCTGAGCACCAAGCGGATCCCCATCCGCCATCCCTCCGTTCCGTTTCCCCGGCGGCGTCCGACCGGTTCCGACACCAGTATGCCCCGCCGCCGGGCGCATGATTCATCGATGGGAAAATAAAATAAAATAATTTAGATCTACGGGGCAAAAAAATCCCCCTACCCGTTACAATACCGGATAGGGGGTAAAATATCGCTCGAATCCCGCCGTAGGGCGGTTTTTTTATTCCCCGAACAGGCGCAGCGCCAGCGGGCGCAGCTCGCCCGCCAGGTAGAATGAGCCGCAGAGGATGACCGCGCCGTCCGGCCCGGCCAATGCCGCCGCCAGGCGCAGGGCTTCTTCGGGGTCCTCCATTGCGCGGGCGTCCGGGCAGAAGGCGGCGGCTTCGTCCCGCAGCGCCTGCGCGGAGAGCGCGCGGGGGTTTTCCGGCCGCAGCGTGAGCACCGTGGAAAAGAGCGGGGCCACCGCCGCAAGCGAGGCGCGGCTGTCCTTGTCGGCCAGCATGCCCATGACGGCCACCAGCTTTTTCCCCGGCAGGAAGCGCCGCAGCACCGCCGCGAGCGCCTGCGCGCAGCCGGGGTTGTGGCCGCCGTCCAGCAGCGCCAGCGGGCGCCGGCCGAGGATTTCCATGCGCGCGGGGATGCGCGCGTTGGCAAAGCCGGTCTTCACCGCCTCCCACGGGATGCGGTACCCGCGGCGGCGCAGCAATTCCAGCGCGGCGAGGGCGGTGGCGGCGTTTTTCTCCTGGTGCGCGCCGGTAAACGGCAGGAACAGCTCTTTCCCGTCCACGGCGAGCGTGCTGCCCTCCAGCGTAGCGCCCGTCTCGCGAATGCCCGCAAGCGGCGCGGCGGCGCATTCCACGCCGCGCTCCGCCGCAATGCGCCGGATGGTTTCGAACACCTCGGGCGCCTGCTCCGGGTAGAGGACGGCGTGCCCGCCGGGCTTGAGGATGCCGGCTTTTTCTGCGGCGATCTCTTCGAGCGTGCCGCCGAGGACGGCGGTGTGGTCCAGCGAAATGGACGTGATGACGGCGGCGTCCGGCACGGGGATGACGTTTGTCGCGTCGAGACGCCCGCCGAGGCCGACCTCCAGCACGACGCAGCCGCAGCCGCGGCGCGCGAACCAGTCGAACGCAATGGCGGTGATGAGTTCAAATTCCGTCACGTCGCCGTATTCCGGCGCGACGGCGTCCGCCGCGGGGAAAACGCGGGACGCGCAGTCCACGAATTCCTCCTCGGGGATCATTTCGCCGTCGATTTGGAACCGCTCCCGGAAATCCGTCACATAAGGCGAAGTGTAAAGGCCGGTGCGGTAGCCCGCCGCGCGCAGCGCGGCGGCGATGAGCGTGCAAGTGGTGCCCTTGCCGTTGGTACCGGCCACATGCACCGTGTGCAGCCGGTTTTGCGGGTTCCCCAGGCGGGCCATGAGCGCGCGGATGCGCTCGAGCCCGGGCTTCATGCCAAAGCGCAGCGACGCATGCACGCGCCGCAAGGCTTCTTCATAGGTCAAAATGGGTCTCTCCTTATTCGCCGAGCGCCGCCAGCGAAGATTCCAGCAGGCGGACGCGCTCTGAAAGCTTCTGCTCGTTCTGGCGCGCGCCCTCGATGACTTTTTCCGGGGCTTTGCTCGTGAAATTCTCGTTCGCCAGGCGGGCCTGCACGCCGGCAAGCTGCTTGCGGCAGCCCTCCAGTTCTTTGCGCAGGCGGGCGCGCTCGGCCTCTTTGTCGACAAGCTCGTCCATCGGGATATAGAGCTTCGCGCCCGTGGTGACGATGGTGACGGCGCCGGGCAGGTCGAACCCGCCGCCGGTGGTGACTTCGCTCGCGTAAGCCAGCTTGCAAAGGATCTCCGCGCAGGCGCGGAACACATCGCCCTCTTCCGTCTCCACATAGAGCTGCGCGCGGCGCGACGGCGGCACGTTCATCTCGGCGCGGCGGTTGCGCACGGCGCGGATGGCCTCCATGACGCGGCGCAGTTCCTCTTCCTCCTGCGGGAAATCGAGCGCGGGGTCGTAGGCGGGCCAGGCGGAGACCATGAGCGCCTCGCCTTCGTGCGGCAGGCTCTGCCAGATCTCCTCGGTGATGAACGGCATGAACGGGTGCAGCAGCTTGAGCGTATTCGTCATGACCCAGACCAGCACCTGGCGCGCGTTCTGCGCGCCCGCCGCGTCGCCGGATTGCAGGCGGATTTTCGCAATCTCGATATACCAGTCGCAGAAATCGTCCCAGAGGAAGTCGTAGAGCTTTTGCACGGCGATGCCGAGCTCAAATTTTTCGAGGTTTTCCGTCACGGCCTTCGCCAGGCGGTTGAACGCGCTGACAATCCAGCGGTCCTCCAGGCGCAGCTGCGCGGGCAGCTCGTTTTTCACATCATGCCCTTCGAGGTTCATGCGGATAAACCGCGCGGCGTTCCAGATCTTATTGGCGAAATTGCGGCTCGCGCCGACCTTTTCGTCGGAGAAGCGCATGTCGTTCCCGGGGCTGTTGCCGGTGGCGAGCGTGAAGCGCAGCGCGTCTGCGCCGTAGCGGGCGATAATCTCCAGCGGGTCGATGCCGTTGCCGAGCGATTTCGACATTTTGCGGCCCTGGGCGTCGCGCACCAGGCCGTGCAGCAGCACATGGCGGAACGGCGGCAGGCCGGTGTGCTCGAACGCCGAGAAGATCATGCGCGCCACCCAGAAGAAGATGATGTCGTAGCCGGTGACGAGCGTGTCCGTCGGGTAGAAGTAAGAGAGCTCGGGGGTCTCGTCCGGCCAGCCGAGCGTGGAGAACGGCCACAGCGCCGAAGAGAACCAGGTGTCCAGCGTGTCCTCGTCCTGGCGCAGGCGCGCGCCGCCGCAGTGCGGGCAGGCGTGCGGCGCTTCGCGCGCGACGATGGTCTCGCCGCAGTCCTCGCAGTACCACGCCGGGATGCGGTGGCCCCACCAAAGCTGGCGCGAGATGCACCAATCCTTAATGTTTTCCATCCAATGGTAATAGATTTTCGCAAAGCGGTCCGGGATGAATTCGACTTCGCCGGCACGCACGCGGTCAATGGCCGGGCGGGCGAGCGGCTCCATCTTCACGAACCACTGCTTCGAGACGCGCGGCTCCACCGTGGCGCCGCAGCGGTAGCAGCAGCCCACGTTGTGCTTGAGGTCTTCCACCTTGATGAGGTAGCCCTGTTTCTCGAGGTCCTTGACAATCTGCCGCCGCGCTTCCAGGCCCGGCAGGCCGGCGTATTGGCCGCCGTTCTCGTTGATGCTGCCGTCCTCGTTCATCACGTTGATAACCGGCAGGTTGTGGCGCAGGCCCACTTCAAAGTCGTTCGGGTCGTGCGCGGGCGTAATCTTCACCACGCCGGTGCCGAAATCCTGCTCGACGTAGCTGTCCGCCACCACGGGGATTTCCCTGCCGACGAGCGGCAGCGTCACCGTCTTGCCGACGAACGCGCGGTAGCGTTCGTCCTCCGGGTGGACAGCGACGGCGGTGTCGCCGAGCATGGTCTCCGGGCGGGTGGTGGCGAGTTCCAGGTAGCCGCTGCCGTCGGTAAACGGGTAGCGCAGGTGCCAGAAGTGCCCGGCCTGTTCTTGGAACTCGACCTCCGCGTCGGAGATGGAGGTTTTGCAGTGCGGGCACCAGTTGATGATGCGCTCGCCGCGGTAGATGAGGCCTTTTTCATACAGGCGGACGAACACCTCGCGCACGGCGCGGGAGCAACCCTCGTCCATGGTGAAGCGCTCGCGGGACCAGTCGCAGGAGGAGCCGATTTTCTTGAGCTGGCTCACAATGCGGCCGCCGTACTGCTCCTTCCAGTCCCAGGCGCGGCGGAGGAATTCCTCGCGGCCGACGCCCTCTTTCGTCAGGCCCTCTTGGCGCATGGCCTCGACGATTTTCGCCTCGGTGGCGATGGAGGCGTGGTCCGTGCCCGGCACCCACAGCGTGCAGTAGCCCTGCATGCGCCGCCAGCGGATTAAAATATCCTGGAGCGTATTGTCCAGCGCGTGGCCCATGTGCAGCTGCCCGGTGATGTTCGGCGGCGGCATGACGATGGTGTACGGCTTTTTCTCCGGGTCCACTTCGGCGTGGAAGTAGCCGCCGTCCTGCCAAAACTGGTAGATGCGGTCCTCCACCTCGCCCGGGTCGTAGGCTTTCGCCAATTCCTTGCTCATTCGCGTCTCCCTCCGTAATCCAAAGGCCCGGCGGGCCTTTTCCTTTCCATCCTTTAAGATCCCCCGCCATACAGGCAGGGGCGTTTTTTTCGACCGTCTTATTATGGCATCCCTTCGCCCCTTTGTCAACCGGGCGCGGCGGGGACGGCGCCGGGCGCGCGCCCGGGGGACGCCAGGTCGATGGCGGCTGCGGCGGCCAGGCAGAGGGCGGCGTCCTCTTCGCGCGGCACCGTGACGGCGTAGCAGACCCCGCGGGCGGCCCAGAACGGGCTGTGGGTCATGCGCAGCGCGCCGTCCACGTCCACCACGTCGAAGGCGCGGGATTTCAAGTCGCCGCGGAAGCGCCACGGCGGGCGGCTGAACCAAGCCTGCCGCCGCCCCGCCACCGACGTAAACAGCACCGCGCGCTCGCGCCCGCCGGTCAGCACGCCGCAGCGGGAAAGCTCCGGCGTGCCGACGCGCACAATCTTCGCCAGCGCCGCGCCCTGCGGCGGCAGCAGCCAGAGGCGGCTGTGCAGCGCGCCCTGCTCCCCGCAGACGCGGCAGTATTCCCCGGCGGCGGTTTCTACGGTGAAAAGCGCGCCCGCCGCGCCGCCTTGCCTGAGAATAAATTCCATCCGCGCGCCTCCTTTTTTTACATCGCGCATCGCGGCTTTTTTACCTCGCGAATTGCGGCCTCCTGACGTCGGCCTCACTTTTGTGTAAAACGCTTCTTGTTGCGCCCGCGAAAACACCTTGTTCTCCAACACACATGGCCGTTGTGTCCGGCACGAGAGAGCGCACCGATGGAAACAACCCCGCCCTACGGGAGCGCCTGCGGCGGGCACATCGCGCATCGCGGCCTCCGGCCGCCCGGCCGGGCGGTCCCGCTGAGGTTTTCCGCCCGCGTTGCAGCCTTCCCGCAGATATGATACTATGATTATACCATGGCGGCGGCTGCGCCGCAACGGCTTTCGCGCCGCCGCAAACGGCCGGAACCTGCCGGAATTTGCCGGTTCCTGCCGGAGGAAAGGAGACCGCCATGAAACATCCGCTCAAACTGCCGCGCCGCGCCTGGATGCTCGGCCTGCTGCCCGCCGCGCTGCTGCTCAGCGCCGCCGGGGCGCGCTTCCCCGCGTTTGCCGAAGGCTACGCGCGCACCGTCTACCCCGCGCTCTCGCGTGTGGGGAACGCGTTTTCTTCGCTGTTCCCGTTTTCTTTGGGGGAATGGCTGCTCTACGCCGCGCTCTTGGCCGCCCTGGGTTCCCTCGCCTTTGCCGCCGTGCAGCTCGCCCGCCGCCGCGGGGAACGCAAGGCCCTCGCCGCCCGCTTTGCGCTCAACGCCGGGTGCGCGGCGTCGGCGCTGCTGTTCGCGTTCGTAGCCTGCTGCGGGTTGAACTACTCGCGCGTTCCGTTCGCGGAGGTCTGCGGCCTTACGGTGCGGGAATCCTCGCACGAGGAGCTGCGGGACCTCTGCGCCGCGCTGGCGGAGGAGGTCAACGCGGCGCGCGCCGGGGTGCGCGAGGACGAAAACGGCCTCATGGCGCTCTCGCAGGATTTTTCCGCCGCCGCCCGGGACGCGCAGGCGGCGTTTGACGCGCTGGAAGAGGAATACCCCACGCTGGGCGCAGGCTACGGCGCGCCGAAGCCGGTGCTCGCCTCGCGGCTGATGTCCTACGGGCGCATTACGGGGATGTTTTTCCCGTTTACCTTTGAGGCGAACGTCAACGCCGACGCGCCGGATTATTCGATCCCCGCGACGATGTGCCACGAATTGACGCACCTGCGCGGCTACATGCGCGAGGACGAGGCGAATTTCATCGCGTACCTCGCCGCGCGGGGCGGCAGCTCCGCGGACCTGTGTTACTCCGGCGCGATGCTCGCCTTTGTCCACGCGAACAACGCGCTGTTCGCCGCCGACGCCGCCCTCGGCCGGGAGACCTACGCGCTGCTCTGCGAGGGCGCGCGCCGCGATTTCGCCGCGAACAACGCCTACTGGGCGCAGTTTGAAGGCCCGGTAGGCGACGCCGCCGAGCAAGTGAACGACGCCTACCTCAAAGCCAACCGCCAGGAAGACGGCGTGGAAAGCTACGGCCGCATGGTCGACCTGCTGCTCGCCTACTTCCGCGCACAAGAGGGGTAAAAAAACGCCCCGGCCTGCCAGGGCAGCTCCTGATGAACTGCCGGCGGGCCGGGGTCCGTTTATTTTTTCTGGTTTTCGGCGAAGAAGGCGTCCCAGTCGAAGTCGGCGGCGGGGGCTTCGTCCCGCCGCTGCGCGGCGCGGGGCTCCGGCTGCGCGGGCGCGCCGCTGAAAATGTCGCGCCCCTCCTGCGCGGCGTGCTGCGCGGTGGCGCGGCGGGCCTCCTCCGTGCCGTAGGAAAGGTCGTCGTAGTAGTCGCTGTAGGGGTCGTTGTTCGGGTCGTCGTAGTAGTGGAAGCCGTCGTGGTAGACGTCCTGCGCGGGCTGCGCTTCCTGCTGCGGCGGGGACGGCGGCTCCGGCGCGCGCGGGTTGGGCGTGTGCGGCTCCGGCGCGCGCGGGCCGGGCGTTTTCGGCTTTGGCGCGCGCGGGCCACCCTTGCCCGGCGTACGCGGGCCCCGCCGCGCGGAGACGATGCGGTAGACCACGAACGCGATGCCCGCCGCGGCGAGCACGACGCACGCGACGCCGATGTAGAGCAGCACGGAGACGCCGCCCCCGCCGCCCGCAGATTCACTCGCAAAGATGCCGCCGACATCCGGCGTGGAAGACCCTTCCGGCTCGCGGGAGGAGCCCGCTTCCCCTTCCGGCTCCGACGAGAGCAGCGGGTCCAGGTCCCCCGGGGAGAACTGCGTGGCGCTCTGCTCGTCCTCCGGCGCGGAGACGATCAGGCCCGGCGCTTCGCCTGTGGTGGGCGGCAGGTAGCTCGGGACATCCGGGTCTTCGACCCACTGTTCCCCGCCGGAGGATTCCCCCTCGGAGGGTTCCCCGCCTTCGGGCGTGGAGGACTCCCAGCCTTCGGGCATCGAGGATTCCCAGCCCTCCGGCATGGAGGATTCCCAGCCCTCCGGCATCGATTCCCATTCTTCTGGCAGCGAAGATTCCCCGCCTTCCGGCATGGATTCCCAGCCCCCGCCGGAGGATTCCCCGCCGGAACTCCCGGAAGATGCGCCGGAAGAATCCGGGAACGGGTTGTTCTCAAACGGGTCGCTGGAAGCGGGCGGTTCCTCGGCCCCTCCCTCGGAATACACGGGGAACTGCATCCCGGCGGAGCTTTCGCCCGCAGGTTCCTGCGGCGCGCCCGCCTCCGGCTGCGTCTCCGCCGGGGGTTCCTCCGCGGCCGCCGTCCCGCTCGCGGCAGGCGGCTGGGAGGCCGCCGGGTCCGGGGTGATTTCCACCGCGGCGGCGGGCAGCGTCAGGCTAAGCAGCAGCGCCGCCAGCAGCGGCGCGATTTTTTTGCCCATTCGTTGGAGCATATTGGCACTCTCTCCTTTAATCTCTCGCGGCGGACCCTCCGGGCCGCCGCCCCGCGCGCGGCGGGCCTTTCTCGTGCGGTTCGCATAACTGCTGTTATTTTAGCACAACGCGCCGGGAAGCTCAATAAGATTCTTCCAGAAAAGACGCTCTGCGCGCGGAAAAAGTTTCCCCGCCGCGCGGAAGGCGGGAAAAACCCGTTTGCGGATGCAAAAAACCGGGGGCCGCAGCTCCCGGTTTTTCTTTCGCTGGTTTTATGCTATAATATCCGCAGAAAGGCCGCAGCGCGGGCGGTCTGGCCTGACGCTGCCAAAATTTCCACGGGAGCGGCCCCTTTCTCCCGCGCGTGCTGCCGGTTCTTTTTTTGCACACTGCTTCGCGCGCGGCCTGTCCCCCGTATGGGGGGCGTTCCCGCCGCAGGCGCTCCCGCGGGGCGGGGTTGTTTCCAGCTGTGCGCGCTCTCGCGCCGGACACCCAGGGTGCGTGTTTCGCAACCAGTTGGGCCGCGGGCGCAAGAGAAGCCGTTCTCCTGCGAGGGAAGGCCGACGCCAGGAGGCCGAAGGCGCGACGTAAAAATAGGAGGCCGAAGGCGCGATGTAAAATTAGAATGTATAGTGTACCGCCGTCCAGGTGTGCTTGGGCAGGGTCATGGTGAGCTTTCCGTCCACCGGCTGCGTGGGCTCAACCTTCTGCGGGGCCACGGCGGCCGGGTTTTCCTCGGTGTTGACGGCCTTCATGTCGTCGTGCGTGAGGATGACCTGCTCCACCGCGCGGCAGTTCTCAAATTGCCGCAGGTCGCAGGAGATCTCCATATCCTCGTCGAGGCTCTTGTTCACCGCGAAGAGCGAAAGCTTGCGGTTTTCCTCGTCCATCACCCACACCGCGTCGAGGTACGGCGCGTCGCCGAACTTGCTCTCGTAGGTGGGGCAGGCGACCTTCGTTTCGAGCACGTCGCCGCGGCCCCAGTTGCTCGTGTAGGCGAACGGGTAGTAGATGGTCTGCTTCCAGGCGCTGGTGTCGGACGTCATAATCGGCGCGATGACGTTGACCAGCTGCGCCAAGCACGCGATCTTCACACGGTCCGCGTGGCGCAGCAGCGTGATGAGCAGGCTGCCCACCAGCAGCGCATCCTCGAAATTGTACACGTCCTCCAGCTGGTGCGGCGCGCGCACCCAGCGCTCGATCTTCTTGTCCGCCTCGGCGGAATGATACCAGACGTTCCACTCGTCAAACGAGAGGTAGATGCTCTTGTTGCTGTGCTTCTTCGCCTTCACCGCGTCGCAGATGGCGACAACCTCGCGGATGAAGCGGTCCATGCTCAGGCTGTTCGCGAGGAAATCCGGCGTGTTGTTCGCGTGGTTGTTGTAATATTGGTGCATCGAGAGGTAGTCCACCACGTCGTAGCACTTGTCCAGCACGGTGTATTCCCACGAGCCGTAGGTCTCCATCTGCGCGTGGGAGCTGCCGCACGCCACCAGCTCAATGCCCGGGTCGAGCATGCGCATCAGGCGGCCCGTTTCGGCGGCCAGCTTGCCGTAGTCGTCGGCCTCCTTGTGGCCCATCTGCCACTCGCCGTCCATCTCGTTGCCCAGGCACCACAGCTTGATGTTGTGCGGGTCCTTGTAGCCGTGCGCCGCGCGCAGGTCGCTGTAGTAAGAGCCGCCCGGCAGGTTGCAGTACTCCAGCAGGTTTTTCGCGTCTTCCGCGCCGCGGGTACCGAGGTTCACGGCCATCATCGGCGAGGTGCCCGCCTTCTTCGCCCAATCCATAAATTCGTTGAGGCCGAATTGGTTGTCCTCAATGACGGACCACGCGAGGTCCACCTTCTTCGGGCGCTGGTCCTTCGGGCCGACGCCGTCTTCCCAGTGGTAGCCGGAGACAAAGTTGCCGCCCGGGTAACGCACCACCGGCACGTTCAGCTCCTGGATGAGCCGGATGACGTCGCCGCGGAAGCCGTTTTCGTCCGCCTCCGGGCCGCCCGGCTGGTAAATGCCGCCGTACACCGCGCGGCCGAGGTGCTCAATGAACGAGCCGTAGATGCGCTTGTCCACTTCGCCGGTGCGGAAATGCTTGTCAATGAAGAGTTCTGCCTTTTTCAATACAGGTCCCTGCCTTTCTTTGCGCTTGCAAATCCCGTTTATTCTGGCCTTCGGGGGAGATCCCCCGGGAGTTTCCTGCCTTTTATCATACACCGGATGCGTGCGCAAGGGAAGGCCGTTTCGTCCGATATATTTGACTTTTTGTCCGGAAAATCCCGCGTGCGCGCGCCAAGGGATCTTCCGTTTTCCCAGCGGGGAGGGGTTTTTTTCGTGTACCGCATCAACACCTGTGGGTATAATATTTCCAACCCGGACCGGGACGTCATCTCCCGGCCGCGCGGCAGCGGGGACGCGCTGTTCCTGCTTTTGCACACGCCAATGGAAATTTTGCAGCCGCCGTGCGGCGCGGCGCAGCCGGGCGCGTGCCTGCTGTACCTGCCGGGCATGCCGCAGCACTACCGCGCGGTGAAGGAGTTCCGCAACAGCTACGTCCATTTCACGCTGCCGGAGGGCGCGCCGCCGTTCGGCCTGCCGGCCGGCGCGCCGTTTTACCCGGCGAACCCGGACGAGCTCAACGCCATCCTGAAGCTGCTCTATGCGGAATACCTCACGCGCGAACTGCACTACGAAGAAAAGGCGGACGCGCTGCTGCGGCTGCTCTTGGTGTCGGCGGCGCGCGGCATCGAGCAGTCCCAGCGCGGGCGGGAAGACCTGCCGCTGTACCTGCAATTCCGCAAGGCGCGGCTGGAGATCCTCTCGCGTTGCAGCGAGGAATGGGACACCGCGCGCATGTGCCGCCTGGTGAACCTCGGCAAGAGCCAGTTTTTTGCGTATTACCGCAAATTCTTCCACAATTCGCCGAAGGCGGAGCTCATGGCCGCGCGCCTGGACCGCGCGAAAAACCTGCTCTCCAACGAGGCGATGCCGGTGCAGCAGGCGGCGGCGCTGGCGGGCTTCCGCAGCCTGCCGTATTTCACGCGGTATTTTAAAGAGGCGTGCGGCTGCACGCCGCGCGAATACAAAGGCTGAGCGCAAAAAGCCCCGCCCGGGCCGGGCGGGGCTTGCGTTTTTGGGGGGCGTTACCGCAGGCGCTCTGCCAGCGCGGCGACCTTCGCCTCGTCCAGCGGCGCGCCGAGTTCCGCGGGCTGCTGCCCGCCGGTGGCCATGTCCTTGACCTGGACCACGCCGGTGCGCAGCTCGTCCCCGCCGAGCACAATCACCGCGCGCGCCCCGCTCTTGCCGGCGTACTTCATCTGGGCCTTCAGGCTGCGGCCGCAGGCGTCGTAGTCGGCGGCCACGCCGTGCGCGCAGAGCATCTCGGCCAGGCGCACCGCGCAGGCCTTGGCCTCTTCGTCCGCGCAGGCCAGGTAGACGTCGCTGGGGCGCGGGCCGGGCAGCGCGACGCCCTGCGCCTGCAAAACCATCATCAGGCGTTCCAGGCCCATGGCGAAGCCGAGCGCCGGGGTCTGTTTGCCGCCCATCTCTTCCACCAGTCCGTCGTAGCGGCCGCCGCCGAGCACCGTGCTCTGCGCGCCGAGGTCCGTGGAGATGAACTCAAACACCGTGCGGGTGTAGTAATCCAGACCGCGCACGAGCGACGGGTCTACGGTAAATTCCATCCCGGCGGCGCGCAGGTATTCCTGCACGCGCTCAAAATGCGTGCGGCAATCCGCGCAGAGGTAGTCGGTCATGCGCGGCGCGCCCGCCGCGATGCGCCCGCAGTCCGGGTTTTTACAGTCTAAAATGCGCATCGGGTTGCGCTCGAGGCGGCCGCGGCAGGTTTCACAGAGCTCCGCCGCGCGGGCGGAAAAATACGCGTGCAGCGCCTTGTGGTATTCCGCGCGGCAGGCCGGGCAGCCGATGGAATTGAGGTGCAGCGAGAGGCCCTTCACGCCGAGCGCGCGGAAGATGGCCCCGCCCATGAGGATGACCTGCGCGTCTGCGGCGGGCTCGCCCGGGCCGAAAAGCTCCACGCCGAACTGGTGGAACTCGCGCAGGCGGCCGGCCTGCGGCTTCTCGTAGCGGTAGCACGAGGTGAAGTAGTAATATTTCTGCGGCAGGCCCTCGTTGTAGGCGGCGTGCTCCAGCAGCGCGCGCACCGCGCCGGCGGTGCCCTCCGGCCGCAGGGTGACGGAGCGGCCGCCCTTGTCTGTAAAGGTGTACATTTCCTTCTGCACCACGTCCGTCGTCTCGCCGACGGAGCGCTGGAACAGCTCGGTGTGCTCAAAAACGGGCGTGCGCAGCTCGCCGAACCCGCGCAGTTCCGCCTGCGCGCGCAGGACGGCTTCTACCTTCTGCCAGCCGGCGGCCTGCCGGGGCAGCAGGTCCTGCGTCCCCTTGGGCGCCTGTGTCAGCAATGCCATGATGTGTTCTCTCCTTTTTTCCGGCCGGGGGCCGGGCGCTTTTTTACAAATGAACAAAAAGAACCGCACCGCCCGGTGCTTGCCGGGCGGTGGGAGGTTTTGCAAACGCGTTATCCGCGCACGATTTCGCGCCACTCGAGGTCGCCGCGCTCCAGGCCGTGGATGAGGACCTCCGCCGTCGCGATATTCGTCGCCACCGGGATGTTGTGCATGTCGCATAGGCGCAGCAGGTTCATGTCGTTGGGCTCGTGCGGTTTCGGGTTGAGCGGGTCGCGGAAAAACAGCAGCAGGTCGACCTCGTTGCACGCGATGCGCGCCGCAATCTGCTGGTCGCCGCCCTGCGGGCCGCTCAAAAAACGCAGGATGCGCAGGCCCGTCGCCTCGCCGACCATTTTGCCCGTGGTGCCGGTCGCGCACAGGTTGTGCCGGCTCAGCACCCCGCAGTAGGCAATGCAGAACTGAACCATCAACTCTTTTTTTGCGTCATGGGCGATCAATGCGATGTTCATGTAGTGGTTCCCCCTGTTCCCAGTTGACAGCTTACAGCTTTTTTAAGGACGGCAACGGAACGCGCTCCCCCTCCAGCCGCGCGGCCAGCCGGCCCACCGCCTTGGCGCCCGGGCTTTTCTGCCGGAAGCCGCACGCCTGCGCCGCCGAAACCGCGAGCTGCGTGTCTTCCGGGACAACGGCAATGAGCCGCACGCCCGCCGAGTCGATGACCGCGTCGAGATCTTCGTAACATTTCATCTTAAAAAAAGCGGAATAGCTGAATCGGTTGATGATTAAACGTTGAGAAGTGATTCCATTTTTGTTGAGTTCCTGGCGGACCTTGTCGCAGTCGCGCAGGCAGACGGGGTCCGGCGTTGCGACGATGAGCGCCCGGGCCGCGGCGGAAACCGCCGTGAGGAACCCGCTTCCGACGCCGGCCGGGCTGTCCAGCAGGACGTGGTCGTAGTACCGTGCGAGGATGGGGACAAGCTGTTTCATCAGCGCCGGCGCGACGGTGTTGTCGTGCTGGGACGGCGCAGGCAAAAGGTAAAGCCCAGGCGCGTAGGAGCAGGAGTAGATTGCGCGGATGGGCTCGCAATACCCGGCGGCCACGTCGGAAATATCATACACGACGCGTTCGCCGACGCCGAGAATCTGGTCCAGGCAGCGCAGGCCCGCGTCGCAGTCGACGAGCAGCACGCGCTTGCCCCGCAGGGCCAGCGCCGCGCCCAGCGCCGCGCAGATGGTCGATTTCCCGACGCCGCCTTTTCCTGATGTGATGACCGTAACAGCTCCCATAGTCTAATCCCTCAACTACCATGTTACCACAACGGCGGCGGCCCGTCAAAGCGTTTTGCCCGTTTCTGGGAAAACCACGAAATTTACCGCAATAGTGACAAATCGCGGGGATTTTCCTTGGTGCTTTTGCAGACGGCGGCCGTGTGGAACAGAAACACGAAAAAGAGGAATTTTTATGCAAAACTCCCCCTGGTTTTTTTCTGATTCGACGCAAATCTGCCGCTAAATGGCGAAAAACCGCGCCGCGGCAGACTCCTGTCCGTTTATAATACTAAAAATTATCCGCGAAGTAAAGACCGTCCCGCGAAAAAAGGCGAAAAAAGGCGCGGGGTTCCCGCCGCTTCTTTTTGTGCAATTTCACAAACCGCGCCTGCAGCGGGAGAACAGACCACCGGACTGTTTTCCCGGCCGGTCGGGTTCGTTCGCCTTTTGGCGGGAGGCCGGCGCAGCCTGCCTCCCGCCCGGGGGACCCCTCCCGGCGCGTGGGTCCCCCGCAGCGCGCCCGGTCCCACAGGGACCGGCTCGCGCTGTCCCCTCCTGCGCTTCTTCTACGCGCAGGCGTTTCGGCCTCTGCGGAGGCCGAGTTGGGGCGCTGCCCCAACGCCCCGCCGCCTTTTGAAAAAGGCGGGCGAAAACTTTTTTCCCCGCTACGCGGTGTTTTCTCGGGAGCTTGTCATTTCTCTCGCGCGGTCTGCGAGGGTCTTGTTTCGGTAACACCCCGCGCGCCTGTCCCCCGCGTGGGGGAGCGGGCGTTGTCCTTTCCAGCACCGCGT
>CALWIP010000002.1 GCA_944380775.1 uncultured Clostridia bacterium | reverse complement strand
AGCCCACAGCTTTTCAAGTTCCTCGCGCTCTTTTTTTGTATCCATGCACTGCCAAAATCCTTTGTGGATATAGCTCATCAATTGTCCTTCAGCTGCTAGGCGCTGTACAGGAATTTGTTCAAAAACGCAGCTGTCTCCATCCAAGTAGTCAAAAACCTGAGGCTCCAACACCATGTATCCGGCATTGATTAAAGCACCATCGTCATGGCGTTTTTCACGGAAAGCCCGCACTGTGTAGTCGTCGCCTATTTCTAGTACGCCTTTTTGTTGTTCCAACTTGACAGCTGTCAAAGTGGCGAGTTTCCCGTGAGAGCGATGGAAATCTACCAATTTGCTGATATCTACGTCGCAAACACCGTCCCCATAAGTCATCAGGAACGGTTCTTCCCCTATATATGGCTGTATTCGTTTGATGCGTCCGCCTGTCATAGTGTTCAAACCCGTATCCACAACCGTTACCCGCCAGGGCTCCACATGGTTTTTGTGGATTGTCATGTTATTGCTGCCTTTTGTAAAATCGAATGTGACATCAGACGTGTGCAGAAAATAATCTGCAAACCATTCTTTTATCATGTGCTGCCGATACCCTGCACAGATAATAAAATCATGATAACCATAATACGAATACTCCTTCATGATATGCCATAAAATGGGCATCCCACCAACCTCAATCATCGGCTTTGGACGGTATTGAGATTCTTCTGAAATGCGGGTTCCAAACCCTCCCGCCAGCAAAACGACCTTCACTTTTTTCCAACACGCCTTTCTGTTACGTTTTCATGTTAAAAAATGTTTCACCTCTAAAGAAATTTAATTTCATGATTCAATTTCATTCTGCTTTGCATACGTGATGTGAGGCGAGAGAAGGAGGGAACATTTTTTCTTCCTTTCCACCCTGCTTCTTCCTGCTTTGCCTCCACCTGGCTTCCTGCAGGACCTTGTAAAATTGCAGGGAGATCCTGCTCATAGCGCCCCACCATCCCCGGAAGGTCATTTTGCCCCTGTAGGTGCGCGATGAACCCGTTGATCATGTCCTCTTCTCTCAGGAACAATCCCGGTTCTCCCATCGACGGCAAAGCGTTTTTCGCATCTCCACACAAGCAGTTCCACTTTGATGAATGTTGCAAAATTAATATTTCGTTACAAATGAAAGGAAATATTCTTCTCCTTTTCTTTAATTGTTTCCATTCTATCACAAAAAGATGCGGAATACAAGCCGATTTCAATCGTTTTGGCATTGGCAAATCAGGCCAACCGGGAAATTAAGCTCGGTTTCTCCCTCCCCTATTGTTCTGTTTTCTTTTAAAATCGTACAATTAAAATGATTTTTGCCGCTTTTTGAGATCAGATGTGAAATTCTATCTCTTAAGTAACATAATATTAATTCAGTTTCAATCTGGCAAGTCTAAAAGCGTGGACCACCTGTGTGACGGTCGCATTCTGCGTTGGCCGCCAACAGATAGACCCACGTTGCTTTCATGCTAGAGCGTCCTTGAATTCCTGTCAACTGGCAAGGTCCCCGGCTGATTTTGCGGCGGCACCCGGCTTCCAGTATGTGTCTGTAAAGAAAAGCGCTCTGTTTGAACGGCGCCAGACCGGAAACGCCCCCGACGCAGAAACCTGCGTCAGGGGCGCTCGTGTGAACGTTTTTTATTTCAGGGACACCGCAACCGCTTCAAAGTTGCTGTGCAGGGAAACGGTCAAGACGCCGTCTTTGAGCGCGACCTGGTTGCCCTCTGTACAGAGCGTCCCGCAGATCTCCTTCGCTTTGACAGGCAGGGCGATCTGCTCCGGGATCTCGCCGCCAAAGGTGTGGATGGTCACCAGCACGCCGTCAGGACCGGTGCGGCACACCGCCTGCCAGCCCTCTGGATGCCGCCAGCTCTTCACGCCGCTGCCGTAGAACTCCGAGGCGCCGCGCAGCACAATGCCGCGGATGGAACGGTAGAAACGGATTGCGCGGTCGACCAGGTCCCACTGCTCCTGCGAAAGGGAGTAAATGTCGCCGGAGAGGCACAAAACGCCCAGGAACGTGCTCACAAGCGAATAATTCAACCGGCGCAGGGAATCCGTGCCGTGCAGCACCGCCCAGATCTGAGACTGTGCCGGCAGGATGAGCCGCTGCAAATTGGCTGCGACAATCGGGATCTCAATGCATTCATGCGCATCAGAGAACGACGCCATGTCGAAGAGCGCCATCATAGACGGCTCGAGCCGGTGCCCCCCAGAGGAGCAGTTTTCCATACAGATGCCCGGGACCGCTTCCCGCAGGTGGCGGTAGAACGCCTGGGATGCCTCCATGTTGCGGCGCAGGCCCTCGCCCAGGCTTTCTGCGCCGTCGCAGCCGTCGCCGATGCTGTTGTTATAATCGATCTTTACATATTCAAAGCGGTATTTGCGCAGGAAATTCACCACGCGCTCTTCTAGATATTCCTTGACCTCCGGTTTTTGCATGTCGAGGAAGCGGCGGTCTTCACTATCCACAACATAACCATTGCGCTTGAGCAAGAAATCTTCCCGCTTCGCCATGTCGGAGAGCGGGCCGCAGGTCTCCGGCTCAAACCAAATGCCCGGACGGAAGCCTGCGCTGCGGATCATCTCCACCGTTTTCTCCAGGCCTTCGGGGAACATGGTGTCGGTGTTCGGCTCCCAGTCGCCGCTGCATTCGCCCCAGAATACGCCCGGTTTGCCGAACCAGCCGCAGTCGATGACGAGGTAGTCGATGTCGCGGCCTTTGAGGCTTGCAACAATCTTTGAAAGATTTTCATGCGACGGCTTGCCCCAAGTCGTGCAGTATTCATTGTACAGCACCGGCGGAAGATGGTCTTTGCCGGTGAAATTCTCCCACTGGATGCTCAGCAGGCGCTGGGACGCCTCGTCCACGCCGCCGCAGCCCACTGTGAGATAGGCCTCCGGCGTGCGGAAACTCTCGCCGGGCGCCAGGTTTTTCGCCCAGTGGCAGTAGTCGAAATCCGCGCCGCCGCCCGTCAGCGAAAGGCCGGAATCCAGGCGGCGGAACTCGATTTGCCACGAGGACGGGCAGGCGATTTGCATCGCCCAGGTGACGCCGGCGCGCCGGTCTTCCACCGCTGCAAACGGGAAATAGCCGTTGACCGGCATCGAGCCGCGCACGCCGAATTTCTCGACGCGGTAGCCGTAATTGGTCCAAGACGGCTCCAGCTGCAAGTCTTCGACCGATTCGCTCAAAATGCGGCCCTCCATGCTCCAGCTGCTCTTCGCACGGTGCACCCACAGCGCGCCGGGCGCGTCCCCCGCGTCGAACGGCGTCAGGCCGCCCAAGCTCATGCTCGAGAGCATTTCCAGCGTGAGCGCTTCCCCGGTCTCATTGACAAATTCGCTCCACACACGTAGCGCCTGCAAACCCTCGTGCCAGGCGGCGGTGTGCCGGACGGTGCGCCCTGCGCCGTCTGAAAGCACAGTGACAACCTTGCCGTCCTGTTCATTCTGAGAAACCAATTTCATTCGCGCGGTCGAGTCCGAGCCGGACATTGTGCGGCCGTTGCCGTAGGAAGCCGGGAGCTTGTCCCCGCGCACATAGAGCTGCACCAACGGCTCCAGCTTACAGTTTTTCTCCGCAATTTCAGATTCTTTTGCCAGCGGCACCAGGCGCATGCCGACGTGATTCTGGTCGTCGGTCCAATAGGAAAGGCGCATGTCCCCCAGAGTGTATTGACTGAACTGATTCATGGGTTACTCTCCTTCTGTTTGATGTTTGAAACCGGCGCGGCAGCGCCGTGCCGGCAGCGGGGGATCTTCCGGAAAAGGATGAAAAAATCCCCAATTTCTATGAAATTATAGCACACCCCATTTCAGAAAGCAACGGAGAAATCCGTCAAATTTCATAAAAATCCTGTTCTTTTCCCTGGATTCTCTTTTGCGCATTTTCCCAGCAAAAAAAGCCCCCTGCATCGTTTTGCATGCAGGGGGCCAAACGCTTTTCGTCGTTTTATTTTACCATGCTGGCAACTTCATCCGCGAAATTGTCCGTGCGCTTCTCAAGGCCTTCGCCCTTCTCAAAGCGGACAAAGCCGAGGATCTTGATCTCGCCGCCGAGTTCCTTGCCGGTCTTCTCGGTGTACTGCTGGACGGAGAGGTCGCCGTCCTTGACGTATTCCTGGTCCGTCAGGCAGACCTCTTTGTAATACTTGTGGATCCTGCCGTTGACGATCTTCTCGGCAATCGCAGCCGGCTTGCCGTCGTTGACAACCTGCTCGGTGAGAATCTTCTTCTCGTGCTCAATCACCTCGGCGGGCACGGCGGCCTCGTTGAGGTAGAGCGGGTTCGCAGCGGCAACCTGCATGGCGACATTCTTCGCGTACTCCTTGAACGCGTCGGTGCCCGCAACAGCGGCCGGGGCGTCGAAATGCGCGATGACGCCGATGCGGCCCGCGGCGTGCACATAAGACGTGACAACGCCCTCAAAGCGGGCAAAGCGGCGGACTTTGATGTTCTCGCCGATGGTGAGGATCTTCTCCTTCAGAATCGCGTCGACCGTCTCTTCCGAGCCGGAAGCCTTGCAGGCCAGCAGGGCTTCGACGTCGGCCGGGTTCTGCTCCATCACCGTGTCGGCGCAGGTCTTGACAAACGCCTGAAAGTCGGCGTTCTTGGCGACGAAGTCCGTCTCCGCGTTGACCTCGATGACAACGGCAATGTTGCCCGCCTCGTTCACCGCAGCGTAAGCAACGCCCTCCGCCGCGATGCGGCCGGACTTCTTCGTGGCAGCGGCAAGGCCCTTTTCCCGCAGGAAGTCAATCGCCTTTTCCATGTCGCCGTCCGCAGCGGCGAGCGCCTTTTTGCAGTCCATCATGCCGCAGCCGGTCTTCTCGCGAAGCGCCGCGACGTCTTTTGCTGTAAAAGCCATTTTCGTTTCCTCCGCTTCTTTTTCGTTACTGGATTCTTTTCAAAAATCAAGGAACGGGGATTCCCTGAAAAATACCCGCCTGGCGTTCAGACGGGTATTTCCCCCAGCGGCAGGGAGTTATTCCTCCGCCGCGCCCTCTTCTTCCTTTTCTTCCGCGGCAGCGGCGCCCATCTGGCCCTCTCTGCCCTCGATGATCGCGTTGGCCATCGTCGCGGAGATCAGGCGCACCGCACGGATAGCGTCGTCGTTGCCCGGGATCACGTAGTCAATCTCATCCGGATCGCAGTTCGTGTCGACAATCGCGACAATCGGGATGCCCAGTTTCTTCGCCTCAGCCACGGCAATGCGTTCCTTGCGCGGGTCCACAATGAACAGGGCGCCCGGCAGCTCGCGCATCTCTTTGATGCCGCCGAGGAATTTCTCCAGTTTTTCAATCTCCAGCTTGAGCTTGCTGACTTCCTTCTTCGGCAGCAGCTCAAACGTGCCGTCTTCCTCCATTGCTTTGAGCTGGTTGAGACGGTCGATCCTGCGGCGGATGGTGCGGAAGTTGGTCATCATGCCGCCGAGCCAGCGGGCGTTGACATAGAACGCGCCGGCGCGCTCCGCCTCTTCCTTCACAGAATCCTGCGCCTGCTTCTTGGTGCCGACAAACAGCACCGACTGGCCGTTCATCGCCAGGTCGCGCACGAAATTGTACGCTTCCTCCAGCTTGCGGACCGTCTTTTGCAGGTCAATGATGTAAATGCCATTGCGCTCCGTGAAGATGTACTCCGCCATCTTCGGGTTCCACCTTCTGGTCTGGTGGCCAAAGTGGACGCCCGCTTCCAGGAGCTGTTTCATCGATACGACTGCCATTGTTAAATACCTCCTTGGTTTTTCCTCCGCCGGCCCACCGGGGGATCCACTCCTTAACTGGAGCACCAGGCCCTACACGGCGCGGCGTGCGTTTTGCAGCGTAGCGCGCCGCACGCGTTTGCCCGCCCGCCTGCCCGCAAGGGCGCAAAAAGGCGGCGCGGCAGCTCACGCTGCGGCACAACTGCGGTTATTGTACCATATCTTCCCGCACTTTGCAAGCGTTTTTCGAAAAATCCCGGCATTCCTCCGGTTTATTTTTCCCGCAGGAACCTCTTCCACGGCCGTACCCGCCGCACGCGGCTGCATCCGCGGCAGCGCACAAGGATGATGTCATCCCCCACCACCTCGATGTCGTCCCAGCGGATGACCAAATCATCCTCCCGGCCTAGCAGGCCGAAGAAGCGCGGGCGGCCGTACACCTCCTACGCGCACACCCGCGCGCTCGCGGTGTCCATTTCGATGTCGCAGACGCAGCCAAGGCGCGCGCCGTTTTCCAGGTTAACGACCTCCTTGTCGCGCAGGTCGTCCATTCTGCAAGTCATCATAACCCCCTCCCGTCCCCAACTATATGCCAGGCCTGCGCGGGATATGCTACCGCCCAATGTCCGGCGTCAGCTCCTGGCCCACTCGGCGGATCTCCACCTCGGCCTCCACTGTGCAAGCGGCCTGCGCCATCTGTTCCGGCCAATCTTCCTCAATGGCGCGCCAAGCTTCCGGGTCCGCTTGCTGAAGCCTTCTGCCAAAGCGGAAAACGTCGCACTGCAGCTCCTGCAGGCAGGTTTGCAACACGTCTTCCACCTGCCGCTGCAATTTCCGTTCCAGCGCGCGCTCGAACAGGCCGTAATATTCCTCCCCCAGCGGCTTCCCCCCGCCGTCGGCGGAACTGAGGTTCGCGGCGTAGCCGACCCGGATGCGGAAGGACGGCGTCCCCTCGGAAAAGGCGGGCTCGATTTCGCAGCCGGACCGGAAAAACGTCACCGTCACCCGCCCGGCCCCGCCGGTCTCGCCGGCGTCCAGCACTTCCGTTCCCCAAGTGATCTGTTTGGTCAAAAAGAGCAGGCCGCGCGTCTGTTCCGCGTTTAATTCCCCGGCGAGGACGCCGTTTCGCAGCACCGCCGTGCCGCAGTGCCGCACTTCGCCCTCCCCCGCCTGCAAAATAGGCAGGTAAGCCGAACCGCCTGCCGCCCGCTGGTTGATGAGGTCCAGCACGCGCACGCACACCGCTTTCGCGTTGAGGTTCCCGGACTGGGAAAGCGCCGCCAGATCCTGTGTTAAAACATAGCCCTCCCCCTTTTCCACACGGAGGATCTCCTCTGCCGTGGTGTCGGAGAGAAAAACCGGGACGGTGGGGCGCGTCTCGCTGTAGCGCACAAAGAAATCCAGCACGCCGTCCAGGCCCTGCTCCACGCACCTCCTCCCAAAAAGGACGAGCAGGTTTTGCGAATACAGCGGCGTTTTTCCGGTCTGGGCCGTCACATTATTCAGCGCGTCGAGGACGGTCTCCCCTTCCGAAGTAAAAAGCTCCACGCGGTCCTCCTCTGCGTCGGAAGCATCCAGCGCATGGATGGTCACGCGGCAGCTTTCGTCCTCCAGCAAATCCACCCCTATGCCGCGGATGAGCAGCCGGCGGTTCAGCGTGGGCTGCCCCTGGCACCCAGTAAGCAGCAGCAAAAGGACGGCCAGTCCTGCGGCGAGCGTGCGTTTCCTCCTGCGCGTCATCCCGCTCCCCCTTTCCGTGCGGCGCGGCCGGCCTTCCAGCGGTCTGAAAACAGCACCAGGAGAGGCAGCGCCAACGTGGCCACGGCAGAGAGCGTTCCGAAGAACCAAAGGCCGTGCAGAACCCCCTGCACGGCGCGGTCCACGACGGAGAGCTGCGCGCCGGCTGCAATAAAAACTGCCGCTGCAAAAATAGAGAGTTTCCCCGCCCGTTCGTTCCAACATTTCGTGATGCAATAGGAGATTAAATAAAGATCAAACGAAACCTTCATAAACAATCCCATCATCCACATGCCGAGATAAAACGCGTCCAGGCGCTGGAACGGCCCGGCCTCCGCCATTGCGGACGCCGTATACACCGGGAAAAGCTGCCCTTCTAAATAATCCCCGGCGACGCCGACGATGACCACGAGCAAGACCGCCAGCGTGACGCAGATGCCCGTGTTCCAAACCGCAAAGCCCAGTTTTTTGCGACCTCGCACCAGCGGCAGCAGCAGGCCCAGGCTGACAATGCCCGTATTGTGCGAAAGGAAGAGCACAAGGCCCGAAAGGGCTTGCTGCGGGCCGTGGTACAGCAGCGGCTCGAAATGGAGCGGGTCAATCTTCGGGAGCAGCAGCGCCACGATAAACACCAGGCCCGCGCAGAGCGCGGCGAGGATGACCCCGGACGCCCGCAAGATGGCTTCCACCCCGCGCAGCGCGCCGTAGCACGCCATGACGAGCACGCCCGCCGCGACGACCCAGACCGGCGTGCGCACTTCGATCACATTGCCGATGTAGAGCTGGAACAACGACAGGTAATACCAATTCACCGCCACGAGGTACAGCGCATAAAAAAGGCAGACCGCCACGGCGGCTTTTCCCCAGGCCAAGTACGCCTGGTCGAGCAGGTCCAGACCCGGGCGGCGCCGGTGCATCGCCCATACCGGCAGAACCAGCAAAAAATTGGCCGCGAAGGCGGCGAGCTCCGAAAGGATATTGTCCAAGATGCTGCCGCCGTCCGAAAAGCGGGAATTCACCGCCAGCACAAGCAAAAACCGGGACAAAAATAAAAGGCAGAACAGCTGCCCCGCGCCGACGCGGTGCAGCTCTTTGGGAACCGCCAACCAAACCCCTCCTTACCGCCGGCGCACATGCGCGCCTGGCAAATCCTGCACCGTTTCCGTCCGGCGGGAAAGGATCCGCCAGCTGGCGCGCAGGAAGGTGTCCCGCATATTCCACAGGCGGAACGGCGAGACCGGCGCGGAAAACGGGACGCGGTAGACGCTCTCTGCACAGATGCCGACGGCGACTGCGGCCATGCCGAGCGTGACGCCCCAGAGGCCCGCGACCCCGCCGGCAACAATGAAGATCAACCGCGCCAGCGCGATAGATTCGTAGAGCTGTGGCGTCGCATAGCTGGAAAGCGCGGTGAGCGCCACCACCAGCAACGTCGGGCTGCCGATGAGGCCGGAGGTCACGGCGGTGTCTCCGATAACCAGCGCGCCGACGATGCTGACCGCGTGGCTCAGCGGACGCGGGACACGCAGGCCCGCTTCGCGCATGATCTCATAGATCAAATGGATGACGATGGCCTCCGTCATCACCGGGAACGGCGTGCTCGCCTCTGCCTGGGCGATTTTAATGAGCAACGTCTCAGGCAGCAGCTCCGGGTGGAATGTGACCGTGGCGACGTAGAGGCCCGGCAGAAACATCGCCAGGAAAAACGCGATCATTTTCAAACAGCGGGTGAATGTCGCATAAAACGGGCGGATGGCGTAATCGTCGAAGCTCTGGAAATTTTCAATAAATAAATGCGGGACAATCAAGACGTTCGGCGTACCGTCCACCAGAATGGCGACGCGGCCTTCCGCAATCTTCCCACAGACGGTGTCAGGCCGCTCCGAAAGGCCGGCGCCGTTGAAGATCCCTTTTCGCTCCAAGAACGGCGCAAGGTACCCGGCCGCCAGAACGCTCTCCTCTTGGATCTGCCGGAGGTTGGCGCGCACCTCTTCCAGCACCTCCGGCGCGGCGGCGTTTTCCAGGTAACAGAGTACGACTCCGGTCTTGCTCAGCGCGCCAATCTCCATTTTTTCAAATTTGAGCTTCGGCGTCCGCATCCGGCGGCGGATCATAGACATATTGATCAGGCATGGCTCGACAAACCCTTCTCGGGAACCGCGCTGCATCACCTCGTTGCTCGGCTCGGAGATGCCGCGGAACGAAAACCCCTGCACGCCGAACGCGATGCCCCAGTCACAGCCGTCCATCAGCAGCACTACGAAGCCGGAGAAGATGCGGTCCGTCACGTCGCCGAGCGTGCGGATTTGCACCTGGTCCACCGTGGAGAGCGCATGGTCCCGAATATAGGAAAAACGCTCCTGCGGGCTGCCCTCCGGCAAAGTTGCGCCGAGGATCGGGTTCATAATCCCCTGCGCCACAATCTGCTTATTCACCAGGCCGTCAATCGCGGCCAGCGCCGCCCGGTTTTCGCCGATGCAAAATTCCCGCATCATAAAATCCATGCAATTTTCAAATTGCCCGCGCAGCGCGACTAGATTTTCCAGCAGATCCTTTGAAATCTGATTTGGCTCTTCCATTTTTGCCACCTCATTTCCCGTTTCCTGCCGTTAGCGTGCGCAGGCCCAGGCAAAATTATGCAGGCGCGCATAAAAATGGGAGCCGCGCAAACACTACCTCTGGGTGATGTAGGATGCTTCTTTCGCTGATCCGCACTCTGCTGCTGTACATTCTCATTACCGCGGCGGTCAGGATCATGGGCAAACGGCAAATCAGCGAGCTGCAAACCAGCGAACTGGTGGTGACGCTTCTCATCTCGGACCTCGCGGCCATCCCCATGCAGGACACCGGGCAGCCGCTGGCCAGCGGCGTCATCCCCATTGCGGTGCTGATGCTTTGCGAGCTGCTCGCCTCGTTTCTCATGCTCCGCCACGCGCGGTTCCGCCAGCTGGTCTGCGGGCGGCCGGTGATCGTCATCTGCCGCGGCAAGCTCGACCAGAAGGCGATGCGCAGCCTTCGCATGACCACGGAGGACCTCTGGGAGCAGCTCCGGCAGGCGGGCGTCTTCCGGCTGGAGGACGTTTCTTACGCCATTGTAGAGACCAACGGGAAATTGAGCGTGCTGAAAAAGCCGGACCAAGAGCCGCCGACGCTCTCGCAGCTCGGCCTTCCCGTGCAGGACCATGGCCTGGAGACCGTCGTGCTCAGCGACGGGGCTGTGTCGGAGCTCTCCCTGCGGCTTTGCGGCAGGGACGCGCGCTGGGTAGAAAAGATCTTAAAGCAGGAGGGCCTGCGCCCCGGCGAGGTCTTCCTCATGACGGCGGACGCCGCCGGAAATTACCAGATTATCCGCAAGGAGGAACGCAAATGAACCGGATTTTTGCCGCATGGGGCGTTTTCCTCGTCACAGCCGGCCTGTGTGCCGCCGGATTTTTCCACACCCAGTCTTCCGTGCGGGAACTCGAACGTCTCACACAGCGCACAGAATCGGCCTCCGGGAATCTTTCCCAAGCGGCGGACTGCGCCGGAGCGCTGCTCGACGCCTGGGGCCAGGCGCACGGAGCGCTTTCGCTCTATCTTTCCCACGCGCGGCTCGACGCGCTAGACGAAGCGTTCTCCTCGCTGCCAGTGCTCGCGCAGGATGAAAATTGGGGAGAATTCCGCGTTGAATGCCGCCGCG
>CALWIP010000001.1 GCA_944380775.1 uncultured Clostridia bacterium | reverse complement strand
ATCTCAGATTTTGGAGGGATGTGCGGGAGGGATATTAAAACCAAATGAAAATATGAAGTTGTGAAAGCGCCGATTTATCAAGGGTTTTGCCAGGACACCCAACATTCTACGAAGTAGATTTTGAGTCGCGGTCGTCTGCCAATTCCGACACACCGGCAAAAAAGATTGCTTCCTTATTATATCGGAACAATGGGGAAAAATCAAGGGGAAGCCTCCGCATTTTCAAAAAAAACTTGTTTTTCACGTTTTGAAAAAAAGAAGTTCTTTCCTCCCCTATTTCCAGCGCCGCAGCGCATCGCAAGCCTGTGAAAGCAAATTCCAAAACCTGGCGGCGGTACGTAATATTGGGCCCCATAAAACCGGCTCGCTGAGGCAAAGTAACGGTGCTGCCCAAAGGAGGTGAGAATTTGCGATGGCGTAATTTCTTTCGCAAAGCGGCGGTGACAGCGGCCGCCGCATCTTTTTTGCTTTTTTCTGCAATCGCGCTGGTTGGCCGCCAGCTCCCCGCAGAGTTCCAAACAGTCGCTGGGCGCGCGTTTTCCCTTTCCGGGCCGGGGCTCTCCGCGTCCCGGCTGCCCGGCGACGAGATTCCCGCATCCTCTGCGCTGGAAGAAGGCGGATACCGGGCGCAGGTAAAGCTGCTTGGCCTCATCCCAGTGAAAACCGTCGCGGTCCGCGAGGTGGCGGAAACGGAGGTCATCCCGTGCGGCACGCCGTTCGGCATTCAAATGTACACCAACGGCGTGATGATCGTCGGGATCAGCGAAATCCAATCCGGCGGGGAGATCGTCAACCCCGCCAAAGAAGCCGGGCTCCAACCTGGCGATATCATTTTACAAATCAACGGCGTTAAAATGGAACAAAACGAGCAAGTCGCGCAGACCATCGAGGGCAGCGGCGGCGCCCCGGTGCAGGTTACCGTGCGGCGTGGCGAAACCCTGCACGAAACAACGCTATGTCCCGTCCTCTCTGACGTAGACGCCCTCTGGAAAGGCGGCCTCTGGGTACGCGACAGCACCGCCGGGATCGGCACGGTGACATTCTACCAACCGGAGGATGGAAAATTTGGCGGTCTAGGCCACGGGGTCTGCGACGTGGACACCGCCGGCCTGATGCCGCTGCGCAACGGGAAACTGGTCCCAGTGGCAATCAACGGCATTGTCAAGGGCGAGCGCGGCCGCGCGGGCGAGTTGCGCGGTTATTTCAGCAGCGACACACCGGTGGGCGATCTTCTGGCCAACTTGGAAACCGGGGTCTACGGCGTGCTCTGGTCCTGCCCGGTCCAGCAGGAGGCCGTACCCGTGGCAATGAAGCAGGAGGTCGTCTCCGGCCCTGCGCAGATCCTCGCAACGCTGGACGAGAACGGCCCGCAACTCTATGACATCCGCATTGAAAGCGTCAATTATGATGAAACCGCAAAGACCAAGAATTTGGTTCTCTCCGTCACAGACCCCGTCCTGCTGGAAAAAACCGGCGGGATTGTGCAGGGGATGAGCGGGAGCCCTATCCTGCAAAACGGCCGTCTGGCCGGGGCCGTTACCCATGTTTTTGTCAACGATCCCACGCACGGCTACGGGATCTTCGCGGAAAATATGCTCGCGGCGGCCCAAAGCCTTTCCAGCGCAACAGACCAGTCCCCTGCGGCTTGACCGCAGGGGACTGGCGCGGATACTCCCAAAAAAATTTTCAAAAGGGGATTGCCATTTTTTACCAAATATGGTAATATAATACCTGTAAGAACGCTACCAAAAAGGGAGAATTCGCATGGAAAAGAAATGGAAGCTTTTTATTTCAGAAAATTCTGACGAATGGGTCGAGCGGAACGGCAGGCCGCTGGAAAAGGCCGGCCTGGAGGTCACGTTTCTACAAAAGGACGGCCTGGAGCTGTTCCGGGAAATCGAGGCAAAAGCACCCGACGCCGTCCTGCTCGACTTGTTCATGCCAGGGCTCGACGCCATCGGCGTCATTAGCGCCGCGCGCCAGCACATGGGGTCCAAGGCTCCGGTTTTCCTGGTGATGTCTACCTTTTCCAGCCCGACGCTGGAACGGGAGGTCATGTTATCCGGCGCGTCTTATTTTGTCATCTGCCCGTTCGAGCCGGCAAACCTTGCGGTCCGCATCCAAGAACTGTGCCGCAACCGCGAGCTCGGGCGTCCGGTCTCCGCAAAAGACACCGCCGGGCGGCCTCCGTTGGAAATCCAGGTTACGGAGATCCTACACCAAATCGGCGTGCCGGCCCACATCAAAGGCTATCACTACCTGCGCGACTCGATTATCATGGCAACCGAAAACCCCGACATTATCAACGCGGTCACGAAGCTGCTGTATCCCTCTGTCGCCAAGCGGTACGAAACCACGTCCTCTCGCGTAGAGCGCGCCATCCGGCACGCCATTGAGGTCGCGTGGGACCGCGGCGATGTGGACGTTTTGACGAGTTATTTCGGGTACACCATCCACAACACGCGCGGGAAGCCCACCAATAGCGAATTCATCGCAATGATCTCCGACAAGCTGCGGTTGCAAATGCGCTCGGCAAGTTAGAGAAGGCTCCCGCCTTCCCCGCTCCCCCTTTCCGGGGGAGCTTCTTTTTTCCAGCGCCCGCATTCCCGCGAGAGGCTTGTAAAACTTTCTTTTTTTTTGTATAATAAACATGTAACAGATAAAATCTGAAGGCGCGGCGGAAAATCATGGCGGAAAAGTGGGAGAAGCAGCATGTACGGAGCGATTTTAGGAGATATTGCGGGGTCACGGTTTGAATTCAGCCGCCCGAAGGGGTTTGACCCGAAAAGCGAACCTCTTTTTTCTGGCAGGAGCTTTTTTACCGACGACACCGTTATGACGGTGGCAACCAAGTACGCGGTGCTGAAATCGCTGCCGTACGCCAAAGCCTACAACCTCTTCGGGCGCAAATATCCCGGCGTAGGCTACGGCGTGTTGTTCAAGCAGTGGCTGGACTCCCGCTCGGAAAAAGGGTATAATAGTTACGGGAACGGCTCCGCGATGCGTGTGAGCTTCATTGGCCAATATTTTGACACGATGGAAGAGGTCGCCGCCGAGGCGGAGAAAAGCGCCATGTGCACGCACAGCCACCCGGAAGGTGTGAAAGCCGCGGTTGCCACAGCCGCCTGCGTCTACATGGGGCGCAAGGGCTACAGTAAGAAAGAGATCCAATCCTATGTACAAAAAACATTCCATTACCGCCTCTCCCGGCCGTTGTGCCTGCGCCGGCCGTTTTCCCGGTTCGACGTGAGCAGCATGGGCACCATGCCGGTGGCGCTGCGCTGCTTTTTGGAGAGCGACTCCTGGGAAGACTGCATCCGCAACGTGTTCAGCATCCGCTGCGACACCGACACGGTGGGCTGCATTGCGGGCGGCATTGCCGACGCTTACTACCACGGCACCGGCCAGGACGAAGAAAAGCTGCTGCGCCGGTATTTAATCCGGCCGGTTGACCTCGGCAAGGTCGACACCTTTTTGTACGACTGGGCAGTGATGGAAGTTGAAAGGGGGAAGGACCTATCGTAATTATCACCTACCAATCGATGGCGGTTCTGAAAATTCTGAAAATGGGAAAAGTGTACCGCGCCCACAAAAGCCAGAGCTTTTCCCGGGCGTATGCCGCGCTGGTAGACATTCTCGGCCTCCAGTGCGAAAGCCCGGTGTTCGGCAGCCTGCGCTTCCACCGCAAATGCACCAACGGGCGCGTTTCCACCAGCGTGAAGCTGGTGCTCAAGGTGCCAAAGGAGAAGGTCAAGCTGACGGAATATCCCGTTTGGGCCGACTTCATGGAAGCCGTCAAGCTGACCAAGCCGGGGGATTACCGGCAGATCGATTCGTCCGTCCACGGCGGCGAGGGGGATTTCTTCACCCAAAAAGTCCTCGACCGGCTCATCCAAAACCTGCAAATGCAACGCAAACCGCGGGATTATTTCATCCCGCAGACCGTGATGGAGGAAATCCGGCCGGAATGGCTGGTGAGCTATGAGCTGCACCCCAGGGAGCCGCGCGTCTCAAAAATGGACCACCGCCGCTGGGCGAAGTACGAAAAAGAAATCATGATGCGCCTGACCGAGCAAGACAAAATGCGCGGCCGGGAAGAAGAATTGCGCGAACGAAAAAAACAAAAATAAAGCCGGACCCCGGCAGACCGGAAACTCCCGCCAGAGCATTGCTGGCGGGAGTTTTTTGCCCCGGCATTACGCCTGTAAGCGGTGCGCGGAGGCTTCTTCTTCAAATTGCCTGCGGTAAAGGTCGTGGTAATAGCCGCGACGCCGCAGCAGCTCTGTGTGCGTCCCCTGCTCGACGATCTGCCCGTCGCGCACGACCAAAATCAGGTCCGCCTGGCGGATGGTCGAAAGCCGGTGCGCAATGAGGAACGATGTGCGCCCATGCAGCAGCCGTTCCGTCGCCTTCTGGATCAGCTGTTCGGTCTGCGTATCGATGGAAGACGTCGCCTCGTCGAGTACGAAGATCCGCGGGTCCGCCAGTACGGCGCGCGCAAAGGAAATCAGCTGTTTTTCCCCGGTGGAAAGCCGGTCTCCGCCCTCGCCCACATCGCTCTGGTAGCCATTTTCCAGCTTTTCGGCAACCTGGTCCGCCGAAACGGCCTTTGCCGCCGCAATGACTTCCTCGTCCGTGGCGTCCAGCCGCCCGTAGCGGATATTTTCCATTACGGTGCCGGAGAAAAGGTGCGGGCTTTGCAGCACATAACCAATGCTGCTGTGCAGCCAGAGCTGGCTGCGCTCGCGGTAATCGCGGCCGTCGATGAGGATGCGTCCGCTGGTCGGTTCAAAGAAGCGGCAGGCCAAATTGACCAGCGTGCTCTTCCCTGCGCCCGTCTCGCCGACGATGGCCACCGTGTAACCGGCCGGGATCTTCAGGTTGAAATGGCTGAGCACCTCTTCGTTCCCGTCGGGATAGCGGAAGCTCACATCCTCAAACGTAATCTCGCCCTGAATCGGCTCCCAATTCTCCTTTTTCGGCTCGAACGCCGTGCCGTATTTGGCGATGACCTCCGGCGCATCCGTGATCATCGGTTTCTGTTCGAGCAGGCCCATTACGCGCTCGATATTCGCCTGTAGCGAAAGGACGTCGGCGATGTTGCGCGCAATCTGCTGGATCGGTTCAAAAATACCGACCGCGTAAGAGGTAAACGCGGAAAGCGTGCCGAACAGAAGCGTGCCGGAAAGCACCATCGAACCGCCGCGCGCCAGGATAATGGCCGTGGTCAGCGAGCTGAAAAACAGGATGAGCGGGATGTACACGGCGCTCAGCCGCGCTGCGCGCACGGAGGCGACCTTCATGTCCTGCGAAACCTCGCGGAATTCCTCGCTGTTCTGGTCCTCGATGACCAGCGTTTTCGAGGTCCGCGCGCCCATAATGCCCTCGTTGTACGCGCTGGTGATGCGGGAATTCATCTTGCGCACGCGGCGGTTCCAGCGCAGGATGCGGTCCTGGAACCAGGCGGTGAGCAGCGCGATGACCGGCACAATTACAATGACGGTGACGGCCAGCGCGGGGTTGAGCGCTAACATCATGAGGAAAACCCCCAGCACATAAGTCGCCGCCCAGAAAATATCTGTCACGTTCCACGCGATCATCGCTGCAATGCGGTTGGTGTCGCTCATCAAACGGGAGAGCAGGTAGCCCACGGGCGTTACATTATAATAGGAAAGGGAAAGCGTCTGCAAATGGACAAAGCACGAGCGGCGGATGTCCTTGCCGAGGTTCATCTCCACGCGCATCGAGCAGCGGGTGAAGGCGATGACGGCCAGCGTCTGGATCAAAATGGCCAGCGCATAAACCACCGCCATCACCGGGAGCCCCGCCAACGTCTGCTGGGTGATGAAATTGTCAATGGCGTAGCGCTGGAACAGCGGGAGCGCGATGTCGATGCACGAACACACCAGGTTCAGCCCCAGCACCAGGAGCAGCGTCTTGCGGTAGGGCTTCAAAAACGGGAGCAGTTTTTTCCAGGAGGACCATTCAAAGGACCTTGTATATTCTTTGTCGTCAAATCCTACTGCCATGTTCCGTCCCCCTTTCCTGCGTTCCCGGCGCTTCTTCAAGTGCGGCGCGGTCTTCGCTGCTCATTTGGATGTCATAGATTTCCCGGTAAATACCGTGGTTTTGCAAAAGTTCTTCGTGTGTGCCAATCTCCGCGACCTTGCCGTGGTGCAGCACCAGGATCTGGTCCGCATGCATCAGGGTGGTGATGCGGTGCGAAATGAGAATCACGGTCGCGTCCCCTTTCGAATCGTGCAGCGAAGCGCGGATCTGCGCATCCGTCTCCGCGTCGACGGCAGAGAGCGAATCGTCAAACAGCAGGACCGGCGCTTCCTGCATCAGCGTGCGGGCAATGGCCACGCGCTGCTTCTGCCCGCCGGAAAGCGTGACGCCACGTTCCCCCACAACGGTTTCATACCCGTCGGGGAAATCCTGGATAGCCTCGTCCACGTGGGCGGTGCCGGCGCTGCGCCGGATCTCCGCCATGGAGGCGTTTGGCCGCACAGCCGAAATATTCTCCCGGATGGTGCGGGAAAAGAGGAACGGCTCCTGAAGCACCATGCCGATGTTCCGCCGCAGGTAGGAGCGGCGGATCTGCGAAAGATCCACGCCGCCAATGGTGATGCGCCCGTTCTCCGGCGGCAGCTCATACAGGCGGTCGAGCAGGTGCGCCATGGTCGACTTACCGCTCCCGGTGCCGCCCAAAATGGCGAACGTGCTGCCCGCCGGGATGGTAAAGCTGATGTCGTCCAGCACCGGAAACCCCTCGTAAGAGAACGTCACATGGTCAAAGACAATGTCGCGGTCCATCGGCGGCTCCAGCGCGTCGGGCTGGTCCCGCTCCGGCTCGGCGTCGAGGATATACGCCAGGCGGCGGATGGAAACGCCGGCCTTGCTCATCTCCGAGAGGATGCGCCCCAAGCCGCGCACCGGCCACACAAGCGAGGAATTGTACGAGATGAACGCCATGAATTCGCCCAGCGTGATTTCCCCGTTGACCGCAAAAACAATGCCGGTGCACATCACCGTAAGGATTTGCAGTCCGCTCATCAGGTCCCCGACGCCCCAATAGGTGCTCATCAGGCGGCCGAGCCGGATCCACAGATTCGCAAAGCGGTCATTTTTCTGGTCGAAGCGGTCTACCTCAAATTTTTCGCGTCCGAACGCGCGCACCACGCGCACGCCGGTCAAATTCTCCTGCACCGTAGAGGAAAGATCCCCTTCCGCCTCATCCGCCACCAAAAAGCGCTGGGCAATCTTCGTGTAAAAAATAGAAGAATACAAAAGGATGACGGGCAGGAACGCCAGCGCCACGAGGGAAATTTTCCAATTCATGGAGAACATGAGCGCCAGAGAAAACCCGACAAGGAAAATGATGCGGAAAACCTCGAGCATCTGGTTCGTGACGAAGTTGCGCACGACTTCGACGTCGGAGGTGCAGCGTTGGATGATCTCGCCCGTTCGGTGCCGCACATGCCACGCATACGGCAGGTGCTGGATGTGCTCATAGAGCGCGTCGCGCAGTGATTTCACAAAATTCTCAGAGCCAAACGCCGTCCCCATGCGGCTGCCGTACATGCACAGGCCCGAGAGGACGGAGACCACCAGGATCAACCCGGCGGCGATCAGCAGCGCATTGGATGGGGCGAGGGATTCCAGGAACCCCTCCGGTACGACCCGCAGCAGAAGGTCCGGAAACGGCTCCCCTCCCAGGACCGAGTCGACTGTGTAGCGTACCACCTGCGTGGTGAGGGAGTTCAAGACGGTGTTGAGCATGGAAAACAGGAGCGTAAAGGCGAAAATCCACAGGTAACGCCGCAGGAATCGCCAAATGAGTGCGAATTTTTTCTCTCCCTTTGCTTTCAAACAGCTTCCTCCTTTTCTTTCTCTTCAGGATCTCTCCAAAATAGGGCAGCGAACCCGCCGTTTCCCATCGCGGGGACACAGAAAAAGCGCCTCCGCCGCAGCCCGGGCGGGGGCGCTTACAACCGTCGCGAAATGCGCATTCAGCGCGGGAAAACAGCATGGACGGCAGGCACAGGATCCGGGCGCGGCGCGGGGGCAGTTGTTTCGCTGCTAAAACGAGCGCGTGTTCCCATTCTCCTGCCTCCTTTTGGTTGATCCTGCCTTTTTTAGGCAGCACCACCAGTATAGCGCCTTTTCAGAGGAAAGTCAAGGAAAAGGCCAAAAGATTTCGCCATTCCCCGATGTTTTCGGTGTTCTTCACAGCCGCAGGCCCTTAATATCCTTGATGCGCGCTAAAATATTGTTCACACTGCACGACACCACACCCGGCAGCCGATCGATGACGCCGGAGATCAACTGTTCCATCTCCTCCGCCGAAGCCGCCACCGCGTGGACATGCAGCTTGCTCTTCCCTGTGACGCGGTAGATCTGGGTCACCACATCGTTTTGCTCCAGCCGGGCGGCGGCCTCTTCCAGCGTATCCGGCTGCAATTCAATCTCAAAATAGCAGGAGACCGCGCCGCCGATCTTTTGCGGGTTAATGACGGTGGTATATTCCTCGATAACCCCCTTTTTCTCCAGCGCCTGCACCCGCATGCGGGCCGCCACGCGGGAGATCCCGACCTCCGCGCCCAATTCTGAATAGGAAATGCGCGCATTCTGGATTAATAACCGGACAATCTTCCGGTCTGTTTCGTCCAAGCCGTCTAAAAACATGCCCCTTCCCCCTTTTCCCTCGCTGGGCGCGGCTTTCCTTTATCTTACTCCATCCGCCCGCCGGTTACAAGCGTTTTTCCCCTTCCTTTTGCAGACCCGGGTGTTTTGATTGACATTTCCGTTCTTCTCTTCTATAATAGGTTTCGAAAAGAAAGCTATTCATTCCGTTTAGAAAGGTCCGGTGATTTTGATGCCGATTCCCGGGACGCAGCTGACGGAAGGCCCCGTCATGAAAACCCTGCTGCGCTTTGCGGTCCCGATGATCCTGGGCGACCTGTTGCAGCAGTGTTACAACATCGCCGACACGCTGATCGTCGGGCGCTTTTTGGGCGCGGACGCGCTGGCGGCAGTGGGTTCTTCGTTTTCCCTCATGACGTTCCTGACTTCGATTTTGCTCGGCCTTGCCATGGGCAGCGGGACGGTATTTTCCATCCGCTTTGGCCAAAAGGACGAGCACGGCCTTAAGGAAGGCGTGCTCGCCTCGTTTGTGCTGCTCGGGGCCGTCACCGTTGTGCTCAACGTGCTGGTTTTTGCCTGCAAGGACGGCATCATCTGGGCGCTGCAAACGCCGGAAGAGCTGGTGGGCCTGATGCGCGACTACCTAACCGTCATTTTCGCAGGCCTCGCCGGGATCTTCCTCTACAATTTCTTTGCCGCCCTGCTCCGCTCCCTGGGGAACTCCACCGTCCCGCTCGCATTCCTGGCTGTGTCCGCCGTGCTGAATATCGTGCTCGACCTCTGGTTTGTCGCCGGCCTGCGCCGGGGCGTCGCCGGGGCCGCAGAGGCGACGGTCCTCTCCCAGTATGTTTCCGGCATCGGCATCGCCGTTTACACCGTGCGGAAATTCCCCAGCCTTGTCCGGCGGGACCCGTCCGTCCGGCTGCGGGCGGGCCGCATCCGGGAGATTGCCGGGTTTTCCTCGCTGACCTGCTTGCAGCAGTCCATCATGAACCTCGGCATCCTTACCGTGCAAGGCCTGGTGAACCGCTTTGGCGCCACTGTGATGGCTGCGTTCGCCGCCGGGGTTAAGATTGACGCGTTCGCGTACTTGCCCGTCCAGGATTTCGGCAACGCCTTCTCCATCTTCCTCTCGCAAAATTACGGCGCAGGAAAAACGGAGCGCATCCAAAAGGGGATCCGTGTAGCGGCCGTGGTATCGGTCTCCTTCGGCCTGGCGCTCTCCCTGTTGGTGTGGGCGCTGGCCGGGCCGTTGGTCAGCCTTTTCCTCGACGACCCCGCGGCTTCCGCCGCTGTGATCTCGGAAGGCGTGCGCTACCTGCGCATTGAGGGCGCGTTTTACGCGTTGATCGGCGTGCTGTTCCTGCTCTACGGCCTCTACCGTGCGCTGGGCCGGCCGGGCATGTCCGTGGTGCTCACGGTCATCTCGCTGGGGCTCCGGGTCCTGCTCGCTTACGCGCTTTCCGCCGTGCCGGGCGTGGGCGTCGTGGGCATCTGGTGGTCCGTTCCCATCGGCTGGGTCCTCGCCGACGCATTCGGCATCCTGTATTACCGCTCCCGCCGCGCCGAGCTGCTGCCGCGCTGAATCCGCGCGCAAAAAAAAGCTTCCCGCCTCCCGGTTTTCCGGGGCAGGAAGCTTTTTTCACGTCCCGCACGGCGTCTTCGCCGTCAGGCGGGCACGCCCTCCGGCGCCTTTGGCGTATGTTTCCAGAGGAACGCCGCGAACAGCACCGAACTGATGAACCAGGTGAGAGGGTAGGCCCAATAGACCACATGGATGTCATGGAAAATCGACACCGCAATGGTGATGTAAGTAATCCGGATAACGCACCAGACCGCCAGCATAATCACCATTGGCACCACGGGTTTCCCCATGCCGCGCAAAACCCCGGCGCAACAGTGAGAGAAGGAGACCAGGCAGTAGAAAAGCGCCACCGTCCGGGCGTCGTCCACGCCGTACTGGATAACATCCGGCTGGTTGTTGAATGCGCCGATCAAAACCGGGGCGAACGCAAAGATCAGCACGCCGATGGTCTCAGCCAGCAGGGGGCTGCAAATCAAGCCGAAGCGCATCCCTTTGCGCACGCGGTCGTAGCGCTGCGCGCCAAGGTTCTGGCTGATAAAGGTCGAAAGCGCCAACGCAAAGCAATTTACCGGCAAAAATGCGAATCCTTCAATTTTATAATACGCGCCTACGCCGGCCATCGCCGTCGCGCCGAACGAATTGATGTTCGACTGCACAATCACGTTCGCAAGAGAAATGACGGAATTCTGCACGCCGGACGGCACGCCCAACGTAATAACCCGGCGGAGCATTTCGCCGTCAAAACGGACGCGCCGCCAGTTGATCCGGTAGCTGCTCTTGGCGCGCGTGAGCTTGAACAACGCCAAAAATGCGCTGAGCGCCTGGCTGATGATGGTCGCCAGGGCGGCGCTGCCCACGCCCATGTGAAACACCGCGACGAAGAGCAGGTCCAGCACGACGTTGGTGAGCGACGCCGTGATGAGGTATTTCATCGGGCTGCGGCTGTCGCCGACTGACTGCAGGATACTCGCGCCGAAATTATACAGCACTACCGCGATGGAACCGCAGAAATAGACCCGGAAATAGAGGACAGAATTTGGCATGACCTCTTCCGGCGTTCCCATGAGCTGGAGGATCTGCGGGGAAAACACGACGCCGATCGCCGTGAGCGCCGTGCCGGCCACCAGACCAAACGCCACAGTGGTATGAACCGCCCGTTCGATGCTCTTGTCGTCCCCCGCGCCGAAGAACCGCGCAATCAGCACGCCGGCGCCGAGGCCGACGCCGTTGATGAGGCCCGTCAGCAGCATGATCAAACTGGACGAGGAACCGACCGCAGCCAACGCCTCTTCCCCGATGAAATTCCCGACAATCAACGAGTCCACCGCATTGTAAAGCTGCTGGAATAGGTTGCTGAAAAAGATTGGAATGGCAAAATACAGCATTTTTTTCGGGACGCTGCCCACCGTCAATAAATTTTTACTGTCGCTCAACCAAAGCCACCGTCCTCTTCCCAAAAAATGAGGCGTAAAACGCCGAAAATCCGGCTGTTTTCCGCCAAGAATCGTGGTTTTTCCCTATTATAGCACCAAGCCGCCCGGGTTGCAATTCCCTCTGCAGTAAAATGTTAAGTCAATTTTGGAAAATCTTCCTGTACCTCGCGCACCGTCAAACGGTTGCCGTCCACCGTAAAGCGAATCTGAAACCCGGCAAATGAAAGGCCGTACATGCGCGCCGGGTCCTTTTGGTAAGAGGGACGCGGGTCGCCGCGCAACACCTTTTCCGCGGCCTCCCGTTTTTCCGGCGGGAGCATGTCCCGCAGGGCGGCAGGGAACTCCACCTCCAGCGCGTCGTCTACATGCGCGCCGCCAAACCCCGCCAACGCCTGCGGGTAGCTGTCGGAATACGGGACGTAGGGCTTGATGTCCAGAATCGGCGTACCGTCCATGAGGTCCGCCCCCCGCACATGCAGGACGGGCCCTTCCGGGCCGAAATCGATGCGCTCCAGCCGGACGGCGGAAAGCCCGATGGGATTCGGCCGGAACGGCGAGCGGGAAGCAAACACACCGACGCGCACATTCCCACCCAGGCGCGGCGGCCGCACCGTGGGGGACCAACCCTCGCGCAGCGACTCGGAGAACGCCCACAGCAGCCAAATATGGGAAAAACCCTCTAACCCGCGCACTGCTTCCGGCGCGCGGTACGGCGGCTCGAACACTACGCGGGCCTCCAGCTCCGGCACGAGGCCGCTCTGCCGCGGGATCCCAAATTTCTCCGGGAAATCGCTTTGGATCCTTGCAACCGGTTTCATCGTCAATTCCATTCTTTTTCCCCTCCGTTTTGCATATGGACTTGCCATTCGCGCTCCAGCGCAAACGGGATTAGCGCATCCGAATCCAGATCTTCCTGGAAGAGGTGGACCGCCTCGAGGCGGCTGTTCCCATAGGTCTTATAATAGTAGATTCCTCGCGAAGCGTTGACACAGCAGGAATAGACGGTCTCGTCCTCCGCGCCATCCTCCGCTACAACGGAGCCGCGCACCATTGCTACAGCATCCAGGATGTGGAAAAACTGGGAAACCGCATCCGCCTCCGTGCCCTTCAGGCTGGCATTTGCCCGGTAAAACGCCGCGCGGACAAAGCGCGACGCGGGAGAAGCGTCTCCCGGCAGGCCGATGGCCCCAAACCCTTCGCCAAACGGCGCAAGGTCCCACGGGGCAAAGCGGTTTTCCTCCGCACGCGGGGAAAGATGGCGGTACTGCCGCAGGTTTTGCAGATGGAACGGGAACGGCGGGTTATTGGTGAGCACGCCGGTCCGGTTTTCCCAGACCTGCATCCCGCTTTCCGTTTGTTCCAGCACAAAGCACGCCTCCCGGTCTGCCAGCATCCAATGCAGCGGCGCCAACGGCAGGCCGCCCTCCGGCGGGCCGGCCAGCACGAGATTCCGGCAAAGGGCAGCCGCTTCTTCTGCGGCGGCGCACTGGCCCAACACCCAGGCGATCAGCTCATACGGCGCGACGCAGCGCCTGCCGCCCGATCCCTTGGGGTAAACCGCATTCCCCGGGAAATGAAGGCCCGCCATGCCGAGCCCCTTTTCATTCACCGCTTCCGCATAGAGCGGCAGCTCTTTTGACGGTGCAGCCATCCCAATCATGGCAAAATGGCGCTGCTGCGGCGGCTCCTGCCAAAACCGCAGCGGAAACGCCCGCGGCGTGATGAGGACCCCTTCTCCAAACGAAGTGGTCAGATCCAAATTCCGTCCAAAATAGAAATCATTGCTTTCCAGCGCGATGCAGGT